>NZ_JBWKOX010000010.1:0-207156 GCF_059416305.1 Pseudomonas sp. GW821-FHT09D08
CGTGGAACTGTTCGCCCGCATCGCCTAGCTAAGCGCGCCGCCTATTTTTGAACAGGTGGGGTTTATGGAGCGCTTACGATCTTCTATCCACCGGGCCAGACCGGAAATCTGCAGGTCAGACGGCGAATCTCCTTTTGGGCAGAAAGCGGCGCAGAGCCTATTGCTAAGCATTACTGCCGCCGGGTTCAAATTGAAGAGGAGCATCACATTCTGAAGTTGATTAGCTCATCCGTTAGGCGGCGCATCTCCCTGGCTGCATGGGAATCAGGGGCAACGTCGGCCAAAGAGTGGAAATAGCTATACCCCTCCATGAACGCCTTATCCTTGTTATAAATCTCGATTGCGACCCTGTGGGCTGCCGTCAGCTCAGTTGTAAGGGTGGGCAACTCCAGTTCGCCGATAGCTTTAAGGATGGCCTCTCGACGCCGAGTATACGTATGCCGAGCATCTTCAAACTCCGCTCGTAGCGAATCATCCAAGGCCGGCAGATCGCCGACGTACTCTTCCAGCTCTGGACTGACCGCACCTACATCGTTGTTTGTAATCAAGCCAAAATATGCAGGCGACGTTTCCCGGCATTTGATGCGTCGCAATGCAGCCGCAAACGCTCCTGCGCTTTGGATAGACATCAGGCAGTGGCTGTCGAGAACGATCGCGACGAGATCCGCGTATCGACGGATCAACTCAATGTCTACGTTCACATCGATCAGAACGTAGTCGTACCGAGTAATAAGCTCGGACAGCTTTTCGGTAGCTTTCTCCTTGTGCTCGACAGTCTCAATGATGTGGCCGTAAAGGAATTTGGCATCTTTACGATCTTGCGGAAGGGCGAGAGTCACGTTGTCACGGATTTCTTTCTTCATCCGCTTGACCGCCGCAGGGAAGGTAATCAACTCACGCTCATCGTAGAAGTCGATTTTACTCACCAAACTTCCTGGCTGGGGAGACCGTCCAGCACCGCGCATCCCACGATAGACCCCATCGTCGGTAACAATCGCAACCCGGTAAGAAAGATTAACCAAGCAGGCCGCAACGTTTACCGTTAGAGGCGATTTCCCAACCCCTCCCTTGTACGAAGAAATAGATAGCGCTCGTCCTAGCGGTGCCGGCGACACCAGCGGCTTTAATTCTTTGGGCATCTCAAGGCCTGCTCTTGCAAAGAAGCTCCAGAGTGCAGCTGGTGAGGGAGATCGAGCAGATCCCTTGACATTCGATGTTTCCCATGAACGCCAGGTACGCGGCTCTACGTGTGCCCACAGAGCAGCATGTTTGACCGAAATATTCGCTTTTTTGCGGAGCTTCCTGAGCTGTTTGCGTTGCTTGTCGTTCATCACTGCATGCACCCGATTGGTCTGAAGCCTCAGGTTAGCGAATGACGGGGAATGAAGAAATTATGAGCATTGCTCCTATCGGAGCCAGTGTCTGTATCCCAGGCTTGGTGCTGCCCTGAACGCTTGCGCAAAAAGGGTGAGCGTGCCATTCGTCATTCCTTGAGAGTTGTGGAGGCCAATGCATTCCACTACCCGTTAGCGCGCTATCTCACTTTTTGAGACGCTAGCCCTCCGGCACGAATGCAGGTGGCTGGCTCCACGGCGCATCTACTTGAGACTATTGGAACCATCATCCCGTGGATTGGCATGCTCGGTAATGATGATTTGGAGCCCCGACTGATACAGCGGATTAAACAGCTTGCGTACCAAATCCATGTCAGCATCGGATTACTGAGGGTTCATTACCGTATCCGTGTACAGGACTATCAATCAAACCGAAATTTGCGCTGCCAGGCGACCAGGTCTATATTTGCTTGTACGGAATATTCGGAATGCCCCAGCATAAGGAATTGAGATAAGGGATCAGCATTTCCACGACCTGTTTCTGGGAGTGGCTATGCCTAAAAAAAGTAGAACCTCGTATTTCACGCAACGTGGCAAATATTTTGGAAATTTATGGGTGGTATTTAGCCTAAAAGTCAACAAAATTTTGCGGCTAGGAAGCGATCGTCAACTAGCTCATTGGCTGCTGAATTTAGAATACTCTCCAGCTATCAAAACGTTCAGTTTTGAACCCGGAACAAAGATCGTCAACGCAGGTGGGGTAGATCATCGGATAGACTATCACGTCGAAGTAATTCCTTTCGAAGGACCAACAGAACTTCATGTTCTCAGAACAAACGGTTTTTCGGAAAACTATGAACAAAATAAACAGCTGGCCAAAAACTTAAAGTACCAGTATCTCGAATTCAACGACGAGCACTGGTTACCCCACGTACCCAAAATTTTTCCTCTGTTAAGGTTGTCAAGTTTCTTAAATGGCGGCAGGAATGCCTATATACCATCGGGTCTAGTAGAAACAGCGCAGTTACATATACAAACCTATCGACAGGGAAGCTTAAAAAGTTATCTCTCTGCGGTGCGACTATATGATCAAAATTTGGGTTTGCTGGTTTTTTTCAGAATGGTCGTTGAGTCAAAAATTTCAGTAAGTTACGAAAATACTATTTTCGAAATAAATGCACAGTGGTGGTTAAATGAGAAATAAAACCACCAGGGAATTATTTGAGAAAATTGGCTTTCAGAAAGTCGACCGAAACTTGCTAAGCGCCGAAGATGTAATACATTATCTGAGTCGGTTAAAAGCAATGGAGTTGAAACTTGACGGTGTGCCAGGGCGACAAATTCGGGAAATTACTGGCATATCAGAAAGTGAAATATGCCGCCTATTCAGTAGGTATACCACTATAAATGAAGATGGCAAGTACTTCGGTGAGGTCGCGCTCATACCTGAACAGCGCTTGAAAGCTTACGCGCGTACAAAGCCCCTTGAGGCAAGTCGGAGCGAGCAGCAAGGCGGATTGAGCGGAGCGTTGGGACTAACGCTAGAAAAATATCCAGAGCTTGCGGAGGCGTTTGCAAAAGCCGTTTTACGGAAGGGTGAAAAACACACGCATGGCCGTAAGTTTGAAAAAAACCATCTGTGCAACGTGTTCTATACTATGTGTACAGCTTACGGTGTTAAATCTACAGAATGGCCTTTTTTTAAGCAGCAGGCGGCGAATAGAACGATTCGTACTTACATAGATCGCATCTTATGCGATGACTTCGCTAGAGCTGCGTTAGTTACTGGGGGACGATCGGCACAAATTAATAGTAAAGTTGGAACCGGCTTCGAGCCGTTTTTAAAAGGGAGTGACGTATTTGACGTGATCGAAATTGATGCTCATCACATGGATTCATTTTTTGTATTAAAGATGCATGGCGGGCGTCGCAGTACCACGACCGATATTATCAAACGGATATGGCTGATCGCAGCCATTTGCAAGCGTAGTAAAGCGGTTTTGGCAATAAAATTTGTTTTTTCCAGCGAAATACGTGCTCAAGATCTAGTAGACTTGATTTGCGAGGCCTACATGGGAAGCTGGCAACCACGTGCCATTTTTTCTATTAAAGACTTGGAGTATAACTTTACAGCGGGGATGCCGTCATATGTAATTCCGGAGTTAAAATATCATATTTGGGGCTGCGTAGCCCTAGATAATGCTATGCAGCATCACGCGGATAAGGTCTACGACGTCGCGCTCAACACCCTAGGGTTTACTCTGAACTTCGGCCCGCTGGCGCAGCCTGCTAGAAGATCGTGTGTAGAGGGATTATTCAACAGGATAGAGAGTAGAGTGATGCATCAATCTCTATCGACCACTGGTAGTTCGCCAAGCGCCGGAGATGGCAGGGCCGAATCCCCGGAGGAGGCTGCCGTGTACTATCAAATCGACGTGGATGTAGCATTAGAGGTAATGGATGCGTACACCGCAAATTACAATGGAGTACCTCAAGGAGGAAAAAACAAAGCGAATAGTCCATTAGATGTTCTGCGCGAATATATTGCTGATACTAGTTTTCTTAAGCCCATCAGTGATGTGGGATATTTGAATAGCGTGGCGTTAGGTAGTATGAGCCGCGAGGCGAAAGTAACGGGGAGTGTTAAAAAGGGTATTCGTCCGCGAATAAAGCTTGACCAAGCGCTTTATACCAGTCCACAACTTTCCGATACGCCTGGTTTAATCGATAAAGCGGTCATGGTGCGAATAGACCCACATGACTATCGACAAGTTGAGGTGTACCTTGAAGATGGTGTCTTCTTTGGCGTTGTGACGGTTGAGGCGGCATGGAGAGAGATAAAACACAGCATGATGACTAGGAAGCTAATCAACCGGGCAATGGCAAAAAAGCAACTTCAGGTAATAGAAGGTCAGAATCCAGTCATTGCCTGGGCTAACCACCTTAAAAAAAACGCCAGCCCTGGGAACAACTCAGAAAGGAAACGCCTGCAATCAGAGGTTGATGATGTGGTCGGTGATTGTATTTCCATCACCGCTGACAAGCCAAGCGTAAGCAATAAAACTAAAGGATCGGAGCGCTGGGCAAAGCTGGGGTTATTCGATGAGGATGTCTCTTGAATTATAATCATCCATTACTGAGTACAGAATACCAACTCAATACCCCAACCATGGAGTATGTGATAGAAAATGTTTGCTTCAAGGTTTTAATGCGAAAAACAGGTGTTGTTTTTACGGGCGAACCTCGAATAGGAAAAACACGCTGTTGCGAAGCGCTGGTTATCGGAATACCTAAAAAATTCAAGAATATATACGTGTTTATGTTGGTTGCTACTAACCGAACTTTGAACACTCAATACTCGTCTGTTGTGCATCAGTTGTTAGAGCTGGAAGGTATTAAGCCAAATTCTCGGGTGAGTTTTATTGAACGTCAATCGATGCTTATTGAAAGATTTAAGCTCAGAGCAGGAGAGCATGGAGCGAATCAGATAGTCATGATCGTCGACGAGCTTCAACGCCTGTCAGCACGTGACTTTGACCAGTTAGCGGACATTTATAATAGATTGCGTCAACATAAAATTACATTGACCGTTGTTTCGTTTGCTATGCCGACGGTTGAGGGCGCAATCAGCGATTATCTTCAAAATGGTAGCGGCAGACATATCGTAGGGAGGTTTTTTACCGACATCAAACCTCTGCACGGCGTTACAAGTAAAAAGGATCTTCACACGATTCTTAGTTTGTACGATACCTGCGGCTCATCCCATTCAGCGATCAGTTTCACCGAAGAAGTGCTACCCAAGGCCTACCGAAATGGATTCAGAATGGGCAGTCTGTCGGATCAACTGTGGGACTCAATGTCAAAAGTCGTAAGCGGGAAATACGTCAAAAACTTGCCCATGGAGCACGTCACTCAATCTGTAGCTTATATCTATTTGATCTGCAGTCATGAGGACCGAGAGTCTCTTTCGGTACCTGCCGATCTGGTGGAGGATGCTGTCAAACAAAGTAATTTGGACCAATTTTGCAGAAAGGTAAGCATGGGGGATATATGAGGACGCTTTTCTACCCCAAAGTTGGTGTGATGCCGTTTGAATCGGCTGTATCAATTTTCCTTAAAATATCCCGCATCAACTTTATGAGTCCGGCAGAGGTATCGAAATTTTTCGGTAGCCCGCTGGTCTCTGTTGGTACGCTGTGCGGTTGGCAGCGAGATGATTTTATAGACCGGGTGGCGCCGCACATGCCTATGAGTGTCAGTAATCTGCCGGTTGGCCCAGCACCCGCATATCGCATGCGAGATGTAAGGAAAGAACTGGTTTTTTGCCCGCAGTGCATTCGTTTTGGGTATCACTCCGTATTTCACATGATCAGACATCATGGGTTTTGCTCAATTCACAACTGCGCCTTGGCCACCGCGTGTGCGATGTGTACCAAAAATTACATCAACGGCTTCGCGCGGGAGCAACTGAATCTGAAGAAGGATACGCAGTGCCAAACATGTGGATTCATATGTGTAGACATGGTGACTGAGCTAAAAATGCGCGATGGGTCATCAGTCGTGGAGATGCTGCAGCGCAATGGAGAGCGTTTATCAAGATGGTATCACGCTGTAAATGAGCTGGCTGTGGCTCGGCAACCTGAGGCAATACGTTACTACTCAAGCTCGTCTGGGCGAATTTGGGTTGGAGACATATTGGAGCAATTGACACAGCAACCCCAGCCCGATGAGCGCGCGCGCGATCGCAGGTTTATTCAAAAGGTTGTATGGTTAGCCAATCCCACATTCATTCCCGCGAGAGACGGAGTCGATTTCACTATTCGCAGGAAAACGGTTGAGCAGACGTGCAAGGAAATTGAGAAAAAATTTCTCAAAGAGCATATGTGTTGTTTATCGAATATTGATTTATTGACCAACAACCTCAATACCAAGTCTCAAAAATTTGTTTTTTGTCCAGTGGCTTTGGCCTACGCTCATTCTTCGAATGAAGTTGGCACATCGCGACTGGCCAAACTTAGCGGGAGGCTCGGTATTATAGGCAGAATTTAGCGAATTCAGAGACTTGGTATCGGGCCTGGGTAAAACAGATGAAATTCGTGAGTTGAGAGTTCTCTTTCTGCATATACTGGGTGAGCTACAATTCATGGTACAAAAACAGCACGATTTTAAAGTGATATGTCGTTATAACGATCGCCTTTCCCCAAAATCTCCATGGCCCTTGTATGTGCGCAAGGCATCTTATAGTTTTCGATGCAATTGTAAAAAGCATACGCGAACTCAGCTTAGAATCTGCGGATCTGCAGGGAAAGGAATACACATTTTCGCGAACGCGCACAATGGAGTCAACCGTAATTGTTCTGTGCAGGCAGTGATGGTGGTGTAATAGATTCGGCCCGGAGCATTTATTACTCGCAATGTGCATTCATTTAGATGCAGGCACGTCAAGTGGTCTGGTTTTCTGTTGTTATCCGATGAGAGCGGAGGTGCAGCGTGACGCCTAATTTATTAACAATTTTGGTAGCACGAGAAAAAATTATTCGAACGGGTAGATCACCTACTGTTTCTGCCATTCTCGCAGAAGTTGGGGCAGGGTTTTCATGCGCTCAGATCGATACGCATCTTAGCGAGATTAAACTCAATTTGGCGCGACCTCCTTTGGTTAAAAGAGAGTCGGCTTACGCCAATGTGCTTACATCTATCCAAGAAATGCAGGTAGTGCTCACAGCCGTCGCCCCGGCGGAGCTGATTGAGGAAATACAAAGGCTTATGCTGTATATCGTGCCAGAGCTCGAGTTGAAGAATGCTCAATTAGAAGACCAATTGGCACAGGCAGTGGACCTTAACCGAGACAATTTCCAAGGTTTGAAAATCCCACCAAGTCATGTGAACGGCGAAACAAACAAAACGCCTACTACCTTAGGGAGCGACGACGTCCAGGCGTACGAGTCTCAGAGTGTCACGTGGCAGGCTCTGTGGCGTATGAATGCTCACAAATTAGAGACTCAGACTCTTTATAACTTTAGTGATGCCCCAAGTATCGGAGATCGGCCGGCCGCGATGATCGTGGCGCGGGCTGAGCAGAGCAAAAGAGTTCTTAGGTCTAAAATCGCTTGTTTAAATCAAGAGATTCGGGAGTTGAAAGCGATCAATACTCAGCTTGAGGCGCTGATTAAAAAAAACCCGTGACGGTAAAGTACACGGTGGTGAGTTGTCTCGGGATTGCCACGAGACAACTGCGAAAGCTCCAAAACTTGGACAATATATTTCTCATAATCTGCAGTTCAAGACTTAGACGCCACAGGTTGGGCTTAAATACGTGATAATTCATTCTTTTAGCTCTACGTACCGAAGTATTGCCGTCGCTGACATCGGCCGTGTAACTGCCAAAATGTCTTTTAGGGGGACGCCTTGATTAGCGGACTCAGTTATAAATCCTGCGCGAAGGCTATGAGCGCCCCAGTCTCCTTCCAAGCCTGCTAAACGCGCTCGTTCTTGGATCATTCGCGCGACTGTGTGTCCGGTTAGCCCCTTCGCGCTGACTTTACTCCCTCTCAGTAACCCACGAAATAACACTCCGTCGCTGACAGCGGCTGCCTTTAGCCAATTTGACAATGCCTCTCCGGCTTCGTCGTTAAGCGTCGAACTACTGTCGCCTTCGACATATACCCAAGCGTCCTGGCTGGATTTGTGAAACTCACTCACCATCAAATTCGCCACTGCGGATCGTCGCCGGCCGCCATGCCAAGCGAGCAGGAGTATGGCACGATCGCGTATGCCTCTGATTCCATCGGTGCATGTCGCCAGCAGTGCTCTCAAAGACTTGGTGGTGGCTACAGTCTTCTGTCTCGGCTTGATACCGTATTCTTCCTGCTCTATGCGCGCTCTTTTCATCATTTTTTTTACCGCCTGTTCGAGACAGGGGTTATCCGACCCATGATGCCTGCACCATGAGCTCAATACATTTACCCGTTGTTTAACTGTGTTGTGAGAGAGTGCACCGAGTTCAGCTTTGATACCTGATGTAACTAGAAGTTGATCTATGTGCTGCGGTAGCTGGTGTTCGAAACTCCCATCTTCCTGGGGCCTTCCCAGGTGATCAAGCACGAACTGAACTACGATCTCCTCGCGTAGGGGGCCGGCGGTCAACGCTCGGTCATAACGTAATTGTAGCCATGCCGACCAGTGAGCTAATGCTATACGGTAGCAATGCAGGGTATTACTAGAGAGGCCGGATCCCTCAAAAATTTGGCTCGCTTGAATTACGTCCTCCATTACTTCAAACAAGTTAATTTGACTGTCGGCAACCGACTGTGATGCTTTGATCTTCTCTGTCTCGACTTCGTCTGTGTCTAGGGGATTTACCCTTAAAAATTTATCCACTTTTCACCTCAGCAGTGTGCTTCACGAGGATCTCCTATTTCAGTAAGCGCGTCGCTTTACTCTCCAATAAGGAACCAGATTGGAAGTAGCCCATCACAGTGCTTACGCTACGATGTTCTGTCATGGCCATGACGTCTCCCAAGGATACGCCTTGTCGCCCAGCTTCAGTAACAAACCCCGAACGAAGGCTGTGCGCTGCCCAATCACCCTCGAGGCCCGCCAATTTGGCTCTGCGTTGAACAATCCGCGCTACCTGGTCAGCGGACAGACCCGTTGATCCAACTTTGTCTCCTTTATACATACGTCGAAATAAAGGGCCTGACTCCGCCGGTGCTGCCAATAGCCAAGCGGTAAGTGCCTCAGCCGCGGGACCGCGTAGCGGCTTTTCTCTGCGGACCCCGCCGGTGTTGGTTTTGGTCACACCCAACGCATACAACCAGGTGTCGTTATCCAGTTGGCGTACATCGCTAATTTGTAAGTTCACCACCTCAGAACGCCGTCGGCCACCGCCGCTCCAGGCCAGCAGGAGGAGGGCGCGGTCACGCTGACCGCGAAGACCATCAGTGCAGGTGGCCAGCAGTGCCTGTAGAGACTCAAGTACGATGGCGGTCTTCTTACGCACCGATAGCCCTTGGCGTGACTGCGCCTTGCGTGCCTCGCGTAGCAAGCTCTTGAGCGCCGGTGCATCGGTGGGGCTATCCCAGCTATTCAATCGATGCCATTTGCCCAGCACCGAAAGTCGATGACTGACGGTGTTATAGGCCAGCGCACCCGGCTTGGCTTTGACCTTTGCGCGGATAAGCGCAGCATCAATGGATGCTGGCAATAAATGCACCCATTTGCCGTCGTCCGTTGGACGGGCGAGGTGATCAACCACAAACTGGACCGCCACTTCGACGGGTAAAGGCGTATCGCCTAACGCGTGTCCATAGCGCAGGTGTAACCACGCCGACCAATAGGCGAGGGCACTGCGATAGCTGCGTACAGTATTGGCCGCCGTGCCTGCTGCAATAAAGGCTGCAGCTGCCTCCTGGGCGTTTAGCGTCAGAAAATGCAGGTCCAGCGGCGTTTCGTCGACCTGCGAAATCTCGTTTGTAATATTTAATACGTCCAACGTATTTTAAATCCATATTTAGGAAGATTAGGTCGGATAACATTCTATTATCAGACCTAATATAGCGGAGGGCAGGGCATGGCGGTAGGCGTACCGGAAAACGACGTGTTTGCCGCAGCAGACGCGGTCCTGGCCCGTGGTGAGCGGCCGACAGTGGAACGGGTGCGCCTTGAGTTGGGGCGCGGCAGCCCGGCGCGTGTCGGCGCGTTGCTGGATCAATGGTGGGATCAACTGGCCGAGCGCTTGCGCGGCGAGGCCCGCCTACCGGGCCTGCCAGCAGAGGTGGCGCAAGCCTTCGGGCGATCTGGCAGCAGGCCATCAACCTGGCCCAGGGCGTGGCTGAACAGGGGCTGGCCGGCCAGCGTCAGGTGTTGGATGATGAGCGCAAGGCGGTGGCCGCCCTGGAAGGCCGTGCCCGACTGGACGTTGCCCAGGCACGTCAGCATACGGCAGAGCCCGTAGCGGCTCGGCAGGACGCGGAAACGCGGCTGGCCGACCTGGAACAGTTGCTCATCCAGCGGCAGGCGCAAATCGACGATCTGCGCAGCCAGCGCGACGAACTCCAAACGCAGCGCGACGACGGACGTCACCAGTTGGTTGAACTCCAGCAACAGTTGCATGACAGTCGTAAACAGACGGAACGGGCACGAGACGAACAGCAGCGCCACACCCGTGATGTCGAAGATCGGGCCTGCCGCGAAATCGATCGAGCACGCGAGGAAAGCAAGGCGCTGGGGGCACAGCTCAAGGACGCCCAGAGCCGACTCAATGTGGCCCAGCGGAGCGCAGCAGAGCATCAATTGACTTTGGCCGATGCCCGCGAGCAGCTTCAGGTAGCGCGTAGCCAAGCCCAGTTAGTGGTCGCGCAGTTGGAGCAGAGCCAGCAAAATGCAAGGGACGCAGGTGAGCAAATTAGCTCCCTGCAAAGTGCATTGGAGGCTGCGCGCGCTGATCTGTCAGCCGCCCGGGAACGTGCAGTCGCGGCCGAAGCTCGTGCGCAGGCGTTAGCTGATCGGACGAACCCAGTAGTAAAAAAACGCAGGTAATACCGCTGTGGTCACCCACGTGAATCGTCTAGCACGACCATCCCTTTCAGGATGGCATCCTTCCTGCTACCTCAAATACTGCTCACTGCGCGTGACGCGGCGCTCAAGCAGTTTAAGCTCATGCTGCCGGAGCAAGAACCCGTCGAAGCAAAGGCATCTGAGTGCTAACACCCACCAACGCGATTCCTATTAACCATGCCAAAGGATGATGGACTGCCAGCCAGCAGCAAACCATATGTTTATGGTCTCCGCCAGCAAGTAAGCCTTGTCTGGTAGCGCGCACAACGCCGTGCCTACGAGCGTAAGCAGGGCGGCAATGATGATGGCACCAGCCTGCCCCGCGAGGGCACGGGGCAGGGTAATCTTCTCGTGATAGCGGACATGGTCGAAGCATAAACGCATGTGCGTTTTCAACGAAGCAAGCTCAAACGCTGCGCTGACGTACAGATCCTGCAATGCGCGAAGGTCCTGACGTAGGGAGGCCAGTTCGCGATGCTCCTCACTGGGAAAGTTCTGCAGGGCGGTGGTGTTGCTGAAGCTGTATGATTTGTTCTCGGTAAGCGCGGGCGTCAGTTCGAAGCTCGCCCGCATCGCCTGGATCTTCGCCGTGGCGGCCAGTGCGATAGTGACCAGTCCGGAAAACACGGCGAGCAACAAGCCGAAGACCAGCATGTGATTAGCCTCCGCACCGCCAAGTAGGGCGAAGATGACTGCGAACGAGACCACCAGCACTGTCATTCCTAATACAATTTTCATGGGCTTTCCCTGCTCCGTATGCAAGCGGACCAGTATGATCACCGCGCGACGGCTAATCCAGATGGCACCGTTAGCTTTCGTCGATCATCTCAGCGGCGTCCGCCACTGCTGGTGATGGCTAGCCTGTTGTTGGTGGGGCTTATGCTAGTGATCTTCCTGCTAGCGCGCTGAGTCAGTGCACAGGTGTCGCTCCAATTGGAGGCACGCGGAAGGGGCAGACCCTCCTTGCAACAATGGACACTGTTTATCCTGAGACAGGCGGGGCGGGGCAGATCGTCAGTCCACCAAGCATGCCCGCGGTGATACTCAGATGGCTAGGCGGCGCTTGAAACCCTCCAGCCACGTCTTGGCCATTGCCGAATAGGGCGCTTCTGGCGCAGCTGCGGCCTTGAGTTCCTGCAGCATGCGGTCACGTAACAGCCGCAGCCGTGTTGCAACACCGGCTGCGGGCGTTCCTCGTAGGTGAAGCGCGGCATCCGGTGCCTCCAATGCGTCGATCGACGTGGCCAGGTCAATAATGAGGTCGCCAAGGAACTCCATGCTACGTAGCACGCGATTGCGATCCTGCAGGAGTTTAAGGCGATTCAATCCATACACCTGGATTGAGACAGCACCGCGCTGTTGCTGCTCTTGGGTTCCTGTCGGTACGATCAACCCCGTGGGGTGCGCAGGATCAACGCTGTACAGCAGATGAACGGTCGGATCGTCATTGCAGGGATTGAGGAGCAAGGGCTGTTCCTGGGAGAAGTCTGTACCTTCCGCAGTAGTTCGAACCCCGCCGGCGGCCAAGGGGAAGCTGTTTTTCTTTCCTGCTTGGGTCAACGGCGGAGAGGTGCTGGCGGCCAATACTGCCAAGCTTGAGGATGCCTCCACAATTACCTGACCGCGTTTGCGATTGCAGTCGATGCATGATGGCAGCAGATTTTCCCACTGCATGGCGATCCACCAGTAGCCGCCATGGGTGGCTGCTTCGGTGACCCCCCCCTTGGGCCGATAGTGCTCGATATCAACCGGCGCCGAAGCGGCATAATAGGTCTCACAGTACGCGCACTTGCCGTGAAACATTTTCTCCAAAGCACGGCGGACATCATCCCCCTTGTAGGCCGTGTACTCGAAACTTTTCTTCTTTTTGCCAGCCGGCGCGGGGGTGGCGCGGTGCACGCGTACCCGCGCAAGTTCATCGCTACCGGCGGCCCCAAGTTGAAGGGAGGCGGGAGTAGGAGCACGCTGGACCTGACGCATGATCACAAGCCCTCCAACGCGGCGAGGATTTCGTCCTTGGCTTTACGTCGTAACGCATGCAATGCCTCACTACTCGCGGCGCGTCGCCGGGCCAAGTACTCGGCGACGGCCTGCTGCACGAGGCGATGTGCCTCGCTTGAGCCGATGGGGAGGGCACTGTTGATGTCGTGTTG
This sequence comes from Pseudomonas sp. GW821-FHT09D08, assembly GCF_059416305.1. Taxonomy (NCBI): domain Bacteria; kingdom Pseudomonadati; phylum Pseudomonadota; class Gammaproteobacteria; order Pseudomonadales; family Pseudomonadaceae; genus Pseudomonas; species Pseudomonas sp. GW821-FHT09D08. The sequence goes on from NZ_JBWKOX010000010.1 coordinate 13,046, forward strand.
GAAACCGCTCAACATCCGCTGATCATCGATACTTAAAAGGTCGCCACGGCTACGCTTGGCAATCAAGTCGGCAACATTGGCCAGATGGCGATCGGTATAAGCGTCGTCGGTGGAGAGCATCTGGAAAAAATCCGAAGTGAGTAGCTGTTCGAGGCGAAGCTCCGCCACCGCCGGAAGACCGGCGATGCTTTCGATGGCCATAGGGAATTGACTGTCCAGCCGAGCCTCCGAAGTGGCGATGCGTTGCACTACCGCGACTTCACCGTCTGCCATGCCGCGCAAGCACAACGGGTCATGTGTGGTCACAATGAAGGTCATGTTCGGCAGGGCTGCGCGCAGGCGGGACATCACCTGTACCTTCCAACGCGGATGCAAGTGGGCCTCGATTTCATCAATCAGGATTACCCCGCGTGCTGCCTGAAAATTCTCGAACCCAGGATAAACTGTCGGACTCATCAGTCCTTTGAGGATGTCACAGACCATTGCCAACATCGACCGATAGCCCGAGGATACGGCGTGAAGCGGTGTGTGGTTGAAGCGTGTTGAACCGTCCAAATCGGTCACGGTGGTGACCATGCACAATGCGCCGGTGACCGGCATGCGTTGAATGACATCGAATTCACCATCGATTGCCAATACATCCCGCAGTGTGCGAATCACCATGTCGAAGCGATCTTGTTGAAGCCTGCTTAGCCAGGGCTCGGGATTGGAGAGCGGATGACCGTCAAACAGGCTGCGCACATGGGTATGTGCAGTTGCACGCTGGCTGGTCTGACCGTATCGACGAAAAGCACCGTAGGCAAAGACAGGGACCTGCTGGTTGCCCAGATCGCTGTCGTGGGTGGGCTGCTGCCGGTCGATGCTCAACTGAACCCAGCGTTGGTTGGTCAGTTCGATTCGAACGTGGGCCTTCGCCATCTCCCCTAACTGTTCAGCGCCGAGCTGAGTAGGGTCAATTACCATGTCAGCCCAGGGTACATTGAGTGCGCTGCGTACCGTCGTGGGGACGAGAGTCAAGGCGATGGCTTCCAGAATAGAACTTTTTCCGGTGGCGTTTTCACCCAGAATGACCAACGAGGGAGCCAGTGTTCCATGGTGCTCCGCGGGGCTCGCCGATGGCTCGTTAAGCCTGAGGTCCAGACGCTCAATAGCTTTAAAGTTACGAATTTGAATAGCAATTACGGCGTCTTTTGCCGGGGGCAGGCGCCGGACCTGCGTGCCATTGGCGCGAAGGTACGCGTCTTCACGCAGCAGCAGGTGGCGCGCCTGTTCCAGTAGCGCTGCGGCATCGGGGGTCGCAGCCCATTTGTAAAGGGCAGGGCGCACGCGCTCGACAGCCAATTTCCGTCCGATGCCTTTGATCGACAGATGTTCGAGCAGGCGCCGGAGCAGCAAGTACCACGTCCCGCCGAACTCCAGGTTCTTGAAATCAACCAGCTGTTCAATACTCTTGAACTCTCCTGAAACCACGCACGTGTAAAGTGCTTCCAAGCGCCTTTGATAGATCTGATATCGTTGATCGCGGCGCTCCGAGCGGTTGAGGTCGAAGATGGCAATGGTTTGCTCGCCGCGCGTTGTGCCTGCCAGCAATTCACCGTCGAGTGTGGGGATCAGGTGCTTGGCAAACTGTCGCTCCTGGGTGGGATCCAGCAGCAAGGGCTCCTCTTCGGGCGAGCCAAAATGCCAAAGCCCTTTGCCACTGCTGACATACTCCTGGACTTGGTCCAGTGCTGGTGGCCGGCAGCGTGCTCTGCGAACTGGAAACTGCGGCTCAATCGGCGTACAGCCGTGACAGATGGGCAGCAGGTTCTGCCACGCGTCGGCGAGCCAGAGGTAATAAAGATGCGCGTCACTAGAACGCGCAACTGGCAGCGCGTTACCTGGCGGACGGAAGCGATGAACGACCAGCGTAGCACTGGCTTCACAGAAAGCGCAGCGCTGTCCGCTCATGTCGGCCAGCGCTTCCAGCAGGTGCGGCTCTTCCGGGGTAAATCCGATGTTCGGCACGCTGGTTTGCGCCCGTCGCTGAGGCTCTAGCTGCCAAAACTCCAGCATCGCTTTTCGCGACGCCTGGGCTTCCGGGTAGCTGAGTGCGGCTGGAGGAGTTATGGGTCGCTCAACGTACTGCATGGTCGACCTCCAATACCGGGGAGAGGAGGGTGCTTGTCCGATTGAGACGACGCGCAGCGTGAGCGACCTCCTCAATGCGCCATGGCTGCATATCTCCGTCGGTGGTTGCCCGGCTGACAGCACACGCACGCATGTACGTGCAAAAATGCTGAACCGGGTGTTTTTCGGCGAGCTCAAGAATCGCGCGGTAGGTGATCTCAGAAGATTGCTCTTGGAGCATGCCGAAGAGGCGTTCGCGCGCGTCCTGAGCATCATCACGTACCGTTGGGGAATACACCCCGCCTCCGGCCCGATTAAGGTCGTTCTTCACTCGGATGACGCTGTGCATCAGGAGGTACAGCTCTTTCAGGTAAGTTGGACTGTTGAAGCCGCCAATGCTCAGGACTGCATTACTTCGACCTCCCAGTAACTCTACGCTAAAGGTTTCGCCGAACCTCTCGGCAGCTACTCGGGATAACTTTCTCAGGGCTGTTCTCAATGCCGGGAGCGACAATGTCGGGTCGGCGTCGGTACGGACCGCGTACCAAACGGGCAATTGTTCGCCCGGCGTCGCAGGGTCGGTGATCTTGTCCAAAGCCAGCCCGGCGATCTCAGCCGCTGGTAAGTTGTCACTACCGATGATGCGCCGGCTGTAGCGCAGGCATTCAAGGTTTTGTACCTGATGGTTCATCAGCCATTGCTTAAGCAACGGTGCCAGCGTCGAATGCAGCACGGGCGCGTGATAGACCACATCGTGCAGGGCATAGAAAGGACGCTGCTCGGGCTGGCTGGTGGACAATTCCCACTCAATTTCGCGGTAGAAGAATGCGGTCGCCTCAGGCAGATGCTGTCGGCAGAAACTATCGAACCAGAAAGGAAAGCCATTGAGCTCGAAAAGCGCGTAGCGCAAGGCCGACTCCGCTTCCCGCGCGTCTAATTTGGCAATGTGTTCCTGGTTCTGCAGTTCGATGGCGAGGCCAGTCAACCCGAACATTACCGCAGCGGGAATACTGTTCGGCTCTGCGCCTTCTGAGCGTAAAGTGGGTTGGTAGGCACGCCAGAAAGTGATGGCTGCATCCCGATAGGCTTCGGCAACCGCCAGGCCAAACTCTGGGATCAGTGCGCTCCAATCACTGCCATCGAGCTGCGTGGACGATCCGGATCCATCACGAATATGCTCCATCAGATGAAACTGAAAGTTACTCACCTCGCTCGGTTGTAAGCCAGGCGGGTGACGTACTAGATCAGGATTGGCTTTGAGGCGCTCGACAAAGTGTGTCCACTGGTTACTTTCACGCTTTTGCTGTCGCGCATGCTGGCGACGGTACTTTCTTTCCTGTTCCTGAAAGCGCACGAGTGTGGGATTTGGTTTCGGGTAGAGCAGTGCATGCAGGGTTTCCTGCAAAGGTGGATGGCCATGCGTACTGGCCAGCAATTGTTCACGCCAGAGTGGAGGTTCGTCATACTCATTGAAGGTGCGATAGGCCCTCGCGAGCGCGACAAACTGGTCGTCTTCTAAAGGTCGCTGCCTAACCCAGTTCAGCATTCTGGGAAAGCTGTCCGCATCAAATGCCCAGAAGTGCCATGAACAGCTAACCAGCCAATCGTCCTTGAGGTTTTGCTTCCTGCGTGCCTGCCGCGTGCGGCAGTTCTCGATGCACCGCCAGAACAGTGCGTCGTTCAGGTCTGGCCACGCGGGAACCAAGGTCGTCAATGCGCCTTTGATATCGCCCAGTTCGCTACCGTGCCACTGCATAAGCTCAGGGGCCGCCGCAAGAACACTCAGGGTCGTGGAGGACATGGCGGCTGGAGCCCGCTTAGCGATCAGGTGCTCTACGCATCGCAAAGCGATTGGCATTAACCAGTAGTACTCTTTCGAAAGCTCGCACTCGCTACGCTCCAGATGCGGCCTTTTCTGAAGATAAGTTAGCAAACCGGTGGCAAAGGCGTGCAAGTAATCGGCTGATGTGGGTTCTTCGCAGCCAGCCAAGCTGTTCACGAAATCTGTCAGATTGCCAGCGAGTCCACTGGAGTCGTAACGTTTGTAGCCCTCCGATCGGGCGAGTGTTTCCAGAATAAGGTCAATCGAGGCCTTCTTTGGAGGTGCATACGCGACCAACTCGGCAAAGACCGCGCGAGGTATTTCCCCCCCGCTGTCCAGAATAGCTCGCCAAAGCTGGCTGAGGCGCTCATTGCTCGCCAAGGATCCAATTGCGCGTACTGCTACCAGTCGAGCATAGTGACTGCGTTGTGGATCCGCAGCAATACGGCTTAGCGGCGCAAGGCTCTGAGTCATCTTTCCTTGCCATACCAGGCGTCCCAAAATGAACATCACCCGGTCATTTTTGAAATGCTCTTCGATGAGCTGGAGCGTGAAGGGTTCCAGCTCGGGGGTAGCAATTCGCACGATTGCACTGTTATCCAGCCCTCTGAGCGATGCAAGCGGGTCTGTGATCTGTTCAATCACCCGCTTTAGGGTTGCCTCGCGCGCGTTGAGTGGCAATGCTGCAGCGTCTCCGCCCTCAACGACGACTTCTGGGTAGTCCGCAATGACTCGTTCACGGATGTGTTCGTCGAACAGAATCAACCAAGGCAAGAGAGGGCGCAGGCGTGCACTTAGCACGGTCAGCCCATAGCGTGAGCGGAAGATCCAGGGCTCGATTTCGTTGCGATTAGTCTCGGTACCCAGCTGTTGGTGGATCCAGCGCGCGGCGAGTAATTCTCGTACCTCGCGATGGCGGAAACGCACCTCTCCGTAGACAGGCTCCCCAAAAAGCCCGCTGGTGAGCAGAGCATGGCGTTCGGCCGCGGACCATTCGGGCAGCAACACCATCGGGTCGATGCCTTCACCGGTAGTTGTAGCTTGCAACCGCACGTTAGCAATGCCAGTCAAGACTACCGCGATGGCAAGCAATTGGGCGCCGTCCCGCAGACGTGTGAGCGTTAGCGAAGGTGTACTCAATTCTGCTTGGCTTAACTGCCGGATAACGCTTTGCTCCAGGATGTTCAACCGACTCCCCAACACCTGATCGGTTTTCCATGCGTAGATCAGGTCGCGCAAGTCGAACGGCAGTTGTGCCAAAGTGTACAGATTACTGCGCTCCAGTTCGTGCAAGAACGTCGAGCTATTCGGCACTTCGCTGCACTCAGCGAAAGTCCGGATGTCCTCGGCCGATAACGCGGTCATTTGGTAAACATTGAGTGTGAGGAGAGGCTCTTCGTTGGTGTGCGTGGTAAGCCGTTGTGAAGTGACTTGGTCTGCGATCAGGCTGACACTGGGCTCATCTTGTTCACCCTCAAGCGTGGTCATGTCAGCATGAAACGGCAGAATTGCTTCAAACAGTGTACGGTCTCGCTGCGGGCGCCAGGCATACGGGCGGCTCGACACATAAATGTGCGCGCGATTGCAGGCCAATCCCACTCGACCGGCAAAATTACGCAGTGCTTGTTCGAATACCCGCGCCGCTGTAAGGCGAATTTCATCCACAGAATCGAGGAAGAACCAACCTTCGTCGGAACTTGCTAGCCAGCTGATGAATGCCTCTGCCGATCCTACTTCGAAAGCCTGCTCAAACTGCTCCGAAAGGTCTTCGATACGGATAAAAAACGCTGCTTTACCCTGGTCTTTCAGTCGCCGTGCGGCCCCTTCCAACTCGTAGGTCTTCCCGGCACCAGCTTCGGCGAGAATGACTACACGGTATTCATCGAACAACTGTGCCCATGTCTTAACGTCAGACGAAGCGCTTGCAAGCAACAGTTCTCCAATTGGAATGTCGTCCTTCTGATAGGTTTCCGGGACAAGGCGGAAACCCCGATTGAGTGGTACCTGGGGCATATGGCATCCCTGCAATGAAGGTTTAAAGTTTTCTTAGCGGTGTGTCTTACCAGTTGTCTGGCATTTCGCCGTGCGCCTGCGTGTTTTTGAGGTATGAGCGCAAATGGGGCCTAGCCGCCGATTCTGCATCCAGGCCACGAAGCTCGGTCCGACGGATCTCACCGTTTGGTAAATAAACCAGAAGGGTGTCGTCGCACACTTCGTAATCCGCGTAGTAGGTAATGCCTTCGTGGACCAAAGAGAACTGCTGCACCATCCAACTCCTGATGAAAATAGAAGTGAGCTCGCATACGCGCGCTGCAATTCAAGACGATTGGCCGGGCGACACCAAATCAATCAGGTCTGCCCTCGTCGCCATGCAAATGGCCACTATAGAGGGTGGCATCGCGCCCGAGAAGCTCCGCTCTGCTGCAAATCTGCTCAGCGCAGCCTAAAGCAATTCAGTCTTCGTCATACCATCGCGCAAGCTTCTCCACTTCGGACAGGGCTGCATTCAGGCTCACGCGGGTGACGTGGACGTTCGGTTCCGTAAGCCAGCTTCCGCCGTGGCGCTTTAGCAGGTCGTTCTCATACTCACTGATGAACAAGGGATTGGGATGCTTACTCAATGTGTCCTTGGAGTGCTTGGCATTAGGGGACATGAGGCCGACAGAGTGCTGGCTGGCATTGCGAGCCAGCACGACCTGCTCAAGGATTTTAAAATCTGCGGGGCATGAGCTCCAATCGATCCCCTGCGCGGCAAAGCAAGTTCGATATCCTTGAATAAAGCCTTTTTTGAACGACTTCGTCCCGTAGGATGCTTCGCAGTCCAGCCCTGCCAGCCGCTCAATCGTGACGAAGTATGCTTTCAACGCCTCGGAAAGCATCGACACGCTAGTCTGCCCAACGATTTCGGCTCCTGCCTGCGCCTGGAGCCATTCGTCCAGGAAAGCAGGTGACGAATCCATGGTATCCGGATCGAACTCAGGCGGTACAAAGGGTGCTTCTTGCTCCTCGATCTTGCGCATGGTTTCGAGAAACGGTGCGCTAGCGACATCAAAATAGTTGCTAATGAACGCCATGCGTTGGTGAAGGAAATAGGCTACGTCCATGTTTACTCTTCGAAGTGCGTCAAAAGAACATACCAGGTGTTGGACTCGATCAAGGAGGTCTTCCTTCGGTTAGGTGACAAGTGTTGCGACCAACTCGATTTTTTGAAGAGCAATTCTCCATCGAGCGAGGCTACTTTCAGAATTTGGGTAGTGGCACGTTGCTATTTTTTTAGGCTAGTCTCCGAATTCCCTACATGGAGAGACCACAATGGATGCTGTCAGTTGGGTTGAGCGCGCAAGGATCAAAGCGTTTTATAAGCTGCTCGTAGACAGGCTCGGAGCCGAAGCTTGGGCTCAGCGCAGAGCTATCTACGTGAAGCGCATCCGAGAGAAAGATGCGAGTTTCGACGTCAGACTGCCAATCGAGCCCCAGCTCTTCATGCCTGCAGAGAACGACATCGACTGGTACATACTGGCTTCTTACTTGTCGCACGATTTTCCACTCTGTGATTCTGCCTATAGCAGCAGACGCATCTACCCGTATGCCATGGCCATCGGTGCCGTTGCAGATCAGCTCCGCAAGGTGCCGAATGTCGAGGACGTTCTCGACAAAATGTTGGCAAACAACAACAACCCTGAAACTCAGCTGTTCGAGCTGCTGACGGCCTCTTTCTACATCAAGAATGGGTATGAGGTTTCCTTCATCTCTGAGAACACCATCACTTGGCCCAATGGGAAGAAAAAATCTCCAGACCTTCTGGTTAAGTCTGGAGACCTGGAATTCTACGTAGAGTGCAAGCGCTCGATTAAGCAAACCAAGTACTCCCAAGCTGAAGAGCAAGCTTGGGCTGAGATCTGGTCAATGCTGAGCCATCACATGCTCAAAGCTGCCCCTTGGAGCATTGTTGACCTGACATTCCATGACCAGGTGTCTGATGTGACAGCTGAGGATGTAATCAAGGTGGTCAACCTTGCCATCAAGGCAGGTGGGGCGAGGGTAAGAGAAGGCTCGATCTGCGCTCAACTCCGCGTCATCGATAAAGTGCACCTCAAGCGGCACTACCGGCATTTTTCTGTTCGCCCTCACTGCCCGCAGCAAGAGAAACTGGTGTTCGGCTATGTCGATAGTAACGAGAAGCGAAGCATCGCGACCGTTGCTAGCCGGGTCATTCGACCAGGTACCAGCGACGATATTCTGAACGTGTTCGTCAAGGACGTCGCCAATTGTGTAGCTGCCCAATGGCGCTGTGACCATAAGGAGTCGATCTCCACTCGCTCCAAGCATTTCAAAAGCCTGGTCAACGATGGCGTCAGTCAGATCCCGCCTGACCGGGCTGGTGTAGTGCATGTCTGGTACGAAACCCGTGACGGTATCCAGATTGAAGAGCTGCGCCAGGAAAAAAATATCGACAATATCTCGGCATACAATGCCTCCGAAACCACGGTGCTTGGCGTGTTCGTGCATGCGGTCAACTACTACCCATTCGAGGAGAACTACGAATGGGCGGAGACCGTGCAAGACTTTGCTCGCATACCGAACCTCATGGACATATTCCCTCGCCAGACCTTGATGCTCGGATCTGATGGCGCTGACGAGATTCCGGATATCACCCATTGGGAACAGGATAAGGCGGCGAGAACGCAGCCTTAACGAGAGTCTGTACGGGGTCGCGATTGACGTCGCTCCCTTGGCCAAGGTGCGCAAGATCGATATACCTGACTCAGTGCTAGACGCCAGGCAATGCACCGCAATAATTCGACATCACGGGCTGCGAGCTAAGAGTCTTGGTCCGTGTTGATCTCACGCCGAATACGTTCAAGCAACGAGTCTAAATCCGTACCAGGATCGAGGAGCAAAAAACTCTCTAGAAGAAGGGTCAGCGGATGTATGCCCATTCTGCCAGCAAGCTCCGATGCCTTCTCCAAAGTGACATTCTTGAGCCCTCGCTCCAGGGTGCTGAGGTATGTCCTACTGCTGACGATTCCAAAATCTTCTTGGGTCAACCCGTGGCGAATCCGTGTATTGCGCAACGCGGTGGCAAACGCTTCTCGCAGCTCCATTTTGCTTAATCCACAAAAGGAACGATGAAGCCTTCTTGAGCTCTATAGGGCTACAATCTATAGTGTTCATTTAGCGAGATTCTTATGGCCGGAATACAGATGAGTGCACGTCAGTTATCCGCCACAAGGAATGAGCGAAGTCCTTCAACTATGCTTATTGTCGCAGTGGCGAACGTCTATCAGCCGGAGCGGGGTGTGGAGATTATCAAGCGCACCTCCGGCCAAAATCTGATCGATCTGTTCAATGAAATGGATCGACCTAATTCAGATAAAGCCATCGTTGGTGTCCTGCTGGCAGTTCCTCCAGAATTTAACGGTTCTCAGCGATGGGTCGTTGAAAGCGTGTTTGACTTTGGTCGCGTCGAGCTAAGGATAGCGGATGATGCTTGCTTAGACACATACGCCTATCGGCTTGCTTCAAAGGCTGTATTCAGAGACAACGCAAGGGTCGACCCAGCAGATATACTGGGCTGGAGATCACTCTATGAAACGCCCAATGCGAATGGTGAAGTTGACCCAGAGCTTCTCGCCCATCAAACCTGGTTGTCTCTCGTCATCACTCGAATGGTCAACGCGGTAAATCTACCCGATGCGGAGAATGCCGCTGAGTAGCTGTTGACTCTTCATTGGTGCCGTAGATCAACTCCAAATGAGACCTTTTTGAAGACCAAAAAAGGGGAGGAGGGTACGGATACTTCTGTCTTTTAAACTTAGCGCCTTCACGCTAATCATCGCTGCCTACGATAGGCTATAAGAGCGCGGCGACGAAGTCCCCTCCCAGCAGTGTTCACGAGAGGCGCCCATGAAAGGAAGACGTAAAGTCAAAACCTCTAAGTGGTTGTTAAAAGCTCAATTTGAGGCCGAAGCTCGACACATGATGGCAAATAGATCTAATGAAGCAGCTCATAGATTTCTTAATGCAGCATCGCAATTTGGAATCGAACATGAACCCCATGGGCGCCTCGCTGGTAGTTAGCATAAGCTGATATCGCCAGGAGAGGATTGACCCAGATGTTGAAAACATCACTGACCCAAGCCACCACCTCATGGACCATACCATTGCTGAGCTTGAGATGATTGGTGTTGGGTCAGTGTGGCATTGGCCTGTGGATCATTTCAGCGACGGCACCAACAGGCGTGCAGATTTGCCGTATATCTGAATATATCCTGCTGACTATAAATTATAGTCAGCAGGATATATTCAGATATTTCTCCAGGTAGCTATGCATCCGCACTGCAGCGCTACCTTTGAGTTCATCACCGTAGGATGGAACCAAAGCGTCATCGTGATGTACCCAATCGAGGTTTATGGCAAGGCAGTTGACAGCTTCATCGCTGGGGCTATCAATTCAGACTTATGACAATTTTGCCAGTCAGCGCCGCAGTTTCTCTTGGCCTGAGCAACGCTTTGCTTTGCTTTGGTGGTTATTGTGGGCATTAAGGAATAGCTTGGACGCTTATGGAGGTTGGCCGATTTGTGCCGATCGAATCGGGCGTGGGCGCGAACTGTTCTGGCGAAATTCAATAGAAGCACCGGTCAGTTCGGATGCAAATAGTTGGACAGGTACGGTGCAACTCTCATTACGGTATGATCGTGAAGTGATCTTGACTACCATTGCGTCTGAAGTTGATACCCAGAACTAATCCCACAATGTAAATAATGACGCCCTGACTTTTCGTTGGATAGGGCCCTTCCAATTTCCGCCAATCCTCAAAGGCGGAAATCTGGCCTAAGGAGGAGGGCAGTCATTATCCCTCAGATGACCAGCTTCGAGCGACTGACGTGGAGGTCGTCTAGCAGCAGCCGTAGGTAGAGCGAGCACTCCTTAATGCTATTAAAGTCTTGAGCGTGAGGAATCCCGATGAAATGCGGGCTTGATAATGTCAAAGCCCATCGCAACACGTCTCGCAGAAGGTCCAACGTTGGAATTACGGCGAAGAAGGAAACCTCTGCATATGTCTGTGTACGATATCGTCTAAAATATTTTGGCCGAGAACGGAGCTAGCACCCAATGAGTGATGCATTGCCAACTATTTTGATATGCCAGGATCCAGGTGATAGCAGCGGGGACATCATCATAGATCTCCCAGCGGATATACTAGCGGCAATGGGCGTCGGGCTGGGTGATATCTTAAGCATCGAGTTGGTCGACGGATCGATAGTGCTAAAGCCAATTTGTCGAATCAAAGCTGAAGGTCGGGTTGACTCAGATTGAGCAGACCGGTAGCTCGCCCAGCTGCTCTAACAGCGTCATTAAATAACCGGAAAATCGTGTCAGTGTCTCAGGAAGCTCCAGTAGCACCGAGATGGAAGTAAATATCCAAACGCGGGGGCATTTCCGCAATTTAGATTTTTACTTCTCTGAAATTTCGATCTTCACTTCCGGGTACCGCTGGGCGCCAGCCGCCGTACGGCGTGGGCCTGACACATAATTTAACATAATATACATTATGCGTAATACGATGTTACGTAATGAGGGGCAGTGCCCGTCAGATTCCAACAGGCAAAACCCCTCTCTGGTTCAAACCTGAGCGAACCCTCCATCCACGAACATTTCGCTGCCGGTCATGAAGCTGCTGTCGTTCGACGCCAGGAACAATGCCGCCGCCGCAACTTCTTCCGGTTGGCCGATACGGCCCAGTGGCAACTGCGCCGTCATGTCGTCAATGATTGCATCCTTCTGGCCGGTACTTGAAAGCGCCAGGTCCAGGCCCGGTGTCGAGATCGGTCCCGGTGAAAGTACGTTGACGCGAATACCGCTGCCTTTCAAATCCAGCGCCCAGCTCCTGGCGAAATTACGCAATGCGGCTTTCGTGGCGCTGTACACGCTGAACGCTGGTGTGCCCATGGTGCCGGTGGTCGAACCGGTGAGGATCACCGAACCGCCGGCGTGCATCAGTGGCAGCGCGGTTTGCACGGTGAACAGTGTGCCTTTGACGTTGATGCCGAACGTACGATCGAACGACTCTTCGGTGATCGACCCGAGCGGCTGGAAATCCCCCAGGCCTGCATTGGCGAACAGCACGTCTACGCGACCTTTGACGCTTTTGATGTGGCTGAAAATGCGCTCCAGGTCGTCCAGCCTCGAGATATCCCCTTGAATGGCGAGCGCTCCAGGCCCGATCAGCCCGAGCGCCTTGTCCAGTTCTTCCTGCCTGCGTCCCACAATCACAACCTGTGCACCTTCCGCTGCAAAGCGCATGGCGGTTGCCAGGCCAATACCACTGTTGCCACCGGTGATCACTGCAATTTTTCCGTCGAGCCTGCTCATGGTTAACTCCGAAGAATGTTGAGGCCCAACTCTAGATCCAGACTATTCTTTTGAATAGTATGAACCTTTTAGTAAGTACCCCTTTGGAGCACCATCACATGGCGAACAACACCTTCAATTGCGGGCTCGAGGCTGCCCTGGCGGTGATTGGCGGCAAATGGAAACCGCTGGTCCTGTATAACCTGGCGCGACATGTTCATCGGTATGGCGAGTTAAGGCGTGCGATTGGCGGCGTGACCGACAAGGTGTTGATCCAGCAACTCAAGGAATTGGAGCGCGACGAAATCATTGCGCGTATCGACTTCCAGGAGATCCCGCCCAAGGTCGAGTATTCCCTGACACCCTTCGGGCAGTCACTGGCCACCGCGCTGGGCGCGTTGTGCGTGTGGGGCACCGAACACATGGACACCGTCGAACGCATCAGCGAACGGCGTATCAGCGCCCTCGCCCAGGCCTGAACCCTGCCCGATAGCCAACTCAACTAAATGACTATTTAGTTGAGTTATAGGCTTGGTAACGAATTCGCCAGGTGACGCTCAACGAGCACTCTTCATTTCCAGAGCCTGATCGAGACTGAGCTTTAGCTCTTCATCATTCCAGGGCTTGCTGATGTAACGGAACACATACCCATCATTGATCGCCTGGGTGATCATGCTCATATCGGCGTAGCCGGTCAGCAGGATATTCACGCAGTGCGGGTCGCGCCTATGCACTTCGCGCAGCAAGGTCGGCCCGTCCATGAACGGCATGCGCGCGTCGCAGACGATCAGGTCGACCGCGTGTTGTTCGAAAAGGCTCAGCGCCTGGGCCCCGCTCGTGGCCAGCAGCAAGTCGTAAGGCTTTGCGCGCAGCAGGCGCCGAAGGCTGTTGAGAATACTTTCCTCATCATCCACCAGCATGACGGTGTGTCGTTTTTCGCAGGAAGACAGCGTATCCATGATCAGCGTCCTTCAACGGCGCAGGTAGAGACAGCCTCTATCACCGGCTGGCGTAAGGGTAACCAGACGCGGAAGCGACTCCCCCTGCCCGGCTCACTGTCGACGGTGAGCCGTCCATGGTGCTTGACCATGATGCTGTACGACAACGACAGGCCAAGGCCCGACCCCATGCCCACCGGCTTGGTTGTGAAGAACGGTTCGAATATCCGGTTCTGGATTTCAAGGGGAATGCCATGGCCGTTGTCGGCGATTTCGACGAAGACGCCCCCGTCCTCCCTGCCGCTGCTGAGGGTGATTTCGCCGTCGGCCCCCACGGCATGGCTGGCATTGATGAGCAGGTTCAGGAAGACCTGGTTGATCTGTGAGCCCATGCATTCGATGGGTTCCACATCGCCGTAGCGCTTGATCACCTGAGCCTTGAACTTGATCTCGTTCCAGATAACGTTGAGGGTACTGTCGAGCCCCTTGTGCAGGTCGGCCAACTGCCATTCGTAACTGTCGACGTGGGAGAACTCGCGCAGGTCCTTGACGATGCGAGTGACCCGGTCAAGGCCGTCGACCGACTCGGCCAGCAGGTCGTCGATGTCCTGGCGCATGAAGGTGTAATCCATCTTGTCCCGCATCACCGCAAGCTCGGGATGAGCGCTGGCATGCCTGTCGTCGGTCGCCTGTTCATGGGCTTCGAGCAGCGCGAAGATGTCCACCAGGTAACGACGCAGGCTGTTGACGTTGGAGCCGACAAACCCGATCGGGTTATTGATCTCGTGGGCCACGCCTGCAGCAAGTTGCCCTATCGCCGCCATCTTCTCGGACTGCAGCAACTGTGCCTGTGCGTCTTCGAGCCGCGCGATCAGCAGCGCCTGGGCACCCTTCTCTTCTTCCAGCAACTTGTTAAGTTGCGTCAACTCGAGTTGGCGGGCAGCCGTGTCAGTCGTATCACTGATGGCCAGGCCCACGCCAAGATTGCTGCCATCGGCATCTTGCACGGGGAAGAAGGTGCAGTTCTGATACATGAGCCGGACCATGCCGCTGATGGGCCGGGTACTCTCGAAATTGAACAGGTGCGGCCGCTGCTGCCATGACGTGAACGCAAAGTTTTGCAGGGTGATGACGCTGTTGATCTTCTGCCGGGTCCAGGCCTCCGGCAGCTCCGGAAAGGCTTCGAACAGCGTACGGCCGACCAGTTCTTCCGCGCTGCGGCCACTGTTGATGGACATGAAATGGTTAGAGAACAGCACCTTGCAGTCCTGGTCGACCAGCAGCACGCCCATGTTGATGGCCTTGAGCATCGACTCAAGGGTTTCCCGGGAAATTACCTTGCTGTCTGTCATGAAGAGGCCCCTTCAAAGTTCGTCCAGCAAACGATCGATGGCCCGAACGACAACGCCTGCCGTACGTTCAGTGATGCAGATCAACAAGTCGCAGGAGAACTGATGAGCCTGAACCTCGAAACGGATTTCCAGCACCATCGCCAGGTGTTCATTCAGGTTCAATTCATCCAGTGCATTCGCCGCATGTCCGGTGTGGACGAGAATGGACGGTGCGTCATAGCTCACCTGAGTCGCCACCTGCCTTGCCAGGCCACTGATGCAGGCGCCGGTCAGGATGTTGGTGACATCAAGCATCAACTCGTGCTGCTGCTCCAGGCCGCTGCCCTTGTAGCCCAGCAGTTCGGCCAGTTCATCGGCCCCCTTGGAGCCAAAGCACACGAACACTTCGCCGCGTAGCTCACCCAGAAAAGACTGGCGGGTGACGATCATGAAGCTCCGACGCAGATGCTCCGGAATCAACAGGTGATTCTGTTCCCGGATCAACGGGTGAATAAAAGGAACCGAAAGCGTCACCATGGTATCGGTCAGCAGCGCCAGTCGCTCGGCCGCCTGTCCCATGGCGATGTTCATCAGTTCCTGCAGGGCATCACGTTGGTCTTCGGTGAGTGCGGCCAAGGTTTCCATCAAAGCACTCCTATGACGTGCAAGGCATTGACTACAGCTTCAGCCGTAACCGGCTTGGCTACAAAGGCAGCAGCGCCCAGGTCGAATACCCGTTGCCTGGCCAGGGGTTGGATGTCTGCGCTGATCACCACGACGACCACATTGGCGTCTTCGCGCTTGAGTGCCTCCAGGGTCTGGAAGCCATCCATGACGGGCATAGTGAGGTCGAGAAAAAGCAGGTCGACCAAACCGGCGTGGTAAGCCTCCATCACTTCGGCCCCGTTGCAGGCCTGGCGAACATCTTCGGTCAGTGATTCTGGCAGGGAACGCAAGACCATCTTGCGAGACATGGATGAATCATCGGCGATTAGAACTTTCATGGTGCACTCCACAGGTATGAAGTGTCCTGCGGCCTCGGCCGAGGCCGGAGAAATCAAGACTTCATTGAATCTTCCCTCCACTCTAGCGTGACATATAGCAAAGAGCCATGAGGAAAACCGGATAGTGATCTAATGAGTTGCGCAGCCTGTAGGGATTTCCCTACAGGCTGCCAGGCGCCGGCCCGAAACTCAGTAACCACTGGCCGCCGTCATCGCCCCGCCGACAATCGCAATCCCCGAACTGCTGCCCAAGCGTGTCGCCCCGGCTTCAATCATCTTCAGTGCCGTCGGATAATCGCGCACGCCCCCCGACGCCTTGACCCCAACCGCAGCGCCCACGGTTTTACGCATCAGGGCCACGTCTTCGGCGGTG
Organism: Pseudomonas sp. GW821-FHT09D08; assembly: GCF_059416305.1. Taxonomy (NCBI): domain Bacteria; kingdom Pseudomonadati; phylum Pseudomonadota; class Gammaproteobacteria; order Pseudomonadales; family Pseudomonadaceae; genus Pseudomonas; species Pseudomonas sp. GW821-FHT09D08. Next base: position 28,979 of record NZ_JBWKOX010000010.1, read on the forward strand.
GCACCGCTTCGGCTGAACCCCGTGGAGGTCTTGACGAACGCCACACCCAGGTCCCGGCAGATTTCACAGGCCTGGACTTTCTCTTCGTCGTCCAGCAGGCAGGTTTCCAGGATGACCTTCAACGGCACGGCGCCGCAGGCCTTGTGGACCAAGGCAATGTCTTCGCGCACCGCCTCCAGCAAACCGTCCTTCAACCAGCCGATATTGAGCACCATGTCGATCTCCCCTGCCCCGGCGGCAATCGCCCGTTCGGCTTCGAAGGCCTTGGTGTCACTCAGGCCGGCGCCCAGGGGAAAGCCCACCACGGCACAAATCACCACGCTGTCGTCGGTCAGGCAGGAAGCGGCGTAAGGCACCTGCCCCGAGTTCAGGCACACCGAATAAAAACCGTGCTCCCGGGCTTCCTCGCACAAGGTGCGAATCTGCTCGCGGGAGGCGTCGGGCGCCAGCAAGGTGTGATCGATGTACTTGGCCAATGCTGCGGGTTGAAGAGTGTTCATTTAACGTGCCCTTGCCTGTATGTTGCGAATGGTCGTGTGCCGCTTGTCACAGCACCCACACTAATGCGTTACAATAATAACACCAAATGTTACTTGTCTAACACAAACAATCAAGCCCTGGAATACTCGTGGACAGTAGAAAAGCCGAGCGACTCAAGCTTATCCAACAAGCCTTGCAGGACCAGAACGCCATTCACCTGAGGGAAATGGCGGCGCTGCTGGAGGTTTCGGAGATGACCCTGCGCCGCGATCTCAACCACTTCAGTGATCACCTGCGCCTGCTGGGGGGCTACATCACCCGGGTCGGCAGCGAGGTCAGCGATTACCGGGTTGCCGAGCAGGACACCCGCCACGTCGAGGAAAAGCGCCGCATCGGCAAACTCGCCGCGCGCCTGATCCAGCCCGGTGACACGGTGTTTTTCGACTGCGGTACCACCTCGCCGTTCGTGATCGACTTCATCCCCGACGACTTGGAGTTCACGGCGGTGTGCAGCTCGTTGAACGTGCTGCTCAAGCTGCATAACAAGCCCAACTGCCACATCGTGTTGTGCGGCGGCACCTTCCATCGCAAGAACCAGGTGTTTGAAAACAGTGCCGAAAGCAGCATCCTCGACAGCGTGCGTCTGACCTGGGCCTTCGTGACTGCCGCTGGCGTCAGCCAGGCATTCGGCGTGACGTGCTTCAACTTCAATGAAGTCGAGGTCAAGCGAAAGGTCATGCGCCAGGCCCAGCAACGTGTGTTGCTCGCCGACTTCAGCAAGTTCGACACGGTGCGCACCGCTCACTTCGCCGCCCTGGAGGACTTTCAGTACGTGGTCAGCGACAAGAAAATCCCCCGCAGCTACAAGGACGCCATCCAGGCCCACGGCGCGCAATTGCTGGTTTAACCCAGCAACCGCTGGCGTTCCTGCGCGCTCAGGTAGCCGGTGGTGACACTGAACGAAGCGCTGGCGCCCGCCGCCAGCAGACGCACATGGCCTTTGGCTTTCTCGGCGTTATAGCCCTCGGGTTCGCACGTCGATGGCAGCACGAACGCCGCCACTTGCTGATCTGGCGTGTGCAGGAGCCAGCGTGCGGCGTGCTCGAATTGTTCGGGGCGATAGCGGGTGTAGAACGCCGCGCCATCGGGATGATCCAGCAGGAAGTGGGCCTGGCCGGTGGCGTCCGTGCCGACGCCGTCGAAGAAAAACACGATTTCAGGATCGTACAACCCCGGCTGATCGAGACAGGCCAATTGCCCAGGTTGTTCGGCCAGTTGCGCCATGTAGGCACTCCAGTCCGGCGTCGGCTTGACGTGGTCCGGAATGCTGGTGCGCAGGCGCAGGCGCTGCATGCCCCCTGGCTCGACAAACCGCGCACCGGCCACAAAGGCGTAGTTCATATGGGCCATGTACATCAGTTCCATAGGCTTGCCGGCCAGGTTGGTCACGTCCATGTCGATATCGAACACCGCCGAATCGGCGCGCAGGGTCACGCTGGGGCACGCCCGGTAGCGATCGCCGAAGCCCTTGGCGTATTGATAGCAACCGCCCAGGCGCACAAAGCCCTCGCCGATGTCCAGCCAGGCCGAGTCCATCGGGGCGCAAGGCATTTCGCCGTGCAAGGCGTGGGAGTCATCCGGCGCCGGGCAACCGTTGCGCAGCAGGCCACTGTGAAACATGAAGCAGCCGTAGGTATCGATGATCGTCGGGCTGGGCCGGGGTTGCTCGAACAGGTTGCTCATGGTCAGGTCACAGCCGTCGAACACCGCCGACCAGATCATCTGCCCTTGATAAGGCAGCAGCACCAGGCGTCCACGGCTGTTCTCCAGGCCCACGGCCAGCACGCCGGACGGATAGATCCAGGCACTGACGTTGAAATCCTCGGACTGCAACAGGATTCTCTCCTGCTCGGCAAACACCGCTGGATACAGCGGGATCCGCGTATTCATGAGGCCACCACCGCGGCGGCGCTCGACGGCAACGTGCCGGGTTGGCGCATGCACTTGACCGCGTACATCACGATCACGATAAAGCACAGCAACGGCACGCTGTAGGCCAGTTGCATATTGCCGCCGCTGGCATCGGACAACAGGCCCTGGAAGATCGGAATCACCCCGCCGCCGACGATGCTCATCACCAGCAATGAACCGCCGACGCCGGTGTCTTCACCCAGCCCATCGATGGTCAGGCCGTAAATGGTCGGCCAGCACGGGCCGAGGAAAATACTCACGCCGACCGCTGCGTACACCGCCGAAATATTCGGCACCAGAATGGTGTAGGCCAGCAGCACAATGCATAGCACACCGTAGATCGCCAGGACCTTGGCCGGATGCAGGCGGCGCATCAACAGGTTGGCGATCATCTTGCCGACAAAGTAGGCGGCAAAGGTGGTCAGCAAAAACCATGAAGCGCTGCGCTCATTCATTCCGCCCATTTGCATCGCCAGGCGAATGGTAAAACTCCACACGCCGACCTGGGCGCCCACGTAGAGAAACTGCGCCAATACGCCAAAGGTAAAGCGCGGGTTACGCCACAGTCGGCCCAGGCTGTGGCGCAGGCTGCCAGGCTTGCTGTCAGCTGGCTTATTGCCCTTGCAGGCCGGGAACCGGGTGATCGCGACCAGGATAAACATCAGCACCAGCACGGCGATCATCCACTTGTAGGGCAACAGCGTGGACTGGATCATCTGCAACTGCTGCACGGCGGCCTCGGAGGCGCTCATCCGGGTCAGTTGTTCCGTGGTCGCGTCGGTGTCCTTGAACATCACGAAACTGCCGACGTACACCCCGGCCATCGCACCGAAGGGGTGGAACGTCTGTGAGATGTTCAAGCGCCGCGTCCCGGTTTCCCGGGGCCCCATCAGGGTCGAGTAGGTGTTGCAGGCGGTTTCCAGGAACGACAGGCCGGCCGCAATCACAAACAGCGCCAGCAGGAACATGCCGTACTTGGCCGTGGACGCCGCCGGGAAAAACAGCAGGCAGCCGAACATGTACAGCAGCAACCCGATCAGGATCGTGCTCTTGTAGCTGAAACGACGCACCACCATCGCCGCCGGAATCGCCACGAAAAAGTAACCCAGGTAAAACGCCGACTGCACAAAGGCGGTCTGGAAATCACTGAGCAAAAACGCTTTCTTGAAGTGTGCGATCAGCACGTCATTCATGCTTGCCGCCGCCGCCCACAGCGCAAAGATGCTGCACAGCAGGATAAAGGCGAACCAGGGCGTGCGGTTCAGGTAGAAACCATCGGGTGTCTGTTGCAGCGCAGGTTTGTTCATTATTGTTCTCCGGGCTGGTTTGGGGGTTACGGCTGTTGCTGGAAACGGGCGAACGCGTCGCTGTCGGGATATGACGTCTGGGTGCCCAGGGCCATGACCGAGCAGGCGGAATACGCCACGGCCTGTTCCATGGCCTGCCGGATACCGCCGTCGCGGCTCCAGTGCTGAATGAAGCAACCGATAAAGGCATCGCCGGCGCCCGTGGTGTCCCGTGCCACGACCTTTCGGCCCGGCACCCGGAATTCGCCCTCCTCTCCCACGTACAACGCACCGTGTTCACCGAGGGTGACGATCACGTGGCGAATACCGCTGGCCACCAGCGTGCGCGCGGCGCGTTGGGCGGCGTCCGGCGAGTCCACGACCTGGCCGGTTATCAACGCCAGTTCCGATTCATTGGGGATCAGGAAATCCAGTTGCGCCAGGTGCTCCCCGCTCAGGCCGGCCAGGGCCGGTGCCGGGTTGAGCAGCACTGCGATGCCGTGCCGGTGCGCAAATTCGATGGCGTAGTAGACCGTCTCCAGATTGATCTCCAACTGCAGCACGATCAGCGTGCACTCGCGCAGGTCGGCGGCCGCTGCGTCGATGTCCGCCGGCAACAAATGCGCATTGGCGCCTTTGACGATCAGAATGCTGTTGTGGGAGTCGGCCCGCACAAAAATCGGCGCGACACCGCTGGAAACCCCAGGCACCCGCTGCACATGACGGGTGTCGATACCAAAACGCTGGAAGTTGGCCAGGGTGTTGTCGGCAAACATGTCGTCGCCGACCTTGCTCAGCATCAGCACCTGGGCACCAAGCTTGGCTGCCGCCACCGCCTGGTTCGCCCCCTTGCCGCCACACCCGAGGGCAAAACCAGGCGCTTCCAGGGTTTCGCCCTGGGCCGGCATGCGGTCGATGTAGGTGATCAAATCCACCATATTGCTGCCGATGACTGCGATCTTGCTCATTGCTATTCCACCTTGTTGCACCCCGACCAGGCAGGTCGTGGCGCTCTTGTTTTGTTATTTAAATAACATTAGGTGTGAATATTCAATCTTTTTTTTGCAAGGCCCGGTCAATGAGCGCTGCGGGTGGGCCGGTGGACCGGGCAAAAAAAACCGACCCACAGGGGGCCGGTCCATAAAGCGTGTATCAGGTCTGTGCGGTGTTACAGGCTGAAGCGATCCACGGATTGCGACAACTTGCCGGCCAGCCCGGCCAGTTCATCGGTGGTCGAGGCGGTTTCGCCGATGATGCGGCTGTTGTTTTCCGACATCCCCGCAATCATCTCCACTTGGTGGGAGATTTCGTTGCTGGCCAAACTCTGTTCACTGATGGTGCGCGAGATGTCGTTCACCAACTCGGTGGTATTGAGGGTGGCCTGCAGAATATCGCGGATCGCTCGCTCCACCTCGGCAGTCACCGCCATGCCTTTATCCACTTGGGTGACGCCCTCCTCCATGCTGGTCACCGCTTCCCGGGTGTTCTGCTGGATACGCCCGACCATGCTGGCAATTTCCTGGGTCGAGGCGCTGGTGCGGCCCGCCAGGCTGCGCACTTCATCGGCGACCACCGCAAAGCCGCGTCCCTGTTCGCCGGCGCGGGCGGCTTCAATCGCGGCGTTCAGGGCCAACAGGTTGGTTTGGTCAGCGATGCCCTTGATCACTTGGATAATGCTGAAGATCGCCTCGGACTCCTTGTCCAGCGTACGAATGACCTGGGCCGATTGCTGCGCTGAGCGGGCAATGCCATCCATGTCCTTCACCACCTGGTGGATCACCCGGCCGCCGTCCTTGGCCAGGGCTTCGGCCTGGTTGGCCATGTCCAGGGCGCGTCCGGCATGCCGGGTGATTTCCTCGATACTGGCGGTCATTTCACTGGCCGCCGCCGCCATGGTGCTGGCGGCCGCGCTTTGCTGCTGGCTGCTGCCGGCGACGTCATGGCAGCCCTGGCTCAAGCGTTCGCTCATGCCATTGACGCCGTGGGCATTGCTGCGCACCACCTCGATCATGCCGCGTAGATCTCGCTGCATGGTGGCAAGGCTGCGGATCAACGAGCTGGCTTCGTCCTTGCGCTTGGGTTCGACGATCGGCTCGCTCAAGTTGCCCCGGGCGATACTGGCGGCAATGCGGCTGGCGGCCTGCAGCGGCGCCATGATGCTCGACAACACCCAGCGCCCCTGGGCCAGCAGCAGCAACAGGCTGGCGATCAATACCGCGCCGAGGGTGAAATTGGCGCTGCTGATGGTTTGTCGCGTCTCTGCGCTGGTTTGCTGGTTATTGTTTTCGATCAACTCGCTCAAGTTCGCCATTTGCTCTTCAAGCCGGGTGAACGCCGCGTTGAAGCTTTCCAGCTCGCCACCCACAGCCTCGGGGTTGTCCAAGGCCAGCGCGACGATGCGCTCGCCACTGCTGATATAGGTATCCAGGCTGGGGCCGATTTTTTCCAGGCTGGCCCTCAGCGTATCGTTCAATGGCAGCTTGAGGTTCTCTGCCAGTACCTGGCGAAAGTGCTCGGCATGTTCGTGCAGTGAGGCACTGACCTCGGCCTTGGTGCTGGCGCTTTTGCCCAACCCCACCAACATGGCCGACATCACGTCTGCGCGCAGGGCATCGTGCATCATGTCAGCCTCCATATGGTTGCGCAGGACCGTCATGCTGACCTCGTTATCCTGCACGGCACCGGCCATATGGGTATTACCCAGGTAAGCAGCCAGGCTCATGATCAAGGCCGTGAGCAACCCGGTCGCAATCAACAGCATCAAGCGTAATTTGATCGTCATGCTGACATCCCCATACCCAACCGTCGAAGCGACGCTATTACCGTTATCGGCATCAATCCCTGTTAGTGAAGCCTAAGTTTGCGGTTCTGCGCGGATCCCTTAAGCTGATCGACTTTTGCGCTGCCGGAAACCGCCCATGTCCCGAAGTATTGCCCACCTTGCGTTGCTGCTGGGGTTGATCACCGCCGTCGGCCCGTTCGCCATCGACATCTACCTGCCCGCCCTGCCTACGTTGGGCGCCAGCCTGCACGCCTCGCCGGCGGCGGTACAGATGAGTCTCACGGTGTTCTTCATGGTCATTGGGGTGTGCCAGCTGTTCTACGGCCCGATCAGCGATGTGTTCGGGCGCAAGCCGCCGATTTACGCCGGTCTGCTGATCTTTGCGGTGGGCAGCGTCGGCTGCGCGCTGGCGCCCACCATTGAAGTGCTGATCGGCTTTCGTGCCGTGCAGGCCTTCGGCGCCTGTGCCGGGATGGTCATTCCCCGGGCGATCGTGCGTGACCTGTACACCGGCCATGAAGCCGCGCGGTTGATGGCGTTGCTGATGCTGGTGATGAGTGTGTCGCCGATTCTCGCGCCGCTGGCGGGCAGCCTGGTGATTTCGTTGTGGAGCTGGCGCGAAGTGTTCGCCGTGCTCGCGGTGGTGGCCGTGCTGTGCCTGGTGATGACAATTGTGCAGCTGCCCGAAACCCATCCCGCCGAGCGCCGGCTGGGCAAGACCTTGGGCACGGCGTTCAGCAGCTACGGCGCACTGCTGCGTGACCCGGTCTTCATCGGTCTGTCAGTGGTGTGCGGGTTCGGGCTGGCGACGTTCTTCGTGTTTATCGGCAGTGCACCCTTCGTGTATATCGAATACTTCGGCCTCACGCCTACTCAGTTCAGCCTGTGTTTCGCCCTGAACGCCGCGTCGTTTTTCGCCATGAGCCAACTCACTGCACGCTTGAGCGCGCGCTTTGGCCTGGCGCCATTGATTCGTTGGTCGGTGGTCGCCGTAGCCGCCGTGATGGTCTTGCTGGCCGCGAGCACGCTATGGGTCGACAGCCTGGCCTTGATGATGGCGTTGCTGTTTATCGGCTTCGGTTTCCTCGGCCTGCTGTTGCCGGCGGCGGGCGTGTTATCCCTGGAGGATCATGGTGCTGTGGCGGGATCTGCCTCCGCCCTGTTGGGCGCGATCCAGATGATCACCGCTGCCGTGTCCATGACCCTGGTCGGAGTGTTCGCCGACCACACACCGGCGCCGATGCTCATCGGTATCGCGCTGTGTGCGCTCGCGGCGATGCTCACCACCCTGTGGACCTTGCGCCGTCTGCCGGCACACCTGGCGAGCGCCCCACCCCACGGCTGAGCGATACCGCTCGTCGGGCCTGGCCGGCATCCATTACAACTATCGCCGGCCATGAAACTACTAATCCCATAGCACCGTTCGAAACCTATGGAGATTGGAAATGACTGACTACCCACGCCCGCCCTTCGCCCCCCAGGCGCAAACCGTGCCCGGTACCCAACGCACCATGGACCCGTACCCGGACTGTGGGGAACAGAGTTACAAGGGCTCCGGCCGGCTGGCCAACAAGATCGCCTTGATCACCGGCGCCGACAGCGGCATTGGCCGCGCAGTGGCCATCGCCTTCGCCCGTGAAGGCGCCGATGTGGCCATCGCCTACCTGGACGAACACGATGACGCCAGGGAAACCGCGCGCTGGGTCGAGGAAGCGGGCCGCCAATGCCTGTTGCTGCCCGGTGACATTGCGCAAAAAGCCACCTGCCAGGCGCTGGTCGACAAGACCGTGGAACAGTTCGGGCGCATTGACGTGTTGGTGAATAACGCGGCATTCCAGATGACCCACGAGACGCTCGAAGAGATCGAGGATGAGGAATGGGTCAAGACCTTCGATATCAACATCACCGCGATGTTTCGCCTCTGCAAGGCTGCGCTGCCGCATATGAAGGCCGGCAGTTCGATCATCAACACCAGCTCGGTCAATTCCGACATGCCCAAGCCGACCCTGCTGGCCTATGCCGCCACCAAAGGCGCAATCGCCAACTTCACAGGTGGCTTGGCGCAATTACTCGGCAGCAAGGGCATCCGCGTCAACAGCGTCGCGCCCGGCCCGATCTGGACGCCGTTGATCGTGGCGACCATGACCGATGACGACGTGCAGAGTTTCGGCAGCGAAACCCCACTGGGCCGCCCCGGCCAACCGGTGGAGGTGGCGCCGATTTATGTGCTGCTGGCATCGGACGAGGCCAGCTATATCTCGGGTTCGCGTTATGCGGTCACCGGCGGCAAACCGATTCTGTAGGTCCGCAGCTGTTCTTCTACAGATCAAACCGATCCACCGCCCGCCGCCGCTCGTTGTCGTCACGCACGTCATAGCTGGCGGTGGTCTGGATATTGGTGTGATGCGCCAGCTTTTGTGCAATCGACAGGTCATGCTCCTCGATCACCCGCGTGATGAACGAGCGGCGAAAGTCGTGGGGCATGATCTTCACCCCGACCTGCTCACCGCGCTGGCGGGCGATGTAGTAAATCGCGTGCTTGGTGATACGTTCCCGGGTGATATGGCTGCCCCGGCGTATGCGGTTGAACAGGAAGCTGTCGTCCTGCTCGCCTTCCTTGAGTTGCTCGCGCCTGAACGCCAACCACGCCTGCAACTTGGCGAAAGCCCAGTCCGGCGCATACTTGACCAATTCCTTATTGCCCTTGCCGATCACCCGCAGGCTGCGTTCATCGAAGTTGATCTGCGCCAGGTCGAGGTTGACCGACTCGGACTTGCGCATGCCCGAGCCATACAGGATGCCGATGACCGCTGCATCACGCAGGCCCTGGGGGCGTGGGTCGGCGGCGCAGACTTCCATCATTTCCCGGATCAACGTGCGCCGCAGATTGCGGCCCTGGCCCAGGCGCGTACCGGGCGTGGCCTTGACCGTGCGCATTTTCAGGAGATGTTCCTGGCTGATCAGGCTCATGCGCCAGGCTTCGTTCATCACCCCGCGCACGGCATTCACATACAAGGATGAGGTATTCGGTGCGTAGCCGTCTTCACGCAATGCTGCGACCAGGGCGATGACATGTTCGGGTTGCAGCTGGTGCCAGTCGATGTCTTCGAGGTTGATGTCTTCGAAGCCCAGGCGGTCGGCGGCGTCCTGCAGCACGTAGCGCATGGTCAGTTGGCTGGAGGGGGCCAGGCGGGTGAGGTAGAGGGTCAACGGGTTGCGGATAGACTCGGTCAAGGTAGATCAGACTTTGGATTAAATACCTCGAACAACTCATTGTTTAATCGAGGTATTTAGTGAATTGGCGAAGGCTGAGTCTAACCCAGGAAAAGCCCTGGCACAAAATCACGGTGCCGTGTCGTCATCCTCGGTGGGTGCCTGGGGCTGGGTCTGGGCCTGGCTCCATTCGGCATCCTGCTTCTGCATCAGGGCGAACCAGTGCTGACGCATAAAGGCCAGGTAAGCGTCCGGCGCCTTGGCAAAGTCCTTCTCATCGCCATAGCAACCCGGCAACGGCAACTCCGTGCCCTGCTCCTTGTACTGGCTGACCAGCGCCTGCTGCCCGGCCACGCTGCAATCCTTGGGCAGCGGCATGCCACGCAGGGCCCCGGCCTCCTCATCCCACCAGGCTGCGCCGACCCGGTCGACCCCGCGCAGGCGGTACTTCTGCGACTTGCCGACATGCATGATCAGCTTGAATTCGTTGGGGCTGACATCGCTGGTGCAGGTGCGCGAATAGCCCACGGTGGCCTGGGTGACGCCATCGCCAGTGAGGTCGGTGACCTTGGTCGCGGCCATGTCGAAGCGCAGCGCCGCATCGAACTGGCAATGCTGCACGTCGTCGTAGAGCATCCACATGCGCTTGGGACGGTCACCGTCGATCAGGTATTGGGCCGCATAGACAAACGCCGACTGGGTACCGTCATCCTCGCGTTCGCTGACCTGCTCGGAGAGCACCAGCAGGTTCTTGCCCTGGCGGTCGTCCCAGGTGTAGGCGGCGACCTGCCTGCCGCGCACTTCAACACCCTCAGGCACTTGGGCGAGCGCGGTCAGGGCCACGCCATCATCTGCCCGTACGGCGCTGACGCAGGCCGCCGTCATCAACAATCCGATCAAAACGGGCCGCCATTGGCCGCTTATACGCTGCACGCTATTCATCCGAGTACCCTGGCAAGAGATGGCTTACTTTACCGGCACTTGAGGCGCATTGCAGAGAAGATTCTTCAATATAAACACGTAGCAGGCGGTGGTAAGGCGCAATCCGGCGGCCGATGCCTTTCGAGTCCGCCCCGCGTCATGTAAACCGTTCCTGTTTCACCCAATAAATAATGCCCTCAGTGACTTAGTTGTGTAGCTGAACACTAGCTGTCTACCTGTCAAATAAACGAGTTTTTCATCTGGCTTTCATATTCGTTGAACATTTTTACGCTTAATCTTGGGGTCAGGACTTGAGAACGAACCGCGTTGTGCCAACTAACTCGTTGATTCCGCTTTACCTTTGTGGATTTTGGTCTTTACTCCCTTATGCCCATGGAAGCCCCCCCATTAGCCCACCAGGACGGTCGGATGAACATCACAAACCCACGCAAGGTTTAACCAAGCGCCGGCCTTTTCGGCCATTGATTGCTGTTGTCTTACGCTCCAAGTTGCTCTAACCCTGAGGTCATGAATCTTTGAAACCCTACCCTATTCATTGCGTGTCGATCGTTATCCCGGTCTACAACGAACAAGAAAGCCTGCCTGAACTGCTGCGTCGTACCACTGCCGCCTGCAAGCAACTGGCCTACGAATACGAAATCATCCTGGTGGATGACGGTAGCCGCGACAACTCCGCCCAATTGCTCGAAGACGCCGCCGCGCAAGACGGCAGCAACGTGGTGGCGGTGATCCTCAATCGCAACTACGGGCAGCATGCGGCGATCATGGCCGGTTTCGAGCAGTGCCGGGGCGACGTGGTGATTACCCTCGACGCCGACCTGCAGAACCCCCCCGAAGAAATCCCGCGCCTGGTTGAACAGGCCGCCCTGGGCTACGACGTGGTCGCCACGGTGCGCAACAATCGCCAGGACTCGGCCTTTCGCCGCTGGCCTTCGCGCCTGATCAACCTCGCCGTGCAACGCTCCACCGGCGTCGCCATGAGCGACTACGGCTGCATGTTGCGCGCTTACCGGCGCACCATCGTCGACGCCATGCTCGCCTGTCGCGAGCGCAGCACCTTCATCCCGATCCTGGCCAACGGCTTTGCCCGTCACACCACCGAGATCCTGGTGCACCACGCCGAGCGTGAACACGGCGAATCCAAATACAGCGCCATGCGCCTGATCAGCCTGATGTTCGACCTGCTGACCTGCATGACCACCACGCCGCTGCGCCTATTGTCCATTGTCGGCTTCAGCCTCGCGGGCCTGGGCGTGCTGTTCGCCTTCGCGCTGATCATCCTGCGCCTGGCCTTCGGTGCCCAATGGGCCGGCGATGGCATGTTCGTACTGTTCGCGGTGCTGTTCGTGTTCACCGGCGGCCAGTTCATCGGCATGGGCCTGCTGGGTGAATACCTGGGCCGCATGTACAGCGACGTGCGCGCGCGCCCACGCTTCTTTATCGAAAAAGTGCTGCGCAACCAACCGGCAGCACCGGCACCCGTGGTCGTCGTCGACGGCCTGGTGTCTTCCCATTCCACCACCACTTTTCCTTCCGATCAGGTTTCGTCATGAATTCAAAAGCCGTTGTCTTCGCTTACCACGATATTGGCTGTGCGGGCATTGAAGCCCTGCTGACTGCCGGCTACGACATTGCCGCCGTGTTCACCCATGCCGACGACCCCAAGGAAAACAATTTCTACGGCTCCGTCGCCCAACTCTGCGCGCGCAACGGCATCCCGGTACACGCGCCGGAAGACGCCAACCACCCGCTGTGGATCGAGCGCATCGCCAAGTTGAACCCGGACTACATTTTTTCTTTCTACTACCGCAACCTGCTGAGCGAGCCGCTGTTGACCACCGCCAGCAAAGGCGCGTTCAACCTGCACGGCTCGTTGCTGCCTAAATACCGTGGCCGTGCCCCGGCCAACTGGGTGCTGGTCAACGGCGAAACCGAAACCGGCGTGACCCTGCACCGCATGGTCAAGCGCGCCGATGCCGGCGCGATCCTGGCCCAGCAAAAAGTCGTGATCGAGCGCACCGACACCGGCCTGACCCTGCACGCCAAGCTGCGTGATGCGGCCACCAGCCTGCTGCGCGACGCCCTGCCGCAACTGGCTGCGGGCAAGCTGACCGACACTCCTCAAGACGAAAGCCAGGCCACCTACTTTGGTCGCCGCACGGCAGCCGACGGCAAGCTGGAGTGGAAAAAACCCGCTGAAGAACTGTTCAACCTGGTGCGTGCGGTGACTCAACCGTACCCGGGCGCGTTCTGCGCCGTCGGCGAGCACAAGCTCATCGTCTGGCAAGCCGAAGTGGTCAAGGGCAATGAAGGCCTGGCGCCGGGCCGTGTGATCAGCGTCAACCCGCTGCGCATCGCCTGCGGCGAAGACTCCCTGGTGGTCAAGTTCGGCCAGCGCAACGACAACGGCCTGTACCTGGCCGGCCCGTCACTGGCCAACGAACTGGGCCTGGTCGACGGCTCCGTGCTGCGCGGCGCCGAGTCCGGCCGCAAGCCGCGCCGGACCCGCGTGCTGATCCTCGGTGTGAACGGCTTTATCGGTAACCACCTGTCCGAGCGCCTGCTGCGTGACGACCGTTATGAAGTCTACGGCCTGGACATCGGCTCCGACGCCATCGAGCGCCTGCGCAGCCACCCGAACTTCCATTACGTCGAAGGCGACATTAGCATCCACACCGAGTGGATCGAGTACCACATCAAGAAGTGCGACGTGGTCCTGCCGCTGGTGGCCATCGCCACACCGATCGAATACACCCGCAACCCGCTGCGCGTGTTCGAGCTGGACTTCGAAGAAAACCTCAAGCTGGTGCGCTACTGCGTCAAGTACAACAAGCGCGTGATTTTCCCGTCGACCTCCGAAGTCTATGGCATGTGCCAGGACCAGTATTTCGACGAAGACACCTCCAACCTGGTGGTCGGCCCGGTCAACAAGCAGCGCTGGATCTACTCGGTCTCCAAGCAACTGCTGGACCGCGTGATCTGGGCCTACGGCGCCAAGGGCCTGAACTTCACCCTGTTCCGTCCGTTCAACTGGATGGGCCCGCGCCTGGACCGCCTGGATTCGGCGCGTATCGGCAGCTCCCGAGCGATCACCCAGCTGATCCTGAACCTGGTGGAAGGTACGCCGATTCGCCTGTTCGACGGTGGCGAGCAGAAGCGTTGCTTCACTGACATCGCCGACGGTATCGAAGCCCTGGCGCGCATCATCGATAACGACAACAATGCCTGCAACGGCCAGATCATCAACATCGGTAACCCGGAAAACGAAGCCAGCATCCGTCAGTTGGGCGAAGAGTTGCTGCGTCAGTTCGAGGCGCACCCGCTGCGCGGCAACTTCCCGCCGTTCGCCGGTTTCCGCGACGTCGAGAGCAAGGCGTTCTACGGCACCGGTTACCAGGACGTGGCGCACCGCAAGCCAAGCATCGAAAACGCCAAGCGCCTGCTGAACTGGGAGCCGACCGTGGAGATGAGCGAAACCATCGGCAACACGCTGGACTTCTTCCTGCGTGAAGCCATGCTCGAAATCGCGGACAAAAAGTAATGAAGGCAGGCTTGCGCATCGACGTCGATACCTACCGCGGCACCCGTGAAGGCGTGCCACGGTTGCTCGAATCCCTGGATGAGGCCGGGGTCAAGGCGACGTTCTTCTTCAGTGTCGGGCCGGACAACATGGGGCGCCACTTGTGGCGCCTGATCCGCCCGCAGTTCCTGTGGAAGATGCTGCGTTCCAACGCGGCCGGCCTGTACGGCTGGGACATCCTGCTGGCCGGCACCGCCTGGCCAGGCAAGCCGATCGGCCGTGACCTGGGGTACTTGATGCGCCAGGCCAAGGCGGCGGGGCATGAAGTCGGCCTGCACGCCTGGGATCACCACGGCTGGCAGGCCAACACCGGGCGTTGGAGCGATGCACAGCTGGTGGAGCAGATTCGACGCGGCGTGGAGACCTTGAGCGACATCCTCGGCGAACCCATCGACTGTTCGGCGGCCGCCGGTTGGCGTGCCGACGAGCGTGTGGTGCAGGCCAAGCAAGGTTTCAACTTCCGCTACAACAGCGATTGCCGGGGTACCAGCCTGTTTCGGCCGACATTGGCCGATGGCAGCGCGGGTACGCCACAAATTCCGGTGGACCTGCCGACCTTCGACGAAGTCGTCGGGCCGGTGGTGGCCGCCAAAGACTTCAACGGCTTCATTCTTGACCGGTTTGCCGAGTCGAAGCTCAACGTCTACACGATCCACGCAGAAGTAGAAGGGATTCTGATGGCCAATGATTTTCGCCAGTTGCTCGCCCAGGCAGGGCAGCGCGGCATCGACTTCAAACCCCTGGGCGACTTGTTGCCTGCGGACCTGACCACCCTGCCCCGGCAACACCTGGTGCGCGGCGCCTTGAGTGGCCGTGAGGGTTGGCTCGGAGTGCAGCAGGCATGATCCGGCGTTGGGCCTTGCCCCTGCTCCTGCTGGCGTTCGGTGTGTTTTACCTGTTGCCGCTGACTACCCACGGCCTGTGGATTCCGGATGAAACCCGCTATGCCCAGATCAGCCAGGAAATGCTGCTGACCGGCAAGTGGGCCTCGCCGCACTTCATGGGGATCCGCTACTTCGAAAAACCGGCTGCCGGTTACTGGATGATCGCGCTGGGCCAGGCGATCTTCGGGCAGAACCTGTTCGGCGTGCGCTTCGCCTCGGCGCTGAGCACCGGCTTGAGCATCCTGCTGGTGTACCTGGTGTCGCGCCGGTTGTGGAATGACCCGCAAAAAAGCCTGGTCAGCAGCGTGCTGTACATGAGTTTTGTCAGCGTGGCGGCCTTGGGCGGCTATGCCAACCTCGATCCGCAGTTCACGTTCTGGGTCAACCTGACCGGCGTCGCCCTGTGGTTCTGCTTCGACAGCACCACTCGCAACGGCCGCCTGGGGGCCTGGGCGCTGCTCGGTTTTGCCTGTGGCATGGGCTTTATGACCAAGGGCTTCCTCGCGTGGCTGTTGCCGGTGTTGATCGCCCTGCCCTACGCGATCTGGCAGAAGCGCTTTCGCGAACTGCTCGGCTACGGCCTGGTCGCCGTGGTCGTGGCCATTGCGGTGAGCCTGCCGTGGGCCCTGGCCGTGCACCTGCAGGAGCCGGACTACTGGAACTTCTTCTTTTGGCACGAGCATATCCAGCGCTTTGCCGGCGACGATGCCCAGCACGCCGAACCGTTCTGGTATTACCTGCCGCTGCTGATTGCCTTCTGCCTGCCGTGGGTGGCACTGTTGCCGTCCACCCTGAAACAGGCGTGGCAGGAAAAACGCGCGGCGAAAACCGCCTTCCTGTTGCTGTGGCTGCTGATGCCCCTGGCGTTTTTCAGCCTGGCCAAGGGCAAGTTGCCCTCCTACATCATGCCGTGCCTGCTGCCGCTGGCGTTGCTGATGGGCCACACCCTGGCCGACAAACTGGTCCAGGCCCGTGGGCGCGTGTTGCGCATCAACGGCTGGCTGAACCTGGTGATTGGCGTTGTGGCGTTACTGGCCCTGACCTGGTTCCAACTGAAAAAACCGGTGTACGAGCACGGCAGTGAAACCCTCAGCCTGGTGCTGGTGTTTGTCTTCCTGTTCGGCTGGATCGTTGCCAACCTGTTGCAGGCCTCGCGCCCGCTGCGCTTGTGGGCAGCGCCGGTGATCGGCAGCTGGTTGCTGGTGGCGCTGGTCCCGGCCGCATTGCCCCATTCGGTGGTTTATAACAAGACCCCGGACCAGTTCATCATCGATCACCTCCAGGAGTTGAGCCAGACCAGCGCGTTGCTGAGCAACGACCTCGGCGCGGCCTCCGCCCTGGCGTGGCGCGTCAAGCGCCCGGACGTGACCCTCTATAACACCGTCGGCGAAGTGAAATATGGCTTGGCCTTCGACGATGCGGCCCATCACAAGGTCGACACCACACAGGTCCAGCAATGGATGAGCGACGCGCGCAAACACGGCGCGGTCGGTGTGGTGATGCGCGTCAAGGGTGACGACGAAATCGCCGAAGTGGACTTGCTGCCCAAGGACGGCAAGCGCTACGAGCAAGGCAATATCGTGATCCTGGTGTTCCCGCAGGTTGCGCCATGATCACACTGCTCCTGTTATTGGCCGCCTGCCTGCTGACATGCATGGGCCAGGTCTCGCAGAAATTCGCCGTGGAAGGCTGGCGCGACCAGCCCGACGGCTGGGCGCTGAAACTGCGCTCGCCGTGGTTGTGGTCGGCCCTGCTGTGCCTGGGTTTTGGTTTGCTGGTGTGGTTGCTGGTGCTGCAGCGCCTGGAAGTCGGCATCGCCTACCCGATGCTCAGTCTCAATTTTGTCCTGGTCACCCTGGTGGCGCGCTGTGTGTTCAAGGAACCCATCGACACACGGCATTGGCTGGGTGTGGTGCTGGTAATTGCCGGTGTGGTGCTGCTGGGGCGCCAGGTATGAGCCGCGTGCGTGGGTTTGCCCTGGCCCTGGGCAGCGTTGGCCTGGTCAGCGCCGCCCAGTTGGGCATGCGCTGGAGCATGACGCGCCTGCCCTTGCCTACCGAATGGCTGACGGCGTTCCACAGCAATGCCATCGACTTCGCGGCGCTCGGCGTGGTGAGCCTGGCGATCCTGGCCTACGCGCTGTCGATGCTCTGCTGGCTCGGCGCCCTCAAGCACCTGCCCCTGGGCCGCGCCTATTCGCTGCTGAGCATCAGCTACGCGCTGGTGTACCTGCTGGCCGCCAGCCTGCCGGTGTTCAACGAACATTTTTCCCTCTCGAAAACCCTGGGGGTGGCGCTTGTCATCCTTGGTGTGCTGGTTATTAACTCTCGCCGTGCTAGCGCTGCAAGCGCCAGGAATGCCCCATGAAAATCAGTGTATTTGGTAGTGGTTACGTCGGTCTGGTACAGGCCACCGTATTAGCCGAAGTCGGTCACGATGTCATCTGCATGGACGTCGATCAGAACAAGGTCAAGCTTCTGCAGCAAGGCCATGTGAGCATCTTCGAGCCGGGGCTGGCGGCCATGGTCAAGGAAAACCTGGAGAGCGGGCGACTGCACTTCACCTTTGACGAAAAGCTTGCCGTCGAACACGGCGAAGTGCTGTTTATCGCGGTGGGTACGCCGTCGGATGAAGACGGCTCGGCCGACCTCAAGTACGTGCTGTCGGTGGGCGACGCGGTGGCCCGCCACCGTATCGACCCGGTGATCCTGGTGGAGAAATCCACCGTCCCGGTGGGCACCGGCGACACCCTGCGCGCCCATATCGAAAAAGCCCTGCACCTGGCCGGCCGACACCTGGAGTTCGATATCGTCTCCAACCCGGAATTCCTCAAGGAAGGCTCGGCCGTTGCCGACTGCCGCCGCCCGGACCGCATCATCATCGGCTGCGAGCGCGAAGAAGTGCGCGACGTGATGCGCGACCTGTACGCGCCGTTCAACCGCAACCATGACCGCATCATCTTCATGGACCTGCGCAGCGCCGAACTGACCAAATACGCCGCCAACTGCATGCTGGCGACCAAGATCAGCTTCATCAACCAGATCGCCGAACTGGCCGAACACCTGGGTGCCGACATCGAAGCCGTGCGCCTGGGCATCGGCGCCGACTCGCGCATCGGCTACCACTTTATCTACCCCGGCTGCGGCTACGGCGGCTCGTGCTTTCCCAAGGACATGCGCGCCTTGATCCACAGCGCCAAGCAGGCCAACTGCTCCAGCGACCTGCTGGAAGCCGTGGAAGCCATCAACCAGCGCCAGAAGAGCAAGCTGTTCGAACGTATCAATGCGTTCTTCCAGGGCAACCTGCGCGGCAAGACCTTTGCCCTGTGGGGCCTGGCGTTCAAGCCCAACACCGACGACATGCGCGATGCACCCAGCCGCGTGCTGATGGAAGCGTTGTGGGCCGCCGGCGCCACTGTACGGGCGTTCGACCCGGAAGCCATGCAGGAAACCCAGCGTATCTACGCTGACGAGGAGCGGTTGATGCTGATGGGCACGCCGGAATCCACGTTGCTAGGCGCCGATGCGCTGATCGTCTGCACCGAATGGCAGCAGTTCAAGGCGCCCGACTTCGAGCTGATCCACCAGCGCCTGAAAACCCCGGTGATCTTCGACGGCCGCAACCTGTATGACGGCGAGCGCCTGGCGCGCAAAGGCTTCCAGTATTACCCGATCGGTCGTGGCGATTCCTGCCAGTTGCCGATCCCCCAGCAACAGTGGGTGCCGCAGGTCGTGGAAGCCTGAGTCGTGAACAAAGCTCAACCGTCCCTGCTCAGCCCGACGATCCGTCGCCAATCCCTCGCCTTGGGATTGCTGGCGCTGTTGTTGTTCATCGCCGGCAGCTGGCACCAGGCGATTATCGGTTTCGACTCACGCTTCGTGGTGTTTGCCCAGGAGATGCTGCGCCATGGGCCGGGGTTTTTCCCCACCACGTACGGGCAGCCGTATGCCGATTACCTGGCCACCTCGACGCTGATGACCTGGCTGTTGTCCCTGCCCCTGGGCCAGGTCACCAGCCTCACGGCCTGGCTGCCCACGTCGATTGCCTCGGCAGTCATCGTCATCCTGGTGTATCGCCTGACGGCGCCCTACTCCCAGCGTTGGGGCCTGCTGAGCATCGCACTGTTGTTGCTGAGCAGTACCTTCATCAGTGAAACCCGTGCGGTATCCCTCGACCAGATGCTCGCCGCCATCGCCCTGGCGGTGTTCTACCTCGGTTATGCCCATGACCACTTCGGTGCGGGCAAACGCCTGTACTGGCTGTACCTGCTGCTGATCCTCGGCTTTGCGATTCGCGGGCCGATCGGGCTGGTCATTCCCACGGGCGTGCTGTGCAGTTACTACCTGATCAACCGGCAATGGCGCCAACTGTTCAGTTTTGGCCTGCTGGCCCTGGCGCTGCTGGGGGCCTGTGTCGGCCTGCTGTTGCTGATGGCCAAGCTCAGTGGCGGCGAGAGCTTCATGCAGGATGTGATCCGCATGCAGTTCCTGGGGCGCATGGACGGCAGTGAAGGCTCCAGCGGCGCGTTGTATTACTTCACCAGCTCGCTGGGCAACTACGCCCTCGCCTATCCCGTGGCGCTGCTGGTGCTGCTGGCGGTTGCGGTCGGTGGGCGCCGCGTGCCGACGCCGGCGTTGCAACTGGTGCTGTATTGCGCCGCTGCAGGCTTGCTGGTGATGCTGGGCCTGTCGATTCCCCAGGCAAAGAAGGCCCGCTATGTGCTGCCGATGTTGCCCATGGTGGCGATCATTGCGGCGTACCCGTTCCAGGCCGCTGAGGGGCGGCTGTTTGCAGGGTTGCGTGGGCTGATGCTGGGTCTATGGACGCTGCTGCCAGGCCTGCTGATCATCGGGCTGGTAATCGCGCGGCCACGCTATCCGCAGCAGTTGAGCCAGCTGGGGTCGGTGTTCGCCGTTCTCGCCGTGTTGCAAGCCTTGGCATTGCTGGCGTTGTTCAGGGCTCGCCTGCGGCCGCTGGGTCCTGCGCTTGCCGCCGTGCTTGCGGTGTGGGCAACCTATATTGCCGTGGTCGAACCGCTCGAGCGCAGCGTCTACGACACCCGCACCTTTACCCTGCAAGTGCATGAGCAGGTCAAGCAACAGCGCGCCCCCGTGGTATTGCACGGCTTGGGCAAAGACGCCAAGGCGATCAAATACATGGTCAACCTCGACTGCGACCAGGTGCCGTTGTTTACCCAACAAGCCTCTGACCTGGCACCGCTGCAAGGGCCGGCGTGGCTGGTGATGAGCCAGGCGGATTTCGACGGTTTGCAGGACCCGCGCCTACGTGCAATTACTCCAACCCTGAGCGGTGAGTTCGACCGAAACCCCTATGTGCTGCTGTACCTGGCCAAAGCCCCTCAGTCTTGAGTTGCGACGCAGAAAGATCCTACGCAGCTATGCGTAATGGCTGGTGTCATTTCCCTTTCCCGCGTCTGAAACCCAACTGTAAACTCGATGGCCACGCGCGGTAACTGTCTACCGCCACAGGCCATGGATAACAACAAGGACGACAGGAGCCGCAGCCAGCACCGCGGCTTACTTCGTGAGAGGACAAACCGTGCCGGATGACCGTTTACCGTATACCCCAGCTTCACTGACCCGTAATGAAGTCCATATCGGCTACCTGCCCATGGCGCCGCTGGATCGGCTGATGTGGCTGCGCAATGCCCTGGTGGCCCTCAAAGGTCCACTGGCCGGGGAGCCAGGGTTGCAGGAAAACCTGCAAAAACATTTGTTCAATGAAGAGACCGATATTCGTGTGCTGGGCAAGCTCAATTCTCCCGTCATGCCCTGATAAACTCATTATTTTTGTATTTAACCCTCATTAATATGCATTGGCGGTGCCCTGGCAGGCACGGCACACTGCGCGGGTTCCTCCCCCAAATGCAGGAACTTTCAAAGGGCTTTTCCGGGCAACCAGACAAGCCTTTTTTTTGCCCGCCGTTTATGGATTTCCTTTCAATGCGCTCTCGCTGGTTTCCCGCTGCTATCAACACCCGCCCCACCGAATGGAGCCGTGCCGCGATTGGCATGGCCTTGGGCACATTCTTCAGTGTGTGGCTCTGTGCCCAGGTTTTTGGCATGGAGGTGGCCCTGCACCTGCTTGGCCCGCTGGGGGCTTCGGCAGTGTTGTTGTTTGCGGTCTCGTCCGGTGCGCTGGCACAACCCTGGTCGATCATCGGCAGCTACCTGTGCGCCGGTGTCGTGGCATTGCTGGTGGCCCGCGTCCTGGGGCGCACCCTGGGCGGTGCCTGCCTGGCGGCCGGCATGGCCGTGGTGCTGATGTGCTGGCTGCGGTGCCTGCACCCGCCCGCCGGTGGCCTGGCCATGAGCCTGGTCCTGGCCGACCCTGCCTCCGCCGCCCTGGGCTGGCACGAATTGGGAGCCGTATTACTCGGTGCCGGCGCCTTGCTGGCCTGTGCACTGGCCTACAATAATGCGACGCGAACGCGCTACCCCAAGGGAGCTGTCGAGACGTCGACGTCTGTCCTGCCTGACCCCAGGGCCGCCCGAGACCCCGCTATTACGGCCGCCGACTTGAAGCTGGCGCTGGCGGACATGGAGCAATTCTACGACGTGGCCCCGACGGAGCTGGAACAATTGATCCACGCTGCAGAAACCCACGCTCGGCGCCGCAGCATCGGTGAAGTACTGGCAACCCGTGTGACCTGAACCCGCGCCCGCCACCCTGCATAAATGCAAAAACGACCTGCATGATTCCAGGTTGTACTGTGCAAATTTGCACTGGTAGGATCAGGAGAGTGTTCACGCACGAACCTCTTGGTAAAGAACAATAAAAGCAGGGAGTTACAGATGACTGCTCAGGTTTCAAGCGAAGCAAGCAGCGCCGACAGGCGTCAGGACGACGTACTGGCCGAAGTACGCAACCATATTGGTCACCTCACCCTCAATCGCCCCTCTGGTTTGAATGCCATCACCCTGGACATGGTCCGCAGCCTGTCGCAACAGCTGCAAGCCTGGTCAGACGACCCGCAGGTGCATGCCGTAGTCCTGCGCGGTGCGGGCGAAAAGGCATTTTGTGCCGGCGGCGATATCCGCTCCCTGTATGAGAGTTTCAAACGCGGCGACACCCTGCATGAAGACTTCTTCGTCGAGGAGTACGCGCTGGACCTGGCCATCCATCATTACCGCAAACCCGTACTGGCCCTGATGGACGGGTTTGTCCTGGGCGGCGGCATGGGCCTGGTGCAGGGTGCGGATTTGCGCGTCGTCACCGAACGCAGCCGCCTGGCGATGCCGGAGGTGGCGATCGGTTATTTTCCGGACGTCGGTGGCAGCTATTTCCTGCCGCGCATTCCCGGCGAGCTGGGCATTTACCTCGGCGTGACCGGCGTGCAGGTTCGCGCGGCAGACGCCCTGTATTGCGGGTTGGCCAACTGGTACCTGGACAGCGCCAAGCTGGCCAGCCTCGACCAGAAACTCGACAGCCTGCAATGGCATGAATCGCCCCTCAAAGACCTGCAAGGCGTGCTGGCCAAGCTGGCGGTGCAGCGCCTGCCCGACCCGCCGCTGGCCGCGTTGCGTCCGGCGATCGACCACTTCTTCGGCCTGCCGGACATTCCGAGCATCGTCGAGCAACTTCAGGAAGTCACTGTCGCCGACAGCCATGAGTGGGCACTGAACACCGTCCACCTGATGCAAACCCGCTCGCCCCTGGCCATGGCCGTGACCCTGGAAATGCTGCGACGCGGCCGACGCCTGCCGTTGGAACAGTGCTTTGCCCTGGAGCTGCACCTTGACCGCCAATGGTTCGAACGCGGCGACCTGATCGAAGGGGTCCGCGCGCTGATCATCGACAAGGACAAGAACCCTCGCTGGAACCCGCCGACGCTCCATGGACTGGACAAAAGCCACGTCGACAGCTTCTTCCATCACTTCGAGCAGGTTGCGAAATAAGACATGCAAGACATTGAATATACTGAAGAACAGGTAATGATCCGCGACATGGCGCGCGACTTCGCCCGTGGCGAAATTGCCCCCCATGCCCAAGCCTGGGAAAAAGCCGGCTGGATCGACGACGCCCTGGTGGCGAAGATGGGCGAACTGGGCCTGTTGGGCATGGTAGTGCCGGAAGAATGGGGCGGCACCTATGTCGACTACGTGGCGTATGCCCTGGCTGTGGAAGAGATCTCGGCCGGCGATGGCGCCACCGGTGCGCTGATGAGTATCCATAATTCAGTGGGTTGCGGGCCAATCCTCAACTACGGCACCGATGCCCAGAAACACACCTGGCTGGCCGACCTCGCCAGTGGCCAGGCGATTGGCTGCTTCTGCCTGACCGAACCCCAGGCCGGCTCCGAGGCCCACAACCTGCGCACGCGCGCTGAACTGCGCGATGGCCAATGGGTGATCAATGGCGCCAAGCAGTTCGTCAGTAATGGCAAGCGCGCCAAGCTGGCGATTGTATTTGCCGTGACCGACCCGGACCTGGGCAAGAAAGGCATTTCCGCGTTCCTGGTACCCACCGATACCCCAGGGTTTGTGGTCGACCGTACCGAACACAAGATGGGTATTCGTGCCTCGGACACCTGCGCCGTAACCCTCAACCACTGCAGCGTGCCCGAGGCCAACCTGCTCGGCGAGCGCGGCAAAGGCCTGGCCATCGCCCTGTCCAACCTCGAAGGCGGCCGCATCGGCATTGCCGCCCAAGCCCTGGGCATCGCCCGTGCGGCCTTCGAGGCAGCGCTGGCCTATGCCCGCGACCGGGTGCAATTCGACAAGGCGATCATCGAACACCAAAGCGTGGCCAACCTGCTGGCGGACATGCAAACCCGCTTGAACGCTGCCCGTTTACTGATCCTGCACGCGGCGCGCCTGCGCAGCGCCGGCAAGCCCTGCCTCTCGGAAGCGTCCCAGGCCAAGCTGTTCGCCTCGGAAATGGCCGAGCAGGTCTGCTCCAGCGCGATGCAGATTCATGGCGGCTATGGATATTTGGAGGATTACCCGGTGGAGCGTTACTACCGGGACGCGCGGATCACGCAGATTTACGAAGGGACCAGCGAGATTCAGCGGATGGTGATTGCCCGGGAACTCAAAAACTACCAGCTGTAAGAGCTGCAAGTCTTAAGCTGCAAGCTTCAAGTAAAAGCGCATTGGCGATTACTTGAAGCTTGCAGCTATACAGCTGGCAACAGCTACTTATCCTTGAACTCAGGCGCGCGCTTGGCCACAAACGCAGCCATGCCTTCCTTCTGGTCCTGCGTGGCGAACGCGGCATGGAACACCCGGCGCTCAAAGCGCACGCCTTCGGACAGGCTCACTTCAAACGCACGGTTCACACTTTCCTTGACCATCATGCTGATCGGCACCGATTTGCCGGCAATCAGCGTGGCGACCTTCAGCGCCTCGTCCAGCAGTTCATCGGCGGGCACGATGCGCGCGACAATCCCGCAGCGCTCGGCTTCCACCGCATCGATAAACCGCCCGGTCAGGCACATTTCCATGGCCTTGGCCTTGCCCACCGCGCGGGTCAGGCGCTGGGTGCCGCCCATGCCCGGCAACACGCCGAGGTTGATTTCCGGCTGGCCGAACTTGGCGCCGTCACCGGCCAGGATAAAATCGCACATCAGCGCCAGTTCGCAGCCGCCGCCGAGGGCGAAGCCGTTGACCGCGGCGATGATCGGCTTGCGGCGGTTGGCGACGCGGTCGCTGTCACTGAACAGGTCGTCGAGGTAGATCTGCGGGTAGGTCAGCTCGGCCATTTCCTTGATGTCGGCGCCGGCGGCGAAGGCTTTTTTCGAGCCGGTCAGTACGATGCAGCCGATTTCCGGGTTGGCTTCCAGGCCATCCAGCGCCTGGTTCAACTCACTGACCAACCGCGCATTCAGGGCATTCAGGGCTTGCGGGCGGTTGAGGGTAATCAACCCGACGCGGCCCTGGACTTCGAGCAAAATGGTGTCGTAACTCATGTATCGGCTCCTTAGAGATTGCGTGAGATGACCATGCGTTGAATATCGCTGGTGCCTTCGTAAATCTGGCAGACCCGCACATCGCGGTAGATCCGCTCCACGGGGAAGTCGCTCAGGTAACCGTAACCGCCGAGGGTTTGCAAGGCGGCGGAACAGACTTTCTCAGCCATTTCCGAGGCGAACAGCTTGGCCATCGAGGCTTCGACCAACGCAGGCTTGCCGCTGTCCCGCAGGGCGGCGGCGTAGTGCACCATCTGCCGCGCCACGGCGATTTGCGTGGCCATGTCCGCCAGGCGAAAGGCCACGGCCTGGTGTTCAATGATCGGTTTGCCGAAGCTTTCACGCTCGCGGGCGTAGTCGCGTGCAGCCTCGAAAGCGGCGCGGGCCATGCCCACCGATTGCGAGGCGATGCCGACGCGACCGCCTTCAAGGTTGGCCAGGGCGATCCTGTAGCCCTCGCCCTCCTCCCCAAGGCGGTTAGCCACCGGCACCTTTACATCCTCGAACAGGATCTGGCAGGTATCGGAGGCATGCTGGCCGAGCTTGTCCTCGACCCGCGCCACGCTGTAGCCCGGCGAATCGGTGGGCACGATAAACGCGCTGATGCCACGCTTGCCCGCTGCGGGGTCGGTCACCGCGAACACAATCACCACCCCGGCATTCTGGCCGGAAGTGATGAACTGTTTGCAGCCATTGAGCATGTAATGATCGCCTTCACGGCGAGCGCGGGTTTTCAGGCCACTGGCATCCGAACCGGCTTGCGGCTCAGTCAGGGCGAAAGCACCGAGCATGGCGCCGCTGGCCAGGGGCTTGAGGAATTGCTCTTTCTGCTGATCGTTGCCGAAGCTCAGGATCGGCACGCAGCCCACCGAGTTGTGCACGCTCATGATGGTGGAGCAGGCGCCGTCACCGGCGGCGATTTCTTCCAGGGCCATGGCGTAGGCCAGGTAACCGGTGTCGCACCCGCCCCACTGTTCCGGCACCAGCATGCCGAAAAAGCCCAGTTCGGCCATCTCGCCGATGGCTTCCTTTGGAAAGCGATGTTCGCGGTCCCACTCGGCGGCAAACGGTTTGAGCCGCTCCTGGGCAAATTGCCGGGCGGCGTCGCTGATTTGCAGTTGTTCGTCATTGGGCAGCATTGGGCTCAGTCCTTAATACAGGCATTCGACGGCCATGGCCGTGGCTTCACCGCCGCCGATACAAATGGCGGCGACACCCCGCTTGAGGCCTTTCTGGCGCAGGGCCGAGAGCAGGGTGACCAGGATCCGCGCGCCGGACGCGCCAATCGGGTGGCCCAGGGCACAGGCACCACCGTGGACGTTGACCTTGGCGTGGGGGATTTCCAGCTTGCTCATGGTCACCAGGCTGACCACGGCAAAGGCTTCGTTGATTTCAAACAGATCGACGTTGTCGAGGCTCCAGCCGGTCTTGCTCATCAGCTTGCGAATCGCGCCCACCGGCGCCACCGGAAACAGCCCCGGTTCATCGGCAAACGCCGCATGCCCGTGGATCACCGCCAGCGGCTTGAGCCCACGCTTTTGCGCCTCAGACTCACGCATCAGCAGCAATGCGGCCGCGCCGTCGGAAATCGAGCTGGAATTGGCCGCCGTCACGGTGCCGCCTTCGCGGAACGCCGGTTTGAGGCCGGGGATTTTTTCCGGCTTGGCCTTGGGCGGTTGTTCGTCATGCAGGATGGTTTTCTGCTCTTTGCCGACGGTGACCTGTACCGGGACAATTTCGGCGGCGAAGCTGCCATGGGTGATTGCCTCCTGCGCACGGGTCAGCGACGCGATGGCAAACGCATCCTGCGCCTCACGGCTGAAGCCGTTGAGCTGCGCGCACTCCTCGGCAAAGGTGCCCATCAGGCGGCCCTTTTCATACGCATCTTCCAGGCCGTCAAGGAGCATGTGATCGATGACGCGGCCATGGCCCATGCGATAGCCGCTGCGTGCGCGGTCCAGCAGGTAGGGCGCGTTGGACATGCTTTCCATGCCGCCGGCGATCACCACGTCGACGCTGCCGGCCAGCAGGGAATCATGGGCGAGGATCGCCGCTTCCATGCCCGAGCCGCACATCTTGTTGAGGGTGGTGCAACGCGTGGACTTATCCAACCCGGCGCCCAAGGCGGCTTGACGCGCAGGCGCCTGGCCCAGGCCGGCCGGCAGCACGCACCCAAACAACACTTCATCCACGGCATCGGCGGCGATGCCGGCACGCTCGACCGCCGCTCGGATGGCGGCAGAGCCCAGTTGCGGTGCGGTGAGGCCCTTGAGGTCGCCCTGGAACCCGCCCATGGGCGTGCGCACGGCGCTGACAATCACGATGGGATCATTCATGGCTCATCCTCCTTACTTGGCCGCCATGCGCAAGGCGCCGTCGAGACGGATCACCTCGCCATTGAGCATGCTGTTTTCAATGATGTGCCGCACCAGCGCGGCGTATTCGGCAGGCTTGCCCAGGCGTGGCGGGAACGGCACGCCGGCGGCCAGGGAGTCGCGTGCTTCCGGGGTCATGCCGGCCATCATCGGGGTTTCGAAAATGCCCGGGGCGATGGTCATCACGCGAATGCCGAAGCGCGCCAGCTCCCGTGCGGCGGGCAGGGTCAGGCTGGCTATCGCGCCTTTGGACGCCGCATAAGCGGCCTGCCCGATCTGCCCGTCGAACGCGGCCACCGAAGCGGTGTTGATGATCACCCCGCGCTCGCCGTCGGTGTTCGCTTCCGTTTCGGCGATCGCCGCCGCCGCCAGGCGCAGCAGGTTAAAGCTGCCGATCAGGTTGACGTTGATGACCTGGGCAAAGCTGGCCAGCCCATGGGGGCCAGTCTTGCCGAGGATCTTTTCACCGCGCACCACCCCCGCGCAGTTGACCAAGCCATGCAATCCGCCAAACGCCGCGACCGTTGCCTGCACGGCGGCTTCGGCTGCGGCCTCCTGGCTGATATCCGCCACTGCGCTGCGGGCGTTGTCGCCGAGCTGCCTGGCCTTGGCCGCCACGGCGTCGGCATTCAAATCCACCAGCATGACCTTGGCGCCGGCCGCGACCAGCATATCTGCGGTGGCCGCACCGAGGCCGGAAGCGCCGCCGCTGACCAGAAAAACCTTGTTCTCAATCTGCATTATTGTTTCCTTGAACGGTCGAGATCGTCGAAATAGTCGCTCTGCAACGCCACGGCAGCAATGGTCAAAGCCTTCAACATGGCTGACTGGTTTGGCCAATCATCGACCGTGCTGATCGGCCGGTCAGTCCAAGCGATTGGACGTGCGTCGTGCAAGCTCCTAACCTGAGGGCCTGCGCCACCGAAGAAGTCCTCCCCGCGATGATCGTACGTCCCAAACCGAACCTGCTGGGTATCCTGTTTTCCCTCAAGGGCTCGATTGCCAAGCGCATCGCCCTGCGCAGCCTGCTGGTCACGCTGCTGGCGTCGGTGATCGTGTTGGTGGAAACCCTGCACCCGGCCTATTTCTCCAAGGTCAACGCCACGCCCTTTACGTTGCTCGGGCTGTCGCTGTCGATCTTCATGAGTTTTCGCAATAACGCCTGCTATGACCGCTGGTGGGAAGGCCGCAAGCAGCTGGGGCAGATGATCATCGAGGTGCGCTCGCTGATTCGCGAGACCCAGGTGCTCACTGACCCGACGGAGCGTGGGCGCCTGCTACGCGGCCTGGGCGGCTTCGCCCACGGGCTAGTCGCGCGTTTGCGCCACGAAGACGAAGCCCGGGCGATCGAGCCCTGGGCCAGCGTGGAAGCGAGTCATCCCAACCCGCCTGACCGGGTGCTTCAACAGCTCGGCGCGCGATTTTCCGCTTTGGCCGAGCAAGGCACCCTCAGCGAATGGCGTTACATCCAGTTGGAAACCCGCCTGGTCAGCCTCAGCCAGGTACAGGCCGCGTGCGAGCGCATCAAAAGCACGCCGCTGCCCTTCCCTTATACCTTGCTGCTGCACCGCACCATTTACCTGTTCTGCATTCTCTTGCCGTTCGCCATGGCCGAACCCCTCGGCTGGCTGACGCCGGTGTTTACCGCCATTGTCAGCTACACCTTCTTCGGCCTCGATGAGATCGGCGACGACCTGGAAGACCCTTTCGGCTTTGACGAAAACGACCTGCCCTGCAATGCGATCCTGCGCACCCTGGAGCGTGAGCTGCTCGCCGCCCTCGGCGAAACCGACCTGCCGCCGGCCCTGGAACCGGTGGAATACGTGCTGACCTGACGCGGGTTTGACACCTGCCGTGGTCTGGCCGAAGCTTGCGGCTTTGCTTCTTCAGCTTTTCGGACGCCTGCATGTCAAAGTCACGCCGTTACTCCATCGTCGGCCTGTGCGCCCTGTTGTTGATTGTGCTGATCACCTGGTATTTCTCCCGCACCACCCAGGTGGCCGTGCCTGCGGCCATTGCCCACGGTTATTCGAAAGCCTTGAAGCAGGCGCGTAACGGTGAGCCGGGCGCCGCGCGCGTGTTGTATCAGCAATTGGGCCGGCCGGACCTGTCACCCGAACGCCGCGCCGCGCTGCATGCCGAATTGCCCAACTACCCCAGCCCCCAGGCCTTGAAGCTCGCCGACAAAGACCTCACCAGCGACGCCCCGCAGGTGCGCGAAGCGGCCATCCACAGCATTGTCGGCCTGGTGCCCAGCGGCCAGCGCACCCTGCTGCTGGGCCCGGTGCTCGATGATCCCGAACAAAGCGTACGCTTTGCCGCCGCCAATGCCCTGCTCGGCCTGTCGCCCGACACCTTGGGCCTGTACTTCGGGCCATTGCAGCAGGTATTGGACGAGTTCGTGAAAAAGCTCAAGGCCCAGCCGGAAACGGCCGAAGGCTGGATTCAACTGGCGCGCCTGTACATTCACAGCGCCCTGCTGCCGGAAGCGCAAAACGCCTTGGAACAGGCTATGCGCTTGCAGCCGGACAACCTGCAAGCGGTGGTCGCGCAGATCGAGTTGCTGGATAAACAGGGCAAGACCGATGAGTCCCGCCAACTGCTGGCCCGACAACTGGCGGCGCACCCTGAGTCGGCCTACCTGCAACATGCCCTGGGCATGTGGCTGCTGCACCATGGCGAGCGCACCTACGCCCTGCTCGGCCTGTCCAAGGCCGTGGAGCTGGAACCGGACAATCAGGATTACCGCTACGACCTCGCCACGACCCTGCATGCCCAGCAGGAATTGGAGGCGGCCCAGCGCCAGTTGGAGGAAATCGTCCAGCGCCACCCGGCCAATCGCAAGGCGCGGGTGCTGCTGGTCAATTATTGGAAAGAAAGCGGCCAATTGCAGAATGTGCAGGTGCTGCTCGCCCAACTCGAACAGCAAAACCCTGACGATCCGGCACTGCAGCAAGGCCTGTAGGCACAATAATCGCGCATCAGTTTGAACCGCCACAAAGCGCTACGGTCAAGAGAATATGGCGCGTCCACCTGGATGCGCATCCTCTACTCGTATGTGACCTGAGGGCACTTCTTGTCTACATCCAAAGCGTTGTTAACCGAAAAAGCAGCCATCGGCATCGAAGGTCTCGACGACATTCTTGCCGGAGGGCTATCGCGCAGCCACCTGTTCCTGCTGGAAGGTGAACCTGGCACCGGTAAAACCACGGTCGCCCTGCACTTCCTGCAGGCCGGGGCGAAAGCGGGTGAGCGAACGCTCTACATCACACTGTCCGAAACCGAGCGTGAGTTGCGTCAGGGCGCCGAGTCCCACGGTTGGGACCTGGACGACAATATTCATATCTTCGAGCTGACCCCGCCGGAGAGCCTGCTGGATGCCGAGCATCAGCAGAGCCTGCTGTACTCTTCGGACCTGGAGCTGGGCGAAGCAACCCGGCAGATATTCGAAGTGGTGGAGCGGGTCAAGCCGACCCGAGTGGTCATCGACAGCCTCTCGGAAATCCGCCTGCTCGCGCAAAGCTCGCTGCGCTATCGCCGCCAGATCCTGGCGATCAAGCATTACTTCGTGCGCTACGACGCCACCGTGCTGCTGCTCGACGACCTGACCACCGAATCCCTCGACAAAACCGTGCACAGCGTGGCCCACGGGGTGATTCGCCTGGAAGAACTGACCCCCAACTACGGTGCCGAACGCCGTCGCGTGCGGGTGGTGAAATATCGCGGGCAGAAATATCGGGGTGGGTTTCACGACTTCACCATCATGCACGATGGCATCCACGTCTTTCCGCGCCTGGTCGCGGCCGAGCATCGTGGCGGTTACCTACGCCAGACCTTGAGCAGTGGCATTCGCGAGCTGGATGCCTTGATGGGCGGCGGCGTCGAGACCGGCTCCAGCAGCCTGATTCTCGGCCCGGCCGGTACCGGCAAATCGCTGATCTCGATGATCTTCGCCGCAGCGGCGGTAGGCCGTGGCGAAAAGGCCGCGCTGTTTATCTTCGATGAAGAACTGGGCCTGCTGTTCGAGCGCATGAACAATATGGGCATCGACCTCGCCGCCCTGCAGGCCACCGGCAACCTGCTGATCGAACAGGTGGACGCAGCCGAGCTGTCCCCTGGCGAGTTTTCCCACCGCGTGCGTCGTTGCGTGGACGAGCGCGGGATCAAGACGGTGGTCATTGACAGTATCAACGGCTACCAGGCGGCGATGCCGGAAGAAAACGCGCTGATCCTGCATATGCATGAACTGCTGCTGTACCTCAACCGCCGTGGCGCGGCGACGTTCATGACTGTCGCGCAACATGGACTGGTGGGCGACATGCAGGCCCCTGTCGACATCACTTACCTGGCCGACACCGTGATTCTGCTGCGTTATTTCGAGGCGCTGGGCAAGGTGCGCCGCGCCATCTCGATTATCAAGAAACGCACCGGCGCCCACGAGTCGACTATCCGTGAATACCGTATCAGCAGCCGCGGCATGACCGTCGGGGAACCGCTGGACAATTTCCAAGGGGTTTTGCGCGGTATCCCGACCTACATGGGCGCCGGTTCGCCTTTGCTCAAGGATGAGGCCGTGTGACCAACCTTTCACCCGTATCCGAACGCGCAATCGTCCTGGCGCCCATGGGCCGTGATGGCTCTTTGGCGCTGATGATGCTCAAGGAAGCCGGCTACACCGGCGTGATTGCCAGCAGCCTGCCCGCATTGTGCGAGGCCGTGGAGCAAGGCGCCGGCATGCTCATCATCGCAGCCGAAGCCTTGCGCGGCGCGGACCTTGAACCCCTGCTCGAATACCTGCACCAGCAACCCGCCTGGTCCGACCTGCCCATCGTGCTGATGACCCATCACGGCGGCAGCGAGCAGAACGGTTCATCCCACCTCAGCGGCCTGCTGGGCAACGTGACGTTCCTGGAGCGCCCCTTCCACCCCGTAACCTTGATCAGCCTGGTGAGCGCCGCCCTGCGCGGACGGCGTCGGCAATATGAAGCACGGGACAGGTTGATCGATCTGAGCGAGAGCGAACTGCGTCTGCAGCGCACCCTTGAGACGCTGGAGCAGCAAGTCGAAGAACGCACGGCGCAGTTGCGCAGCAATGAAGAAGCCTTGCGCCAATCCCAGAAGATGGAAGCCGTCGGCCAATTGACCGGCGGTATCGCCCATGACTTCAACAACATGCTCACCGGCATTATCGGCAGCCTGGAGCTGCTGCGAAGGCGTGTGTCCCGCGGCAAGCTGGACGATCTGGACAGCCTGATCGATCTCGGCGTGACTTCCGCCAACCGCGCCGCCGGCCTCACCCACCGCCTGCTGGCGTTCTCGCGGCGCCAATCGCTGGATTCCAAGCCCGTACAGATCAACCAGCTGGTGACGTCCATGGGCGAGCTGCTGCAACGCAGCCTCAACGAAAGCATCGCCTTGGACATGCGCCTCGACACTCAGTTGTGGACCGCCGAGGCCGACCCCAATCAACTGGAAAGTGCCCTGCTCAACCTGGCGCTCAACGCCCGGGATGCCATGCCGAGCGGGGGCCGCCTGGTTGTCGAAACCTGCAACCGTCACCTCGACAGCGTCTTCACCGCCGCCTACGGCACGCTCAAGCCCGGCGACTACGTGGAACTGAGCGTCAGCGACACCGGCTGCGGCATTCCGGAAAGCCTGTTGGGCCGGGTATTCGACCCCTTCTTCACCACCAAGCCCATTGGCCAGGGCACCGGCCTGGGCTTGTCGATGATCTACGGTTTCGCGCGCCAGTCGCGCGGACATGTGACTCTCCATAGCGAGGTAGGCAAAGGCACCACGGTGAGCCTGTTCCTGCCGCGTTTCGTCGGCGAAATCACCCCCGATGTGACCGTGGACCCTGCCCTGCTGCCGATTGCCAACAGCGGGGAAACCGTGCTGATCGTCGAGGACGACCCGGCGGTGCGCGTGCTGGTCAGCCAGGTGTTGAGTGAGCTGGGCTACGCCTTTGTCGAAGCGGGCGATGCTGACAGCGCACTGCCGATTATCGAATCCAGCCAACGCATTGACCTGATGATCAGCGACGTCGGCTTGCCCGGCATGAATGGGCGCCAGCTGGCAGAGATCGGTAGGCAGATTCGACCGGACTTGAAGGTGCTGTTCATTACCGGGTATGCCGAGCATGCGGCGGTGCGTGGCGGGTTCCTGGATCCGGGAATGCAGTTGATCACCAAGCCGTTTACGTTTGATTTGTTGACGGCGAAGGTGCGGGAGATGATTCGGGCGTAAATGGCCATTAGCCAAGCAGTGTCATTCAGGCTCAGGAAGAGCCTGATGCACCACCTGGCCCTTCAGGCCAACAACCGCTGTATATGCTCCTGCAAGGTATCCAGGTCAAACGGCTTGGCCAGGATCGGTGCATTGCGCGTGATCGGGCTGTTGCAGTCGAGAATTTCCTGGGGGTAGCCGCTGATAAAGATCACCTTCAATTCCGGGCGCAACTTGATCGCCGGCTCGGCGATCTGCACGCCGGAAATCCCACCGGGCAAACGGTAGTCGGTGACCATCAGGTCCAGGTGCGGCTTGGTGGCGAGGATTTCAAAGGCCTGCTCCCCGTTGATCGCCTTCAACACCCGATACCCCAGGCCGGCCAGGTACTCACCCAGCACAAACATAATGGATTCGTCGTCCTCGACGATCAGTACGACATCTTGTGCATCTTCACTCATGGGAAGCCTTTGTCCGGTCAATTGCTGCAATTACGACCATGGGGTCACGTAGAGGTTGCGTCGGGATGACGATTGATTTCATGCCGACGGTTCAAGGGGCAGGCACACCCGGAACAAGGCGCCCTGGCCTATCTGGCTCTCGACCTCGATGGTGCCGCCATGGGCGGCTACGATCTGCTCGGAAATAAACAACCCAAGGCCCAGTCCCGCGGCAACCTGGCTGGCTGACACACGTTCGAACTGCTGGAAAATACGCTTCTGATTCTCTTCGCTGATGCCGATCCCGTGGTCACGCACTTCTACCCTGGCTTCGCCATGCTCGGTATACACGCGCACCTCCACCGGGCTCTTGGCCCCGTAGCGCAGGGCGTTGGTCAGCAGGTTGGTGACCACCTGCTCGATACGGAACTCATCCCAGTTGCCCACCACCGGCCCCTCGGCCGCGAGGTGCATCGACGATTCGGCGGCAGCCACCTGCGGTGCGAAATTCTCCACCAGGTTGCTCACCAATTGCGCCAGGTCGAAGCGCCCCGGGCGTATCGACAGTTTGCCGGTGCGGATACGCGAGACGTCGAGCATGTCTTCGATCAGACGGATCAGGCTCTGGATCTGGCGCTCATCGCGGTCGACCATGGCATGCATCTTGTCCAGGGTGAACGCAGCGGCGTTATCCCGGGCCAGGTGCATCTTGCGCAGCTGGGTTTCGAGGATCAGGCCGTTAAGGGGCGTACGCACCTCATGGGCGACGATCGACATGAAGTCGTCGCGCATGCGCACTGCCTGCTCCAGCTCGGCCTGGGTGGCCTGCAGGCGCGTCAGCAACAGCTCCTGCTCGCGGCGGCTGCGCTCCAGGGCTTCGACTTGCTGCTTCATCGCCTTGCTCTGGCGGTACAGGTCGACGAATACATTGACCTTGCTCTTGACCGCGTGAATGTCCAGCGGCTTGTGCAGGAAGTCCACGGCGCCACTTTCATAGCCCTTGAACGCATAGTTGAGTTCACGGCCGGCGGCGCTGACGAACACAATCGGAATGTTCTTGGTTTTCTCGGTGCCGCGCATCAGTTCGGCCAGCTCGAACCCGTTCATGCCGGGCATCTGCACATCGAGAATCGCCATGGCGAACTCGTGTTCCAGCAACAGGGACAAGGCTTCATCGGCGCTCAATGCCTTGAAGACCTGACGGTCCTCGCGCTTGATCAACGCTTCGAGGGCCAGCAGGTTTTCCGGCAGATCGTCGACGATCAGCAGTTTGGCCTGGACAGTACTTAACATGGGGAGGATTCCAGGGAAGCCAGCAATGCGGCAATGCGGCTCAGGGTCAGAATATGGTCAGGGGTGTGCAGGGCCAGGGCCGCCCGCGGCATCACGGCAATCCGTGCTTCGCTGGGGTCCTGGACCACCGTGGTGCCGCCCGAATGCTTGACATGGGCCAGCCCGTGGGCGCCGTCCTGGTTGGCCCCCGTCAACAAAATCGCCAGCAGGCCCTTGCCATAGGCATCGGCGGCGGAGGCGAACAGGTAGTCGATCGCCGGCCGTGAATGGTGTACCCGCTCTTCCTGGCTGAGGGACAGGCTGCGGTCCTGCTCGACCGAAAGGTGGTAACCGGGCCCGGCGAAATACAACGTGCCTGCCTGGATCGCTTCCTTATCCTGCCCTTCCCGTACCGGAATCGACAGGCGTCGCGCAAAGACTTCCGCCAGTTGGCTGCGGCGCTCATCCGGCAGGTGCAATACGGCAATGATCGGCAGGCCGAAGGTCTCGGGCAGTTCGCTGAAAATACTCAGCAACGCCTCGACGCCGCCGGCGGAGGCGCCGACGACGATGGCTTCAATCCCGCGAATCGGGCTGGCGGCAACGTCGTTCATGATTTGCGGTAGATCCGTTCCTGCTTGACCAAGGGCTCGAATTGCGTGCTGTACCCCGAAAACTCCAGGGTTTCCTTGCTGCCGAGCACCAGGAAGCCGCGATGGCACAGCGACTCGTGAAACAACCCAAACGCTCGATCCTGCAATTTTTTATTGAAGTAAATCAGTACGTTACGGCATGAAATTAATTGAGTTTCTGAGAATACACTATCGGTCGCCAGGCTGTGGTCGGCAAACGTCACATTCTCACGCAGCGATTTGTCGAAGATCGCGTAATCGTAAGCCGCCGTGTAGTAGTCGGCAAATGAACGCTGCCCCCCGGCCTGCTGATAATTGGCGGTGTAGGCCCGCACGTTCTCCAGGGAGAAGATGCCTTGCTTGGCTTTATCCAGGGACGCGGGGTTGATGTCGGTGGCATAGATGATCGTACGTTCCAGCAGACCTTCCTCACGCAACAGGATGGCCATGGAGTACACCTCCTCCCCCGTGCTGCAGCCGGCAATCCAGATCTTGATCGACGGGTAGGTCTTGAGCAGCGGCACCACTTCCTGGCGAATGGCCAGGAAGTGCGACGGGTCGCGAAACATCTCGCTCACCGGGATCGTCAGGAACTGCAGCAACTGCATGAACGCTGCCGGGTCATGCAACACCCGCTCCTGCAGCGCAGAAATGGTCGCGCAGTCAAACTGGCGCAAGGCATGGGCCACGCGACGTTTGACCGACGCGCCGGAGTAGTCGCGAAAGTCGTAGCTGTACTTGAGGTAAATCGCCTCGATCAACAGGCGCAGCTCAATATCGCTGCTCTTCTCCAAAAAACGTTGCTCCACTTAAATGCGTTCCATCTTCGGTAGCCACACGCGAATCAGCGAGAACAGGCGATCCAGGTCGATCGGCTTGGCCAGGTAGTCGTTGGAACCCGCCGCGAGGCAGCGCTCCTGGTCGTCTTTCATGGCCTTGGCCGTCACCGCGATGATCGGCAGTTTCTTCCAGCGCGGGTCCTGGCGGATCAAGGCGGTGGCCTCGTAGCCGTCCATCTCCGGCATCATCACGTCCATCAGCACCAAGTCGATATCGTCGACTTCATTGAGTCTCTCGATGGCTTCGCGGCCGTTACGCCCGATCACCACCACGGCACCTTTATGCTCCAGGGCGCTGGTCAGGGCGAAGATGTTACGCACATCGTCGTCCACCAACAGAATCTTGCGCCCCTCGAAGACCTTGTCGCGACTGCGGGCGGTCTTGAGCATCTTCTGGCGGTCATGGGACAGCTGGGATTCGACTTTGTGCAGAAAGAGTGTGACTTCGTCGAGCAGGCGCTCTGGCGAACGGGCGCCCTTGATGATGATCGAGCGCGAATACTTGCGCAGTTCGGCCTCTTCATCGCGGGTCAGGTTGCGCCCGGTGTAGACGATCACCGGCGGGAACGAGCAGATATCTTCGGTGGCCATGCGCTTGAGCAACTCGTTGCCCAGCATGTCCGGCAGCTTGAGGTCGATGATCATGCAGTCATAGACGTTGGTGCGCAGCAGCTCCAGGGCGGCCTGGGCGTAGCCGACATCGGTGATCTCGATGTCATCGTCGCCGATCAGGCGGGCAATGCTGTCGCGCTGCAGGTCATCGTCCTCCACCAGCAGCACGCGTTTGACCTTCTGGGTCAGCTTGGCCTCAAGGCGCGCAAACACGTCCTTGAGCTCTTCGCGCGTCGTCGGTTTTACCGCGTAGCCGATGGCGCCCATGTGCATGGCGGCTTCGACGCGGTCTTCCACGGAAATCACGTGCACCGGGATATGGCGCGTGTTGGCGTGCTCCTTGAGGCGTTGCAGCACGGTCAGCCCGGAATGGTCCGGCAGGCGCATGTCCAGCAGGATTGCATCGGGAATGTACTCCTCGGCCAGGCTGTAGCCCTCGTCCGCGCCGTGGGCCACCAGGCACTGGTAACCCAACTCATGGGCCAGGTCGAACAGGATGCGGGCGAAGTTCGGTTCGTCCTCCACCACCAGGATGCAGCGGGTGGTGAACGGCGCCTTGTCGCGGTCATCGGCAAAGCGCGGGATCTGCTTGGCGTCGGCCACCGGCAGCGGCGAAATTGCGATGGGCGTGGGTGCGGGCGCTGTCACCACTTGGCGCGGTTGTTCGATCGGCGCGGCATCTTCCTCGCGTTCGACATACTGCTCCGGCAGCACCAAGGTGAAGGTACTGCCTTTGCCAGGCTCACTGGTCACGCTGATATAGCCGCCCAGCAACGCGGCCAGGTCACGGGAAATCGACAGGCCCAGGCCCGTGCCGCCGTAACGGCGGTTGGTGGTGCCATCGGCCTGGCGGAACGCCTCGAAGATGCTTTCCTGCTGGTCCGGGGCAATCCCGATGCCCGAATCGCGCACGGTAAAGGCGATGCCTTCCCCCGGCGCGCGGGACACCGACAGGCTGACCTCGCCTTGCTCGGTGAACTTGATCGCGTTGGAGAGCAGGTTCTTGAGGATCTGCTCCAGGCGCTGGCGGTCAGTGAACAGCATGATCGGTGCATCGGCCTGCACCTGTACCTGGAACCCCAGCTTACGGTCGGCGGCCAACGGTTCGAACATCCCGCGCAGGCCATCGACCAGGCGTGTGACGCTTGAGTTTTCCGGGCGCACTTCCAACTTGCCGGCTTCCACCTTGGAAATATCCAGGATGTCGTTGATCAGGTTGAGCAGGTCATTGCCCGCCGAATAGATCGACTCGGCAAACTTGACCTGTTCGGCGCTGAGGTTTTCCTGGGGGTTTTCCGCCAGCAACTTGGCCAGGATCAACGAACTGTTCAGCGGCGTGCGCAGTTCGTGGGACATATTGGCGAGGAACTCGGACTTGTACTTGCTGGAGCGCTGCAATTCATCGGCGCGATCTTCCAGCTCCAGCTGGGCCTGGTTGAGCTCGACGTTCTTGCGGTCCATGGCGTCGCGCTGTTCGGCCAGGGTCTGGGTCTGTTCGGCCAGTTGCTCGTTGGTCTGCTCCAGCTCGGCCTGCTGGGTTTCCAGGTGAGCCTGGGACTCCTTGAGGATGCGCGACTGTTCTTCGAGTTCTTCGTTGGCGGTCTTGAGTTCTTCCTGCTGGACCTGCAGTTCTTCGTTGAGCTGCTGGGTTTCGGCCAGCACTTCCTGCAGGCGTTGGCGATAACGGGCGGCCTCGATGGAGGTGCCGATATTGCCGGCGATCAGCTCCAGCAGTTCGACGTCGCGCTCCTCCAGCGGGCGCAAAAAGCCCAGTTCGATCACACCGTTGACGCGGTCGTCATCGCTGGTCGGAACCACCAGCACGCTGCGGGTCGAGCCTTCGCCCAGGCCGGAGCTGACCTTGAAGTAGTCCACCGGCACGTCGTCCAGGCGAATCAGGCGATCGAGCTGGGCGGCCTGCCCGACGATGCCCTCATCGCTGTAGATCGACTGCTCCAGCTGTTCCTGCTCGCGGGAGAAGCCATAGGTGGCCACACGCTTGAGGCCGCCGTGCTCTTCGCGTACATACAGCGCCGCCACCGCCGAGCCCATGTATTGGGCAAAGAACTGCAGGATATTGCGCCCGAGCATGTTCAAGGTGAGTTGGCCGAGCACCTGTTCGGCCAGTTCGGTCTGGCCGTTACGCAGCCACGCCTGCCGCTCCAGGCGTTGTGCGATCTTCTGTTGTGACGCGAGGTTTGCGCTATAACTGTCTGACAGGGCAAGTAAATTTTTTCTACCTATATAGGCCAGGATCCCACTCAGGCCGAGAACGAACAACAGGTAGAGGGTGACGCTGATCACCGTGGTGCGCGTGACTTGTTCGTTGCGAGTGATCCGGAACTGTTGCTCCATCGCCACCGCGTCTTCGTATTCCTTGCGAATTTCGTCGGTCAGGCGCTTGCCGCGGCCGGACTTGACGGCATTGCGGTAGTCACCGCTTTCGCGTTGCAGGTCGATCATCGACTGGGCGTATTTGTTCCATTCGGCTTGCAGGGCTTCCAGGCGTTTCAGACGGTCCACCTGTTGCGGGTTGTCCGCCACCAGTTCCTGCAGGTTACGCAGGTCGGCAATGATGCGCGGCTTGGCCACTTCGTACGGGTCAAGGAAGTGCTCGTCCCCGGTGATCAGGAAACCACGCATGCCGGTTTCAAGATCGACGGTCAGCTTGGACGACTCGTTGAGGTTGTTGATGACCCGGTCAGTGTGTTCCACCCACTGAATCACCGAGAGCAAATAGGTGATCAGACAGACGAAAAACACCGCGCTGAGCACGCCCACACCCAGGGGCAATGCCACGTTTCGGCTGAGCAGTGTACGAAAGCTCTTTTCATCGACGGACGACGCGGGAGTCATGGGCATGCCTTGGCCAAATAGGGAAAAACCGGGAGTTTGCCCCAAAGTGTCGGTAGAGGGCTACGTTTCTGACGCGGATTAAGGTTTAAACCCATGAACACCCCCAACTTGCCACCGCCGACGCCCGACATTTATGGAACCAATGCCGGAGGAACACCTTGGTGCGCTCCCGACACTCAATGCAGGTCTGAAGCAGGTCCAGGGAGGACCAACAACCAAAGGTAATGAAGATGGCATCCTCATTGAGCCTCCAGCCACGGCCCCAGGTTATAGATCACTCCATCGCATCGACGCCTGCTCAGTCGCAGGCCACCCCTGGTAACACCCTGTCCACACACAGCGACCCAACTTCCACACCTGCACGACGCTCCGTGGATGAATCGCAGCCTCTTTCACCACAAGCACGCGCGCAGGCAAACGCACAGAACTGGAAAAACCTCGCGCACCAGCTCACCGAGGCGACGAAGAGCCTGGGAGAGGACGCGACTCCAGCAGCCGTGTTGTCACATTTGAAAACCACTCAAACAGTCATTGATCCACACTCGGCCTTTCACGCGTCCGGCGCTCCGGGCAGCGACTCCAGTGTCAACCTGGAAAGCTTTATCAAGCACCATGATTTACCTATCCCTGAAACCCGAGCCGACCTGGTTCACTTGGCTGATGCCGCGAACGCCCGCGCCCTGGAACCGCCGCTGGGTGATCTCGGCGGGGGCTTATCCTGGCCCCTTCCCCTGACCCAGGAACAACGCCGCAAGATACGGGTCATCGTCGAGTCCAGCATCCTGCGCCGTAATACCCAGGCAGAGCCCTCCTTAGCCCGGGCAGAGCTGGCCAAAGGCGCGCTGGGTGCGCTTATCAAGGCCAGCGCGCTTTCGGATGTCGAACTGCAAGACCCCGCGAGGGCGCTGGACACCCTGCTCAAGTCCCCCATGGCCCAGACCATAGGGCAAACGATCCAGGACGGGCTGAATGGTATCGCCACGCCCACCAGCATCAGCGATTACGTGTTGGCCGCCCTTCACATCGGTCTCGATCGTGAGTCCGTCGTGTTGCCTGTGAGAAATTCAATCGCCGGCTTTGACTTGGGCCATCAAGACTATTGGGGCCTGCCACCGTCAGCCATCGTCAAGGGGCTCGGTGATCACCTGGTCGCTAAAGGCCGGGCTACGCCAGCCACAGCCAAGCTGGCCACTCACCTGGTGCTGTCACGTACAGCGCCCCAGTTCCTGGTCAAGGATATTCCCGACTCGCTGGTCAACGGCAGCCAGGCCTGGGTGAGTTTCTGCCTGGCGGTGGCCAAGGTCGAGGCGAGTGCCCCAGGGACTGCATCCCGGATGAGCTACGGCCAGGTCATGAGTGCCGCACAAGCCCTGAATGATCCGGCGGAGCACATCATCACCCCCTTGTTGCTGGATTGGGGCGTGTCCAACGGACTGGTCGCAAAGAAGGACGATGCCTCCTACACCCCTCAGGAAGTGGACAGCATCCGGACCGCGTTCAATGAGCAGTTAAGCGCCAGAGTCAAGGCCTCCCAATCATTGACGGCCGAGATTCCAAGCAGAAAAGCCATCGCCCTGGAAAAGCTCAAGGAGCACTTTGGCGAGGGCATCGACTTTGAGTCAAAAAGTCTCTCAACCGTTTCCGATGACGAGGCCAGGCAACTGCCTGGCAAGCACTCGATGCTGGACATGGCCATGATGGGCATTAACGTCAACTGGAGAACCGACGACCCCGGCCTGCCGATCAATGCGATCAATAGGCAGCCCAGGCTCAACGTCAATGGGATATTTCTAGGACAATACGAATCGGCGATCGAATCACTCAAAGAAGGCGTTCAGACCCAGGTAAAACACATGATTTCCGAGCTCCCACTGGAAGATCGGAAAAACCTGGAGTTCGGTAAAATCGATTTATTTCAATACAACCAATACAAGATTGGCAGGGGTTTCATAAATCCGCCCACCTTCCAATCCAAGCTCAATGAATTGCTGGTAAGAACCGAAAGGCAGGTTGACGGAAAAACCGAGGTCAGTGTTTATGAGATCGATGTCCGGAACAAACGCATCGTCAAGCGACAGAGTGAGGCAGCCATTACGCGGGGTGAATGGCGCGACGCGAATATATTGACCAAAGTCGAAAAGTTCACCCCTGGGCACCAGGACCGGCTCGGGCAAGAACAGCCGCCAGAGGCCCCTTCTCGTCCCCCATCGAGTTTCACCTCTGCCCGAACACACGACCTGGCAGGCGCTTTTTTTGAGCACCTTGATATCGGAAGCCAATGGCAGCAAGCCAATGGAAGCACCACACTCGATCAGCAGAAAGAAAATGATGAGCGACTGAGGCAGTTTTTTCTCAACTTGATTCCCTTGAGATCGGCCATTGTCAACTTTCGTGACGGTGACTATGAAGCCGGGCTTATGGACCTTGGCCTCGATGCGCTGGGGCTGCTGACAGCGGGTTACGGTGCAGTCGCAAAGGTCGCCAAGGTGGCTTCAACCTCGGCGTCCGCTGCCGTAAAGGCATTGCAGGCGGGGCGCGTCATCGGCAGTAGCCTTATCAGCTCGCTCAACCCGCTGAGCGGAGTGAGGAGCGCGGCGACGGGAGCCGCCGAGCTGGCCACGCGCGGCGCAAGATTTCTCGGCGATTCCGGGCAGGTACTGATCAACAAGGTGCGTGGCGCATCCGGAAGCTATGACCTGTTGAAGGCGGCAAACAAGGAATACGGCACCGCAACCATCGGATCGTTCAAGGCTGCCGAGGGTAATATCGACGGGATCGCCGTACACCGGGACGGGAACTGGTATGCCTACGACGCGGTCAAGCAGCAACCCTTTGGCGCCCCCTTGCAAGACTTCACCCCCATTAATGGCAGGGTGACAACTATCAACGATGCTACCCCTCTGAACGGGTCTCATCATGAGGGGTTCAAGCAAAACCTGGAACGGGCGCAACAGCCGCAGAATCGTTCCGACTTTAATCGCGGCTACGACCATGGGGAAGTGACAAAACTTCGTAATTACCATTCCAATATTAGCGGCAGGGGTCTCATCGAGCTGATTTCCGACCCAAGCCTGACAGCGGAGGAGATTGGCATACTCGCTAAGCAAATAAAATTAAAGGCAATTGAGGAAGCCAAGTACGCCTCTCAACTGCTTAATGCCGACATCAAGGCTCCGGGTGTGCAGTTGACTCCTGCCTCACAGCATCACTACCTCGCCCATGTCGACCCAGCGTCACGCGGCGAATGCGCCGCAATGGCAAATACGATGGCCATGGCTATCGAGCAAGGAAAGGAGGATCTATTCCTGACGAATCTTTACCGCGCAGCGGCCTCTCCGCTCACGCAGCAATCGCAAAAATTCATCAAGACGCTGAGGTCTTTCCAGGACGTCGCCGGTCATAAGAGAAGTTATCACTTGGATCAACCCTTCAAGAAATTGAATGTCGCGCAGATCATTGAGGATCTCACCAACTCCCCTACATCGAAGACACTCAGAATCGGTGAAAAAGACCATGGATTAATTGCCGGCATCAGGGTCAAGGATGGAACTACGGATTGGTTTTTCTACGACCCAAACGCGGGATTGGTAAAGTTTCAAACATTGCAATCCATGCAAGAGGGATTGGATAAAGTGTTAAGTAGCGGATTGAGTGCCCCAACACGAAATCCCTATGGCACAAAACGCGGGACGATCGAGTACAACGTCAGTGAGTTCCATTCTCGCGACGTGGTTTACGACAAGGTTGACGACTTGGCCGTGGCGCATCTGGTCTTTACGCCGCTATGAAGTATTGTTTCGTGCATTGAGTCCGCTGAGCCTCCTCGCCTCGCTTGAAGGAGTGAGGCGTAGGTGCACGGCGAACATTGAGGGGGCCCATGCTCAGTCAGTCAAAAAATGCCCCTGCTTCTCTTTCCCAAACGGGACATTCTGGCCCGTTGCCGTCACAATACTCGCCTGCTGTGGGAACTTGCCGAGATTGACGCGACTCATTAGAGAATGGTCTTTCAACCGCTAAAGACCTGCACCTCCATTTTTTCGGGAACCCTCATTATGTCTTCAGCCCCCTCCACCCTCCTTGTCGTCGAAGACGATGCCATCGTGCGCATGTTGATCGTTGATGTGCTCGAAGAGTTGGAGTTCCTGGTGCTTGAAGCTGCAGACGCTGAAGAAGCCTTGAAGATTGTCGAAAATGCCGCGCAGCACCTAGACCTGATGATGACCGACGTCGGCCTGCCGGATATGGACGGTAAGCAATTGGCAGCCAAGGTGCGTGAAGTGCGGCCCACCCTGCCGATCCTGTTTGCCAGCGGCTATGCCGACAACATCGATGTACCTGCCGGCATGCAGGTGATCGCCAAGCCGTTCTCCATCGATCAATTGCGCGACAAAGTCAAATCGATGCTTGCCTGAGTCCGGCATCCTTGCTGCCGCCCTCTCGGGCGGCACCTCCCTCGCTTGCCTTTATCGCCAACCGCGATGAATGACTGCCCGGCCCACAACTGATTCATTCGGATCGCTAGCGCATCTGAGTTTCCCTGCTAACTTCAATCGAC
This sequence comes from Pseudomonas sp. GW821-FHT09D08, assembly GCF_059416305.1. Classification (NCBI taxonomy): domain Bacteria; kingdom Pseudomonadati; phylum Pseudomonadota; class Gammaproteobacteria; order Pseudomonadales; family Pseudomonadaceae; genus Pseudomonas; species Pseudomonas sp. GW821-FHT09D08. Next base: position 73,854 of record NZ_JBWKOX010000010.1, read on the forward strand.
ATGTCCTACAGCCTTTGTCAGTCAGGACAGCTCGAGCGCAAAGACGTTTTCGGGTAAGTCGCCATGGAATTGGGGAGTCGTCATGCTCAGGTCACCGCTTGCTCCGGCATCGATGCTGGCTGTTTTCGTATTGCCGGCGTTTTCTGCACTCGCGGACAACGCCGATACCGCAAACAAAAGCAACAACCCGTTGAACCTGGCGCCAGGCGCTAACCTGCAGGACTACTACACCCCAAAGCTGTACGACAGCAACGTGCATACCAACGACCTGCTGTTGCGTGGCACCTTACCCATCGCCCCTTCGGACTTTATCGGTGTACCGCAATTGCTGCGCGCCACCTTGCCCCTCAGCACCCGGCCCGATCCCCACCATGGCTACAGCACCGGTATCGGCGACCTGAACCTGTTCGATATCTTCCTGCTCAAGACCGATGGCGTGCAGTTGGGCATCGGCCCACAGATCACCGCTCCCACCGCCGAGCAGGATGAATTGGGCACCGGCAAATGGCAGGCCGGGTTGGCGGCCATCGCCATTGATTCCTCGCCCCGGGGCCTGCTGGGTGCGCTGGTGCAGTACCAGAGCTCATTCGCCGGTGACCACGACCGCGCCCATGTGGAAAGCGCCACCTTCCAGCCCTTCATCATCCACAACCTGCCCAAGGGCTGGTACCTGCGTTCCACCGGCACCTGGACCTTCGACCTGAAAAACGATACCCACTACATCCCCATCGGATTGGGGGCCGGCAAGGCCTGGAAAACCGGCAGCAACATCTTCAATGCCTTCGTCGAACCGCAGTGGACAGTGGCCCGCAAGGGCGATGGCCTGCCGCAGTTCACCGTATTTGCCGGGATCAACGTCGCGTTCGGAAAATAAGGAAATTACATGAACGCTTTGTTTCGTAATGCCGGTTTCAGCCTCCTGGCCCTGTCGGCGGGCTGCGCTGCGGGCGTGCAGGCACAGGCCCTGGAGACCCGCATCGGGGCGATCACCATGGAAGGTGAGCTACCGGCGCGCAGTGAAATAGCCAAGTTGTATGGCGAGTTGGACTTTCAACAGGCAACCCAGAGTTATCTGTGGGCGTTGCCATTGGTGTCCTACGCTCAGTGGCAGGAAGAGTTCAGCCATAAACTGGGTGCCCGAAGTGGCGACCTGATGGTGCTCAATAGCTACGAAGACAAGCTCGGTGTGATCACCGCCAACGCGACCACGCCTTATATCCTCGGCTTTGTCGACCTGAATGAGACCGGCCCGCTGGTGATTGAGCTACCGCCAGGGCCCACCGCTGGTGGCATTGGCGATTTCTGGCAACGCGCAATTATCGACATGGGCGAGACCGGCCCGGATCAAGGCAAGGGCGGCAGATACCTGGTGATACCTCCAGGCCAACAGCCACCTGCCGATGCAGACACGTATTACGTGGCCAAATCAGAAACCATGAACATACTGGTCGGGTTTCGCGTGCTGGACCCCGACCCGGCCAAGGGCAAGGCACTGGTTGAGCGGTTCAAGATGTACCCCTACGCCCAGCGCGCCAAACCCGGGTCGACCCGTTTGTTGTCCCCGGGTGGAAAAACCTGGTCCGGCACCCAGCCACGGGGCATGGCCTATTGGCAGCGCCTGCACGGGATCATCCAAAAAGAACCGGTCAACGAACGTGACCGGTTCTACATGGCCATGCTCGCCAGCCTGGGTATTGAAAAAGGCCGCCCGTTCAACCCCAACGACCACCAGCGCGAGGCCCTGGAGCAAGGTGCGCAGATGGGCGAGCTGATCGCCAAGGCCAATGCGTTCGCCAAGCGTTTCCCCCAGGCCCAATACTGGAAGGACCGGCAATGGGACACCGTACTCAATATCGCCGAGCCCTCCCAGCGCCTGGGCTATTACGACCAGCTTTGGGACGCAGCGCCTGGTTCTATGAGGCCGTCACCAATACCAAGGGCATGGTCTCGAAAACACCGGGCCTCGGCCAGACCTACCTGGGTGCCTACACCGATAAAAACGGCCAATGGCTCGACGGCAGCAAGCACTATAAATTGCACGTGGGCGCCAACCCACCGGCCAGGCAATTCTGGTCGATGACGGTCTACGACATCGACAGCCGCTGCCTGATCGACAACCCGCAACGCAAGGCCGACCTGTCTTCACGCCAGGATTTGCAGAAAAACCCCGATGGATCCATCGATCTTTACTTCGGACCGCACGCGCCAAAAGACTTCGAGCGCAACTGGGTGCAAACTCTGCCCGGCAAACATTGGTTCAGCTATTTCCGACTGTATGCGCCGACCGAGGCCTACTTCGATAAAAGCTGGAAACTCGACGACATCACCCCAGTTCCCTAAGAGACGCAACAACATGATCAGAAAACCGACGCGCCTGCTGTTGGCGAGCCTCTCGATACTCATGAGTACCGGCGTCTGGGCCGATTTCACCGCAACCCCCAGCGAAGCCCGGGCCATTGCCAAGGAAGCCTACCTGTATGGCTACCCGGTGGTGGAAATGTACAAGACGCTCTACACCCAAGCCGTCGACAAGGGCGGTGCCAACTTCAAGGCACCGTTCAACCACATCGGCAACACCGCCCAGGTCTTCACGCCCAAGGACACCGCTTTCGTCACCCCGAACTCGGACACGCCCTACTCGTTCGTCTGGCTGGACCTGCGCAGCGAGCCCCAGGTCCTGACCCTGCCCAAGATCGAAGACAACCGTTACTACTCAGTGCAGTTGATCGACCTCTATACGCAGAACATTGCCTACCTGGGCACCCGCAGCACCGGCAACAATGGCGGCCACTACATGATCGCCGGCCCTGACTGGAAAGGTCAGCAACCGGTCAACGTGGATCGGGTGGTGTACAGCGAAAGCAACATCGCCTATGCCCTCTACCGTACGCAGTTGTTCGACGAAAAGGACCTGAACAGGGTCAAGCAGATCCAGAACGGCTACAAAGTGCAGCCCCTGAGCAGCTACGTGAAGCAAGCCGCGCCGGCCAAGGCGGCGAAAGTGGCATGGCCCAAGCCCATGGCGACCATGACCGAAGGCCCGCAGCTGTTTCGCTACCTGAACTTCATGCTGGCCTTCGCGGCGCCCCAGGACAGTGAAAAAGACCTGCTCGCGCGCTTTGCCAGGATCGGCATCGCGCCAGGCGCGCCCTTCAAGGTCAACCAGCTGACCGCCGAACAGCGCAAGGCTCTGGAAGACGGGATCTCCGATGCCCGCGCCGAGTTCGCCGCGTTCAAAAAGGACAAGGTCGACACCCATCAGGTTTCCAGTGGCGATTTGTTCGGCAGTCGCGAGCACTTGAACAATAACTACCTGTACCGCTATGCCGGTGCCGACATGGGGATTTTCGGCAACTCCAGCGATGAAGCCGCCTACCTGAGCTACTTCGTCGACAGCGAGGGCAAGCCCGCCAATGGGGCACGCCATAGCTACACCGTGCACTTCGCCAAGGACCAACTGCCACCGGCCGATGCGTTCTGGTCGCTGACCATGTACGACGCCAAGACCAAGCTGCTGGTGCCAAACCACAAGAAACGCTACCTGATCAACTCGCACATGTTGCCCGGCCTCAAGCGCGACGCCGACGGCGGGCTGACCCTGGCGTTGCAGCACCACGAGCCACCGAAAGCCGAGCAGAGCAACTGGCTGCCCGCGCCACCCGGCCCGTTTTACGCGGTACTGCGGATTTACCTGCCCAAGCCTGAGGTGGGTAATGGTCAATGGAAACTGCCGCCCTTGACCCCGTTGAAGTAGCACTGCCTGCCCGGTCGCAACAGGGGTAGACCGGGCATGTAGCCCCAGATATCAGGCCGACAAGGAGTAGCGCCATGATTTCACGTGCCCGACTGAGTGCGGTTTGTGCTTCGACACTGGCCCTGGTGCCAGGCTTGGGATTTGCCGATAACGCCAGGGATTGGCAAAACACCCCGACCGACTTGAACATGGTGTTCGGCTACTACAATCGGGTCGACACCAATACCCCCATCGACACCACGCTGCCGATCACGGGTCTGTCGTTGAATGCCGACCTCTATCTGTTTCGCTACGCCCGCTCGTTTGGCATTGATGGGCGCAACAGCGCCATCCAGTTCATCCAGCCGTATGCCGATGTCTCGGCCTCTTTCGACAATGCGCGCTTCTTCGACGGCACCAAGCACAACGGCGGCATGGGCGATGCCCAGGTCGTCTTCGCGCATAACATCTTTGGCGGCCCGGCATTGACCGCCGAGGAGTTCGCCAGCTGGAAACCCGAGACCTTCCTCACCGGAGCGCTGTGGATCACCGCGCCCACCGGCGACTACGACAAGGACCGCGTCATCAACATCGGTTCCAACCGTTGGGTAGTCAAGCCCGAGCTGGGCTTCGGCACTCCGATCGGTCCGACCTGGCTGGAGATCAACACCTGGGTCTCGTTGTTCGGCGACAACAAGGACTACCACGGCGACAGCAAGCTTGAGCAAAAGCCGCTGTACGCCATCGAAGGCCACTACAGCTACACCCTCAACCGCGCACTATGGGCATCCCTGGACGCGACCTATAGCCGTGGCGGCGAAAGCCGCATAGACGGCGACTGGCAGGACAACAAACAGGAAAATGGCCTGCTCGGTGCCAGCCTGGGCTTTATGTTGTCACCGCAGTTCGGCGGATTGCTCGCCTACTCCGACACGGTCTCCGAGCGCCGCGGCTCGCCGGATGTGAACACCTGGACCTTGCGCCTGCAGTACGTATGGTGACAACGACCGCTGCGCCATGAAACGCCTCAAGGATGATTGCCATGACCGCGCTCAACGATTTGACAGCCCTGCAGGCCAGCATCGCCGAGAGTGTCCTCGGCCAGGAACACGTGATCCGCCAGATCCTGATCGGCCTGCTCGCCAATGGGCACCTGTTGCTCGAAAGCCTGCCGGGGCTGGCCAAGACCCGCACGGTCAAGGCGCTGGCCCGGCACCTGGACGCAAAAATGAGCCGTATCCAGTTCACCCCTGACCTGCTGCCCTCGGACATCACCGGTGCCGAAGTGCTGCACCAGGTCGACGGCCAGAACCAGATCCGCTTCCAGCCTGGCCCCCTGTTCGGCAACCTGATCCTTGCCGACGAGATCAACCGGGCCCCTGCCAAGGTCCAGGCGGCGTTGCTGGAGGCCATGGAAGAACGGCAAATCACCGTGGCCGGCGCCAGTCACGCGTTGCCGGAACTGTTTATCGTGGTCGCCACGCAAAACCCCATCGAACAGGAAGGCACTTACCCGCTGCCGGAGGCGCAGATGGACCGCTTCGTGATGAAGGTGCTGTTGGACTACCCCAGTGCCGAGCATGAAAGCCAGGTGCTGCGCCTTCTGCGCAGAGAAGAGCAAGCCGCTTCAGCCCTGGCCGTCGTGGGTTTTACCCTGGCACAGGAGGTGATATTTACGGCCCGCCGAGAGGTCGGCGCCATTCAAGTGTCGCCCGCCATCGACCGTTACCTGGTCGACCTGATCAACGCCACTCGCCACCCCGCCGACTACGATGCCGACCTGGCGCGCTGGATCAGCCTCGGCGCCAGCCCCCGGGGTGGCATCGGCCTGGACCGCTGCGCGCGGGCCGACGCCTGGTTGCAGGGCCAGGCCTTTGTCACCCCGGCGAATGTGCAGGCGGTGGCGCACCCGGTGCTGCGTCATCGCTTGCAACTGAGCTACGACGCCGTGGCCGATGGTGTCAGCGCCGATCAGGTACTCGACCGCCTGCTGAGCAAAGTGGCGATCCCCGCATGAACGCCGATGGCTTCGTCTACGTCAGCCTGGCGCAACTGATGGCCTTGCAATGCCAGGTGCGGAACCTGAGTTTTGTCGCGCGCCAGCCCCAGGGCAGTATCCTGGCCGGCAACCATGCCTCACGCCTGCGCGGGCGCGGCTTGAATTTCGACGAGCTGCGCCGTTACCAGGCGGGGGACGACCTGCGCCATCTGGACTGGCGCGCGTCCCTGCGCACCGGCAAACCGGTGGTGCGCACCTTTACCGAAGAGCGTGACCGCCCGGCGCTGATTGTGGTGGACCAGCGCATGTCGATGTTTTTCGGCTCGGCGCGCAGCTTCAAGTCGGCGGTCGCCGCCGAACTGGGAGCGCTGGCAGCGTGGATGGTGTTTGGCGCCGGGGATCGGGTCGGCGGCCTGGTGTTCAATGACGTACGCATCGACAGTGTCGCGCCGTTGCGCAGCCGCAAGCGTGTGGAGGCGCTGTGCAGCCGTATCGCCGAACAGAATGGCGCGTTAGCGGCGGGCAATGCCGACGTCGACGGCGACAACCAGTTGGACAAGGTCTTGCAACAGTGCCTGGCGCTGGCGGGCCACGATCACTTGATCTGCCTGGTCAGTGACTTCGCCGGAGCCGGGCCGCGGACGGCGCAGTTGCTGCAGCAGTTGTCTGCCCACAACGATGTGGTGGCGCTGCAGGTGTACGACCCGCTGGCGCTCAACGTGCCCAGTCGCGGGCAATTGTTCGTGACCCAGGGCCAGTTGCAGGTTGCGCTGCAGGTGAGCCGGCGCCAGGTGCGCCAACCCCTGGGCGATTTTCTCGGCGGGCGTTTGCAAGCGGTTGCGAGCCTGTTGCGCCGCAGTCGGGTGCCCCTGCTGGCGATCAGCACCGCCCTGCCCGCCGCCGATCAATTGCGCAGCGCGCTGGGGAAACGCCGGTGACCACGCCGGTGCCGAGTATCGAGCAGCTCCAGGAGTTGGACTTGCCTGCGCCGGTCAGTTATTGGCCGCAGACCTGGGGCTGGGGCGTGCTGCTGGGCGCGCTCGTGCTGGGTGTGCTGATACTGGCCGGCCGCAGGTGGCTGCGTTGGCGACGGGATGCGTATCGGCGCGAAGCCCTGGCGCGCTTGAACGTCCTGCAGGATATGCGCGAGCTGCCCGAATTGCTCAAGCGCGTCGCACTGTCGATGCCGCTGGGCGCAGAGGAACGCCAGCGCGTGCCGACCTTGAGTGGCGTCGAATGGCAAGCCTTCCTGCAACGCCATGCCGGTGTACCCGTGGCCGATGACCTCAGCCAGCGCCTGGCTGAACTGGCCTACGGCACCGCGCCGGCGGACGAACACTTGCTGGCCCAGTGCAAAGCCTGGGTGGAGCATCACCATGTGGCAGCTTGATTACCCCTGGCTGCTGTTATTGATGCCATTGCCATGGCTGGCTTACCGCTATCTGCCGCACTACCGTGAGGCGCGCAGCGCCGTGCGTGTGCCGTTTTTCAGGGGTATGACCCAGGCCGTCGGCGCTGTACCGTCCAACGGCGGCGCGCAGCACAATCGCGCCCAACTGCTGCTGAACCTGCTGGTCTGGGCCTTTCTGGTGGCGGCCATCGCCCGCCCGGTGTGGGTCGAAAAGCCCATCGAACGTCAGCAACCGGTGCGCGACCTGATGCTCGCCATCGATATTTCCCAATCCATGGAAACCCAGGACTTCAACGACGCCAACGGGCACAGGATCGATCGCCTGGCCGCCGTCAAGCAGGTTGTGCATGGCTTTATCCAGCAACGCAAGGATGACCGCATCGGCCTGATCCTGTTCGGCAGCGGCGCCTATCCCCAGGCGCCGCTGACTCTGGACCACACCAGCCTGGCGCGGCTGCTGGACGACAGCGGCATCGGCATGGCCGGACCGAATACCGCCATCGGCGATGCCATCGGCCTGGGCCTCAAGCTGCTGGACCAGGCCCATGAGTTGCAGAAAGTGCTGATCCTGCTCACCGACGGCAACGATACCAGCAGCGCAATTCCGCCCGACCACGCCGCCGACATGGCCGCCGCCAAGGGCGTGATCATCCACACCATCGCGATTGGCGACCCGCAGGCCAGCGGCGAAGCCAAGGTCGACCTGAGCGCGCTGCAAGCCATTGCCTCGGCCACCGGCGGCCGTTATTTCCTCGCGGAGGACCGTGACAGCCTGGCCCAGGTGTACGCCACCCTGGATAAAATCACCCCGCATCAGGTCAAGACCCTGAGCCATCAGCCCAAGCGCGATCTGTTCTGGTGGCCGTTGTCAGCGGCGCTGGCCTTGTTGGCGCTGTATCACCTGGTGGCCGCCGGCTGGTCGCATCGGAGGACCGCTGATGAATCTCAGTGACGTCCACTTCCTGCGCCCGCCCTGGCTGCTGCTGGCGCTTGTCGGCTTACTGCTGCCGTGGATCTGGCGGCGCAGCCGCGACCTGCAACGGCGCCTGCGGGACCACATCGCACCGCACCTGTTGGTGCATCTGCTGCTGACACCCAGCGATCCCCATCGCCTGCGCCCGGTGCACCTGCTCAGCGCGTTGCTGGTGATCGGCGCCGTGGCCACTGCCGGACCGACCTGGGAACAGGACCGCCCGGACTTCCTGGAAAACCGCGCCACGCTGATCATCGCCGTGGACCTGTCGCCGTCCATGGACACCGCCGACGTACCGCCCACGCGTCTGACTGCCGCCCAACACAAGCTGCGTGACCTGATCCAGCGGCGAAAAGGAGCACGCACCGCACTGCTGGTGTACGCCGGCAGTGCTCATCTGGTATTGCCCGCCACCGACGATCCCGCACTGCTGGAGACCTTTATCCAGGCGCTGGGCACCGACCTGATCGACAAACCCGGCAAAGATGCAGCCGGGGTAATCGACCAGGCAAAGCGCCTGCTGGGCCACTCACCCGGCACCCTGTTACTGGTCACCGATGGCGCCGACACCACGCAACTTGCGCACCTTAAACAGCATTTGGCCGACAGTTCCCTGCAAGTCCTGGTGCTGGCCCTGGGCAGCAGCCCCACGCTCAAACAATTGGCTGCAGCCACCGACGCGGACTTGGGCAGCCTGACGCTGAATGACGATGACCTGGACTGGATCGAACTCCACGCCCAAGCGCACTTCCAGGACGCCGACGAGCAGCAGCGCCTGTTGCAGTGGAAAGACGCCGGTTACTGGTTGTGCTGGCCGTTGTTGCTGTTGGCGTTGTTCAGCGTACGGCGCGGCTGGAGCCTGAACTGGGCGGCGGTGCTGCTGCTGGGTGTGTTCTGGCAGCCCACCCAGGCCGACGCCCATCCGTTTCTAACGCCCGACCAGCAAGGCCGCTGGGCGTTCGAGCACCACCATTACCCCGAGGCCGCGGCGCTGTTTGTCGATCCCTACTGGAAAGGCATCGCCGCCTACAACGCCGCCGACTACGACCTGGCCCACGCCACCTTCGCCGCGCTCGAGACCGCCCAGGGCGCGTTCTATCTGGGCAACATCCACGTGCGTCGCTTCAAGTTCGATGAAGCCATCGCGGCCTATCAACAGGCACTGCTACGCCAGCCGGTGTTCCCCCAGGCCAGTGCCAACCTCGCCCTGGCCATCGCCCTGAAGCAAGACACCCAGAACGCTGCGGACAACCCGCCCGAGGTCAAGCCGGATGACATCAAGTTCGACAAGGCCCCCGGCAAGGGCCACAGCCAGGTGATCAAGACCGAGCAGGCCAACAGCGATGCGCTGTGGCTGCAGAACCTGACCACCTCGCCCGCGACGTTCCTGCGCCGCAAATTCAGCCTGCAGGACCAGGCGGTACAGCCATGAGGCGCTACTGCGGCGTGCTGCTGATCCTCGCCGGGTCGTTGTCGGCGGCCGAACCGCAGCTCAAGGTGCACGTGCAACTGCTGCCAGGGGCTTCGGTGGTGGTGGGCGAGCAACTGCACGTGCAGGTGGAGGTACTCACCGACACCTGGTTCACCGCTGCCGCGACCCTGCCGGTGCTCAAGCTCAATGGCGCGAGGGTGCAGCAGCCGGGGGGCGAGGCCGAGCATACGACCCAGGTGATCGATGGGCGGACGTTCTACGGCATGCGCTACGCCTACGGTATTACCCCGAGCGTAGCGCAACGCTTCACGCTGCCCGCGCTGACCGTCAGTGCCCAGCCAGGGCAAGCCGTCACGCCCCTGAGTGCGCAGAGCGAAGCGCTGTCCTTCGAGGCCCACCAGCCAGCAGGTTTTGCTCCGGGCGAGCCGGTGCTGGTCGCCAGCGGACTACGCTTGAGTCAGAGCCTCGCAGCCAGTGACCTCAACGTCGGCGACAGCCTCACTCGCACCCTGCGCCTGCAGGCCGACGATACACCGGGGCTGTCGCTGCCCCCACCGGCCGCTGCCGAGATCGAAGGACTGCGCCTGTATCTGCAAGCCCCCGACATCAGCAATCTCGATGACGGGCGTGGCCACATCACGGGCGGCCAGCGCATCGATCGCCTGGTGTACCGCGTGACGCAGGGCGGGCACTACACCCTGCCGGCCATCAGCGTGAAGTGGTGGGACAGCCGCAACCATCGCCTGCAAGTCACGCAGGTTCCAGCGCTGAGCATCGAGGCCCGTGCCACCAGCGCCTACATTCCGGCCTTCTCCATCGCCGACGATCTCGAGGCCCTCGGGCAACACACGCGCTGGCAGTTGTCGCGGCATGTGGTGACCTGGGTTGCCGGCGGGCTGATGCTGGTGCTGGGCGGCTATTGGCTGCACGCACTATGGCCGCGCCTGCTGCCGCGCTGGAGAAACCTGTGCGCGACGTTGCGCCGGGTGGGTCGTCAACTACGCTTGCTTGCACTGAACCCTCGTCACGAAAAGGACTTCCCATGACGTCGCTGCGTTCTGCCCTGCCCCTGCTGCTTCTGTTGAATCTGCCCGTCCTCGCGGCCGACCCGCTGCCCTCATGGAACGAAGGCCCGAGCAAAAAACAGATCATCGAGTTCGTCCAGGCCGTGACGGTCGAAGGCTCCAAGGACTATGTAAACCCCGCCGAACGCATCGCCGTGTTCGACAACGACGGCACCCTGTGGACCGAACAGCCGGCGTACTTCGAAGTGCTGTTTGCCTTCGATGAAGTCAAGCGCCTGGCGCCGCAGCATCCGGATTGGAAAACCACCCAGCCGTTCAAGGCTGTGCTTGAGAACGATCACCAGGCCCTCGCCCAGAGCGGCATGGACGGCCTGCTGAAAATCATCGGTGCCACCCACACCGGGGTCAGCACCGAGGCCTTTATCGACAATGCCCGGAATTGGTTGAAGCAGGCCCGTCATCCCAAGACCGGCAAGCCGTTCGAGCAGATGATCTACCAGCCGATGCTGGAAATGCTCGACTACCTGCGCAGCCAGCAGTTCAAGACCTACATCGTCTCCGGCGGTGACACCGCGTTCATGCGCGCCTTTGCCGAAGAGGTGTATGGCGTGCCGCCGGAACAGGTGATCGGCTCGAATTTTGTCACCCAGTTCCAGCTCAAGGACGGCCATCCACAGGTCTTGCGTACGGCCAAGCTGGCGCATAACGACGACGGCCCAGGCAAGCCGGAAAGCATCGACTCGATCATCGGCCGCCGGCCGATCCTGGCCTTCGGCAACTCCGACGGCGACCTGCAAATGCTGCAGTGGACCGCCGCAGGTTCGGGCAAGCGGTTTATGGGCCTGGTCCACCACACCGACGCCAAGCGCGAGTGGGCCTATGACCGCAACTCTCAGGTGGGGCGCCTGGACAAGGCCCTGGACCTGGCCAAGACACAGAACTGGACGGTGGTGGACATGGCGAGCGAATGGCGCCGTATCTACCCCTTCGAGCCGGCTGTGCAACCGCAGGTGCAATAAGAAAAGACGTCGCGATGGACTGTAATACACGTTGGTCGCAGGCAATGCGACTCAAGCCCTATAAGGAGCAAGTCTTATGACTCGCATAAGTAAGTGGCTGCCGAAGCTCGCCCTGGTGGCGGTTTCGGTGATCGGCACCTCGGCATCCGCCTGGGCCGCCGACAAGCCGAATATCCTGGTGATCTTCGGCGATGACATCGGGCAAACCAATATCAGTGCCTATTCCATGGGCGTGGTTGGCTACAAGACCCCGAATATCGACCGTATCGCCAAAGAAGGCATGATGTTCACCGACTACTACGCGGAGAACAGCTGCACGGCCGGGCGCTCGTCCTTTATCACTGGCCAGACGCCGTTGCGCACCGGCCTGTCGAAGGTGGGCATCCCGGGGGCGCCAATCGGCCTGCAAAAGCGCGATATCACCATCGCCCAGGCGTTGAAGTCGCTGGGCTACTCCACCGGGCAATTCGGCAAGAACCACCTCGGTGACCGCGACGAATACCTGCCGACCAACCACGGTTTCGATGAGTTCTTCGGCAACCTGTACCACCTCAATGCCGAAGAAGAACCCGAGCGCCCTTACTGGCCCAAGGACGACGCGGAGTTCGTCAAGGCCAACACGCCGCGCGGGGTGATCCACAGCTTCGCCGACGGCAAGATCGAAGACACCGGCGCCTTGACCACCAAACGCATGGAAACCATCGACGATGAAACCACCGCGGCGGCCCAGGCGTTCATCAAGAAACAGGCCGAAGCCAACAAACCCTTCTTCGTGTGGATGAACACCACGCGCATGCATGTGTTCACCCACGTGCGTGACTCGATGAAGGGCCAAAGCGGCATGCCCGGCAACGAGTACGCGGATGGCATGCTCGAACACGATGGCGATGTGGGCAAGCTCCTGCAAACCCTCGACGAGCTGAAGATTGCCGACAACACCATAGTGGTCTACACCACCGACAACGGGCCGAACCAGTTCTCCTGGCCGGACGCGGCGACCACGCCGTTCCGCAACGAAAAGGACTCCAACTGGGAAGGCGCCTACCGCGTGCCGGCAATCATCCGTTGGCCAGGCAAGGTCAAGCCGGGTGAGGTTTCCAACGAAATGCTCTCGGGCCTCGACTGGTTCCCCACGCTGCTGGCCGCCGCCGGTGATGGCGACGTCAAGGACAAGCTGCTCAAGGGCTGGGCGCCGACGGCAGGCGGCACCAACTTCAAGGTGCACCTGGATGGCTACAACCAGCTGCCGTACATCACCGGCCAGCAACCCAAGGGTGCGCGCGACGAGTTCTTCTACTTCAACGATGACGGCGCGCTGGTGGCCGTGCGCTTCGACAACTGGAAAGTGGTGTTCGCCGAGCAGCGCCAACCGGGTGGTTTCCGCGTCTGGAGCGAGCCGTTCGTGCAGCTTCGGGTGCCGAAGATCTTCAACCTGAGGATGGACCCCTATGAGCGCGCGGACGTGGTCTCCGACCAGTACTACGACTGGAGCACCAAGAACGTCTACCTCGGTGCGGTGGCGGTGACCAAATCGGCGAAGTTCCTCGAGACCTTTATCGAGTACCCGCCCAGCCAGAAGCCGGCCAGCTTCGGCATCGACCAGATCCGTGAGGCGGTCGACAAGAAAATTGAAGCGAAAATGAAAGCGGCGCCTGCGGGCTGAAAATGCGAGCGGGGCGAGTCGACGAGTCGACTTGTCCCCTCCCGCAGGATGTTGAGCACTCTGTGGAATTCGGTAATGACCTCACGTACTGCAAGCAAACCTCTTGAAGCGACCCGCGCCCCCTCGATCCTCTTGCCTGCCCTGCTCCTGTTTATCTCCGGTGGCGCAGCCCTGGTTTATCAGGTGTTGTGGATCAAGCAGCTGTCGCTGGTGGTGGGTGTAGAGGTGTATGCGCTGACCACCGGTATCAGCGCTTTTTTTGCCGGACTGGCCCTGGGCAGTGTGGTGTTTGGACATCTGGCGGACCGCTTTGCGCGGCCGCTGCTGTTATATGCAGGCCTGGAATTGCTGGTCGCGGTGCTGGGGGTGGGCGCCACGCTGGCCCTGGGCATCGCGGCCGAACCGTTTGCCTGGCTGGAGCAGCGTATCGGGGTGCTCGCCTGGGGACTGCCATTTGCGCTGGTGGGGCTGCCGGCGCTGTTGATGGGCGGCACGCTGCCGGTGCTGGTTCGCACGCTGGCGCTCGATGCCAAGGGCTTGAGCCAAGCCGGTGGGCGCTTGTACGCGGCCAATACCGCCGGGGCGATTGCCGGGACGTTACTGACGGCGTTTGTGCTGATCGCACAGTTTGGCGTGCGCGGCAGTGCGTTGGTCGCGGCGCTGCTCAACCTGGTCGCCGCAGGCGTTGCACTGCTGTCTGTGCGTCAGCACCTGCCCGTAGCCACCGCGCCCGCGCCCGCGCGGACCGTGCAACCGGCGCGCCTGGCCCTGGTGCTGTACGCCATCGCCGGTGGCGTAGCGCTGGGGTATGAGGTGGTGTGGTCACAGTCCATCGTACCGTTCATGAGCACCCGCACCTATGCGTTCGCGGTGGTGCTGGCAACCTACCTGACCGGGCTGTTCATCGGCAGCCAACTGATGTCGCGCCGGGTTGAACGCCTGCGCGATCCATGGGGTATCTTCGGCCTGCTGATTGCCGGTGCAGGGCTGGTGGCGCTGGTTGAAATCGCCGTGCTGGGGCGTTGGCTGGTGCTGCTGCAAACCCAGGCCGAGGCGTGGGTAGCGAGCCTGGGTGGGAGTGAATTACCCGGCATGAGCGCGCGCTTTGCGGTGGCGGCGCTGTGCATCGTGTTTGTACCGACGTTACTGCTGGGTGCTGCGTTCCCGGTGGCGTTGCGCTTGAGTGTCGGCCACCGCCATGTCGGGCGTGACGTGGGTGCCGTGGTAGCGCTCAACACCCTGGGCGGAATTGTCGGGGTGATGCTCTGCGGCTTTGTGCTGATTCCCTGGCTGGGGCTGGTGCGCACCCTGGGCCTGTTGGCGATGATTGCCGGCGCTGTGGGTTACGTGGCCGTGCGCCAGGGCCATGGGGTGAAAAAAGGCCGGCGCCAGGCCGTGGTCGCACTGGGGCTGCTGTCGCTGGCCGTGGCGCTGCTGACCCCGGTGGATCACCTCGCCAGGCTGCTGCCCGCTGCGCGCAATGCCAGCCTCGCGTTTTACCAGGAAGGCCGTGGCGCCACCGTGGCAGTGGTCACCCAGGGCCAAGGTGCAAGGGCGTTCCAGCGCTTGTATATCCAAGGGGTGTCCAATACCGGCGACGCCATGCCGTCGTTGCGCTATATGCGCATCCAGGCTTTGTTGCCGCTGTTGATTCACAACGCCGAGCCCAAGTCGGCGCTGGTGATCGGCTTTGGCACCGGCATCACGGCGGGTGCCCTGCTGCGCTACCCGGGGCTGGAACGGCGAGTGGTGGCCGAGTTGCTGCCATCTGTCGTGCAGGCCGCGTCACTGTTCAAAGGCAATTTCGACGCCGGCCGTGATCCGGCCCTGGACGTACGCCTGCGCGACGGTCGCCAGGAGTTGCTGCGCAACCCGCAGACCTATGACCTGATCACCCTGGAGCCACCGCCGCCCTCCGCCGCCGGCGTGGTCAACCTGTATTCCCAGGACTTCTACCAACTGGCAGCCACGCGCCTGGACACACATGGCCTGCTGGCGCAGTGGCTGCCGCTGCCGACGCAAAACATCGACGACTCCCGCGCGCTGGTGCGCAGTTTTCTCAACGTGTTCCCCTACGCCTCGCTGTGGACCAGCGAATTCCACGAGATGCTGCTGGTGGGCTCCCACGATCCCATCGAACTGGACGCCGAGCGCATTCGCCAACGGTTCGCGCAACCGGGTGTAAGCGGCGCACTGGCTGACGTCGGTATCGATTCGGCCGCCACGCTCCTCGCCACCTGGGTCACCGATCACGAGGGCCTCGAGCGTTTTGCCGGCGATGCGCTGCCGGTCACCGACGACCAACCGCGCATCGAGTACGCGCCGTGGGTACGCAGCAAAGAAATTACTCGGGTGCTGCCGGCGTTGCTCGACCTGCGCGTGCCCGCACCGCTGGTCAACGCCGATGCGGCCTTCATCCGCACTCTGGCCGCCGAGCAGCAACGGCTGCTGCAGTTCTACCGCGCCAGCCTGCATGCCTATGATGGCGACCGTGACGCCTGGGGCCGGGATATTCGCGATGTGCTGCAGCAGGACAGCGCCAACCCCTACTACCGCTGGTTTATCACCCCGTAAAACAGGTAATGTGCGCGCGATTGTTTAGGGAGTTGCACCGCACATGACTTGCTGGAATGTCCTTGGCCTGCCACCGGATGCCGATAGCCGCACGATCAAGCGCACTTACGCTGCGCTGCTGAAGAAGACCCGGCCGGATGACGACCCCGAGGGTTTCCAGCGCCTGCGCGAAGCCTATGAGGCCGCGCTGACGTGGAGCGAGGACCCGCAGGAAGCCGACGAAGTCGTCATCGAGACCCATGGCGAGACCCTGGCCGAGCGTTACCAGGCGGCGCTCGGTAATGGCGGCGCGCTGCACTTCGAAATCCACCTGCTGTTGCGCGACATCGAGGGCGACCTCAACCCCGAAGACACGCGCTGGGCCTTTGAAACGTTCAACTGGCTGACCGCCTGGCAGCGCCTGGAGTTGCCCGCCGAGCTGGTCGAAAAGCTCGAGCGCAAGCACCGCGCGGCCTTGCAGCAACCGCTGCGCGAGGCTCTGGGGCACAAGGATGAGGCGGCGTTCCTGGCCGCTTATGCAGCGCGCGACGAGCACCCGTGGGTGAACAATCATCCACATGCCGAGTGGTTCAACCAGTGGCTGGCGCGGCTGCTGGCGCAGAGTCACTACTGGTCGAGCGCCGTATTCGAGGCAGTCTGCGCCGGCCAGCACTGGCACGGCGGCGCGGGCCATGACTGCCCGGCAGACGAGTGGACGCTGCTGTTGCGGCGCCAGCAAGCGCCAATCTTCATGGCGCGCCAGCGTGCCCTGGCGGCCGAAGCCCCCAACACCCCGCAACAACGGGCCGCGCGGTTGCTGCTGGCACCGCTGAGCCTGGGCCAGCGGCGTGCCTTCGCCCTGCGCTTCAACGAGCACGACTGGAAAGCCTGCCAGGCGCTCAGTGCCGACATCTACGCCGACCACGTGGCCGAAGCCGAGGCGATGCCTGGCGGCACTGTGTATTTCTGGCAAGGCTGGGACACGGCGATGGACACCTGGCCGT
The DNA here is from genome assembly GCF_059416305.1 of Pseudomonas sp. GW821-FHT09D08. Classification (NCBI taxonomy): domain Bacteria; kingdom Pseudomonadati; phylum Pseudomonadota; class Gammaproteobacteria; order Pseudomonadales; family Pseudomonadaceae; genus Pseudomonas; species Pseudomonas sp. GW821-FHT09D08. The sequence continues at coordinate 90,666 of NZ_JBWKOX010000010.1, forward strand.
GGCTCGTCGCGCTGGTGTTGAGTTGCCTGGTCGGCGCGCTGGCAAAGGCCGAAACCCTGGCCGGCAACGTGGTACCGACGCTGGGCTACGGCGTGTTGTGGGCATTCGCCGCAGTGATCGGCGCCGGCGTGGCCTGGCAGGCCTGGCGCCCGCTGGCCCATCAGTACCGCGTGCTGGATGAGCAGCTCAGTCAACGCCTGCCCCGCTGGCTCAGCCCTACGCACTTGCCATTGTTGCCGATACGGGACCTGCTGCCTGGACTGATCCTCGCGGCCACGCTGGGGTATATCTTCAGCCCGCTTGCCAGCCTGACACTGGTGGCGGTGCTGGCGCTTATCGGCGTGATCAAGCGACCCTTGATGAACAGTCACACCCCGTGGACCGCGCGCAATCCGCGCTGGGCCGCACTGGGCATGGCACTCTTGGTGATCCTGGGGATTGCGCTGTACGCGGGCCTGGCTCTGCTCGACAGCCAGCACCGCGTCACCCGCAACCAGGGCCTGCAACCCTGGACCGAACGCCTGTGCAGTCGCATGCCGCGCACCGACACCGCGTGCCAGGCCCCCGCCACCGAGGCGCAGTGGTATGGTCAGGAGGCTACGCAATGAATCCTAAATGGCTGGTGCCTATCAGCCTGGTGCTCGGCCTGGGCTTGCTCGGCGTGGCCGGCGCCACCAAACCGCTGCAATACGCGCAATTGTGGCTCGACCAGCGCGACAGCCCCTACACCGCGGCGGCCAGCGCCATTGCGCCGATCATTGATTGCGTAAACCGCGTCGATCGGGAAACACGCCTGGCCTACTACTTCATGAGTACCGGGCAGGAGGAAGTGCGCAGCTACGATAAATTCGGCGACCGCAGCGAGCCCGATGCCCGCTATATCCGCGCGTCGGTCTGCTCTGAGCTGTACACCCTGAAACTGCGGCGCCAGCAACCCGACAGCCCCCTGCTCGGGCCCGCCGCGACCTACGCGGCCAGCCTGAACAGCTTCACCTCGTTGGCTGATCGGGTCACGCTGCCGGAGTGGGCGTCTGCCGCGCAGCAAATCCTCGTCGAAGCCGTGAGAAAACAGTATGCGTTGCAACTGGCCGAGAAAGGCCAGGACTACCTGGCGGCCTCGACCGCCCTGCGCACGCCGCTGGAGCAGGCCGACATGGCGGTGCGCCCGGCGCAGCTGGCGTTGATCGAGGCACGCTTTGGCCGGGACTTGCACTGGCAGGTGCTCAATTACATGATCGCCGCGCGCCAGGCCGTGAACCAGATCGAGCAAGGCATGCGCAACGCCAGCCTGACGCCGCCTACCGTGGCAGCCTTGGCCGACACCGTGCAACAGGCGGCAGACAGCGCCCGCGCCTATGTGCGTACCCATCCGAGCGGCAAGCTCGACGAAGAAGCCCGTTTTCTCTGGTACACCCTGAACGAGCCGGCCGACGCGTACCTGTCAGCCTTGCGCACGCTCACCCAACACTGGCACGAACACGCCCCACCGCAGCAACTGAGTGACGACTATTACCTCGTCACCCGCCGCTACGATGCCCTGCTCAGCTACTACAACAAACCGGCCAGGAATGCGTTTTAAGCGTCAGTGCTTTTTCAGCTTCAGGTAAGACTGATGCAGGTCCGATGCCCAGCCATCAATGACGCTTTTGACATCGTCGGCCTTCATCACCTGCGAGTCGTTCGCCAGTGGCTTGCCGGTGCCTTTGCGCACCACTTGCGCAAGCACCTTGCCATTGGCCCCGTCGAGGAACTGCGCCTCGGTGCCGAGGGTGGTTTCCTGGTCGCGGATGCCGGTGCCGGTACTCACCGCAGCCGCCACCAGGGCAACCGGAATGTATTCATACGGCTTGAGGGCCTCGGTCTTGCTGCTCACCGCCGTGATCGCCGCGCGCACCACAATCACGCCAGGACCGGGGGCGTTGGCCAGAGGCAATGATTTGCCCAGTTCGCGTTTGAGTGCCTGGTTGAAATAGGCGTTGATGCCATTGAGGGTGCTGTCGGGGATTTTCGAGGTGGCTTGGGGCTTGGGGTAGAACTGGGTCGGTTCGATGTACACCGCGTTGTAGCGACTGAGGTCCAGCTTGGGATCGACCCAGCGCATGACTTCCGCGCCCGACGGTGACCTGGCTTCCTTGAGCTGGCTGTAGTTGGAGAGAAAACCCGAGTACTCGTCCGGCTGCGTAACCTTGCTGGCACAGCCTGCCACTGCGATTGAGGCGAGGCACAACGTGCTGATCAATAGCCTGTGTTTCATCATTGAACTCCCTGGCGATCATCATCGGAACACTGAGCTGTAGGTATAGCCAATCCTGGCGAGATAGCGCTTTTTTCGCCTGCCTGTTTGACAGGACTGCGGCCAGCGTCAAAGCTGCACGAAGCTTAAGCACGCCGTAGAGCGTCCATGCATCAAGACAGCGGAAGTCGGAATGCCCAAGCCCAAACCAGCACCTGTCGTACCCCACCGTGACTCATCCCGTCGTTACCTGTACCCCGTCCTGATTGTGCTGCTGTTGGTGACCATGGCCGGGATCTGGTTTTTCCTCCAGGCCAGTACGCCTCGGTTACCGGCTCCGGCGCCCGTGGTGGTGGCCAAACCGGCGATCATCCCTCCGCCTGCACAGTGGGTCGACGAACAACAGTGCCAGGGCTGCCACCAGGCCCAGGCCAAGGACTGGCAAGGCTCGCACCACCAACTGGCGATGCAGCCCGCCACGCCGCAGACGGTCCCGGCGGATTTCAACAGTGCGTCGTTCAGCGCCGAAGGTGAAACCACAAGGTTCTATCAACGGGGCGATGAGTTCTGGGTCAACACCCCCGGCAGCGACGGCAAGGTGGCCGACTTCAAGGTGGCCTATACCTTTGGGATTGCGCCGTTACAGCAATATTTGATCGATGTCGGCGACGGTCGCTTGCAGGCCTTGGGCGTGGCCTGGGATACCCGCAAAGGCCGCTGGTTTCATCTCTATCCGGGCCAGGGCGTCACCTTCAAGAATCCGTTGCACTGGAGCAAACCCAGCCAGAACGCCAACTTCATGTGCGTGGAATGCCACACCACCGGCTACAAGCGTAACTTCGACGCGGTCAACAACCGCTTCGACAGCCAGTGGAACAGCCTTGGCGTGGGCTGCCAGGCCTGTCATGGCCCGGCCTCCAACCACTTGCAGTGGACCGCCAAAAACACTGATGCGGTGCACGCCGGGTTTGCCGTGGATTTGAAAGACAAGGACGCCACCGTCGAACTCGAAACCTGCGCGCGCTGCCACGCACGCCGTGCGCCCCTGGGCGATGGGTTCACCGTGGGTAAGCGCCTGATGGACGACTATCTGCCCAGCGTGTTGACCCGTGAGCTGTATGCCCTGGACGGCAAGATCAAGGATGAGGTGTTTGAACACGGCTCCTTCGCCCAAAGCAAAATGGCCGAAAAAGGCGTGCGCTGCAGCAATTGCCACAACCCCCACAGCGCTGAACTCAAGGCACCGGGCAATGGGGTGTGCCTGCAGTGCCATAACCCGGCGGGCAAGACCCCGATCGCCACGGTGGACGGACGTGGCTTGCAGGCAAAAGACTACGCGTCCATCGAACACACACGACTGCCGCCTGGCCAACCCGGTTCGTTCTGCGTCGATTGTCATATGCCCGGTAAGTTTTACATGGGCAACGACTTCCGGCACGACCACAGTTTCAGCATCCCCGCCGGCGCGCGTGATGTGCTGCGCGCCCCCAGCTACGCAGACAGCATGGCGCTGATTCGCAGCGGCCAGCCGGGTGCCGCCCAGGCCCTGCATGATCAGCTGGCGCGCAGCAACCTGCCGGCGATCCAGCGCGCAACGATGCTGATGGAGTTGCCCAACTATCCGAGTGAACGCGCGCTGAGACTGGCGACCAAGGACCTGGCCAACACCGCCCCGCAAGTGCGCGAAAGTGCCGTGCGCGCGGTCAGTGCGTTGTTGCCGCCAGCAGAACGTGTCGCGCTGTTTGGCCCCTTGCTCGAGGATCCGGTGCGTGCCGTGCGCATCCTCGCCGCGCGCGATCTGTTGAGTGTGCCAGGCCAGGGTGCGGCCTGGGGCAAGGCGATCGTCGAGTACGAGCAGGTGCAGTCGAGCCTGTTGGAACGCGCCGAAGCCAACCTCAACCTGGCGATGCTTTACCAGGCCAGCGGCCGTCATGACAAGGTCGAGGCCCAGCTACGCACTGCCCTGCTACGCGATCCTGATTTTTTCCCGGCGCTGGTCACATTGGCGCAGTGGCTGGAAGCCAATGGTCGCGCCGAAGAAGCACGCAGCCTGATCACCCGGAAACTGGCCGAGCATCCCGACGCCGCGCTGTTGCAACACACCCAGGGTTTGATGCTGATACGTAGCGGCGCTGCCGCAGAAGCCATGGGCTACCTGCGCAATGCCGCGCGCCTGGACCCGGCCAACGCCCAGTATGGGTTTGTCCTGGCGGTGGCCTTGCATGACAGCGCCGAGGTCAAGCAGGCCTGCCAGCAACTGGAAGACGTGCTCCAGCGTCAGCCGTATCACCGCAATGCGCGGCTGTCGCTGATCCAGTACTACCTGGAAAGTGGCCAGGAACCCAGGGCGCAACGGGTCATGCAGGACTGGAAACAACTCAACCCTGGCGATCCGGCGCTGAAGTAGACGCTTCAGCCGCGTTCGCGCGGAATCAGGCTCTGCAACTGCGAGGCCAGGAAATTGGCGTCGAAGCCAAAGGTGTCCGGGTCTTTGAGGCCATTGGTTTTCTTCCACAGCCAGTCGTTTTTGTCGGCCGGCAGCACCAGCGACACGCTGCCGTGGCGGGCAGCGGTCAAGCCCATCACCGAGAGCGAGATCACGCCGCCCACGCCCATGACTTCAGGCACGAACTCCACGGTCTTGCCGGTGATCTGCACCAGCAGCTTTTCGGTCTTGAAGGTCGAGGTCTCCACCGGCACGCCCGGCCCGCTGGCGACATAGGCTTCACGGTGCACCTCCAGCAGGCCGACAGTCTTGACCGGCTCCAGCCATTGCTCGATCTGCCCGAACAGCTCGTCGAGCTTGTGCGCCCAACGGGCCGACTGCACATCGAACTGCTGCTTCTTGTGCGCTTCGCTATCGGCGTAATGACGAAGCATCTCGCCCAGTTGCTGTACATCGTCCATTGCGGATTTCCTTGGGTGTGCCAGGTTGCGATGCCCGATCATGGCAGATGCGGCCACTCACCGTACGATTAACGCTGACAGGCCTGTGGGCGTGCTTGTCGACTGATCCGCTGTAATGAGGTTTTTCTGAGCCTGTTTTGTTTTTCCCGCGTTTCCTACAGTGCCCGCCACTTGGAACCGTGGGAGGACTGAGCATGAGCACAGCAACAACCGGGCAGGCCTATAACTATAAAGTCGTCCGCCAATTCGTGATCGCCACCCTTGTGTGGGGCGTGGTGGGCATGGCCATGGGGGTGTGGATCGCGTCGCAACTGGTGTGGCCCGAGATGAACCTGGACTTGCCCTGGACCACGTTCGGCCGGCTGCGGCCGTTGCACACCAGCCTGGTGATCTTTGGCTTCGCCGGCAGCGCGCAATTTGCCGCCAGCTATTACGCGGTGCAACGGACCTGCCAGGTACGCCTGTTTTCCGACCGCCTCGCCGCGTTTACCTTCTGGGGCTGGCAGTCGGTGATCGTGATCATGCTGGTCAGCCTGCCCCTGGGCTACACCACCACCAAGGAATACGCCGAGATCGAGTTCTCCGGCGCGGTGTGGATGACCGTGGTGTGGGTGGCCTACGCCATTGTGTTCTTCACCACGGTGGTAAGGCGCAAGACCCAACATATCTACGTGGGCAACTGGTTTTTCGGCGCGTTTATCCTGGTGATCGCCATGTTGCACGTGGTCAATCACCTGGCCATCCCGGTGGATTGGTTCAAGTCCTACCCGGTGTATTCCGGCGCGACCGATGCCATGGTGCAGTGGTGGTACGGGCATAACGCCGTGGGCTTTTTCCTGACCACCGGCTTCCTGGGGATGATGTATTACTTCGTGCCCAAACAAGTGGGCCGGCCGGTGTACTCCTATCGACTGTCCATCGTGCACTTCTGGGCGTTGATCACCCTGTACATCTGGGCCGGCCCGCACCATTTGCACTACACCGCCTTGCCCGATTGGGCGCAGTCACTGGGCATGGCCATGTCGCTGATCCTGCTGGCCCCGAGCTGGGGCGGCATGATCAACGGCATGATGACCTTGTCCGGTGCCTGGCATAAGCTGCGCACCGACCCGATCCTGCGTTTCCTGGTGCTGTCCCTGGCGTTCTATGGCATGTCGACCTTCGAAGGCCCGATGATGGCGATCAAGACCGTCAACGCCCTCTCCCACTACACCGACTGGACCATCGGCCACGTACACGCCGGCGCCCTGGGCTGGGTGGCGATGATCACCTTTGGCTCGCTGTACCACATGATCCCCAAGCTGTTCGGCCGCGAGCAGATGCACAGCGTGGCGCTGATCAACCTGCACTTCTGGCTGGCAACCATCGGCACGGTGCTGTACATCGCGTCGATGTGGGTCAACGGCATTACCCAAGGCCTGATGTGGCGAGCGGTGAACGACGACGGCACCCTCACCTACTCGTTTGTCGAAGCCTTGCAGGCCAGCCATCCGGGGTTTGTGGTGCGGTTTGCGGGGGGCGTGTTTTTCCTCACGGGCATGTTGCTGATGGCCTACAACACGTGGCGCACGGTGCGGGTCGCAGACTTGAACGTGGCCCGGCTCGATGCGCGGATCGCCTGATATGTGGAGCGTGCTGATCGTGGTGTGCCTGTACGCTGCAGTGGAGTATTGCCTGCGCGGGCAGTCCGAGACGAGCCTGGACGAAGCCAGCATGTTGCCGTTCGCCGACGACCCGGAGGTGGCGCGGCGCGTGGAGCAGGCCACGGGCAAACCCATCCACGCCATTGCCGCGGAGCAACCCCGGCCGGGATGGGTCAACCTGGACATGTGAAACTGCTCCGGTCATTTGGCGGGCAACTGCGTATGACTATTCAGCGGCTGATGGGTAAGGTGAAGCGACTTTCCCTGTCAGGAGCATCGCATGCGCACCATCGGCCTTATCGGCGGCATGAGCTGGGAGTCCAGCGCCGAGTACTACCGCATCATCAACCAGCGCGTGCGCGACCAGCTCGGCCCGCTGCGCTCGGCACAGCTGTTGATGTACAGCGTGGACTTCGGCCCGGTGGAACAGGCCCAGCACGCCGGGCGTTGGGATGACACCGCGCTGATCCTGGAAGACGCCGCGCGCCGTTTGCAGGCCGGCGGCGCCGAATGCGTGGTGCTGTGTACCAACACCATGCATTTGGTGGCGCCGCGTATCGAGGCGGCGGTGTCGATTCCCTTCCTGCATATCGCCGATGCGGCCGCTGCGGCGGCGGTGGCGGCCGGTACCTTGACCGTCGGCTTGCTCGGCACCGCGTTCACCATGGAGCAGGATTTTCTCACGTCGCGCCTGGCCGCCCAGGGCCTCACCGTGCTGGTGCCGGACGCGGAGGAGCGCCGCGCCGTGCACCGGATTATCTATGAGGAATTGTGCGTCGGCGTGATCAGCGATGCGTCACGCCAGGTTTACCTGCGGGTCATCGAGTCCCTGGCCGCACGGGGTGCCCAGGCGGTCATCCTCGGCTGCACGGAAATCAGCCTGCTGGTCAAGCCCGAACACAGCGACCTGCCGCTGCTGGACACCACCGAGCTGCATGCGCAGGCTGCGGTGGCGTTTGCACTCGCGGATTAAGCCGACTGGCGCAGGCGCGCCATGCTCAGGGTGTCGACAAACACCCCATCGCGCAGGGCGTAGTCACGCAAGCGCCCTTCGACCTCGAAGCCGAACTTGCGGTACAGGTGGTGCGCGGCGTCGTTGTCGGCGTACACCGTGAGTTCCACCCGGTGCAGGTTCATCCAGTTGTCGGCCACGTCCAGCGCGGCCGTCAACAGCCGCGAGCCCACGCCCTTGCCCTGCCAGGCCGTCGCCACACCCATGCCGAACGAACCGACATGGGCCTGGCGTACGCGCAGGTACTGTTCCAGGCCCAGTTGGCCGATCACCTCGCCGCCGTGCACCGCCACCAGTTGCAGGCGCCGCTCGTTGTCGGTGACCAGGCGTTTGCGCCAGACATCCACCGACTGGAACGGCATCTGCAGCACCTGCCGGCACACGGCCGGTTCGTTATAGAGCGCCGCCACACCTTCAAGGTGGGCCTCGGTAAAGCGCTGGATCACGATATGGGGTTCAGGTGCGTGCATGGGTTTCATCCTTTGAAAGACACGTGGCCGGCCAGTGTAGAGGCCATGCCTGCTCCCTGGCTAGGGCGCCGGCACGGTCGTCCATAACGACGGCCAGTCGCCGTAACCGACACCGGTGCAGCGCGGCATGCTATGAAACTCACTGAGCTGGAACGCCTTGCCGTCAAACACCCAGACACCACCACCGCCACAGTCACCGATGCCGCGCTGCTTGTAGAAATAACTCAAGGTGCCGGTGGCTTCGTCATAGCCCACCGAGCCTTGCAGCGCAGCGCCGTCCAACGGCAAGGGCTCAATCTCCAGGGGCGTTTGCGCATAGGGCGCCTGACGTTGGCGGCTGACCACGTCGAACTCACAGTTGTAGGCCGCGCAGTCGTAACGCACCACCGTCATCGCCTGTTGCGCCGTCAGCGCCCCGGCCTTTGCCTCGGGCTCACCCTCCTCCGGCGTCACGGCCTGCACTGCAGCGGCCACCAGGCCGGCCTGTTCCTGCGCGGTCAACGCCGGCGGCGCAGGGAACTTGCGCAGCACCGGTGTTGGCAAACGTGGCGGCACCTCACGGGCCGGCGCTTTTCCGGGGCGTGCCAGGGCCGTCACGTTATCCAACCGCCCCTGCGCCGCATCCATCAACAGCAGCGAAGCGCTCAGGCCGCTCAGCGACACATGGGCCTGCTCATCACCCGGCAATTGCAGGCGCTGGCCATTGCGCAAACGCTGCAACCAGCGCCGCGCCGCAGCGTCCTCGATCACACCGTAAGACTGCACCTCGGGATCGCCGCCCTGATCGTCCAGTTCCACATGCAGATCCCGGGTCAGCTCCAGGCCCAACGGCTGACCGTCCAACAGCAAGGTCGACAGGTCCAGCGCTTCGCCACGGTGGTCGAAGCGCAGGCGCAGATACCCTTCGGGACCGGCCTGATGCCAGATATGCAAGGTCAGGGAGCTGTAGTCTTCTTCATCGACGCCACTGGGCGCGCTGAGGGCATGGCAATTGCGCAGGTTATCGCACCCGGTGACCCAGTTCTTGATTTCCCGCAGCAGCGGTACGGTTTCAGCGGGCGGTTGAGCGAAGGCCTGGGTGGCGCTGCCGGTCAGCAGCAGGGCCAGGAGTACGGGGCGCAGCATGGGGACTCTCCGTGTCGATAAATGACGCGGATTGTCCCATGTTCGGCGTGATGCGTCAGCGCTTGGCCGCCACACGCCACACCCGCGCAATATCCGCCGCGCGCTCGCGCAGCAAACGCGGTGCCTCACTGCAGGCCCGCTCCAGGCTCATCGGGCCGCTTGGCAAGGCAAACGCCGCCGCCACGCCATGGGCATACATCTGCTCGTAGCCGTCGCCCAGGGTGCCGGCGATGACGATCACCGGGACGCCGTGTTGCCGGGCGATGCGGGCCACGCCGAAGGGGGTTTTGCCGCGCAGGGTCTGGGCATCGAAGCGGCCTTCGCCGGTGATGACCAGGTCGGCGCCGCGTACGGCGTCGTCAAGGCCCACCAGTTCGGCAACGACTTCCACGCCCGCGCGGAACTGCGCGCCGAGGAACGCCTTGGCGGCAAAACCCAGGCCGCCGGCGGCGCCGCTGCCGGGCTCGTCGCGCGCGTCCTTGGGCAGGACCTTGGCGCAGTGATCGGCGAAGTGGCCGAGGGCGGCGTCCAGTTGTTGCACCTGCTCGGGGCTGGCGCCTTTTTGCGGGCCGAAAATCGCCGAGGCGCCGTGGGGGCCGCACAGCGGGTTGTTCACATCGGCGGCGATTTCAAAGCGTACCTGGGCCAGGCGCGGGTCGAGTTTTTCCAGGTTGATACGTGCCAGTCGTGACAAGGCCAGGCCTCCCGGTGGCAAGGCCTGATCCGCAGCGTCGAACAGTTGCACGCCCAGGGCCTGCATCGCCCCCGCGCCGCCGTCGTTGGTGGCGCTGCCGCCAATTGCCAGAATGATGCGCCGGGCACCCAGGTCCAGGGCCGCGCGAATCAGCTCGCCGGTGCCGTAGGTGCTGCTGGTGCACGCATCGCGCTGGCCTGGCGCTACCAATTGCAGGCCGCTGGCTTCGGCCATTTCGATGATCGCGGTGTGGCTGTCGGCCAACCAGCCCCAACGTGCTTCCACCGCGGTGCCCAAAGGCCCGCGCACCGCCTGGCGGCGCAATTGGCCGTTACAGGCGGCGAGCACCGCGTCCACCGTGCCTTCACCACCGTCCGCCATTGGGCACTGGATCAGCTGTGCGTCCGGCCAGACTTGCGCCAACCCTGCGGCAATGGCCTGGGCGACGCCCTCGGCACTCAGGCTGTCCTTGAACGAGTCGGGGGCGATGATGATTTTCATGGGCTTTCTCCGGTTTTTATCACGCCCATGCTGCCAGTTGGCACCGCCGCTGACGCCGGTCCGATGCACAAGTGCGGGTAAGGTTTGTTGTTCATTCCGACAAAGCCTGGGGCAGCAGTTGCACGCCGAGGTACAGCGCCAGCATGCCATCCAGGGTCAGCGGGTCGACGCCGCTGAGTTCGGCGATGCGCTCCATGCGGTAACGCAGGCTGTTGCGGTGAATGCCGAGGGCGTCGGCACAGGCCTGGCTTTGCCCGTCGTGTTCACACCAACTGCGCAGCGTGGCCTGGAGTTGGCCGTTGCTGTCCTTGGCCAGCACCTTGCGCAAGGGGTTGAGCAGTTCGTCGAGGGCATCGTCGTTGCGATGACGCCAGAGCATCACGGGCAGGCGGTAGCGGTTGAGGGTCAACAGCCGCGAGTGCGGCAGTACATCGCGACCGTAGGCCAGCAAATCGCCAACCCGCCGATAACACCGGCGCAATCCGGCCAGGCCATCCGCCTGGCCGCCGACGGCCACCCGCAGGATGTTCCAGCCCAGGCCTTGGAGCTTTTCCAGCAACCGTGGATTGTCCACCTGCTGCGCCGCCGGTCGGCACCACAGCAGCGAGAACTGCGCCGAGCTCACGCACCAACTGTCCGGATAGCGCGAGGTCAGCCAGGTGTTCAAGGCCTCCGCCGATTGGCCCGCCCCCAGTTCGAACAGGTACGGCGTGCGTGCCAGCTGCGGCTTGAGGCCCAATTGCTGGGCTTCGTCGACCAGGCGTGGTGAGTCGCCGCTGTCGGCGAGGAGCAACGCCAACAGATCATCGCAACGCTGGCGTCGCCATTGCTGCTCGGCTTGCTGATGACGATGGCTGACGAGCATTTCGGCGGTCATGCGCACCAATTCGGCATAGGTGCGCAACAGCTCGGGCTCGCCGGTGATGCCCAGTACGCCAATAAGGCGCTGATCGTGCATCAGCGGCAGGTTGATGCCCGGCTGCACGCCCTTGAGGTGCTTGGCAGTCTGCCCGTCGATCTCGACCACGCGACCGTTGGCCAGCACCAATTGTGCTCCTTCGTGGCGGGTGTTGATGCGCTCGGGTTCGCCGCTGCCGAGGATCAGGCCCTGGCTGTCCATGACGTTGACGTTATAGGGCAGGATCGCCATGGTGCGATTGACGATATCCTGCGCCAGGTCATGATCCAGCTCGAACATGCGGCCATCTCCTTGAAAGAAAGTCCTTGAAAGCGTGGTTGTTCATCGGCACAGCGCAAAGCATGCATCACTGTGCGCAAGCACAAAGACAGCACCCCGCCACCTGGCCGAGACTCGTTGGGCGATCAACGTTACCTTCGCATCGCGAAAAATCATAATAAAGAGAGACTCCCATGTCACAGAGCGCCGCTGTCACACTGGCCACCGATGACGATAAAAACGCCATCTACAAGCGCATTACCCTGCGCCTGATCCCCTTCATTTTCATCTGCTATCTGTTCAACTACCTCGACCGGGTCAACGTTGGCTTTGCCAAGTTGCAGATGCTCGATGCGCTGAAATTCAGCGAAACCGTGTACGGCCTGGGTGCCGGGATCTTCTTTATCGGCTACGTGCTGTGTGGCGTGCCGAGCAACCTGGCGCTGACCAGATTCGGTCCACGGCGCTGGATTGCCTTGATGATGATCGTCTGGGGCACGCTGTCCACCTGCCTGTTGTTCGTCACCACGCCGACGCATTTCTATACCTTGCGCCTGTTTACCGGTGCGGCTGAAGCCGGCTTCTTTCCGGGTGTGGTGCTGTACCTCTCGCAGTGGTTCCCGACGTTTCGCCGTGGGCGGATCATGGCGCTGTTCATGTCGGCGATCCCGGTGTCCGGTTTGCTCGGCAGCCCGTTTTCCGGCTGGATCCTCAACCACTTCGCCGCCGGCCAGGGCGGCCTGGCGGGCTGGCAGTGGATGTTCCTGCTGCAAGGCATCCCGACCGTGATCCTCGGCGCCCTCGCCTACTTCCTGCTCAGCGACAGCTTTGCCCATGCCAAGTGGCTCAAGCCCCACGAACGCGCCGTGCTGGAAGCCGACCAGGCCACCGACCTGGCCAACAAGCCGAAAACCACCAGCGATTCACTCGCCGAAGTGTTCAAGAACCCGGCGATCTGGGCGTTCGGCCTGATCTACTTCTGCATCCAGAGTGGCGTATACGCCATCAACTTCTGGCTGCCGTCGATCATCAAGAACCTGGGCTTCAGCGATAACCTGGTGATCGGCTGGCTCAGTGCGATTCCGTACCTGCTGGCAGCGGTGTTCATGTTGCTGGTGGGCCGCTCGGCGGACTTGCGCAAGGAGCGTCGCTGGCACTTGGTGGTGCCCATGCTGATGGGCGCCATCGGCCTGGTGATTGCAGTGAACTTCGCCACCACCCCGGCCATCGCCATCCTCGGCCTGACCATCGCCACCATGGGCGCCCTCACCGGCCTGCCGATGTTCTGGCCGGTGCCGACCGCCATGCTCAGCGCAGGCGCAGCGGCCGGTGGCCTGGCGTTGATCAACTCCATGGGCCAGATGGCCGGTTTCCTCAGCCCGTATATCGTCGGTTTTGTGAAGGATGCCACCGGCTCCACGGATGTGGCGCTGTACCTGCTGGCGGCGGTGATTGTGGCGGGCAGTGTGCTGGCGTTGCGGATGACGCGGACCTTGAAGGTATAACGCGGTCCATGTGAGAGGGGCGGTGCGCCGATTCGACTTGCCCCTCCCACAATGGATCTGCGTTTACAGCAGGCCGCCGCCGTTGATATCAATGACAGCACCGGTCATAAAGCCATTTTCCATGGCCAGCACATACCCCGCCGCCACGTCCTCGGCCTGCCCCACACGCCCCACCGGCAGCGCGTCCCCCGCCTTGGCCAACATCGCCAGGCGCTGGTCCTCGGCCAACCCCGCATACGCCGGGGTATCAATCACCCCAGGGCTCACCACGTTGACCCGACGCGGTGCCAATTCTTTTGCCAACTGCTTGCCCAGGGCTTCAGTGGCGGCATTGATACCGACTTTGATGAACTGCCCCGGCACCCATTTACGCCCCAGTTGCCCGGAGGTCAGGCTGATGCTGCCGTGCTCATCGAGGAAAGGCAGCGCGTGCTGGACCGCCCGCAAGGCGCCCCAGAGTTTCACGTTGAAGTTGTCCTGAGCCTCGCCCAGGTCGGTTTCGGCCAAGGCCTTGGCGCGTACCGAGGGGCCGGAGGTGTACACCAGATGGTCAAACCGCCCGACGGTTTTGAACAACCGTTGTAGGGACGCGGCATCGGTGACGTCCACCGGTTCGCTGCGCAGGCCGTTGTCGCTACCTGACGATAGCCGCCGCCCCGCCAGCACCACCTGGGCACCGCGTGCGGCTGCGGCCTTGGCCACGGCTGCACCGATGCCGCTGCTGCCGCCAATGACGATGACCGTTTTGCCGTTGAGTGAGGAATTCATGGGGTAGTGTCCTGGGTCAGAAAGTGAGCGTTCATCTTCCCAGCTTGGCAATCGACGAAAAATCCCGGTAAAACGACAAGATATTTAAAGGATTTTTACAAATGAGCTCAATCCTCGACCTTGAAGTGTTCGCGCGCACCGCCGACACCGGCAGCCTGTCTGCCGCCGCACGCGGGCTCGGCCTCACCCCCGCAGCGGCGAGCATCGCCCTCAAACGCCTGGAAAGCCGCTTGGGTACCCGACTGCTGGCACGCTCCACCCGCAGCATGCGCCTGACCGAAGAAGGCCGGCGTTACCTCGACAGCGTGCGCGAGGCCCTGGCCGCCTTGGCCGAAGGCGAGCAAGCGCTCAAGCAGCAGAGCCAGGGCCTGACCGGCTTGTTGCAGTTGGCCGCACCCTCGGATTTCGGCCGCAATGTGGTGCTGGGCTGGCTGGATGAGTTCAAGCTGGAACACCCGCACATCCGCCTGCAACTACTGCTCAACGACAGCAATGCCGACCTGTTCCGCGACACCGTCGACATCGCCCTGCGCTTCGGCGTCCCACGGGACTCCAGCCTGGTGGCGCTGCCGGTGGTGCCCGATCACCAACGCCTGCCCTGCGCCAGCCCCGACTACCTGGCGCGCCACGGCACGCCGCACACCCCGGCGGAGTTGGCGCAACACAATACGCTGCGGTACATGCGCCAGGGCCGGGCCAACAGCACCTGGTACTTTCGCCAGGGCACCACGTTGCAGGAAGTCGAAGTGACGGGCGACTACCTGAGCGATGACGGCGAGATTGTGCGGCGTTGGGCACTGGCCGGCCACGGGATTGCCTACAAGGCCAACCTCGATATCGCCCGGGACCTCAAGGCCGGACGGCTGGTGCACCTGCTGCCGGACTGGCAGGGCGAACCCACGCCGTTCAACCTGATGTGCCCGCACCGCCTGCAAGTGTCGGAGCGGGTGAAAGTGCTGCACCGGTTTCTACAAGTGCGTTGCCAGGCCTTGCTGAGTGCATGAAGAAACGCGCGCAGGGCTTGTTCCAGAGCCGTCGAGTCTGCTATTGCATAGGCCGTGTCTCACAGCCGCAAGGAGCTTTGCATGATTTACCGCACATTGGGCCAGTCCGGCTTGAAGGTCAGCGCCTTGACCCTGGGCACCATGATGTTTGGCGAACAGACCCACACCGAGGACTCGCTGCGCATCATCGACAAGGCCTGGGACCAGGGCATCAATTTTATCGACACGGCGGATGTCTACACCGGCGGGCGCTCCGAGGAAATCGTCGGCGAGGCCATCGCTCGCCATCGTCAGGATTGGGTGGTGGCGTCGAAAGTCGCCATTGGCCCCACCGAGGGCCTGCCCAACCGCAGTGGCCTGAGCCGCAAGCGCATCTTCAACGCGCTGGAAGCCAGCCTCACCCGCCTCGATACCGACTACCTCGACATCTACTACCTGCACCGCGAAGATCACGACACCCCGCTGGAGGTGACGGTATCGGCCATCGGCGATCTGATTCGCCAGGGCAAGATCCGTTACTGGGGCCTGTCCAACTATCGCGGCTGGCGGATTGCCGAGGTGATCCGCATCGCCGAACGCCTGGGCGTGGACAGGCCGGTGATCAGCCAGCCGTTGTACAACATCGTCAACCGCCAGGCTGAAGTCGAACAGATCACCGCCGCTGCCGCGTACGGCCTGGGCGTGGTGCCTTACAGCCCACTGGCGCGCGGCGTGCTCAGCGGCAAGTACGCACCGGACGTGACTCCCGAAGCCGGCAGCCGTGCGGCACGCCAGGACAAGCGCATCCTGGAAACCGAATGGCGCGTGGAGTCGTTGCGCATCGCCCAGCAGATCCAGCAATACACCCAGGGCCGTGGCGTGGGCATTGTCGAGTTTGCCATCGCCTGGGTGCTGAACAACGCGGCGGTGAGCTCGGCGATCGTAGGGCCGCGCACCGAGGCGCAGTGGGATGCCTACACCGGCGCGCTGGACGTGAAGATCACGGCTGAGGATGAAGCGTTCATTGATTCGTTGGTAACGCCGGGGCATTCATCTACGCCGGGGTTCAATGATGTGGGCCATTTTGTCTCGGGCCGAGTGGCGCGCGCATAGCCTGATTGACCAAGTAAGGGTTGCGCAGCGGCCTTACTGCGGCGAGCGGGCTTGCTGTGGTGAGCGGGCTTGCTGTGGTGAGCGGGCTTGCCCCGCGCTGGGCTGCGCAGCAGCCCTTTAAAGCCGTCGCGTTTTTCCAGGAAAACCTCGTCGCCAGTTATTGGGGCTGCTTCGCAGCCCAGCGCGGGGCAAGCCCGCTCACCACCACCACCACCACCACCACCACCACAACAACAACAACAACAACAACAACAACACCCCGACTGCCCCTACCAGGCAGACCCAGACAGCGGCAGCGAGACATTTTCCTGAAAAACGCCCCAAAACAGCGCACCCTTCCCGCTTCAAAAGCACCATAATCCCCTGTTGAAATTCCCCCTACTTGTTTGAAATCGGTTTTCGCGAGGACAGCGTGTCTAAAGGTGTTGTGTTATCGGTGTCGGCCTCGGTGTTGTTTGCCGTGATGTATTACTTCACGTCATTGCTGACGCCATTGAGCGGCCTGGAAATTTTCGGCTGGCGCATGTTACTGACCGTGCCGTGCATGACGGTGTTCATGATCGTCAGCGGCGAATGGCGGCGGGTGTGGGAATTGCTGCAAGTACTCGCAGCCAACCCGCGGCTGATCGGCGGTGTGGTGCTGTCGTCGGCCTTGCTGGGCGTGCAGTTGTGGTTGTTCATGTGGGCGCCGCTGAACGGGCGCAGCCTGGATGTATCGGTGGGTTACTTCCTGCTGCCGCTGACCATGGTGCTGACCGGGCGCCTGGTATGGGGCGAACAGTTGTCCTACCTGCAAAAGATCGCGGTGTTTTTTGCCGGCCTCGGGGTACTCAACGAGTTGTTCCAGGCCGGCGGGTTCTCCTGGGCGACGCTGGTGGTGATCATCGGCTACCCGCTGTATTTCATTGCGCGCAAATACCTCAAGACCGACCATCTTGGCGGACTGTGGCTGGACATGGCGCTGATGCTGCCGGTGGCCTGGTGGTTTGTGCAAAGCGGCGAACAGGGCTTCGCGGTGATGGATGCCCACCCCAAGCTGTACGGGTTGATCCCGATGCTGGGCCTGATCAGCGCCTCGGCGCTGGTGAGCTATATCATCGCCAGCCGCCTGCTGGCGTTCAGCCTGTTCGGACTGCTCAGTTATGTCGAGCCGGTGCTGTTGCTGGTAGTGGCGCTGCTGCTGGGTGAAGGCATCAAGGCAGGCGAATGGTTGACTTACATCCCGATCTGGATGGCGGTCATGGTCCTGGTGTTCGAAGGGTTCAAGCATTTGGTGCGCCAGCGCCGGGCCTGAATGCCAAGCGACAAAAAGCCCGACCGAGGCGTCCCTCGGTCGGGCTTTTTTCATGCTCAGTCGGCGGTCAACACACCACGACGAACCTGGTCCCGCTCGATGGACTCGAACAGCGCCTTGAAGTTGCCCTCGCCAAACCCATCATCGCCCTTGCGCTGGATGAACTCGAAGAACACCGGGCCCATCAAGGTTTCCGAGAAGATCTGCAGCAACAGGCGCTTGTCGCCTTCGATGGACGAGCCGTCCAGCAGGATGCCCCGCGCCTGCAATTGATCCACCGGTTCGCCGTGGTTCGGCAGGCGACCTTCGAGCATTTCGTAGTAGGTGTCCGGCGGCGCGGTCATGAAGCGCATGCCGATCTTCTTGAGTGCGTCCCAGGTCTTGACCAGGTCGTCGGTGAGGAACGCGACGTGCTGGATGCCCTCGCCATTGAACTGCATCAGGAACTCTTCGATCTGCCCGGCGCCCTTGGACGACTCTTCGTTCAGCGGGATACGGATCATGCCGTCCGGGGCGCTCATGGCCTTGGACGTCAGGCCGGTGTATTCGCCCTTGATATCGAAGTAGCGCGCTTCACGGAAGTTGAACAGTTTCTCGTAGAAGCCGGCCCAGTAGGCCATGCGCCCGCGATACACGTTGTGGGTCAGGTGGTCGATGACCTTGAGGCCGGCGCCTTGCGGGTTGCGCTCGACGCCGTCGAGGTAGACGAAGTCGATGTCATAGATCGAGCTGCCCTCACCAAAACGGTCGATCAGGTACAACGGCGCGCCGCCGATGCCCTTGATGGCCGGCAGGTTCAGTTCCATCGGGCCGGTTTCAATATGGATAGGCTGGGCCCCCAGTTCCAGGGCGCGGTTGTAGGCCTTTTGCGAGTCCTTGACGCGGAACGCCATGCCGCACACCGACGGGCCGTGCTCGGCGGCGAAATAGGAGGCGATGCTGTTGGGCTCGTTGTTGAGGATCAGGTTGATCTCGCCCTGGCGGAACAGCTGGACGTTCTTGGAGCGGTGATTCGCGACTTTGGTGAAGCCCATGATCTCGAAGATCGGCTCCAGGGTGCCCGGGGTCGGCGATGCGAATTCGATAAATTCAAAGCCCATCAGGCCCATTGGGTTTTCGTAGTGGTCGGTCATGGCCGGCGCCTCATCATTCTTGTGGGTAGCAATTGGTTATGTGCGAGCAAGGATGAGGTCGGAGGGCGGCGCGCAGGAAAGGCCTCGCACACTGCGGGCGAGGAAGTCACCAAAGATGAGGGGGGAGCCGAGTAGCTTCATGGTTACATCAGTCTCTGACGGCCGAGGCTTGCGTGAGCGCAAGTCCATATTCTTGTATGCGTAAATCGATTCTACACAGCGTAACTGCATTTGTCCGTACTCTTATCAAATCCCCATTGCCCTGGGCTGTGCAAGGGGTTTGTTGCACAGGTAGATCCCCAGCAGGATGACGGCCCCGCCCGCCAGGATGGGCGCCGTCAGTTGCTCCCCCAGCAGCAAGGCACCGCAGATCACCGCCGTCAGTGGGTTGAGTGCGATAAACACGCCGGAGCGCGTCGCGCCAATGCGTCGGATGCCGTCGTAGTAACCGATATACGCCAGCGCCGAGCCCAACACGCCGAGGTAGGCCAGGCTGAGCCACTGGGTGAGCTGCAAGCGGCCGAGCGCTTCTACGCTGACGCTTGCGGTAACAAACGCGGTACTGGTCAACATCAACGTGCCCAGCAGCACCGACCAGGTGACCGTCTGCAATGGCCCCAGGCTTTGGTTGAGCCCACGGGCACACAGCGAATAAACGCCCCACCCTGCCACACAGCCGAGGATCAGCAGGTCGCCGATCCAGGCATCGGCGGTGGCCTGCAACACCTGCGGGTTACTGCTGACAATGACCGTCCCGGCACCGACCAGGCACAACAGGATCCCCAGCAGCTTGATCCGACTCAGCCGCTCCTTGAATAAGAGCCAGCTCGCCAGGCCGATCACCGCCGGATTCAACGCCACGATCAACGAAGCCCGCGACGCATTGATGTACTGCAACCCATAGAAGAAGCACAGGTTGTAGAAAAAAATCCCGCAGAAGCCCAGCACCGCCAGTTGCGCAAACTGCCGAAGGTTCGGGCGTAACAGTCGAATACGCGCGCAGGCCATGAACATCAACAACGCCAGGCTGGCGAGGATAAAACGCAGGCTGGCGGCCAGCAGCGGATTGAGGTGGTCGGCCAGGAAGCGCCCGGCGACAAAGGTACCGCCCCAGATCATGGTGACGGCGGCGAGTTTGCAATAAGTCAGGTGATCGGAGGCGAGGCGCATGGGGATGGGCTCAAGGGGGGAGAATTCGCGTATTCTTCAGCTAATAACTGATCATCGTAAAATGAGCTTTCACTCATGACCCTGACCCAATTGGAAATCTTCTCGCTGGTCGCCGAGTTGCAGGGCTTCACCAGTGCCGCCCACCGCCTGGGCATCAGCCAGTCGGCGGTGTCCCATGCCATCAAGGCCCTGGAGCAGGAGCTGGGTGTAGAGCTGTTTCGGCGCCACCTGTCGCAGGTAGAACCCAGCGACATCGGCCGGCAATTACTCGGACGTGCCCGTGCCATGCTCGGCCTGGCCAACACCCTGCAACAAGAAGCGGCCGATGCCCGGGGCATGCGGCGCGGTACTTTGCGCATCGGCTCGTTCGGACCGACCGCCTCGATTCGCCTGCTGCCCGCCATCCTCAGCCAGTTTCGCAGCGCCCATCCGGGGATTGAGGTGCATGTGGACGAAGGGCCCGACCGCCAGGTGCTGCAGTGGCTGGATGAGCGACGGATCGATGTGGGCTTTGTGGTGCTGGAACAGGAGCGCTACGACACCTTTGCCGTGTTCGAGGACCAGATGGTGGCGCTGCTGCCGGCAGATCATCCATTGGCTGCGCGGGACACGCTGGCCCTGCAGGACCTGTGTAACGATGCCTTTATCCTGACCGAAGCCGGCTCCGCGGAACTGGTCACCCGCCTGTTCGACGCCGGCCAACTGCGGCCAAAGGTGCGTTACCGTTGCGCGCAACTGCTGAGCACCCTGGAAGCGGTCAGCCGTGGCGATGGACTGAGCATCGTCGCCGAAGCGTCGCTGCCCCAGGCACTTGATCTGCGCTATGTGAAGCGACCGCTCTCGCCCCGTGTGCCGCGCCAGATCGGCCTGGCGGTGCTGGATCGGCGGCAGTCGTCACCGGCGACCCTGGCCTTTATCGAGATTGCGCAAAACCTTGTCAGGGCGAGCAAATTCCAAACGGGCCATCTATCATCGGAACATTCCCCGCCGGCCTGCCGGTAAAGCCCGCCCCCTGCGCAACAGGCCTGAACCCATGCCCCTCACTGTCAAAGGCCCGCGAAGACTTCTCAGCCGCTATGCGATCAGCCTGTTGGCGGGTGTGCTGCCGATCCTGCTGGGTGCGGCCATCCTGTATTGGCAAGCCGAGCGCACCCTCGAACAAAGCACGGCGCAAACCGCCCAGGAAGCCATACGTCAATTCGACCTGATGCTCGACAATACCGCCCTCGCCGCCCAGACCTTGCTGCCACTGGCCGGACAACCGTGTGACAGTGGCGCGCAACTGGCGCTACGTGAACAGGTCACGCGCCGGCCGTTTGTGCGGGCGACGACCTTGTCCTGGCAGAAAAACATCTATTGCAGCTCCCTGTTCGGCAGCAACTACGAGTCACCGGTAAACCCGGATGACTACGTCGATGGCCGCCTGTGGTTGATGAACGGCAACCCGGTTACACCGGATACCGCGTTGCTGGTCTACCGCCTGGTCGATGGCGACAAAGCGGCGTTTGCCTCCATCGACGGCTATCACCTGACCAACGCCCTGCGCCTGATCAGCCGCTATGCCCAGCTTGTGCTGCAAGTCGGACCTCACTGGCTCGGCGCGGATGGCAATGTGCACGACACCGCCGTCCCGGTATTTGCCGTGGCCCATCATCATCTGGCGTCCGAGCGTTATCGCTACAGCGTCGACGCCGGCATGCCGGCCGGTGAGGTGTGGCGCTATATGCAGGCGCGTTACCCGGCGCTGTTCAGCCTGGTGGTGTTCTTTGGCGTGCTCGCGGGCCTGCTTGCGCACTGGCTGCAAAAGCGTTCCTCGGCGCCCACCCATGAGCTGCAGCGGGCCTTGGGGGCCAATGAGTTCATCCCGTACTTCCAGCCGGTGGTACGCGGTGACACCCGCGAGTGGGCCGGCTGCGAGGTGCTGATGCGCTGGCAGCACCCCAAGGAAGGCCTGGTCCGGCCCGACCTGTTTATCCCGCTGGCTGAACACTCCGGCCTGATCGTGCCGATGACCCGCGCCCTGCTGCGCCAGACCGCCGCCCAACTGGCGCCCCATGCGGCGCAGTTCAGCTCGGGCTTCCATATCGGTGTGAATATCACCGCGCGCCATTGCCACGACCTTGCCCTGGTGGAGGATTGCCGTGAGTTTCTCGCCGCCTTTGCACCGGGCCAGGTGACCTTGGTGCTGGAGCTGACCGAGCGCGAACTGATCGAGCCCACGGATATTACCCGCCGACTATTCGACGCCCTGCATCAACTGGGTGTGATGATTGCCATCGATGACTTTGGTACCGGCCATTCCAGCCTGGGCTATTTGCGCAACTTCAATGTGGATTACTTGAAGATCGACCAGAGTTTTGTCGCCATGATCGGGGCCGATGCACTATCGCGGCATATTCTGGACAGCATCATCGAATTATCCGGCAAGCTGGACCTGGGCATCGTTGCAGAAGGTGTAGAGACCGCCGAGCAATGCGAGTACCTGGCCGCTCACGGGGTGGATTTCCTCCAGGGCTACCTGTTTGGAAAGCCATTACCCAGCGATGAATTCATTAAAAACCTGACCAGCCATTGAATAGCCATGCACTAGCGGCGTTGAAATAATGTTAATAAGACAAAAGACGTGATTTACTCGTGGCGGATTAACTACTACAATTTTTCTTGCCTGTGCAGAACTCGCAGGACGACTTCTTCTGTGAGTCGCCTTAACGCTATTGGCTTATAGCTTTGTCTGTAGTTGACATCAGCCAAATACACTATTGGAGTACAGATTTTGTCCAGACTCGCCGAATTTCGCGCAGCAGAAAAAGCCCTTCAAGAGCAGCTTGCCCAGCTGGAATCCCTGAAGAACGACGCTGGCCTGAAGAAAGAAATCGAATTCGAAGAAAAGCTTCAAGGATTGATGAAAACCTACGGCAAAAGCCTGCGCGACATTATCCTGATCCTCGATCCAAACCCGGGCAAGACCAGCGCTGCCGCCGCCAGCGCACCCAAACAGCGCCGTGCGCGCGTGGTCAAGGTTTACCACAACCCGCACACTGGCGAACTGATCGAAACCAAGGGCGGTAACCACCGCGGCCTCAAGGCCTGGAAAGAACAGTATGGCGCCGCCACTGTAGATTCCTGGCTTCGCGGCTGATCACAACGCACTAACAAAGAGCCCCGCACATGCGGGGCTTTTTTATTCAAGGGTTTGAAACAGAACTTAAATAACATTTCACTTTGTTGAGAATCGACGTGCGAAACGCACTTAAAGTTTGAGGCTGGCGCGCACCGAACTGACTTCGTCCTTGCTGGCTTCGTAAGCGTCGGCTTGACCTGCGTATGAAAAAACATACGCTTTTTCGGTATCAACAGCCCCGACCAATGTTTGTGAAAGCACGTGCCGTCCATTCTCGGTAATCACACACGTAGTTTCCACGGCTTCAAGACGACTCAGTGTTGTCGAGTGCATCTTGCTGCACACACTCTGGTAACCGCCTTGGGCAAAATCCTTCTGGATGGACTTGCGCATCTCCAACAATACGCCCTGAAGATTAACGTTATGTCCGGCTTCGATCGGCGTCCCCGTCAACTCCATCACCATCAGTGTGTTGCCATTTTCGTCGTTCTTGATCGCACGCTGCCGCGAGACCGGCTGCGGGGTGGCCGACGCGGCGCCGTCGGGCACCACTTCCTCGACCTGCCAGCCGCTGGGCCAATGAATTTCCGGGTCGCCCGCCCACACCCAGGGGCTGGTCAACAGCAAACACAGAGCACTCAACAGCGGTATACGACATTCGATCATTGCAAAAGACACCCAAGGTTCAAGCGACAAAGTGTGAGCCCCGCCACCGGCCGGTCGCAAGACCTGCGCGCGCTTTTTCATTTGGCGCAGCAAGCGGGCCTTGCGTATCATAGCCCGGCTGCACGGACGCCAGCCGCAAGCCAAGGGAACGCTCCTCGCACCTGGAGCCGCGTTTGCCCCATTTTTTTCTGGAGGGCCCATGAGCCTGCACGAACTGAACACCTTCCCGGGCGTCACCGCCCAACCCGATACCGCCACCTCTAACTTCGTGTTCAACCACACCATGCTGCGGGTCAAGGACATCACCAAGTCCCTGGACTTCTACACCCGGGTCCTGGGTTTTTCCCTGGTTGAAAAGCGCGACTTCCCGGAAGCCGAATTCAGCCTGTACTTCCTGGCCCTGGTGGACAAATCCCAGATCCCGGCCGACGCCGCCGCGCGCACCCAATGGATGAAGTCGATCCCAGGCATCCTGGAACTGACCCACAACCACGGCACCGAAAACGATGCCGACTTCGCCTACCACAACGGCAACACCGACCCGCGTGGTTTTGGCCATATCTGCATCTCGGTGCCCGATATCGTCGCCGCATGCGAACGCTTCGAAGCATTGGGCTGCGATTTCCAGAAACGCCTGACCGATGGCCGCATGAAAAGCCTGGCGTTCATCAAGGACCCGGATGGGTACTGGGTTGAGATTATTCAGCCAGCGCCGCTGTAAGTTTCTAACGCACAACAAAAAACCCCATGATCGCTCATGGGGTTTTTCGTTTCAGGACCTGGGCTTAGGCCGGAGCGGAGGTACGGATCAAGTGATCGAAAGCACTCAGGGAAGCCTTGGCGCCCTCGCCTACTGCAATCACGATCTGCTTGTACGGCACGGTCGTCACGTCACCGGCGGCGAATACCCCTGGCAGTGAAGTTTCGCCACGGGCATCGACAATGATCTCGCCACGGGGGGTCAGTTCCACAGTGCCTTTAAGCCAGTCGGTGTTGGGCAGCAAGCCGATCTGTACAAAGATGCCTTCCAGGTCGAGGGTCTTGAACTCACCGGTATCGCGGTCCTTGTAGGCCAGGCCTGTCACTTTCTGGCCATCACCTTTGACTTCACTGGTCAGCGCGCTGGTGATCACGTCAACGTTAGGCAGGCTGTACAGCTTGCGCTGCAATACCGCATCGGCGCGCAACTTGCTGTCGAACTCCAGCAAGGTCACATGGCTGACGATACCGGCCAGGTCGATGGCCGCTTCAACGCCGGAGTTACCGCCGCCGATCACCGCCACACGCTTGCCCTTGAATAGCGGACCATCGCAGTGCGGGCAGAAGCACACGCCCTTGGCCTTGTATTCCTGCTCGCCCGGCACCCCCATTTCGCGCCAGCGGGCGCCGGTGGCCAGGATCACGGTCTTGGACTTGAGGGTCGCACCGCTTTCAAAGCGAATTTCGTGCAGGTCACCGGGATTCTTCGCCGGCACCAGGCTGCTGGCGCGCTGCAGGTTCATGATGTCCACGTCGTACTGACGCACGTGGGCTTCCAGGGCGCTGGCCAGTTTCGGCCCTTCGGTTTCCTGTACCGAAATAAAGTTCTCGATGGACATGGTGTCCAGCACCTGGCCACCAAAGCGTTCGGCGGCAACACCGGTGCGAATGCCTTTACGTGCGGCGTAGATGGCGGCTGCGGAACCGGCTGGGCCACCGCCGACGACCAGCACATCAAAGGCCTCCTTGGCGCTGATTTTCTCGGCGGCTTTTTCAATGCCGCTGGTGTCGAGCTTGGCGAGGATTTCTTCCAGGCCCATGCGGCCCTGGCCGAAGTTCACACCATTCAAGTAGACGCTCGGCACCGCCATGATCTGACGCTCGTCGACTTCAGCCTGGAACAGCGCGCCGTCGATGGCGACGTGGCGGATATTCGGGTTGAGTACGGCCATCAGGTTCAGCGCCTGGACCACATCCGGGCAGTTCTGGCAGGACAGCGAGAAGTAAGTCTCGAAGCTGAACTCGCCTTTGAGGGCGCGGATCTGTTCAATCACTTCGACACTGGCCTTCGATGGGTGGCCACCGACTTGCAGCAGGGCCAGCACCAGCGAAGTGAATTCATGGCCCATGGGGATGCCGGCGAAACGCAGGCTGATATCGGCACCCGGGCGGTTGATGGAGAACGATGGCTTACGCGCATCATCGCCATCGGTCTTCAGGGTAATCAGCGTGGTGAGGCTGGTTACGTCTTGCAGAAGGGCAAGCATTTCCTGGGATTTCGCGCCGTCGTCGAGGGAGGCGACGATCTCGATCGGCTGGGTGACCCGTTCCAGGTATGACTTCAACTGAGCTTTAAGATTGGCGTCCAACATACGGGCGATTTCCTATTAATTCGGTTTATTGCAGACAAAAAAACGCCCGAGCGACTATCGCCCGGGCGTTTCTGAGGGCGGATGCAGCTTACTTAAGTGCGGAGTTCCGCCCTTGATACGTCTTCACAGACTTAGATCTTGCCGACCAGGTCCAGGGACGGCGCCAGAGTGGCCTCGCCTTCTTTCCACTTGGCTGGGCAGACTTCGCCTGGGTGGGCAGCCACGTATTGAGCGGCCTTGATTTTGCGCAGCAACTCGGAAGCGTCACGGCCAACACCGCCGTCGTTCAGTTCAACGATCTTGATCTGACCTTCCGGGTTGATCACGAAGGTACCGCGGTCAGCCAGGCCAGCTTCTTCGATCAGGACGTCGAAGTTGCGGGAGATAGTCAGGGTCGGGTCGCCGATCATGGTGTACTGGATTTTGCCGATGGCTGGCGAAGTGTTGTGCCAGGCAGCGTGGGCAAAGTGGGTGTCGGTGGACACGCTGTAGATTTCCACGCCCAGCTTCTGGAATTCGGCGTAGTTGTCAGCCAGGTCTTCCAGCTCGGTTGGGCAAACGAAGGTGAAGTCGGCTGGGTAGAAAAACACGACCGACCATTTGCCTTTCAGGTCAGCGTCGGTCACATCTACGAAGTTGCCGTTTTTGTATGCAGTTGCTTTGAACGGTTTTACTTGGCTGTTGATGATAGGCATCGTTGACTCTCCGTCAGGGGTTAAGAAGTTGATGAGGTGAATCCTACCCACTCTCCCGGCGGATGGCTCATTGGCAAACCTGATGCTGACGATTGGTTTTCCCTATCAGGTGACGGTATTAATAGAAGAAATCTCAAAGCAGCGGTTGAGTGGCCAATGTCATGCCGAGAAAGGGCGTCGCTTCAACATAGCGCATGGCGGATTTCATGTCGCTCCAGCCGACGTAACTCATCAACGACTTCAAGTCCCAGCCGCTGGAATGGGCCCAGGTGGCAAAACCCCGACGCAGCGAGTGACTGGTGTACTGCTCGGCGGCGATGCCCGCGCGCTCAAGCGCCTGGCGCAACAGCGGGATCACGCTGTTGGGGTGCAAGCCCTCCTCCCCAAGGTTTCCCCAGCGATCGATACCGCGGAATACCGGACCGCGCACCAGCGCCGAGGCGCTGAGCCACTCGCTGTAGGCCTGCACCGGACACAGGCGCAGCAGCGCCGGCGTGTGATAGGTCTTGCCGAGGTTGTCGCGGTCACTTTTGCTGCGCGGCAGGTACAGACTGATGCCTGCACCGGGTGTGGCCTGTACGTGTTCGATACTTAATCGGCACAACTCATCGCTACGGAAGCCGCGCCAGAAGCCCAGCAGGATGAGCGCAGTGTCACGCTTGGCGCGCAGCAATCGCGGTTGGTCATGTGCATCAACTGCCTCTCGCGCTTCAGCCTCGAGGGAGGCCACGACCTGCTCCAGATGCCTGAGTTGCAACGGCTCGGCCTGCTTCTCCTGCGCCGGGTGTACCGCTCGAATCCCCTTGAGCACCTTGCGCACCACCGGCGCCTTCGTCGGATCGGGAAAGCCCTGGCTGGTATGCCATTGCGCCAATGCCGAGAGCCGCAACTTCAAGGTGTTGACTGCCAACACGCCGGCATGCGCCACCAAGTAACGAGCCACGCTGTCGCTGGTGGCCGGCAGAAATCCGCCCCAACTGACTTCGAAGTGTTCGATCGCCGCACGATAGCTGCGGCGCGTGTTATCGCGGGTGGCGGCGTTGAGGTAACGGTCCAGATCGCTCATGGGAGGCCTATTCGTACTGCTGGCAGAGGTATAAGCGCTCCAGGCGCATATGACACGGGATAATACGCCAATATCCCATCTGTTAAATCATGAATTTGAACAGATTTTTATTCATGATATAGTATGTATCTACATAATACATACCACAGTACTAAATCGACGGAGACCCCATGGCTCGCGGCGGCATTAATAAAGCAGTAGTTCAAACGGCACGCTTGGCGATCCTTGCCCGCGGCGAGAACCCCAGCATCGACGCGGTACGCATCGAGATGGGCAATACCGGCTCGAAAACCACGATCCACCGCTATTTGAAGGAGCTGGACGACAGCGAAGCCCGCCTGACCATCACCGAAGCGCCGATTGACGACGAACTGGGTGAACTGGTTGCACGCCTGGCGCAGCGCTTGAAGGACAAAGCTCAAGAGCCGATTGACCTGGCCCTGGCGCAGTTCGAACAGCAAAAAACCGCCCTGCTCGCCCAGGTCGAGGCACTTGAAGAAGCACACGGCGAGCTCAAGCAACAATTCGATATTCAGGCGGCTGCACTGGCGCAAGAAAGCGCCGCCCTGCAAACCGTCAGCACCAGCCTGCAAACCGAGCAAACGCGCAACGCCGGGCTCAGCCAAGCCTGCGGTGATTACGAATTGCGGATCAACGACAAGGACGAGCAGATTCGCTCGCTGGAAGAAAAGCACCTGCACGCCCGCGAGGCGCTGGAGCACTACCGTAATGCGATCAAGGAGCAGCGCGAGCAGGAACAGCGGCGCCACGAAGGCCAGCTGCAGCAAGTACAGGCAGAGCTGCGCCAAGCCCAGCAAAGTGCAATGGTTCGCCAGGACGAAATCACCCAGTTGCACCGCGACAACGAGCGCCTGCTGATCGAGCACCGAGTGACGGCAAAGGAATTGGCTGCGCTGCAGGAGGAAACCCGCAAAGGCCAGGCCCAGCAACTGAAACTGAGCGAGCACGTGAGCCAGATCGACAGCGAGCGCACTCTCCTTCAGGAGCGCCTGCGGGTGGCCTTGCTTGAAAGTGAGTCACGCCAACAAGCGCTGGCTGAGCACGGGCACACCAACAAGCGCCTGGAACTGGAGCTTATGAAGGCCCACGCCACTATCGAAGCGTTGCGCCTGGCCGCCGCCGTTGCGACGGCGCCAGAGGCAACACCGCCAGCCTGATCAGTCGGCCACAGGCGTGCGCATGGTGACGAACTCTTCCGCCGCCGTGGGATGCACGCCGATGGTTTCATCGAAGTGCTGCTTGGTCGCTCCGGCCTTGAGCGCGATCGCCAGGCCCTGGACGATCTCGCCTGCGTCCGGACCGACCATGTGGCAGCCCAACACCTTGTCGGTGTCGGCGTCGACCACCAGTTTCATCAAGGTTTTTTCCTGGCACTCGGTCAAGGTCAGCTTCATCGGGCGGAACCGGCTTTCGAAGATCTGCACCCTGTGTCCGTTCTTCTTCGCCTCTTCCTCCGTCAGGCCGACCGTACCGATATTCGGCAGACTGAATACCGCTGTCGGAATCATCGCGTAATCCACCGGGCGGTAGTGCTCGGGCTTGAACAAGCGACGCGCTACGGCCATGCCCTCGGCGAGGGCCACCGGCGTCAGTTGCACACGGCCGATCACATCACCGATCGCCAGGATCGACGCTTCGGTGGTCTCGTACTGGTCGTTCACCTGGACGAAACCGCGCTCATCCAGTTTCACGCCGGTATTTTCCAAGCCCAGGTTATCCAGCATCGGACGCCGGCCGGTGGCATAGAACACGCAATCGGCCTCCAGCACGCGACCGTCTTTCAAGGTGGCCTTGAGGCTGCCATCGGCTTGCTTTTCAATGCGTTCGATGTCCGCATTGAATTGCAGGTCGAGGCCGCGCTTGGTCAACTCTTCCTTAAGGTGTGTGCGCACTGAACCATCAAAGCCACGCAGGAACAGGTCACCGCGATACAGCAATGACGTCTGCGCACCCAAGCCATGGAAAATCCCGGCGAACTCAACCGCGATATAGCCGCCACCTACCACCAGCACGCGCTTGGGCAACTCTTTGAGGAAGAACGCCTCATTGGAGCCTATGGCGTGCTCACGCCCCGGAATATCCGGAATCTGCGGCCAGCCCCCGGTAGCGATCAGGATGTGCCTGGCCGTAAAGCGCTCGCCATTGATTTCCACCTGGTGCGGATCAACCAGGCGCGCATGCCCCTCATGCACGGTCACGCCGCTGTTGACCAGCAGGTTGCGGTAGATGCCATTGAGGCGGTTGATCTCGCGATCCTTGTTGGCGATCAGGGTCGCCCAATCAAAACTCGCTTCACCCAGGGACCAGCCAAAGCCACTGGCTTGCTCGAAGTCCTCGGCAAAATGCGCACCGTACACCAGCAGTTTCTTCGGCACACAGCCAACGTTTACGCAGGTACCGCCCAGGTAGCGGCTTTCCGCCACGGCCACCTTGGCCCCAAAGCCCGCAGCAAAGCGCGCCGCGCGAACACCGCCGGAACCGGCGCCAATTACATACAGGTCAAAATCGTAGGCCATCTCATTCTCCTCGGCAGGACATCAGCATACCGACTTACATGGGGCTGAAAAACGAAAAAGCCACCCGAAGGTGGCTTTTCAAAGGCAGGCAAGCGTGAATCAGTAAGCCTTGCCAGTCTTGTAGAAGTGCTCGTAGCAGAAGTTGGTGGCTTCGATGTAGCCTTCGGCGCCACCGCAGTCAAAACGACGACCCTTGAACTTGTAGGCGATCACGCAACCGTCTTTGGCCTGTTTCAACAGGGCGTCGGTGATCTGGATCTCGCCACCCTTGCCTGGCTCGGTTTCTTCGATCAACTTGAAGATGTCCGGGGTCAGAATGTAACGACCGATGATCGCCAGGTTCGACGGTGCATCTTCAGGCGCCGGCTTCTCGACCATGTCGCGTACGCGGATCAGGCCATCGCCAATGTCGTCACCGGCAATCACGCCGTACTTGTTGGTCTCTTGAGGATCGACCTCTTGAACCGCAACGATGGTGCAGCGGTATTTCTGGTACAGCTTGACCATCTGGGTCAGTACGCCGTCGCCTTCCAGGTTCACACACAGGTCGTCCGCGAGTACTACGGCGAACGGCTCGTCACCGATCAATGGCCGACCGGTCAGGATAGCGTGGCCAAGACCTTTCATCTGGGTCTGGCGGGTGTAGGAGAACGAGCACTCGTCCAGCAGCTTGCGGATGCCGACCAGGTATTTTTCCTTGTCGGTGCCCTTGATTTGGTTTTCCAGCTCGTAGCTGATGTCGAAATGGTCTTCCAGTGCGCGCTTACCGCGACCGGTGACGATAGAGATTTCGTTCAGACCGGCATCCAATGCCTCTTCGACGCCGTACTGAATCAGTGGCTTGTTTACCACCGGCAGCATCTCTTTGGGCATGGCCTTGGTCGCTGGCAAGAAGCGAGTGCCGTAACCGGCTGCTGGAAACAAGCATTTCTTGATCATATAAGTCCTTACAAAGGGCTGTGCGTACGGAATTCGGCGCAGTCTAATCAGGCCGCAGTCACCTTACAATGGGTCCTGCTGGCGTTGCGATGTCATCATAGAGAAAAAATGTCGGCGTAAGTTCCGCTGATCTTACAAAGAGCGACTTCACCGCCACGCTAAGAAAAGTCATCTCCTCATGCTTAAAAGGGGTTGCAACCCTTTTAGCACGCTTTTCAGGCCAGAACACTGACCTGGAATAACTTGCGCGGCACCGGGACAATTGGGGCTATCATTGCTCCCTTGAATCAGACCACGAGATTGTTAATAGATGTCAGAACCAAAAGGCGTGAACGGCTACCTGATCACCAAGCGAGCAGACGGCTGGCACCTGATCAACTTCCACGGAGACAGCGTCGCGGGCGTTTTCGAGACCGAAAGCATGGCGATCGCGGTCGCCGAAGTGTTTGTTGACGAAGCGGGCCACGCGTCGAGCAAGAGACCGAAGGGTAAGTAAGCCGGCAGCCCTGCGCCAAAAGCCCCGACTCACGGGGCTTTTTTGGTTTTGCCTGTACCTAGATGGCAGTTCGCTATAATCTTCCAGGCACGCCCCACGACAGTGTCAGCGCCCCTCCCACACCCTTGACGACGAACACACATGAACAAATTTCTGGCACTGACTGCGGTACTGGCACTCGCCGGCTGCACCACCACTTCCGATGTCTACCTCAAGAACGGCGAGCAAGGCCTGACCATCGACTGTTCAGGCGAAGCCAACTCCTGGGCCAGTTGCTACGAAAAAGCCGATGCCTCCTGCGCAGGCACCGGCTATCGCATTGTCGGCACCGAAGGCACGCCGTCGCTGAAGGAAAGCGACAAGACCCTGGGCCAGGATGTGGGCAACTACAAAAGTCGCAGTGTGGTGGTGGTCTGCAAGTAACCCGGGGGGGTTACAGGTGGATCTCAGCGAATTTGATCCCCAGCTCCCGAAGGATTTCGCTCAGCTCGTCAAGACTGGCAAAGGATTCGACTTCATCCTGATCAT
Source organism: Pseudomonas sp. GW821-FHT09D08 (assembly GCF_059416305.1). NCBI lineage: Bacteria > Pseudomonadati > Pseudomonadota > Gammaproteobacteria > Pseudomonadales > Pseudomonadaceae > Pseudomonas > Pseudomonas sp. GW821-FHT09D08. The sequence continues at coordinate 122,793 of NZ_JBWKOX010000010.1, forward strand.
CCACCAGAAAAAAGCTGCGACCGCCGCTTTTCTTGAAGAAGACGATCCACTCGCCCAGGTCGGCGGGGTTCTGGATGACATGGGTGGCCGAGATTTCACCCTCGGCATGACGGGCCTTCACGTGTTCACGTTTCATATCGGCTTTCCCCAGCGGCATCAACCGGAAATGCACTCTTCCCCGGCCTTTTTCACATCTCCCGGGCGGATCGGCACGTTGGACATGCTCTCGTAGAGCTTGATGCTGCTACCGCTGGAGCGCTCTTCAATTTCGAAAATAGCCGAAGGGGCGGCGGAAAACTTCTGCGGCACGATGACCTGCACACCGTCTTTATGCGGTTCAATCTGCGGCGGCCGACGGGTGGTCGACAGCTTCCTTACCACACACGCCGCGTACTCCTGGGGTTTTTTCCCGGAAATGACCACCAACGTCGGCGGGGTCTGCTTGATATCTGCAACCGAAGCACACCCACCTATCGCCAAGGCCAGAACCAACACACTCCACTTCATACAAAACCTCCAATAAAGACCCTACGACAGCGGAGATGGTAATTTTCTCCCGCCCACGTAGGATTTATCCCTGATAACTCGGTAAATAACTGTTTTAAATTGTCGACGCCGTTGAAGACGGGCCGATAATAAACGCGCTGGGGCTGATAAACTCCATCTTAACCTACGTATCATTCTGATTTTTCAGAAAAAGCCCTTCTGGAGACACCCTCATGAAATTTATTCACCAGCGCGAGCACCTCAACGAGGGGGACATTGTCGTCATCGAATGCTCGCAGACCTGTAATATTCGCCTGATGAGCGACGCAAATTTTCGCAGTTTCAAGAATGGCGGCCGCCACACGTACCACGGCGGCGCGTTCGACAAATTCCCCGCCAAGATCACCGCACCCAGCACCGGGTTCTGGAATATCACCCTGGACGTGGTGACACGCCGCGCAATCAGCGTCACCCGCAAGCCGGCGCTGTCCCACAAGATTCGCATCGTACGTCGCACCAGCACCAAGCTGAGCTGACTCGAAGACGCCACAGGAAATCATCGTGACTGCTACCACCAAATACGTGATCAAGTACAAGCTCAACGGCGAACGCCGCTTCGAGTTCGCCCAACTGACGAGCAATAGCGTGGAAGAAGCATTGCAGGCCTTGGCGAAAATCCACGATGCCAGTGATGTCATCACCGACATCAACGTGAGCAAGGCGCTGTAAGGCAATGCCCGGCCCCACTGATGACCTGTTCGCCGATGACGCCCTGCAACAACCCGCAGCGCGTGAGCAGATCGGCGAACAGTCCTACGTGCTAAGGGGCTATGCCCTGCCCTGGATTGAACGCCTTCTGCCAGAACTGCGCCGTGTGCTGGCGCAATCGCCGTTTCGGCAAATGGTTACGCCCGGGGGCTTTACCATGTCGGCCGCCTTGAGCAGTTGCGGCGCGCTGGGCTGGACCAGCGACACCAGCGGCTACCGCTACACGCCCCTGGACCCTCGCACCCGGCAACCCTGGCCAGCGCTGCCGGACACCTTGCGCCAACTGGCCATAGAAGCCGCGGCAGACGCCGGGTTTGTCGACTTTGCCCCCGACGCCTGCCTAATCAATCGTTATGTTCCGGGCGCGAAAATGTCCTTGCACCAGGACAAGAATGAACGTCGCTACAGCGAGCCCGTCGTGTCGATATCCCTTGGGTTGCCGGCAGTTTTCCTGTTCGGTGGCCACGCCCGCAGTGACAAGACCCGCAAGGTCTCGCTGTTCCATGGTGATGTGGTGGTCTGGGGCGGGGTCGATCGGCTGCGCTTTCATGGGGTGATGCCGATCAAGGAAGGCGTGCACCCGATCATGGGCCCGCAACGTATCAACCTCACTTTTCGCACCGCCGGCTGATTTGACCGCAAGCTTCGGAGTGCCAGGCCACTGCAGCACGGCTACTCTGGCCAGGATCCGTCAAGAGTGCCAACCATGACTACCGAACAAGATCCGCGCTGGGCTGCGATTCTTGCCCGCGATCCGAAAGCCGATGGGCTGTTCGTCTACGGCGTAAAAACCACCGGTGTGTATTGCCGCCCGAGCAGCGCCTCGCGATTGCCCCGCCCGGAAAATATCGAATTTTTCGACACCCCGGCACAGGCCGAGGCCGCCGGTTATCGCGCCAGCAAACGCGCAGCCGGTGACCAGACACAACTGGCTGCGCAGCATGCGCAATTGGTGGCTGACGCATGCCGGCAGATCGAACACGCCGATACCGCGCCCAGCCTCAACATGCTGGCGAGCCGGGCCGGCCTGAGCCCGTTCCATTTCCACCGGGTGTTCAAAGGCGTGACCGGCCTGACGCCCAAGGGTTACGCCAGCGCCCATCGTTCACGCAAGGTCCGCGAGGGGCTCAAGGGCCCGCATTCGGTAACCGATGCGTTGTATGAAGCCGGCTTCAACTCCAACAGCCGCTTTTATGAATCGGCCAACCAACGGCTCGGCATGACGCCCAGCGACTACAAGGCCGGCGGCACCAACAACGATATTCTGTTCGCCGTCGGGCAATGCTCGCTGGGTGCAATCCTGGTGGCGCAGAGCGCCCGTGGCGTGTGTGCGATTCTGCTGGGGGATGACCCGGACAAACTGGTGCGCGACCTGCAGGACCAATTCCCCAACGCCAACCTGGTGGGGGCCGACCGCCGTTTCGAACAATTGATCGCGCACGTGGTGGGCTTTATCGAGGCGCCGGCCCTGGGCCTGGACTTGCCACTGGACTTGCGTGGCACCGCGTTCCAGGAGCGGGTGTGGCAGGCCCTGCGCGAGATTCCGGTGGGCAGCACGGCCAGCTATGGGCAGATCGCCCAACGCATCGGCGCGCCCAAGGCCTTTCGCGCGGTGGCCCAGGCCTGCGGGGCCAACAGCCTGGCGGTGGCGATTCCGTGTCATCGGGTGGTGCGCAGCAATGGCGATCTATCCGGCTATCGCTGGGGGGTTGAACGCAAGCGGCAGCTGCTGGAGCGTGAAAGAGACCACTGACGCGCACGAAAAACGTCCCTCGTCCAGTGAATAAAACAGACTGGCCGGGTGCCAGGCACCCTGCTAAAACAGCGAAAACCCCGACTGACGCTGGAGAAGCATCCCATGAGCACCTGGCCAGACATGCGCATTCTCGATCTGCTGGGCATCGACGTGCCCATCATCCAGGCACCGATGGCCGGTGCGACCAGCGCCGCCATGGTGATTGCCGCCAACCAGGCCGGCGCGCTGGGTTCGATCCCTGCGGCGATGCTGAGCATCGAGCAACTGCACGAAACCCTGGCCACCGTGCGCCATGCCAGCAGCGGGCCTATCAACGTCAATTTCTTCTGCCACCAGCCGCCGGAGCCGGACGAGGAGCGCAATCGCCACTGGAAGGCCTTGCTGGAACCCTACTACCGCGAACTGGGCGCCGATTTTGATGCGCCGACTCCGGTTTCCAATCGCGCCCCGTTCAACGCGGCCAGTTGCGAAGTGGTGGAGCAACACCGCCCCGAGGTCGTGAGCTTTCATTTCGGCCTGCCGGAAAAAAGCCTGCTGGAACGTGTCAAGGCGACCGGGGCCAAGGTGCTGTCCTCGGCCACCACGGTCGAGGAAGCGATCTGGTTGGAACGGCACGGTTGCGACGCGATTATCGCCATGGGGTATGAGGCCGGCGGGCATCGGGGAATGTTCCTGACGTCGGACCTGAGCAGCCAGATCGGCACGCTGGCTTTGGTCCCGCAAGTGGTGGACGCAGTGAGCGTCCCGGTAATCGCCGCCGGCGGAATCGGCGATGCACGCGGTATTGCCGCGGCCTTCGTCCTCGGGGCCTCGGCGGTGCAGATCGGCACCGCGTACCTGTTCACCCCGGAGGCGACGCTCAGCCGGGCCCACCATCTGGCCTTGCTGACGGCCCAGGCCAGTGGCACAGCGCTGACCAACCTGTTCACCGGGCGCCCTGCCCGTGGCCTCTTGAATCGCCTGATGCGTGAGCTGGGCCCGGTGAACCCGGCGGCGCCGGCCTTCCCCCTGGCAGGCGGCGCGCTGATGCCATTGAAGGCCAGGGAGGAAGCCGGTTTTGGCTCTCAGTGGGCCGGGCAGGCCGTCGGGCTCAAGCACGCACTGTCGACGCGCGAACTGACCACGTTGCTGGCCGCGCAAGCCCTCAAGACGCTTAGCCGCACGCCGGACTAGAGCGGTACAGGTTCCGCAGCTCGTAGCCCGCTCAGGCGGTTTTCATGGGCCTGGGTCAGTACCATGAAGCGCTTTTGCCGCAGGGCGTGGATACCGTAGATGATCCGGGCGAAGTGCTCGTTACTGTTCTCGTAGGGCTGGCAGGTCATGATCAGGGCGAAGAAGCAATCGGACTGCCGATGGGTAGCCATGGCGTTGATCAACTTCAACCCGATAGCAAACAGCGCCTGGCCGGTGCTCATGGAGAGTCGTTCGTAGCTGGCCCCCAGGACGTGGTGTATCTGCACTTCGCGATGGGCGGCCAGCGTCTGGTGCAGGTAGTCGAGTTGCGCCCTTGTACACAGGTCCGCACGGGCGCGATCCCCCGTGACATAGCGTTCGATTTCGCTGCGCAGCAAACTGCGCCAGTCGTCGTCTTCCTGGCCGGCCCGCAGTGCGATCCAGTCGACGCAATCGACCAGGGCGTTCTCCGCCGTGGCAATCGGGCTGGCGAGGCCCGATTGCAACTGGTCCAGGTGAGCCAACGCTCCGCGCACCAACTCCGCCTCTTCTGCGATAACGCTATCCATCAGCTCCACATACTCTTCCAGCGACTCGTGGCGCCAGCTCCGGAAAGCCCCCAGCAGTTGCGCCCTGAGGTTACCAACGACCGGCACTCCAACGGTACGGCGCAACATATCCTCGGACTCATCGATCAAGCCTCGCAGGTTACTGACCTGCAGCAACAGGCCGGCATGATCGAACGGCTGCGGCGTGTTTTGCAGCGCCGTCGTCAGTTGCGACGCGCCCCGTGGCAGCTCCCGGGAAAGTACATCCCATAGCCTCGGCAGTTGCCGTTGGATGGCGGTGATAAAGCGCTGCGGACACGCGAGGACCGAATAGCTGCCGGTATTGAAGAAACGCCCCCAACTCACTCCCAGCCGGAACACCGTGTTGAGCTCATGACTGGCCTCGATGACATTGGCGTAGAGCTTGTAGACCACCAATTTGCCGCTCGACGCCGGTGCTTGCTGCACGCGCTGCTCCCAGCCGGCGATGGAATCAAAATAGGCCAGTTGCTGCGCCGAAGGGTCCAGGCGCCCCAACCCCGTGTCCAGCACCGCCGCATCACTTTCATTGCGAACCGACAGCGCAAAATGGCACTGGGGACGCGGGTCGTCCGGTTCGGCGAACAGCAAGACGCCGATAGCCTGGACGTCCCAGGACTGGCTTGACAGGTAGTCCGCACAGCGCTTGGACTCAACGAAGCCGCCCGTAGTCGAAGCCTCGAAGTCGCCCGCCAATTCGGCCAGCTTATTGGCGTCGCGATACAGTTTTTCCAGACGTCCGCGCATGCCCAGCAGGTCCGCCGATGTGGGCAGGAACAACGTGGAGGCGCTCGCCTGCTCCAAGGAAACAGGGGTGTCCGTGCGCTCACGGGATCTCAAGGCCGGCAACAGCAACTTCCCGGTCTGTGCCGACCGTTTCAACAGCGTGCGCAGTTGCCCCCGGGCCAGGGTAACGTCGGCGACCAGCTCCACCACGCCCAGCAAGACGCCCAACTTGCACTCATACACATAGGCGGCGTAATCCTCGGGTCGGTCCATGCTGCGGGCCAGTTGGTAGGAGAAGCTTGCGTCCGCGACATTGGCGATCAGGCCGACACCGCCGGACAACAGCAACGCCCCGACGCCCGATGCGGGACCGACCGCCGCTATCACCAGGCTGGACACCGCGCGGGTAGCGACCTTGAACATGCCCCATTTCGCCAGGCGCCGCTCTTCATCGGAGGAAAATACCGCGTAATTCATCATGTGCTTGAGTTCGCTGATACCGATCTCATACAGCGCATCGTTGATGTTCGTCACCTCCCGGAAAGACACCGGCTGCGGTGGCACGCGGCGGTAGTGATAGCCGTAGCGCTTTTTCTGCGGATAGAAATCCGAGCGCTCCACGCTGAGTTTTTCCGGAAATGGCAGGTGGTGCGTGATAAACCGCATCAAGTCGTCACTGGGTTGCCCCGCCACGCCGCTGGGCTGCCACACCGCCCAAGTGAGCTCTGCCATGTTCAGTGAGATGAGCAGCGCCTTCTGTGAACTGAGCTTGAGCACCAACGCATTGGGCACCACTTTTTCCCGGAACAGCAGCAGGCGCGGCTTGACTTCACCTTTGAGAAAACGATGGGCGAGTTCACGCAGGGACACATCCTGCTCAGCATCATCGACCAGGAATTGTGCCGCGCGGACCTTGGCCAAGGCCTCGCAGGTTTCGCCAAACAGTTGTTTGTAGTCGGTGTTGCGCGCCAGTTCGTCGATATCGGCGACAAAGGTTTCATACAGGATGTCGCGCAAGCGGCCCAGGGTGCGCACTTCCACGCTCGACAGCGGTTCCCCGCTGACATGGATGTTGGCGATGGTTTCCTGGAAGTACGCCGTGCGCTGCGGCTCGCCCGTCAGCACCTGGAGGAAAGAAAAGTGCTTGTAGCGCGGTGGCGCATAGGCGGTCATGCCCGCCGAATAGACCGGGTAGCCCACCTGGTACTTATAGCGAAACCGTTTTTCGTCCCTGAACCGATCCTGCGTCCGTTGCGGCAGCCCGGACTTGTTCAGGCAGCGCTCGATAAGGTTCTGGATATAGTCCTTGGAGAGTTCGGCGCTCCACACACTGCTCAGCAGGTTGTCCCATTTTTGCCAGGCCTTGGGGGGCGTAACCGGCTGTATCGACGTCGGCACGCCCTCCAGCCACTGTGCCAGGTCCCCAGGCAGTATCTGTATCGAAAAAGACGCCTGGGAGGCGTCGCTGCGCACGAACCAGACATTCTGCTGGTCACTCTGTGCGCGGATCACGCCCTCTTCATCCATCACCCCGCAGTTCACCCAGGGACAACGGTGATTCAAATAGACCGCAAGATAATATTGCCAGCGTCCTGACGCTCGATATTCCTGGGCTACGGTGATCGAGTATTCCAGCGCCGGTGCACCGCCGGGAAGATTGCCGAGGGTCACCTTGAGCAATTGATTGGGCTCTATGTGAATGTCTGGCAGCTGCACGTCCTTGAGTGTCCACCGCGGAAGGATACTCAAGATCGCAACCCCCACCGGCTCTTCGAAGGGTTTGAGCCACAGCCGGTTCTGGCTCGTATCGGCTGAATACTCGAAGCGGCTGCCTGATTGCGCACCAATGCGCATGCCCGGCCACTCCAGGCTGATCGCCTTGGGCCATTGGTTGGCCCCCCGGGATGTGGGAGGCAGGTCGAACCAGATTTCCGCCATCATTTCGGCGTAGGTGTTCCACACCGATAGCACCACCACCTCGGTCTTGAGTACCGCCTGGTACGGCATCACTAACTCATGCTGCACCCAAAAGCCCGCGTGGATCTGCCCACCGACGTGGATGCGACCGAGAAAAAATCGCGTGAAATTCAGCTCCCGTGCCACCTCGCCATAGAAATACGGCATCAGGACTTTGGTTTGTACGCTGTCGGTGTTTTGCTGTTTGCCTGCATATGCCTGCCAGGGAAACCGATCGTTGAGGATGTGCCACAGCGGCAACGAATCGTGCTCGACGATGATCGGCTGTCGCTGGCTGTCATCGGAATCGAATATCGAGAATTCGACGGGGATCAGGGCGTCTGCCCGGATCAGTGCCTTGGCCTGGGGTTCCAGCGTGGATTGAGCCACTACACGCTCTATCCATGCCTGCGTGTAAGCCTCGCTGCTCTCGGTGTTTGTCGCGCCCACGTCGATGTAAGCGTATTCCTTGCCCATGATGTGCTTCCGTTTCAGATCAATACGCCGCTCACTATCGCGTTGCGACCAGCGCCTGGCTGTCAGCCATGGGGGTATCGACGGGAGGAAATCTCGACCGCGCGCAGACATTGATTCCGCAGATGGATTTCTGCTTGCCATTTTTACGCTATATACCTATACATACAGCGCCTGGCAGCGCCCGTCCCTATAATCGGCACCAGGTTCTGCACCTTCTCAAACGGAGCCGTTCATGACTTTCAATACCCCTCGCTTTGTACCCACGTGCCTGGCGGCATTGGTTGCGTTGCTCGCGACCGCAGCGGCCCACGCCGATGAAGTCCAGGTGGCCGTAGCGGCCAACTTCACCGCACCGATCCAGGCGATTGCCGCCGACTTCGAAAAAGACACCGGCCACAAACTGGTCGCAGCCTACGGCGCCACCGGGCAGTTCTACACCCAGATCAAGAACGGCGCGCCGTTCGAAGTGTTCCTGAGTGCCGACGACACCACCCCGCAAAAGCTCGAAAGCGAAGGCGACACGGTCAAAGGCTCGCGCTTCACCTACGCCGTGGGCACCCTGGCGCTGTGGTCGGCCAAGGAAGGTTATGTGGACGCCAAGGGCGAGGTGTTGAAGAAGAATGAATTCAAGCATCTGTCCATCGCCAACCCGAAAGCCGCGCCTTACGGCCTCGCCGCCACCCAGGTATTGGCCAAGGAAGGGTTGACCGAGCAGGTCAAGGACAAGCTCGTCGAAGGCCAGAACATCACCCAGGCCTTTCAGTTCGTTTCCACCGGCAACGCCGAGTTGGGTTTTGTGGCCTTGTCGCAGATCTATAAAGACGGCAAAGTCACCAGCGGCTCGGCCTGGATCGTCCCGGCCGCCCTTCACGACCCTATCAAACAGGACGCGGTAATCCTCAACAAGGGCAAGGACAGCGCTGCAGCCAAGGCACTGGTCGAGTACCTCAAAGGGCCGAAAGCCGCTGCCGTCATCAAGTCCTACGGTTATGAACTGAGCAAGTAAATGCCCCTGTCGAGTGCCGATTTTTCCGCAATCTGGTTGACCCTCAAACTGGCGTCACTGACCACCGTGATCCTGCTGATCATCGGCACTCCGATTGCTCTGTGGCTGTCGCGCACCCGTTCATGGTGGCGCGGCCCCATTGGCGCGGTAGTAGCCTTGCCATTGGTGCTGCCACCCACCGTCATCGGTTTCTACCTGCTGTTGACCATGGGCCCCCACGGCTACTTCGGCCAGTTCACCCAATGGCTGGGCCTGGGCACCCTCACCTTCAGCTTCGCCGGGTTGGTGATCGGTTCGGTGATCTATTCCATGCCGTTCGTGGTGCAGCCGTTGCAGAACGCCTTTTCCGCCATCGGCACGCGCCCATTGGAGGTGGCCGCGACCCTGCGCGCCAATCCCTGGGATACCTTCTTCACGGTGATCCTGCCCCTGGCGCGCCCGGGGTTTATCACCGCGTCCATCCTGGGTTTTGCCCATACCGTCGGAGAATTCGGCGTAGTGCTGATGATCGGCGGCAATATCTCCGACAAGACCCGCGTGGTCTCGGTGCAGATCTACGATCATGTCGAAGCCATGGAGTATGCCCAGGCCCATTGGCTGGCCGGCGCCATGGTGGTGTTCGCGTTCCTCGTGTTGCTGGCGCTCTACTCCAGTCGTAAAACCAGGATGGGTTGGAGTTGATGCCGATGATCAATGTGCGCCTGAACTTGAAGTACACAGGCTTTGCCCTGGACGTGGACCTGCATGTGCCCGGCCGAGGGGTGACTGCGCTGTACGGGCATTCCGGCTCCGGCAAGACCACCTGCCTGCGCTGCATTGCCGGGCTGGAGCGGGCCGAAGATGGGTTTATCCAGATCAACGATGAAGTCTGGCAAGACAGCCGCAACGGTCTGTTCGTGCCGCCGCACAAGCGTGCGCTTGGCTACGTGTTCCAGGAGCCCAGCCTGTTCCCCCATCTGTCGGTGCGGGCCAACCTGGAGTTCGGTCTCAAACGCATCCCGCGCTCGCAACGCCGCGTCGACATGGCTCAAGCCACGGAGTTACTGGGGATCGGCCATCTGCTGGAGCGTCACCCCCAACACTTGTCCGGCGGCGAACGCCAGCGCATCGGTATCGCCCGTGCCCTGCTCACCAGCCCAAGACTCCTGTTGATGGATGAACCCCTGGCCGCCCTCGACAGCAAGCGTAAAAGCGAAATCCTGCCCTACCTGGAACGCCTGCACGACGAGCTGGACATCCCCGTGCTGTACGTCAGCCATGCCCAGGACGAGGTGGCGCGCCTGGCCGATCACATCGTGTTGCTCAGCGACGGCAAGGCCCTGGCCAGTGGTCCCATCGGCGACACCCTGGCGCGTCTCGACCTGCCCCTGGCGTTGGGGGACGACGCGGGCGTGGTGATCAACGGCAGCGTCAGCGCCTATGACGATCACTACCGTCTGCTCACGCTGCAACTGCCCGACAGCGCCCAGCACCTGCGCGTGGCCCATGCACCGCTGGCGTTGGGCAAGGCGTTGCGGGTCAAGGTACAGGCGCGCGACGTCAGCCTCAGCCTGCAAGCCGGAGAGCACAGCAGCATCCTCAACCGCCTGCCGGTGACGGTTACCCAGGAGATCGCGGCGGATAACAGCGCCCATGTGCTGGTTCGCCTGGACGCGGATGGCACGCCGTTGCTGGCGCGGATCACGCGGTTCTCCCGCGACCAGTTGCAATTGCACCCCGGCCAGGCGCTGTGGGCGCAGATCAAGGCGGTGGCCGTGCTGGCATAAGAAACCTTTTGGCACGACCGCACACGGCTGCGGTCAATCAGGAATACCGGCCTGATCCGTTGCCAAGGAACCCGCACCATGCCCGACTCCGCGCTGCCCGCCGACCTGCCCCGCGACCTGCATTACGTTGACGACACCCAGCCCGGCATCCGCCGCAAGCGAGTGCGCGGCAAGTTCCAGTACTTCGACGCCAAGGGCGAGCGCATCCGGGATGCCGATGAGATCAAGCGCCTGAACGCCCTCGCCGTCCCTCCGGCGTATACCGACGTGTGGATCTGCGCCGACCCGCGCGGGCACCTGCAAGCCACCGGCCGCGATGCCCGTGGACGCAAGCAATACCGCTATCACCCGCGCTGGCGTGAGGTGCGTGACAGCGACAAGTACGCGCGGCTGCAGGAGTTCGGCAACGCCCTGCCGAAACTGCGCAAGCAGCTCGAAGCGCAAATCGCCGAACCCGGCTTCACGCGCGAAAAAGTCCTGGCCACGGTGGTGATGCTGCTGGACGCCACACTGATCCGCGTCGGCAATACCCAATATGCGCGAGACAACAAATCCTACGGGCTGACCACCCTGCGCAACCGCCATGTGGATGTCAAAGGCAGCGAAATCCAGTTCCAGTTTCGCGGCAAGAGTGGCGTGGAGCACCAGCTCAGCGTCAAGGACCGGCGCCTGGCCACGGTGGTCAAGCGCTGCCTGGAGTTACCGGGGCAGAACCTGTTCCAGTACCTGGATGAAGACGGCGAGCGGCACACCGTCAGCTCCCATGACGTCAACGCCTACCTGCACGACCTTACCGGTGCCGACTTCACTGCCAAGGATTACCGCACCTGGGCCGGCACCGCCATGGCGCTGGCGGTGCTGCGGGAGTTGGAATGGCAACCGGAATCCGACGCCAAGCGGCATGTGGTGGCGATGGTCAAGGATGTCGCCAGGCAACTGGGCAATACGCCTGCGGTGTGCCGCAAGTGTTATATCCACCCGGCCGTACTCGAGCATTTCAGCCTGGGCGAATTGTCCAGGTTGCCCAAGCCGCGGGTGCGCAAAGGCCTGAAGGCCGAGGAAGTCGCCTTGGCGATGTTCCTTGAACAACTGGCCGCCGACTTGCCCGGCAATGCCAAGGCGGGTTAGGCTCTGGCTCCCTTCTGACTTCCGGGACGACCGCCGACGTGAATCACTAAGCCTTCCAGAATGTACCTGCAACGAGCCGCCTGGCGCGCTTGTTGGCCTGTCCGACATTTTTTGGAGGTGCTGATGACTGACGTCAACCGGCTGCCCGTATTGGTTTCCCTGCAACACCTGTGCTTCCAGTTCGCCAATGGCGAGACCCTGCTGGACGACCTGAACCTGTCCATCGACCACACGCCCATCGGGATTGTGGGACGCAATGGACGGGGCAAAAGTATCCTCGCCCAATTGATCGCCGGCGTGTTGCCCCCCTCCTCCGGCTCGCTCAAGCGCTCGGCCAGCGTGGCCTATGTCCCCCAGGACATGGCGGTTGCAGCGGAAGACACCGTCGCTGAGCTGACGGGCACCACGCCCGTGCTGGCGGCACTGGCACGCATGGCGGCAGGGACAGCGCAGGTCGATGACCTTGAGTTGATCGACAATCGCTGGGACCTTGCCGAACGCTTGCGCGCCGCACTGGATACGGCAGGCCTTGCGCAGCTGGGTGTGGATACGCCGGCCGATCAACTCAGTGGAGGGCAACTGGCGCGGCTCAGGCTGATCGGCGCCGTGCTGGCCGCACCGCAACTGCTGGTGCTCGATGAACCCACCAACCACCTCGACAGCGCCGGCCGCAGGTGGCTGCTGCACCTGTTGCAGGAATGGCGCGGCGGCCTGGTGGTGGTGAGCCACGACCGGCAAATACTCAACACCCTCGGGCGCATCATTGAACTGTCCCCACTCGGCCCTCTCGTCTACGGCGGCAACTATGATGCCTATCGCCTGCAGCGCGACACCGAACAGCACGCCGCCGTCGCGGCGCTGGAGCACGCACGCCTTGAACGCAACCGCGAACGCCGGCGCGTGCAGAAAGATCATGACAGCCTGCAACGCCAGGCGGCGCGCTCCCGCAAGCACGCCGAGACGGCCAATGTGGATCGGTTTACCAAGGCGCGCTGGAAAAGCGCCGCCACCGAAGTCGTCGGCACCGTGCGCAGTGCCCATCACGCGTACAAACACGCGCTGGATGAGCAGGTGCGCCAAGCCTACGAGCGCGTGGTGGATGAAACGCCGACCCTGTTGGCCTTGCCGGGGTCGATCGTGCCCAATGGCCGTCAGGTGGTGGCCTTGACGGAGGTCCGGTTGCCCTGGCTGGAGCATCCCGCCCTCACACTCAACTTCACAGGGCCGGTGCGCGTGGCCGTGCAGGGACCGAACGGCTGCGGCAAATCCACCCTGCTCAAGGTACTGGCCGGCCAATTGCAGCCCGCCAGCGGTGAGTGCACGGTGCCGGTGCCCTGCGCGTATATCGACCAGCACCAGGCGCTGCTGGATGACCGACGCTCCCTCGTCGAACAGCTCAACCTGCTCGACACACCGCTGCCCGAAGCCGAACTGCGTACGCGCCTGGCCTTGCTGCAACTGGATGCCCGGCGGGTCACCCAACCGACCGCGCACCTCAGCGGCGGCGAGCGGTTGAAAGCCGCGATGGCGATTGCCCTGTGGGGTGAAACACCCGCGCAACTGCTGTTGCTTGATGAGCCCACCAACCACCTGGACCTGGAATCGGTGATCGCCTTTGAACAGGCGCTGCAGGGCTTCAGCGGGGCAATGATGGTTGTATCCCATGATGAAGCGTTCATCCAGGCGCTCGGGCCAACCCACCGTTTGCTCTGGCAACCTGAGGGTTGGCGCCTGGAGTGTGTCTGAGGTCATTGCGCGCGCAATCAAAGCGTCCTAGGGTAGTGGCCGGATAATCTCACCGAGGAACCCGGCCCTATGCTGCCTTCGCCCAACAAGCCTTATGCCAATGCCGCACTGGCCCATCAAAAGCGCTGGCGCGGCCGTGTCGGCCTGATGCTGGTGGCCAGCCTTTCGGTATTGGCGGGCATGACTGACGCCATCGGCTTCATGGCCAGCGGCGACTTTGTTTCATTCATGAGCGGCAACACCACGCGCCTGGCAGTGGCCATCAGTGTGGGGGATCTCGGCTTGACCGCACGCCTGCTGTTGCTGGTCGCCACATTCGTCGCCGGTAACGCCTTGGGCGTAGTGGTCGGCCGTCTCAGCCGGCGCCATGCGCTGCCCCTGTTGTTGTGTATCGCCACCTTGCTCTGCGGCGCAGCCTTGCTGCCCTTCACCGACACCTTGCCGGCGCTGCTGGCGGCGATCATTGCGATGGGCATGCTCAACGCAGCCGTGGAAGAGGTCAACGGCTTGCCGGTGGGGCTGACCTACGTGACCGGCGCACTGTCACGCTTTGGGCGCGGGCTGGGACGCTGGATGCTGGGGGAGCGCCGCAACGGCTGGCGGGTGCAACTGATTCCGTGGGCGGGGATGTTTGTCGGCGCGGTGATTGGCGCGTTGCTGGAGCAGCACATGGGGCTGAGGGCGCTGGTGGTCAGCGGTGTATTGGCGGGCGTGTTGGGGCTGGTGTCGCTGAAGATTCCCCGGCGCTGGCATTTGGGTTTTATGCCGCGATAAAGACTAAAGGTGCCCGCCCGACGGTAAGGCCTCGACGTCCGTGTACTGGTAAAGAGCCATTATGTCGGGCGGGCGGATTGAATCATAAGCGAATGTCCGGCGGCTGTCCCGCCGGGCGTTTCCTGAAATGACTAAGGCAACGGATTACAGACAGGTCGCAAGTGCGGCCAAACGACGCTTGGCCGGCATCGTATCTTCAACGGCGTAGTACTTGACGGACGAACCGGCACCGGCGCTTTGCACGTCGACAAAGTAATCGCCACCGGTGGTATAGACGGTGAAACCACCGGCCCCGTTCGGCTCTTTGAAGCCTCCGGCGTCGACGCCAAACACGCTTTCATCCTGCCAGCCGAACTGGATGCACTCGGCAACCACCAGCGTGGCCTTGTCCGATGCCATGGCCTTGTAGGGAGCCCCCAGGCGTGCCTCGTTCATCTTCGAGCCCGCGCAACCGGCCAGTGCCGTCAATACCAATGCGCCCATTACCACCTTGTGCATGCCCTTGCCTCGTTGTAAAAAAAACGCGACTGTACCATTGCCGCAAGGCTGACTGACGCCCCCATGAATTTTGTTTCACTGTGGAGGGAGAATATGCCGCCTATAGTGGCCTGGCTCATTTTTAGAAGTGTCCTTCTGCCCGCCCTCCCGCGGGCTTTTTTTCGCCTGCGCTTCAGAGCCACCAGCAAAACAGGTAGAACAACGCCATGCTCAGCAGCACGGTCATCAATACGTTGCGCGTCCAGAACATCAGCGCCACGGCGCAGATACCGGCCAGCAAGTACGGATTGGCCGGGCTCAGGTTGAGCTGGTGATCAGCCAGGAAAATAATCGGCCCGCAGATCGCCGTGAGCATGCCCGGCACCGCAAACCCGAGAAACTCCCGTGCCCCACGGCTGAGGCGCACCGGCAGGCGCGGCTCGATAAACAAATAGCGGTTGAAAAAAACCACCAGGCCCATGGCCACAATCATCAGGTAAATCATCGCTGCCCAACCCCCAGGCGTTTGCAGAAAAACCCTGCGCTCATGCCGAGCACACCCGACACCACCACCGCCGACTCCCAGTGCAGGAAGCTCAGCCATACCGAAAACAACAACGACACCGCCACGCAGACCACCGTCGGCACATCGCGTACCACCGGGGTGATCAGCGCGATAAAGGTGGCGGCGATGGAAAACTCCAGCCCCAACTGATCAAGGCCAGGGATGCTTTTGCCAAGCACGATACCCGCCAGGGTGAACAGGTTCCAGGCGATATAAAACGTCAGGCCAACGCCCAGGGCGTACCAGCGATTGAAGGTTTCACGGTCATAGTGGTTGACCAGCGCAAAGAACTCATCGGTCAGCAGAAAGCCCAGGCTCATGCGCCAGCGGGTCTTGAGCGGCGAAAGAATCGGGCGCAGGTGCATGCCATACAGCAGGTGCTGGGAGGTCAGCAGCAAGGTGGTCAACACGATGGAAATCAGGCTCGCACCGCTCTTGACCATGCCAATGGCGACCAACTGCGCAGCGCCGGCAAACACAATGGCGGACAAGCCCTGGGCTTGCAGTGGCGTGAATTGCGCATCGATGGCCATGGAACCGGCCAGCAGCCCCCAGGGTGCACAGGCCAGGGACAGGGGAATGACGGCGATTGCACCGCGAGCGAAGGCGTAATGAGGTAAGGCAGCAGGCATGGAAACGGCTCATCGACAGACAGTCCATAAGCATGCCAGCGCAAGATGGAGCTTGTCTTGAACGATCTTGCTCAGGCGAGCCTGACCGACACCTGCTCCACCGAGTCCCGCGCTTCACGCAGTTCGTGAGCGTCCTGGTTGAGCCGGTGAATGGTGTTGAGCAAGCGCTGGCGCAGCACTTCATCGCCGAGCTTTTCAACGGCACGCATCAGGTCGAATGCCGCTGTTTCGTTATTTTCCGCGACGGAATCCAGGGTTTTGCGCAGGTTGCGAGTGGCTCGGGTCACGCGGGTCTTCCTTCATCAGCAATGGGGAGGCACTTTAGGACATTCGTGTTTCATTTTAATTTCAACCACTTGTGGCAGTTTTACCGAGGTTTGATCCATATCAATTGAAACAGGATTTGACCGAAACATATGGACATACGTATATTCGAATTTCCATATGTATGTAGGCAATGGTCATGTCGGAACCCCTTACACCGCCCACCCTGTTCAAATGCCTGGCCGACGCCACGCGCGCACGCCTGACGCTATTGATTCAGCGTGAAGGCGAACTTTGCGTGTGCGAACTGATCCATGCCTTGGACGACAGCCAGCCCAAAATCTCCCGTCACCTGGCGCAACTGCGCAGTTGCGGTGTGCTGCTGGATCGTCGCCAGGGCCAATGGATCTACTACCGCGTCAACCCGGCACTGCCCGATTGGGTGAACCAGGTGCTGGACATCACCCTGCAAGCCAACCAGCCATGGCTGCACAACGACACACAGCGTCTGGATGCCATGGGCGACAGACCACAACGAGACAGCACCTGCTGCTGAGCCACCGGAGCGTTAATTCATGCTTGTCGCAGTCGCCATTTTTATTTTCACCATCGTCCTGGTCATCTGGCAGCCCAAGGGTCTCGGAGTGGGCTGGAGCGCCACGATGGGCGCGATCCTGGCCCTGGCCTGTGGCGTGATCAGCCTGGCGGATATCCCGGCGGTCTGGCACATCATCTGGAATGCCACCGGGACGTTTGTCGCACTGATCATCATCAGCCTGCTGTTGGACGAAGCCGGGTTCTTTGCCTGGACGGCACTGCATGTGGCGCGCTGGGGGCGCGGGCGTGGCCGGCGCTTGTTTGCCTATATGGTGCTGCTCGGCGCCCTGGTGTCGGCACTGTTTGCCAACGACGGCGCGGCGCTGATCCTCACCCCCATCGTGATGTCGATGCTGCTGGCACTGCGCTTTTCGCCGGCGGCGACCTTGGCGTTTGTGATGGGCGCGGGGTTTATCGCCGACACGGCGAGCCTGCCGCTGGTGGTGTCGAACCTGGTGAACATCGTCTCGGCGGACTATTTCAAGATCGGCTTCAACGAATATGCCGCGGTCATGGTGCCGGTCAACGTCGTCAGTGTCGCCGCCACCCTGGCGGTACTGCTGTGGTTCTTCCGCCGCGATATTCCGCAGACCTACGACCCTGCCGACCTGGCAGACCCCGCCAGCGCGATCCACGACCGCGCCACCTTCCGCGCCGGTTGGTGGGTGCTCGGCATCCTGCTGATCGGTTGCTTTGCCCTGGAACCCCTGGGCATTCCCATCAGCGCGATTTCCGCGGTGTGCGCCGTGCTCCTGCTGGTGATCGCCGCCAAGGGCCACAAGATCTCCACGCGCAAGGTGCTGAAGGAAGCCCCGTGGCAGATCGTGGTGTTTTCCCTGGGGATGTACCTGGTGGTCTACGGCTTGCGTAACGCCGGCCTCACCACCTACCTGGCGACCTGGCTCGATACCTTTGCCACTTACGGCGTGTGGGGTGCGGCCATGGGCACCGGCGTGCTGACGGCCTTGTTGTCCTCGGCGATGAACAACCTGCCGACGGTATTGATCGGTGCGCTGTCCATCGAATCCAGCCATGCCGTGGGCGTGGTCAAGGATGCGATGATCTACGCCAACGTGATCGGCAGCGACCTGGGCCCGAAAATCACCCCCATCGGCAGCCTGGCCACCCTGTTGTGGCTGCATATCCTGGCGCGCAAGGGCATCACCATCACCTGGGGCTACTACTTCAAGGTCGGGATTGTGCTGACCTTGCCGGTGCTGCTGATCACCCTCGCCGCCCTCGCGTTACGCTTGAGCATCTAACGGAGAAACCGCAATGAAAGTCCTGTTCATGTGCACCGCTAACAGCTGTCGCAGCATCTTGTCCGAGGCGATGTTCAACCACCTGGCCCCCCAGGGTTTTACCGCGGTCAGCTCCGGCAGCTTTCCCAAGGGCCAGGTCCTGCCGCGCAGCCTGAGCACGTTGCAGGCAGCGGGCATCAGCACCTTAGGCTTGTACAGCAAGGGCAATGACGCGTTTGAAGGCAGCCCGCCGGATGTGGTCATCACCGTCTGCGACAAGGCGGCGGGCGAAGCCTGCCCGGTGTATTTCGGGCCGGCGGTGAAGGCGCATTGGGGCTTGGCAGATCCCTCGGAGGTTCAAGGTGACCAGGCCAGCATCCAGGCGGCATTCGATGCCACGCTGGAGACCATCGCCAGCCGTTGCCGGGCGTTTTTCGCCCTGCCCTTTGCCCGCCTCAGCCCTGGCGAGCTGAAGGTCGAACTCGAGCGCATAGCGCTGCTGGACATGAACACACCCTGACGGCTGGATGGATCCGCTGCGACGATATGGATTCCCAGCCCTCTGCCAGCGTATGCTCTCGCACTTTCCTGAAAGGACGCGGGCATGCTGACGATCTTTTTTTACGCACTGGTATTCGGTTTTGTGTTTTGCCTCTCCCCCGGCGCGGTGCTGGCGGAGACCTTGCGCCGTGGCTTGCTGCACGGGTTTACGCCAGCCCTGCTTGTGCAGTTTGGCTCGCTGGTAGGCGATGCCGTGTGGGCGGTGATCGGCCTCACCGGCATCGCACTGTTGATCCAACATGACACCGTGCGCGTGCCGCTGACGATCATCTGCGCGCTGTACCTGGCGTGGCTGGGCGTACGCAGCCTGATCGACGCCTGGCACTTGCCCGAAGCCGATGATGCGCCGGCCAGTACTCGGCAAAATGCGCTGGCCGTGGGCGCGGCGATTTCCCTGGCCAACCCGAAAAACATCGTCTACTGGGGGGCACTGGGCAGCGCGCTGTCAGGCATCGTCGGCGCTACGCCCAGCCATGGGCAGACGCTGATGTTTTTCGCCGGCTTCATGTTGGCTTCGGTGCTGTCATGTTTTCTGATCGCCGCACTGGTGAACCTGCTGCGCAAGAATGCATCGCCCATGTGGCAACGCATCAGTTATGGCGCCTGCGGGTTGGTATTGATCTATCTGGCCGTTCTCGCCGCACAGGGCGTATGAAGTTATATATCGGGTAACTTTCGAGTGTCTCTTGTCTGAATGAACTCTGAACACCGGGCTATTTAATTAATCATACGTTGACATTTTGTAACTGCCTGAGTAGATTGCCCCTGCCCGCAACTGGGGCCTTTTTTAACCCTCACAAAAGAAGCCAATGGACACAGTATCCAGTCGCTGTCCGAGCACCGCCCTGGCGGGCATCGGGCGCCCAATCCAGAACATGACAGGACTCGCCTCCCCGGTCCGGTAAGCTGCGCTGGAGCTTGATGCTCCGCCGTAACTGCCTCGCCGGTCGCCCGTCCGGTCCCGAGGTGTGTTATGACCTTCCCAACCCTTGCTTTGCCCGATGTACCCACACAGGCCGCAGCCTTGCGAGCCAAGCGTTGCCATGCCCGCGTGGTTTTTCTGCCACGACGCACGCCCGGCGTTGCCCCCTCCCCCAAAGACCCGCAGAGACCGCCGCTTTTCAGCCTGGGATAGTGCAGAGCGCCCGCGCCGTTCAATCCCGCTGAAACAATAACTTCCTGATCAAGTCCCTGGAGTTCTTTATGAAACTTTCCAGTTGTAGTTCGCTGCGCGCCTTATAACTAACGCGCCAGTAGAAGTTATCCAAGCATCTTATTTAAACCGATCGCGAAGTCAGCGACTCGGCATGCTTTCGCTCGCCTGTATTCAGGTAAGTACCGGGTATGTTTTGTCGAGAATTGGCGACAGGAGCACAGACAATGAGCGCCGTAAAAAACACGCCACTGCAGAAGAAAACCGGCACCGCCAGCGACACCAAACTGTCGATGCGTGCCGCCCGCGAAGCCCACAACGGCCTGTCGGCCACCTTGGCCAACGTACGCGCCACCCAGGATGGCCTGACCGAACTGGACGCCACTGCCCGCCTGCAACGGGAAGGCCACAACGAAGTGGCCCATGACAAACCGCCTCACGCCATCGTGCAATTCCTGCAGGCCCTGAACAACCCGTTCATCTACGTGTTGCTGACCCTGGGCGGCATCAGCTTTTTCACCGACTGCTGGCTGCCGATGCAGGACGGCGAGGAAGCCGACCCCACCAAGGTCGTCATCATCATGACCATGGTCCTGCTCAGCAGCCTGCTGCGCTTCTGGCAGGAGCACCGTTCGGCCAAGTCCGCCGAAGCCTTGAAAGCCATGGTCCGCACCACTGCCACGGTGCTGCGCCGTGAGCAAGTGGGCAGCCAGCCCACCCTGCGCGAAGTGCCGATGCGCGAGCTGGTGGCCGGCGATATCGTGCAGTTGTCGGCCGGTGACATGATCCCTGCCGACATCCGCCTGATTGAGTCCCGGGACCTGTTTATCAGCCAGGCGGTGCTCACCGGCGAAGCCTTGCCGGTGGAGAAGTACGACACCCTCGGCGACGTCACGCAAAAATCCGCCGGGCCGGTCGCCGCCGACCAGGGCAACCTGCTGGACCTGCCGAACATCTGCTTCATGGGCACCAATGTGGTCAGCGGCCGCGCCAAAGCCGTGGTGGTGGCGACCGGGCCGCGCACCTACTTTGGCTCCCTGGCCAAGGCGATTGTCGGCTCCCGGGTACAGACCGCATTCGATCGCGGGGTGAACAGCGTCAGCTGGCTGCTGATCCGCTTCATGCTGGTGATGGTGCCGATCGTGTTCTTCCTCAACGGCTTCTCCAAGGGCGACTGGGGCGATGCATTTTTGTTCGCCCTGGCGGTCGCCGTGGGCCTGACCCCGGAAATGCTGCCGATGATCGTCAGCGCCAACCTGGCCAAGGGCGCCACGGCGATGGCCAAGCGCAAAGTAGTGGTCAAGCGCCTCAACGCGATCCAGAACTTCGGCTCGATGGACGTGCTGTGCACCGACAAGACCGGCACCCTGACCCAGGACAAGATCATCCTCGAGCATCACGTCAACGCCTTCGGCCAGCGCGATGATGCGGTGCTGTCCCTGGCCTGGCTCAACAGCTACCACCAGAGCGGCATGAAAAACCTGATGGACCAGGCCGTGGTGCAGTTCTCGGAGCAGAACCCCAGGTTCCAGGTGCCGTTTGCCTACAGCAAGGTCGATGAATTGCCCTTCGACTTTGTGCGCCGTCGCCTCTCCATCGTGGTCAAGGACGCTGCCCACGACCATCTGCTGGTGTGCAAAGGCGCTGTCGAGGAGATGCTGGACATTGCCACCCACGTGATGGAGGCCGGCAGTGCCGTGCCTCTGGATGAGCGCCGCCGCGAGGAGTTGCTGGCGATCGCCAATGACTACAACGAAGACGGCTTCCGCGTGCTGGTGGTGGCCACGCGCAACATTCCCAAGGCCCTGGCCCGCCAGCAGTACACCACCGCCGATGAGCGCAACCTGGTGATCCAGGGCTTCCTGACCTTCCTCGATCCGCCCAAGGAAACCGCCGGCCCGGCGATTGCAGCCCTGCAGCAGATCGGCGTGGCGGTCAAAGTCCTCACCGGCGACAACGCCGTGGTCACCAGCAAGATCTGCCGCCAGGTCGGCCTCGAGCCAGGCCGGCCGCTGCTGGGGGTGGAGATCGAGCTTATGGACGACGCCACCCTGGCGCGCCATGTGGAAGAACGCACGGTATTTGCCAAGCTCACGCCGCTGCAGAAATCCCGGGTGCTCAAGGCCCTGCAAGCCAACGGCCACACCGTCGGCTTCCTCGGCGACGGCATCAACGACGCACCGGCATTGCGGGATGCCGACGTGGGTATCTCGGTGGACAGCGGCACGGACATCGCCAAGGAATCGGCCGACATCATCCTGCTCGAGAAAAGCCTGATGGTGCTGGAAGAAGGCGTGCTCAAAGGCCGCGAAACCTTCGGCAATATCATGAAGTACCTGAACATGACCGCCAGCTCCAACTTCGGCAACGTGTTTTCGGTGCTGGTGGCCAGTGCATTCATCCCGTTCCTGCCGATGCTCTCGATCCATCTGCTGCTGCAGAACCTGATGTACGACATCTCCCAGCTGGCCCTGCCGTGGGACAAGATGGACAAGGAGTACCTGGCCAAACCACGCAAGTGGGACGCCAGGAACATCGGCCGCTTCATGATCTGGATCGGGCCGACCTCGTCGATCTTCGACATCACCACCTTTGCCCTGATGTGGTACGTGTTCGCCGCCAACAGCGTGGAAATGCAGACCCTGTTCCAGTCCGGCTGGTTTATCGAGGGCCTGCTCTCGCAAACCCTGGTGGTGCACATGCTGCGCACCCGCAAGATTCCGTTCTTCCAGAGCACGGCCGCATGGCCGGTACTGATGATGACCGGCGTGGTGATTGCGCTGGGCATCTACGTACCGTTCTCGCCCCTGGGCGCCCTGGTAGGCCTGCAACCGCTGCCGCTGGCGTACTTCCCGTGGCTGGTCGGCACGCTGCTCAGCTATTGCTGCGTGGCCCAACTGATGAAAACCCTCTACATCCGCCGCTTCAAGCAGTGGTACTGAGTTCCCCCGCCGTTTAAACGGTGGCGGTCGCCCGGCCGCCACTGTGCATTACAAGGAATAGGATCATGCGCGTCTTGATCTGTGCCGGTCGTCATTACGCCGACTGCAAAAAGTCCCGCCAAGTGCTGGACGCTTACCACCGCCTGCGCCCGGTGCAGGTGCTGATTCACGGCGGCAACCAGTTCCTCGGCAGCGCCATCGAGGACTGGGCGCGGGAACTCGGCATCGACGTGGTGCGCTACCCGCCCAACTGGCAACGCCACGGCAAGCAGGCGGAGCGCCAGCGCAACCATTTCATGCTGACCGACAGCCGCGCGGATGTGGTCATCGCGCTGCCGGGTGGTGACGACACGTCGGAGCTGGTCTGCCAAGCCAGGGCCAGCGGCATTTCGGTGCTGACCGTAGAGAACTGACATTCAAGCGAGGTGCATCATGCACAACAAACACACCCCGAAGCGCCCGGACGGGTTTGCCAAATACCGTGCGCGGCACTATCGCGGCGCGCGCCAGACCCTGCTGCTGTTGCCGCCGGCAAAACAGCGGGCGCTGCGGCGCAACCTGCTGTTTATAGGTATCACCCTGGGTTCGATCCTGTTAATCGCCCTGGTGTCCAAGGCCCATGCCGCCGGTGGCGCCTATGTGGTCGATGACGGCGCAATCAACGCACCGGGTGCCTGCAATCTCGACGCCTGGTACAACGCCGACCGGCACGTCGGCAGCACGCACACGGCAACGCTGTCTCCCGCGTGCACGTTCAGCGCACTGCCTTCGGTGCAGTGGGGCGCGGCGCTGTCACGGGCCGACAGCGCAGGCCGGGGCGAGACCCAGGTGAGTCCGCAACTCAAGGCGCAGGTGCTGTCACGGCAAGACCTGGGGCTGGAAATGGCGATCTCCGCCGGGGCACATCTTGCCCTTGATCGACGACACGGGTTCGACGGCGCCGACTTCACGCTCCCATTGACCTGGCAACCGCTGGCACCCCTGCGCTTGAACCTGAATGCCGGCTGGGCCCATGCCTACAACGACGGCGAGCCAACCCAGCGCCTGACCTGGGGCACCGGCGTCGAGTATCAACTGATGGATGCCCTTACGCTGATCGCTGAACGTTACGGCCAGGAAGGCGGTGACCAGGCCTGGCAAGCAGGGCCGCGCCTGCACTTCGGGGAATTTGTCGACGTCGACCTGGTGCTCGGGCGCGACCTGGGCGGTGAACGTAATCAATGGCTGACCACCGGTGCGACGCTCAGGTTTTAGGCCTGGCCTGCTGCTCCAGGTGCAGTTGCCGTGGCGGGTCGTCCAGGTAATTGCCTTATGATGGCGGCACCATTGCCAACGAGGGGTAAAGCACGTGGACCGTATCGAACAAATGACGCTGCTGGCGACCTACAACCAGTGGATGAACCGCAAGGTCTATGACGCGGCTGCCAGGCTTACGGACGATGAGTTGCGCGTGGACCGCCAAGCGTTTTTCGGCTCGGTGTTCGGCACGCTCAACCATCTCACGTTGGGCGACACCGTCTGGCTCAAACGCTTTGCCCTGTACCCCGCCGGCTACGCGGCGCTGGCGCCGCTGAACAGCATCGCCGCGCCGTCGGACCTCAAGCAACTGGCGTTCGTCGACCTGGGTGAACTCGCCGCCCGGCGGCGTTGGCTGGACCAATTGATCATCGATTGGGTGCACACCCTGCGCGAACCCGACCTCGACCATCGCCTGCACTACCACAACATGCGCGGCGCGGCGGCCAGCAAGCCGTTCGGCGCCCTGCTGGTGCATTTTTTCAATCACCAGACCCACCATCGAGGCCAGGCCACCACGCTGCTGACCCAGGCCGGGCAGGACGTGGGCGATACGGACCTGCTCGCCTTGATTGACTGAACTCAGCGAGCGCTGAATTCGGCATAGGCCTGCAGCAACCGTGCAAAGTCCTCGGGTTGCGGCAACTGCTCGAAGCTTTCGACTGCCGGCGTGGTAGCCCAGGCCAGTTTTTCGCGGGTCCAGGTTTCCATAAAGGGCACGTACTCCGCGGCATTATCCAACAACGTCGCACGCACGTTGACGAACTCATCGATGCCATGGGGGCGGGTAAACAGCCAGCTCATGCAGTGCGGGCAGCAATAGTGACGATCGACCCCGTGCAGGCCGCCGACCACCGGGCAGCCCTGGGTCACCGTGAACGCGCTGGCGGGAATCAGTGCACTGAGGGAGAACGCACTGGCGGTCATCTTCTGGCAGCCGGTGCAGTGGCACGCCATGGTAATCACCGGCGCCTGGCTCACGCTGAAGCGCACCCGGTTACAACGGCAACTGCCTTCCAGGGGCAGGGTTTCGACGCTCATCACACACTCCTTTTCATGATCAGTGGCGTGGCAGGGTAGCGCCGAGGCGGGGGTGTTGAACAGGTCCGGGGGCAAAACCGAACGCTGCTGCGCCCATGGGGTCGTAACCTCAGGTGCCGGGACTTTTCAGCCCCGCCCTCCCCGCGTGCATTGTGGGTTTACCGATGTGCGTACCCAATAAGAAGGAGACGCTTACATGGTCATTCACTTCAAGGTGGCCGGGCATTTGGCCTGCGGCCATCACGGCAATAACCTGCCCTCCAGCACCGAGCTGAATCGGGTCAAGTGCCGCACCTGCCGCAACACCGATGCCTACAAGGAAGCGCGCCGCAACCAGCGCAACGCCGCACGCCGTGCTTCGCGCCAGGCCAAGACCCACACCAGCACCGACTGGCGCAGTGCCTGGACGCAGCGCCTGACCGACCTGCCAGGGCGACAACGCCTGCCCCGCGGCTTCGGCGCACAGCCTTTCGTATAAGCCAGAAACGCAGAAGCCCCGGACAAACCGGGGCTTCGTTTTCAATCAATCATCATTGGACACCGGCCTGTTGCGTGCCTGGTAACCCGGCAACGTGGCGGCATACGCCAGTGCCTGTTCACGGGAATTGAAGGACGCCAGCCGATCCTGGGGCGTACACACCCGCCATGGCCCGAAATTGACCTGCACGATGTCGTACCCATTCAGGTGCAGCTTCTTCAGCAGTGGAGCGCTCATAGTCACCTCGCTTTCCTGAGATTTCCCAGCGTTGCACGCCCTACCTTACACCCGCATCCAGGCTCATGACCGACCGCATGTCGCATGCGGCCAGGCTACTTGACCTTGCTGCTCAAGGTATCCACGCTGCGCTTGAGATCATCCAGGCTGCGCTTCAAACCGTCGATATCGCTTTTCTGCCGTTCGATCGTGCTGTTCTGATCCTCGACCGTGCGCTTGAGGCTCGCCAACTGGCTGTCACTGGAACTGGCGCTCGAACCGTCCCTGCGCTTGAACTCATCGAACGCGCGGTCCTGCCCCTCCAGCTTGCCTTTCAGGCCTTGTACCTCACTCTCGGTACGTTTCTGCGCAGCCTGCAGCTGTTCAATATCCCCCACCGAAATGCTCGACGCCTTCAACACATACTGATTGCCCGCTTCCAGCGAAGCCCCCGTCAACCGATCACCGCCTGACGCGCTGAAATCCCCCCACTTCACCGCACTCCCAGCCTGTGCCGTACCGGCCAACAGTCCCACGACACCTGCAATAACCATCCAATAGCGCCTGCGAACACTGAGCATCAACTGATTCCTTTTCAGACTGCCGGGATGGCATATCGCTATGACTGTCATTTATGCCGCTTGTTCCCGTACCGTAGGAATCCTCTGGTTCGCCTGTTAAAGCCGATGTAGATCACTGATCTGCCAAGCTTTTTCATACGCCGTCCATGCAAGAAAGCGGCAGCCCGACCTTGCGTCGAAGCGCCTGGATCTATATATTCCCAACCCTGCAACAACGCGCTACCGCCCGAATGGCGAAACTGGTAGACGCATGGGACTTAAAATCCCCCGCTCGTAAGGGCGTCCCGGTTCGATTCCGGGTTCGGGCACCATCTCTAGTTCCACTGACAGCCAGTAAAGTCCATGGAACCCTTTAAAACCCGCCACTTGGCGGGTTTTTTCGTTTATGGCGTTCCGTCGGTTTCTGTCGAGTTCCAGGCTTTTTAGGTATAGCTTTAGAGATACAAGCCAGTTCGATAATGGGTTGTATACTTATGCCACGTACCACTGCTCCCCTCACTGACGCTGCTTGCCGGACGGCCAAACCTAAAGATCGCCCATACGGTCTGTTCGATGGTGATGGTCTTTTTCTGCTAATCCAGCCTAACGGCCGAAAGGGATGGCGTGTACCCAAACCAGCTCGCCTTAGAGGCGGCCGTGATGGAATTAACCCTGAGGGCTGAGCGCCACGGCGCGACAGACACTGGCGACAATGTACGCGGTGCACTTCAAACAATCGGAGAGAACGCCGGACACATCAAACAAGGCCTGGCCAAACTGAAAGGCCAAGGCCCACACTAATCAAGCCGTCCCCGACGTCTCGCCTGCAACAGCCTTTTTGGACTTTGTGCGCATACAGTCCCGAGCCAGCACGCGCTGTTCGGCGCGAAGGATGACCCCGTGCGACCCAGTTCGTCAGATACAGCTCTCAAGCTATGTGTACCTTGGTAAAATGGCATAATATGCCAATGGTCGAAAGAACCTGTTTGCCCAGAGCTGGAGCTAATTATGGCGACGCGAAACGTTGTGCTCACCCCTCACCAGGAACAGGTTATCCATGAACTGGTTCAGTCCGGCCGTTATCAGAATGCCAGCGAAGTGATGCGAGAAGGTTTGCGGCTATTGGAGCAACGCGTCGCCGAAGACACCGCCAAAATTGAGGCCCTGCGTCAGGCGACCTCGATCGGCATCATGGACCTTGAGCACGGGCGCTTCACGCAGTTGAACGAAGGGGATCTGGAGCACTACCTCGAGGGGTTGAGCCTGGAAGCCACCCTCCCCGCGAGGGAAAAACACTGAGCATGCCGCAGTATCGGATTTCCAACGCGGCGCGCGCCGACATTGTCGACATCCTCAGGCTCTCCCAGACGCAGTTCGGCGATCGAGCACGCCAGCGCTACCAGGCACTGATCCTCGCTGCGCTGCAAGCGATTGCCGACACGCCTTATCGCATTGGCAGCCACGACCGCGATGAGCTTGCACCGGGCCTTCGCAGCTATCACCTCATCTATTCACGCCAGCAGGCCAAACACCCCCATGGGACGGTCAACAGCCCACGCCATATCGTGTTCTATCGTGTGGCAAACGACGACGTGATCGAGGTCGTCCGACTTCTTCATGACGCCATGGAAGTGCAACTGCACCTGCCCAACGACTGATCACCGACCTGGCCTAAAGGCTTAACCGGCCATGAACAGCGAAGGTAAGACGCCCCCTCTACATCTCAACCTGAGCGCCCTCGCTGTCAGCCGACTCGGCGGCCAATTGAAGCGGGAGGTTCTGGGTCCGACCGGACTATCGAGACCCACGACCAGAAACACGATGTTCAACTTTGCGTACCACTTTCAATGCTGAACAACCGCTTTCTAGGCGTTTTCCGTAGCCAGGCGCCTGGCATTACGCTCCAGCTGCCGATGGACACGCGGATCGATGCCCCTAGCGACCAGTGCCCTCGCAATATCACGCAGAGCGCGAGCATCTCGTAAGCTAATTTCAGGATAGGTACCGAGAGAAATACGGGGTTGATTATCCGCCCAGGAAAAGCGGAAGTGCCAGCACTTGGCGCCTTTCGTACTCACGAAAAGAGCGAGGCCGTTGTAATCAGGAAGGGTGTAGTCCTTGGCACGGGGTTTGGCGTGTCGGACCGAGGTATCGGTGAGAGCCATCGTACAATCTCCGTCTCGTTTGGATGGAGGAGATTTGTACGGTTTCCAGAGAGGCGAGTCCCACGAAAAAGTGATCTACCAAGCGCCGGATTAATGTACTAAAAAATGTACTAAGAAAACGTGGATGGTAGTGTTTTCGAGTGGAGCTTACTGGAACTAAAAAAGAGGCCGAAGCCTCTTTTTTCAGTTTCTGCAGACTTCAATAGAAACCTGTAGAACAATAATTGGAGCGGGAAACGAGACTCGCATTTGGCGTCCGACCCATTGAAATCTAAGGGGTTTCTTTTCTTACCGAAGCAGGAAAAGACTCAATTCTGGACTTGTTTTTAGGGCGTTTCAAGAGCGAAAAAAGGGTAATCCTAAGCAAGGCTACGGGATTCTACCCTTAGCCAAAAAACAACTACTCATCAGAGTTATATTTAAAGCGCTGCGCTGGATAGAGTACCAATCAATAAGGCCGGCATTCACGTGTTCACCAGCTGAAACCAACTCAATCGGACGAACCTGGACGCTGATCAAGTTTTTTCATCAGCCTCTGGAACGCCGCCAGCACCTGCGCAGGCCGCTCCAACATCAATTGATGACCACACCGCTCCAACACCTCAAAGCTACCCGTTGGCAGCTGTCGGGCGAGCGCTTCCCCCCCACTGGAGGGAGTCAGTCCGTCGCTGTCTCCCGCTAACACATAAGTCGGCAAAGTCAGTCGGGCCAGGGCATCGGCGTCGGGCCATTGGGCATTTTGCAGTAAAGACTTGAACACATACAGACGATTGCGACGGGTCAGGTGTTCCTCGTAGGCCACCAGCCGGGGATCGGCTGCGGGGTGCCACGCACGCTGACGAAAGCCCTTGGCCAGCAACGGCCGCAGCAGCTCCAACACCCAGGCAGGCAGCGACATCAGACCACCATGGCTCAACGGGCGATGCAGTTGTGTGCCTAGCAGCAGGGCGCCATCTATGGTCACCTGCGGCAACCTGCGTGGAAGCTCCAATAAGGCACTCAACCCCAGTCCGGTACCAAAGGAATGGGCGACCAGGATATTCCGCCGTGCAGCGTAGCGGCCCAGTATTTCCAGCTGATCTTCCACCAGTTCCGACCAGGCATAGGCCTGCGGCCGGCGCGGCTTTTCGCTATCGCCGTGCCCCAACAGGTCCCACGCCACCAGGCTGTATCCCTGCTCGGCCAACGCCTGCCATAACTCGCGCCATTGATCCTTGTGACCACCACCGCCATGCCCGAAGAACAGGACTGTGTCTGCCTGATGCGTGCCAGGTTGATAAACGATGCTCAGGTGCCGTCCGGGTCGGATTTCCACCCGCTCGCCCCGCACCAGAGGTAAATCAGAAAATGCGTGTAAATCAGCCATGAGTGGGACAAGCCTCTTGGGATTCAAGGTGTTGAGGAGTGACCGTCGAAGGGTGGGCTGTTCTGGAAAAACCACGCAATAAGGTCTGGGTATAAGCATGTTGCGGATGGGCCAGTAGCGTTGCCGTTTCCCCCTGCTCCACCACATGCCCGCCCTGCATCACGGCAATGCGATCACACAATCTGGCGGCCACTCGCAAGTCGTGGGTGATGAACACAATGCTCAGCTTGAGCCGACGTTGCAGGTCTTCAAGCAACTCGAGAATCTGTACCTGGATCAGCGCATCCAGAGCGGAAACGCATTCGTCCGCGATGAGTATTTTCGGATCCACAGCCAAGGCACGGGCGATACCGATACGCTGGCGCTGACCACCGGAAAACTGATGAGGATAGCGTTCGAACGCGGCTGCGGGCAGCCCAACCAACTCCAGTATTGACCGCGCGCGCCGCTCGGCCTCGGCCTTTGAGTGTCCCTGCACCAGCGGGCCGGTCATGACGATACGGCCGACGGTCTGGCGCGGATTGAGCGAGGCAAACGGGTCCTGGAAAATCATCTGCACATCGCTACGCAATGCTCGCAAACGCCCTTCTGACAGCGCCGTTACATCCTGGCCCAACCATTGAATTTGACCACTTTCAGCACGTAGCAGCCGAACAAGGCAACGCCCCAGAGTGGATTTCCCCGAGCCTGACTCCCCAACAATGCCCAGGGTTTCACCCTCGCGCAGGGTCAACTGAACCTGCGCCAGGGCCTGGGTGGCACGCTTACGCCACCAACCGCTGTTGCTGCGAAACACTTTATTGAGTTGCTCGGCCTTGAGTACCACACTCCCGTCCACCGTGGTGCGCGGGGCCCGCGGTTGCGCCGAGACCGCTGCCAACAGTTGCCGGGTATAAAGCGCCTGAGGCTTGCGCAATACTTGATGGGCGCTGCCCTGCTCCACCAGTCGACCTTTTTCCAGCACCAGCACGCGGTCGGCAATTGCCTCGACCACGGCGAAATCATGGGTGATGAACAACAGCGCCATGCCTTTGTCCTGTTGAATCTTGCGTAACAGATCGATGATCTGCGCCTGGGTGGTCACATCCAGGGCCGAGGTGGGTTCGTCGGCGATCAGTAACGAGGGATCGAACGCCAATGCCATGGCGATGACCACGCGCTGACGCTGACCACCGGAGAGTTCAAAGGGATAGACCAGGCGCAGGCGTTCAGGCTCGGGCAGGCCGACGTAACCCAACAATTCCACCACCCGTCGGCGACGCTCCTGGGCCGATTTCACCCCGTGGGCGTGCAGGGTTTCATCGATCTGCTCACCCACGCGCAACAGCGGGTTCAGCGCGCTCATGGGCTCCTGGAACACCATGCTAATATCTCGCCCGCGCAGCTGACGCATCGCGGTTTCACTGAGCTTCGCCAAGTTTTCACCACGAAACACCAGGCGCCCGCTTTCCACGCTCAGCGGCGTCGGTAACTGCCGCAACAATGCCTTGGCCAACATCGACTTGCCCGAGCCGGACTCGCCCACTACACATAGGCATTCGCCGCTGCGCAATTGCAGCGACAGGTCATACAGCGCGTGACTGCGGTCGGCACCGGCCGGCAAGGCGATACGCAGGTTTTCCACACTGAGCAACGTCATAGCGACCTCCCCGGTTCAAAGGCCACGCGCAAGCCTTCGCCCACCCCGTTCACGGCCAGCACGCACAGCACAATCGCCAACCCCGGCAGGAAGCTCATCCACCAGGCATCCCGCAGCAGCCCACGGGACGCGTTGATCATGTAACCCCAGCTCATGGCCTCAGGGTCGCTCAGGCCGAGAAACGCTAACGCGGCTTCGGTGAGAACGGCAGTGGCCATCACAAAGGTCATGGTCACCAACAACGGCGCCAAGGCATTCGGCAGGATTTGTTGGCAAATGATGCCCAACGGCGATTGCCCCAGCACCCGCGCCGCCTGCACAAACTCACGTTGTCGCAGGGTAAGGAATTCGCTGCGCACCAGCCGCGCGACGCCCGGCCACGCCACCAGCGAAATCGCCAGCACGATGGACCCCAGGGACGGTTCCAGCACCGCCACCAGGATCACCGCCAACACTAACTGCGGAATGATCTGAAAGAACTCGGCGATCCGCATCAGCGCGCCGTCGAGCCATCCACCGAAATAACCGGCGACAGCGCCGACGAGCAGCCCCACCAGCAAGGTCGCCAGACTGGTCAACACCCCCACGGCCAGGGACACACGGGCGCCGTAGAGCAAGCCGCTGCCGAGGTCGCGGCCAAGCATATCGCTGCCCAGCCAGTGCGCCGAATCGTGGAACGGCGGTAGCATCGGCTGGGTGTTCATTTCCCAGGGCGAGCTACTGGTGAGCCACGGCGCGGCAGTCGCCAGTGCTGCTAACACCAGCAAAAACAACGCGCCGGCCAGCGCCGACGGCTGGTGAATAAAGCGTGTGAGCACCGCCATCAGCCCTGTCCTCCAGCGCCAATACGTGGGTCGAGCAAACGGCAAATCACATCGGTCAACACATTGAAGCCCACCACCAAAATCGAGATCACCAGAAAGCCGCCCATCAACACACCGTAGTCACGCTGGGCCAATGAGTCATACATCAAGCGGCCAATGCCAGGCCAGGAGTACACCACCTCCACCAGTAACGCACCGCTGGCCAGTTGGCCGAGTTGCAAACCAGCGAAAGTCACCACCGGCAGCAGTGCATTGCGCAACACATGTACATACAGGATCCGTCGTGGACGCAGGCCTTTGGCGTGAGCAGTGCGCACGTATTCCTGACCAAGAGCATCGAGCACGGCGGCTCGGGTGAGGTGGATATACAGGGCCAGAAACAGCACGCTCAGGGATAGGCACGGCAACAACAGATGCCGCAGGCGATCCAGCAGCGAGAAGTCCCGGCCCACGGTCTCCATACCGAACGCCGGCAACCAATCCAGACTTACGGAGAACAGCAAAATCATCAGCATCGCCAGCCAGAACGGCGGCATCGCGTACAGCAACAAAGCACCATGGGCGATCACACCGTCCAGCCAATGCCGCTTCTGCCGTGCCCGCGCCGCCAGCACACCTAAGGTCACGCCGAGCACGGAAGAAACTACAAAGGCCGAGCCCATCAATGCCAGCGTCGCCGGCAACCGCTCGGCGATCAGCGACCACACCGAGGTCTGATTTCGGTAGGAATAACCCAGGTCCAAGTGGGCGATATTGCCCAGGTATATCAGCAACTGCTGGAGCAGCGGTTTATCCAGGCCCATGGTCTGGCGCAGTTGCTCGATAAACTGCACATCGTCCACTCCTGCCTCTCCGGCCAACAGCAATGCAGGATCGCCCGGCGCCAGTCGAATCAGCAGGAAACTCAGCACCAGCACCGCCACCACCATCAGCAGCGCCTTGACGAGCCGCCCGCTGAGATACAGCACGCCGTTCATGGCGCCAGGGCCTCGAGGTACACGCTCTCGTAGTCCTCGTTAAGGCTGGTAGCGGTCTGCAGCAGGTTTTTCACCTGTTTGTGAAACAGCGTCGGGTAACGCATTTCGAAGATCGGTGCGATGGGCAGGTCGGTGTTCAGCACGTTCTCCAGCTGGCTGTAGAGCTGTTTGCGCTCCGGGCCTTCCGGGGTATCGGCGACTTTCGCCCACAAGGCATCGGCCTCTGCGCTGTTGTAGCCGCTGACGTTGGCGAACGGCGAAGTTTTGAGTATGTAGTCGGAGCGGAACAGATAGGCGCTGGTCAGGTAGGGATCGCCGATCTGGAAGATAAAATTGTAGGTCAGGTCGAAGTCCCAGTCGCTCACGCGCTGGAACCAGGTCGCCGCGTCGGACGTGACCACCTGCACCTTGAAACCCAGGGGTTGCAAGGACTGCTTGGTGTATTCGGCCAGGCGCTCCCAGGCACCACCCTTCTCGCCATTGAGCAGGCGAATGCGCACCGCGCCGACATCCACGCCGGATTCGGCAATCAGCGCTTTGGCCTTTTTCACGTCATAGGCGTACTGCGGCAACTGGGGATCGTGGTAAGGCGAGCTGGACACAAACGGCCCCTGGGCGACCTTGCCCGAGCCGAAGAAGATGTTATCGACGATGAACTGTCGGTTCAGCGCATACAGGATCGCCTGGCGCACCTTGGGGTTGTTCAACGGTGGCTTGCGCGTGTTGATTTGCAGGAAGGCCAGACCCGCGTACAACTCCCAGCCCTTTTCCGACGACTGCACATCGGGCAAGGCGGTCAGGCGCTTAAGGTCGGAGTAATCCGCATCGCCGCTGCGCAGCACTTGCACGTCGTTACGCTCGAACGCGGCGGCACGCGAAGAGGCATCAGGAATAACGTGGAAGATGATGCTGTCGAGGTGCGGCAGGCCCTTTTTCCAGTAGTTGGGGTTCTTGGCCAGCTTGATATAGGCGCCTCGTTTCCACTCGACGAACACAAACGGCCCGGTACCCACCGGTTTTAGGTTGTAGGGGTTGTTACGAAAGTCGGTGTTCTCGTAAAGGTGCTTCGGCACCACCGGGCGCAAGCCGCTGCCCAAGGCCGAAAGCAACGGTGCGAAAGGTTTCTTCAGGTGGAAGACCACCTGCAGCGTACCTTTGGCGGTGATGCTCTCGACGTACTCGGTGATGATACCGCCAAGGCGCTTGTCCACCTCGGGGTAGAAGGTCTGGAAGCTGAACACCACGTCATCGGCGGTGAACGCTGGACCGTCGTGCCAGTGCACGCCGTCCTGCAAGTCCAAGGTATAGGTGAGGCCGTCAGGGGAGATAGTCCAGGCTTTGGCCAATACCGGTTTGGGCGCAAGGTGTGTGTCGAAGGTGAGCAGGCCCTGGAGCACCTTGCCGCTCACGTATTGGGTCGACACATGGCTGACTACGCCGTGCATCAGCGAGGGCGGCTCCGGCTGGGCCACCAGGTTGAGCACCCCGCCCTCCTGGGGTTGCGCTTGAGCCTGGCCGGCCAACAACGTGGTGCACATTGCCACGGACGTGAGGGCACGGCGGAAAGAGAATGAGCGCATGGAGTCTCCTCGAATTGAACAATATAACGAGGGTTTTGCAAGCGTTGTGCCATGGCCGGTTGGGCGGGTATTGCTGGGGTTGGTGGTGATCGCGCTGATGAAAAAACCACAGAGCTGCGCCTGAGTGTGCAAAAAGCAGCAGCAAAGCATTTCAAATGTGGGAGGGGGCTTGCCCCCGATATCGGTCGGTCATCAATGAATGAGCCAACTGACACGTCGCTATCGGGGGCAAGCCCCCTCCCACAGGGGTTCATCGCTGGTCGATGGCACAAGGTTTGCCCCTGTAACCATCATCTGAATAAACGAGCCTCGCCACTATGTCACTGGATTACCTGGGCAACCCCATCGACACCACCGCCCCCACCACCCTCCAAGGGCTGGACGACTTTATAGGCGGCTTCCTCGGCTACCAGCCCCGTGCCGAACGCATCCTTGCCACCGCCGATGCCGATCCCGACTCCGCGCTGGCCAATGCGTTTGCCGGCTTGCTGCTGATGTTCATCGAGTCGCCCGAGGGCCCGGCACTCGCGGAAAAATACCGCCAACGTGCGGCGCACGCCGCTCACCCGCGCGCCCTGCTGTACCTTGGCGTGCTGCAAGCCTGGATCAAGGACGACCTCGATCAAGTCCTGCATTTGAGCGAAAACCTGCTCGACCGATACCCCCGCGACCTGTTTGCCGCCAAGCTCAACCAGTACCTGGAATTCAACCGCGGCAACTGGCCCGCCCTGTTGCGCATCGGCCTAAAGGCCACCGCTGGCGCACCCGATATTGCCCACAGCCACGGCCTGCTGGCCTTCGCCTACGAGCAATGCCACCTGCTCGAAGAAGCCGAAGCCAGCGCGCTGCAAGCCTTGCGCCTGCAACCCTCGGAGCCTTGGGCCCAGCACGCCCTGGCCCATGTGATGCTGACCCAGGGACGTATCGAGGAAGGCACGGCGTTCCTGGAAAGCGTGACCCATCACTGGGACGGTTTGAACTCGTTCATGTACACCCACAACTGGTGGCACCTGGCGTTGTTCTACCTGGCGCGGGGCGAGGATCAGCGCGTGCTGGAGATTTACGACCAACACGTGTGGGGCATCCTCCCGGAATACTCTCAGGACCAGGTCGGCGCCGTGTCCTTGCTCGCCCGATTGGAACTGGCCGGCATCAACGTGGGAGAGCGCTGGCAGGCGCTGGCACCCTATCTGCAACGTCGGGTCTGCGATACGGTACAGCCGTTCCTGAGCGTGCAGTACCTGTATGGCCTGGCCCGGGCGGGCAAGCCGGAGGCGGATAGGTTGCTGGCGGCGCTGCGGCAGTACAGCTTCGACGCACGGCCAGTGTGGGGCGAAGTGACCCTGCCGTTGGCGAAGGGCTTATTGGCCCATGCACGCGGGGACTGGCAACAGTCGCTGGCGCAACTGACGATCGCCCTTCCCCGGCTGAATGAGATTGGTGGCAGCCACGCACAGCGCGATCTGTTTGCCCTGGTGGAGCTGGATGCACGCGTGAAGGCCGGGGATTGGTTGGGTGCGCAGCAGACACTGGAATTGCGGCGCCGGTATGACGGGTGGGATGTGCCGACGAATCGGAGTCTGGTGCAGGTGTATAAGGCGTTGAGGTTGCCGGCGTTGGCGGCAAAGGCACAGACGCGCCTATCACGTTTCACCTGAACAGCAGGAGCCGGTTCCTACAGTTGATCGCGGCTAGCCCCTGGCACTGAACACCCCTCTGGCGATCGCCCGCGCCACGCAATCCGCAGCCGCCGAGCCAATACAACCAATCTCTACCTGCCGCCGTGGGCCATCGCTCAACTCAACCGCCGCCGACGCCAAGGCAAATACAGTGTCCCCATCAAACGGCAAATGCGCCGGACGCACCGCACGGGCAATCCCGTCCTGAGCCATGATCGCCACGCGCTTGCACTCAGCCACAGTGAGCCGAGCGGTACTGGCGACCACCACCAGAGTCGTATTGGCCCCGGCTTGCAGACGGCCCATCGAATCCAGGCGTGACAGCTCCGGCATCGGGTCGCTGCAGTCCATCTCGGCTTCAGGACGCTGGCCACCGAACTCTCCCGCCACTTCCCAAGGCCACGCCCAGAACGTCTGACCATCGGGCATGTACACCGAGCCTATTGGGTTGGCGACCACCAATGCAGCGACGATCAAGCCGTTCCCCAGATTCAGGGACGCGGTACCCAGCCCACCTTTCAGCACCCCGGCCATGGCACCACGACCGGCACCCACCGAGCCCAACTCAAAGTCTTCACCCGCATTGGCCAGCGCCTCGAAGCCCAAGCGTCGGTATGGCGGTTCCAACCCCCAGTCTTTGTCGCCGCCGTTGGCCAGGTCATGCAACACCGCTGCGGGCACGATAGGAATCGCTGGGGCGCCGGGTTTGAGGTGCAGGCCCACTTGGTCGTGGGACAGTTTCGCCGCCACCGCATCCGCCGCCCCCAGGCCGAAGACCGAGCCGCCGGCAAATACCAGAGCATGGAGCTGGCCGACCATGTTTTCCGGCTCAAGCGCAGCCGTTTCGCGCCCGCCAGGGCCACCGCCGCGAATGTCGATGCTGGCGGTCCAGAAACCATTGGGGCGAATCACTGTGACGCCGGTGTCGACGCGCAGGTCCGTGGCGTGGCCGACCGTGAGGCCTGGGATATCGGTGAGGGCATTGCGCGGGCCGGGTCTAGGCATACAGAAATAGCTTCCTTGGGTTCAGGGTGTCGCGTGGGGAGAGCAAGTCGTGTGCCAAGCACAACCACCCAAGCCTTACGGCTCACTACCCGGTTGCCGATAAAAGCCCCTGCACAAAAACCAACACCCTGCCCTTCGGCCTGTTAAAAAAACACCAACACCCCGCTTAATAACAAGTAAGCCTATGTTTTTAAACACTTTTAACAGATGGCATAGCCCTTGCTCTCCAGCCTTCCCACCAGAGCTTGAACTCAACAAGCCGTCCTCTATCAAGGCCCAACACCTTAAACCACTGGAGTATTTCCCATCATGAATGCATCACGCGCCACAGGTCGCCGACCCAGTAAGGCCTTCGCCCACACGTTGTTGTTTATTGCCCTGTACGAAGCCGCCAGCTACAGCAGCCTGACGCTCGCCGCCGACGCGCCGGCCAGCGATAACCCCTTGGACACCGTTGTGGTGATCGGCAACCGTGGCCAGGCGCGCACCCTGGCCGAGAGCCCGTCACCCGTGGACGTGATCTCCTCCAAACAACTGCTGGCCACCGGGCAAGGCGATCTCACCCGCGCCCTGAGCAAGGTACTGCCATCCCTCAATCAGCCAGCATCGTCAGGCTTCGGCTCAACGTCGGTGGTGCGCCCGATCAGCCTGCGTGGCCTCAATGGCGACCAGGTGCTGGTACTGGTCAACGGCAAGCGTCGCCACAACAGCGCGCTGCTCAATAACGGCACCTACCTCAACTCCGGCTCGCAACCGGTGGACTTGGACATGATCCCCACCGCTCTGGTGGATCATGTCGAAGTGCTCCGTGACGGCGCCTCGGCCCAGTATGGTTCGGATGCGATTGGTGGCGTGGTCAACATCGTGCTCAAGCAGACCGACCACGGCGGCAGCCTGTCCACCAGCTACGGCCAGAACTATGAAAACGGCGACGGCGAAACCGCGCGCCAAACCGGCAATGTCGGCCTGGCGCTGCCCAACGACGGCTTTATCAACCTCGCCCTGGACGTGAAGAAACAGAAGATCTCCGACCGCTCCGACAACGCGCCCTATACCGACTCGGCCGGCAACACCAGCCTGCAACACACCTACTACGGCACCGGCCTGCCCGAGGCACGCAACTTCAGTTTCGGGTACAACGCCGAGCTGCCGGTGGACGATGCCCTCACGCTCTACTCATTCTCCACCTACACCCGCCGCAACTCGGAAAAACCGCTGGCTTTCCACCAGCCCGCCAGTTTCGATGGCATCCGCACCCCCTTCCCCGAAGGCATCGAAGACACCCTGCGTTTTATCGAAAATGACTTCCAGGTAGCGTTTGGCGGCAAGGGCGAACTCGCCGGCTGGGACTATGACCTGTCCAGCACCTATGGCCAGGACCATGCCGAAGCGACCCTGCGTCACACCTACAACCTGAGCTACGGCCCGGACTCGCCGACCTCGGTGGACACCGGCGTCAAGACCTTCAGCCAATGGACCAACAACCTCGATCTGACCCGCGCATTTGACCTCGGCCTGCACAAACCCACGCAAATTTCCTGGGGCCTGGAGCAACGCTACGAGAACTACAAGATCGGCAAGGGTGACCTCGCCTCCTACGCCAGCGGCCCTTTCACCACCGGAGCCAGCGGTGGCCTGATCGCACCGGGCACCATCTCCGGTGCCGGTACCACCCCGCAGGATGCTGCGCAAAAAGGCCGCACCAGCCTCGCCGGGTATGGTGAGATCGGCCAGGACTTCACCGATAAATGGCACGTCGACCTGGCCGGTCGCTACGAGCACTACAACGATGGCTCGGGCACCACGACTAACGGCAAGTTCTCCACCCGCTACCAACTCACACCGATCCTGGCAGTACGCGGCACCTTCAGCACCGGTTTCCGTGCGCCTTCGCTGGCCCAGCAGATTTACAGCTCCACCTCGCAAACCAGCGTCAACGGCCAGCTGTTCGACTACCGTAACGTTGCAGTCAACTCCGACGTGGCCAAGGCGCTCGGTGCCGAGACTCTCAAACCTGAGAAGTCCACCAACTTCAGCCTGGGCCTGACTCTGCAACCGACGGACGCCACCAGCATCACCCTTGATGCCTACCAGATTAAAATCAAGGACCGCATCGCGCAAACCGGCTACCTGGGCGGCACACCGCAAATCAGCGCAATCCTCGCAGCAGCGGGTCTCAACCCGAACCAGGCGGTGACCTATTTCACTAACGCCCTCGATACCACCACCCGTGGCGTCGACCTCGTCGGAGACTACCGCCAGAGCATCGGTGCCTACGGCAACCTGCGTTACACCTTGGGGTTCAACTGGAACACCACGCAGATCGACGACATCCACGCCTCCAGCGTGGCCCAACAAGCCCTCGGCCCAACCGGTGGTTATGACCGTCAGCGCCAGGGCAACCTCAAGTACGGTTTGCCGCAATCCAAACTGCTGCTGGGCACCACCTGGACCGTCGACAAGTTCGAGATCGGTCTCAACCTGACCCGCTACGGCGAGTACACCCAGTACGGCACCGCCGAATCCTTCGACCGCACGTTCTCGCCAGCGTGGATCACCGACCTGAACATCGACTACCACCTGACTCCGGCGATCACTCTGAATGCAGGCGCCAACAACCTGTTCAACAAGTACCCGGAACGCACTGACCTGGCCAGCAGCTCGGGCGGCTTTCCCTATGGCAACTTCTCGCCCTACGGCACCACCGGCGGCTACTGGTACACCGGCGTGACGTACAACTTTTAAGCCAGCCTGCGGAGCCGGTTCACCCGCTCCGCACCTGCCCCTGATGGGAGCCTGTTCATGACCCGCCGCACCGACAAACTCAAACTGGGGGCCTTCCTCGCCAACAGCGGCCACCACGTCGCCGCCTGGCGCCACCCGTTGGCCCAAGCCGATGCCAGCCTGGATTTCGACCATTTCAAACACATTGCGCAAACCGCCGAGCGCGGCAAGTTCGATGCAGTGTTTATTGCCGATGTGGTCGCCTTGTGGGGCCACCATCACGATGCACTGAGCCGTACGGCCCGCGCCGAACACTTCGAACCGCTGACGTTGATGTCGGCCCTGGCTGCCGTCACAAACAACATCGGGCTGATCGCAACCGCGACCACCACCTACAACGAGCCGTACCATATCGCGCGCAAATTCGCGTCCCTGGATCACCTGTCCAAGGGACGTGCCGCCTGGAACCTGGTGACCTCGGTGGTCTCGGATGAAGCGTGGAATTTCGGCCGCGAAAACCACGTCGACCATGGTGACCGCTACCAGCGTGCCGAAGAGTTCCATGACGTGGTCAAGGATCTGTGGGACAGCTGGGACGACGACGCCTTTACTCGCGACAAAGCCAGTGGCGAGTATTTCGACCCGGCCAAATTGCACACCCTCAACCATCGCGGCAAGCACTTTGCCGTACGCGGCCCGCTCAACGTGGCTCGCCCGCCCCAGGGCCACCCGGTACTGGTGCAGGCCGGGGCATCGGAGCCGGGCAAACAACTCGCCGCCCGGGTTGCCGAACTGATCTTCGCCCACTCGCATAACCTGGAAGGCGCCCAGGCGTTCTACCAGGACATCAAGGCACGTGCCGCTGCCCTCGGCCGCGACCCGGATCACGTCAAAATCCTACCCGGCGTCACACCGTTTATTGCCGATACCCGTGAACACGCCAAGGTGCTGTTCGAAGAGTTCCAGGCGCTGATCGACCCGGTGCTGGGCCTGCGCCTGCTGGCCGACACCTTGGGCGATGACATCGACCTCTCCGGCCATGACCTTGACGGCCCATTGCCGGAAACCCCCGTGGGCCAGCGCGGCAGTCGTCGGGACAAGGTGCTGGAATTGGCGCGCACGGAGAACCTGAGCATCCGCCAGCTGTACCTGCGCCTGGCCGGCGGCAACCCTGTCGTGGGTACCGCCGAGGACGTTGCCGATCACTTTGAGGCATGGTTCCAGGCGCGGGCATGCGATGGCTTCAATGTGTTCTTCCCGTACTTCCCTGGCGCCATCGACGTGTTCGTCGATCAGGTGATTCCGTTGCTGCAGGCGCGTGGGCTGTTTCGCCAGGAATACGAGGGCACCACCCTGCGCGAAAACCTCGGCCTGCCGCGCCCGGACAACCGCTTTACGGGAGAGAGGGCATGAAACGCAGCGCCTGGATGCTCGCCTTCGCCAGCTTAATCGCCCCCAAAGCCTTCGCCTTGAACATCTTGCTGAGCAATGAAGACGGCTATCAGCATCCGAACATTCGCGCACTCTACACCGAGCTGAAAGCCCAGGGCCATAACGTGAAAATCGCCGCGCCTCAGAGTGATCAGAGCGCGCGAGGCGGTTCGTTCTTCTTCGGTCGCGAAGTGAGTGTTGGGCAAGATACCGACCCCGCTTACCCCGACAGCTACTACATCAGCACCACCGACAACGGCATATGCCAGAGCACCGAGTGCGCCGGCAAAGCAGTCCAGATCGAAATCAGCGGCACGCCGGTGATGGCACTGCTGATGGGCCTGAACAAAGTCCTGCCACATCCCGACTTGGTGATCGTCGGCCCCAACCCCGGCAATAACCTCGGCGCGATCAATATGGCCTCCGGCACCTTCAATACCGCGAGCGTGGCGTTGCAGCGGGGCATTCCGGCATTGGCGGTGAGTACTGATCTGAAGGAGAAAGACCCGCAGCGCGCCGCCCGACTGGTAGCCACACTGGTGCATGCCCTCGACCAGCATCGCCAACCCGATGGCGCGCTGCTGCCGCCGGGCCTGGGCTTGAATATCAACCTGCCCAAGGATGCGCAGATAAAAGGCGTCAAACTGACCCGCGTTGGCAGCTATGTGGGGTTTGAGGCGCTGTACACCGATGATCTCAAGCAGTTCAACCTGCCCGGCAAACCCGGCATCGGCTTCCAATACAGCCCCGCCGCTACCGCTGCGCAACAGAACGATGAAGCGGTGTGGCTGAACAAGGGCTACCTGACCATCAGCCCGTTCAGTGGCCTGCCGGAATCCGTCAGCGCAGGGCCAGCACTGCAAAAGCAGTTGGCCCATGAGGTGAAACCATGAGTGCAGGTTTTTCCCTCGGGTTTCTGAGCCGGGTCTATAGCCCGAGCGCTGATCCCAAGGTCTACCGCGACACCCTGGAACTGTTCAAGGTTGCCGAAGCGCTGGGCTTTGACAGTGGCTGGTTGGCGCAGCACCACTTCGCCAGTGAAAAGGGGCGCTTGCCGTCGCCGTTGGTAGTGTTGGCGGCCGTCGCCCAGCACACACGGCATATCAGCCTCGGCACCGGGATTATCGTATTACCCCAGGAGGCGCCGCTGCGCCTGGCGGAAGACGCCGCCGTGCTGGACTTGCTGTGCAACGGCCGACTGGAACTGGGGCTGGGTGCGGGTTTTGATCCTGAGACCTTCGTCGCCTTCGGCCGCGAGCATGAAACACGGCATCGTGACTACGAGCAGCACCTTCAACAGTTGCTCAATGCGTTTGGCAACGCGCCGCTGACCGACAGCGGTTCCCGCCTCCTGCCACGCACCAGCGGCTTGAGCCAGCGTGTGTGGGAAGCCACCTCGCGGGTGGAACTGGTAGCCGAACGTGGCCACGGCCTGATCATGGCACCCGATCCGCATTTGCCTGCCGAAGCCGGTGTTGAACGGGTGAACCGCTACCGCAACGCCTGGACCGGCGACAACGGCACGCCCGCCCGGGTCGCACGGGTGCAGGCGTTGCTCCCCGCACCGGACGACGCCACACGCCGCGATATCCAGGCCTATGTGCAACGCCAGCAAAGCATCGGCGTACTCAAGGGCACGCTGGACGTTGACTTCGACACCACCCTCAAGCGCCTCGGCGTGTTGCACGGCCCGGTGGAGCAGATCATCGAGCAATTGCAGCAAGGCCCGCCATTGACAGCCCACGACCAACTGATCCTGCAGGTACAGACCACCAGCACGCCGCTGCGCGAGGCGATCCGTGCCCTGGAGATCATCCGCGAACACATCGCACCCGCACTGGGCTGGCAACCCACAGGAGTCCCGTCATGACGTTCAAATTGGGTTTCCTCAGCCACGCTTTTGGTGATGACCCGCAGCAGGTCTACCGCGACCTGATCGAACAATTCGAAGTGGCTGAAGCCCTCGGCTTCGACGGTGGCTGGATTGCCCAGCACCACTTGAGCAATGGCTTTGGTCGTCTTCCTTCACCCTTGGTGCTGCTGGCGGCCGTTGCCGAACGCACGCGGCATATCGAACTGGGCACCGGGGTGATTGTGTTGCCATTCGAAGACCCGATCCGCCTGGCCGAAG
The DNA here is from genome assembly GCF_059416305.1 of Pseudomonas sp. GW821-FHT09D08. Lineage (NCBI taxonomy): Bacteria > Pseudomonadati > Pseudomonadota > Gammaproteobacteria > Pseudomonadales > Pseudomonadaceae > Pseudomonas > Pseudomonas sp. GW821-FHT09D08. The sequence continues at coordinate 166,686 of NZ_JBWKOX010000010.1, forward strand.
ACGCCAGTGTGCTGGACGCCCTGAGCAGCGGGCGGGTGCAATTGGGCCTGGGCAGTGGTGGCGCCAACCTCGATAACCTCAGCGCTTTTGATCGCGCCCCAAGCCGGCGCCAGGCGGATTTTGCCGAGCGTCAGCAACGTTTACAGCGCCTTCTGGAAGGTAAACCGCTGACCGGCGAATTGACGTTGCAACCGCCTGCCATCGGTCTGGGCGAACGCCTTTGGCATTCCCACGGCAGCACTGACGGCGCGGTCTATACCGCCCGACAAGGCAATGGACTGCTGCTGGGCACCGCCACCCATGATCCGCTCACCGTGCAAAAGCCTTTGGCGGACGCCTACCTGCAAGCCTGGTCCCGCACTGACCGCGCACCGCGTATCGGCGTGGTGCGTGCGATTTTCCCCGCCATCGACCGCGCCAGCGCCCAGGCCGAACTGTCGGTGGATATCGAGCGGCATATCCCGCGCCTGCGACGTGAGGGCCTGATCGACGAAGCCTTGGATTTGCAGGAACACCTGCGCTTGATGAACGTGCACCACGGCCATCCCGATGAAGTGATCGAAAGCTTGCAACAGGACCCGTCGCTGCTGCCTTATGCTGACTACATGATTGCTGTGGTTCAGGCCGAAAGCTCGACCCAGGCACAAATACTCAAACGTTTGGAAATCCTGGCCCAGGATATCGCCCCGGCCTTGGGTTGGAAAAAACCATGAATAATGGAGCTTATGCATGCCCCTAGAATTCAGTTGGTTGATGCCCCTGTGTACCCCTGACTGGGCGGCGCGGCCGGGACAATGGGTTCAATTGGCCCAGGCTGTGGAATACGCCGGGCTCGATGGCCTTTGGATTCCCGGCGGCGCGTTATGTGCCGACAGCCTGGGCGTGGCGGCAGCCTTGTGCGCGCATACACGCAACGTGCAGTTGTCGGTGAGTGTGCCGCCGGAAGTGATGCTGCCAGCCGCGCTGGCCACTACCCTGCAAAGCCTGCAGTCGATCAGCGGCCACCGTGTACGGCTACATTTACCCAATAGCGAACACAGTGCCTTTGGGGAGTGGCTCAACCGCGACCAACGCAGCGAACGCATTGGCGAATATCTGGAACTGCTGCAACACCTGCTGGCGTCCAACACCGAAGGGTTCGACTATCAGGGCCGTTATTTCCAACTGGAGAACGCCGGCTTCACCCGCCGCGAAATACCCGCCCCATCGTTGCTACTGGACGACACCCAGAGCCATGCGTTGGTGGCGGCACATGCGCGGACCTGCCTGTTAGCGCCTGGCCACCCATTACGACTGGCCCAGGAGATACAGCGCTGGCGGCAGGTCCAACCTACGCTCGACTTTGCCTGCACGTTTGGCTTGATCCTCGGCGACAGCGAAGACCTCGCCTGGGAGACCGCCGCCACTTTATTATCGGTTCCTCAATTGCCCGAGGAACCCCTGGCCACCCTGCCCCGAGCACGCCACCCGCTACGCCAGTGGGAAGTGCATCCCAACCTGCTGCAACGGGAAGCCGGCCAACCGCTGATCCTGGTGGGCACCCCGCAACAAGTCGCCACACGCCTGCAAGAACTGCACGGAATTGGCTTGAATCACCTGATCCTGGAGGGCGGGCCGTCAGTCAGCGAAGTACTGCGCTTTGGCGAACAGGTTTTACCGTTGCTTTTCCAACAGGGTTTGCGCAAGGAGCGCCTGCACCATGACTGATGATGTACGCCCACCGATCCAACTGGACTGGTTTTTACCCACCAATGGCGATGGCCGTCACCTCACCAGCAGCGGCTTGCCAAAGGTCGGGTTGTTCCAGCAAGGCGAGCGTGCACCGACGCTGGACTACCTGCGCCAGATTGTACGCGCCACCGAGCAGGCCGGTTTCGACGGCATCATGGTGCCCACCGCTGCCGGGTTTGAAGACCCGTGGTTAATCACTGCGGTGCTGGCCCAGGAGGTGCGCCGCCTGAAATTCCTCCTGACGCTGCGACCGGGCACCGAGCTGCCAGCCTATACCGCCCACCGCGCGGCGACGTTGCAACTGCTCAGCGAGAACCGCCTGGCGTTGCATGTGGTGACCGGCTCCAGCCGTTTTGAACAGCGCTCCCTCGGGGATTTTCTCGAACACGATGAGCGTTACGCACGCACTGCAGAGTTTTTGCAGGTGTTCCAGGCCGTATGGGCAGCCCAACCGCCTGCGCATCAGGGACGTTACTACCGCAGCGGCATTCAAACGCCGATTGCGCCGGGCGCACGAGTGCCGCCGATTTACTTTGGCGGCGCCTCCGAAGCCGCCGAGCGTGTCGGTGCGGCCCATGGGCAAACTTATCTGATGTGGTGCGAACCGCCGGTGATGATCGCCGAACGCATCCAACGCATGCGTGACCTGGCTGCCGCCCAAGGCCGTACGCTGCGCTTCGGTCTGCGTCTGCACGTGTTCGCCGCTGTCACTGACGACGCGGCGTGGGCCCACGTGGAACGGCTGTTGGAAGAAATCCCGACGGATACCATTGACCATGCACAACGGCAGATGGCGGCGTATGAGTCGGTGGGGCAAAGCAGGCAGACGCAGTTGATGCAGGGCCGTGGGCGCGGCGCTCGGGAACTTGAGGTGTCAGCCAATCTTTGGGCCGGAGTAGGCTTGGTACGCGGCGGCGCAGGAACAGCGTTGGTCGGCAGTTATGCGCAGGTGGCAGAGCGAATCGAGGAGTACCACCAGTTGGGGGTGGACAGTTTTATTCTGTCGGGTTTTCCCCATTTGGAGGAAGCGATTCACCTGGGCGCGCAGTTGCTGCCTCAGCTGCGCCGTATAGGTAACCCACCCAGCCAGGTCAAACAAGGTTGAACGCAGATCAGGGTTTTGCTCGGCCTTTGAGCATGCCGTGATTGACCAGTAAGGTGCGCATGGCGTTGCGGGTAATACCCAGCAGTTGCGCGGTGCGTAACTGGTTGAAATCGCAGTAGGCAAAAGCCTCGCGAACCATCAGCTCCTCAATATCGTGCAAGAGCGAATCACCTGGAACGTCGAACAATCGCAAAAACTGTTCGCGAAGCACTTCCTGAGGAAGCTTTTGCACCCCGTTGGAACTTGCGCCTTGCAATGCACTAAGGCCTGCCGAGAACTTCAAGTGCTCGGGGCGGACCGGTCTGTCGCCGGCCACCAGTAAAGCCAAGTGAACAACGTTCTCGAGCTCTCGGATATTCCCCGGCCAGGGATAATCGAGCAGCGCCTGAGTAGCCGACTCCGAAAGCATAGGCTCATTGATTTTAAGGCGGGCGCTGTAGAGTTTCCTGAAGTGTTCCACCAACGGCAGAATGTCCAAGGGACGTGCCCTTAACGGCAGAACTTCCACTTGGGCGACGTTTATTCGATAGAACAGATCGAGCCGAAAATTGCCAGCTTCAATGGCCTGTTCCAAATTGACGTTGGTAGCCGTCACCAATCGGATGTTGATCTTGATCGGTTTGCGCGAGCCGACCCGAACCACTTCCTGTTCCTGTAGGACACGCAGCAATTTAACTTGCAAAGGCAGCGGCAGATCACCAATCTCATCGAGAAACAGTGTCCCTCCATCTGCCTCCTCGAACCAGCCGGCTCGCCGACCGACAGCTCCGGAAAACGAACCGGCCTCATGGCCAAAAAACTCGCTTTCAGCCAGGGTCTCACTGATCGCACCGCAATTGACCGCAATAAAAGCGCCAGTGCGGCCACTGCTCGAATGGATGTAGCGCGCCACCAACTCCTTACCGGTGCCCGTCTCTCCATTGATCAACACTGGCGCGTCACTGGGCGCCACCCGCTGCAGATACTCCAGCAACTGCCGAGACCGGGGGTCGGCAAATACCAGCGCTTTCGCTCGGATTGAAAGAGGATCTTTATCGCCCTGAGGCAATGTCAAAATCGGGCTGGGGTGTCCGCGCGGGATGTTCATAGACAATTTCCAATGGCGGCCATGAAGGAATTAACAGTACTTTACTGCTCGCGCCATATAACAATAAATATTAAAAAAACATGAGGATATAACCTTGCACCATAGCGACTGAGGCGTCAGGTACAACCAATCGCCTACTCGCATGAACGATCAAAAACAACCATTGCTTTAGTTGCGGATAGATCAGTTAAATTCTCGCTGACGCTCCCAACTCACCAATCTTTTCCAGTCGCGCCCGGACAATGTTGCGGCTGATATTGAGCAGGCGCCCAGTTTGCAATTGGTTGCCATGGCAGTACCGGTAAGCAGCACGAAAGATCGTCTCTTCAATATGCTCGTAAAGGTCGGGAATATTCTGTTCGAATAACGCATTGAGGGCCGTTTCCAAGTCCACGGGACCGCTGAGGGCGGCTGGAGTATGGGTAGCCTCTTCCTGGCGAATACCCGAGGATCGCATGTCCACCAGATGAAGATCCGGCGGCTGCACCAACTGGTTGCGGCACACCAGCAAGGCGTGGTGAATGGCATTTTCGAGCTCGCGGATATTGCCCGGCCAGCTATGTTCCAACAGCTTTCGCTCAGCATCGATGCTCAACGTGGCGCGGTTGTACCCCAGTCGCTGGCAGTGCTCTTCGAGAAAAAATTCCGCCAGGGGCAGGATATCGCCCGGCCGCTCGCGCAGAGGCGGCAGTCGAATGGTGGCGACGTGCAGACGGTAGAACAAGTCTTCGCGGAAGTTACCTGCAACGACGGCATCGGCAAGGTTAACGTTAGTGGCGGCCACCAGCCGCACATTGATCGGGATCGGTGTCCGCGAGCCCAGGCGCACCACTTCGCGCTCCTGCAAAACGCGCAGCAACTTCACCTGCATGTTCAACGGCAGATCACCGATCTCATCGAGAAACAGCGTGCCGCCGTTGGCGGCTTCAAACCAACCGGCCTTCTGGGTGGTAGCGCCGGTGAACGCGCCTTTCTCGTGGCCGAACAATTCGCTTTCCACGAGGGTCTCGGCAAACGCGCCGCAGTTCACCGCCACGAAAGATTCACGTCCGCGACGGCTCAGATGATGGATATGCCGTGCGACCAATTCCTTGCCGGTCCCGGTCTCGCCAATGATCAAGGTATTGGCTTCGCTGGGTGCCAGACGTTCAATACGTGACAGTAATTCCTGCGAGCGCGGGTCCTTGAAGACCAGCACGGTGGCACGCACCGACTTGGTCAATTCGCGAGGATTGGGATGGGTGATCAGCGACATGGTGCGTTCCTGGCAGTAAAAGCGCGTGCTCAATAGTGCATGAAGTTTTCTAGATCATTTAATTATAAATTAATATTTATATATTCAATTATCGCATATACCAACAACATGACCCTTCACTGCTGCTAGAGCAGCAACCGGCCAGCACCCACGTGTTCGCCCACCAGCAGCAGATCAGACAGGCCATTGCTACCTCAAACGCTGCAGCCCATGCAGCACGCGGTCTAGAGCGATTTTTCAAGCTGCTGGCATGCAATCTGCTCTCTCGCTCCCAACACGATCCCCTGTAGGAGCCGGCAAGCACGCGCCTACAAAGGGTTTTGAATTCAGGTAGGGAGAAACCTCATGAGAAATTTGTGGCACAGAAGCCTCATCGCTCTGTTCGGCCTACTGGCAAGCAGCGCGGCGCTCGCCGAGTCGGCTTCCCCGGCCTCGGTAAAAATCGCTATCGTGGCCTACACGCAAGGTGGCAAGCCAGTGTTTGGCGGGATTGCCGGCCGCGTGATCGAAGACGGTTGGCTGGAGGCCCAACTGCGCGAGCGCGGGGTGAAACTCGAATGGATCGCCCTACCCCACGCCGGCGCCGGCCCGCAGATCAACGAAGGGTTCAGCAACAACAGCCTGGACTTCGCCGTACGCGGAGACCTGCCCTCAGTGATCGCCGGTGCCGGCGGTGTGCCGGGCAAGCTGATCGTGCCCGGCGGCAGTGGTAACAACATTTACCTGGTGGTGCCCGAAGGCTCCAGCGCCAAGACCATCGAAGACCTCAAGGGCAAGCGCCTGGCCCTGCACCGTGGCCGGCCTTGGGAGTTCGCATTCAGCAATTTCCTCGCCAGCAAGGGCCTGAAGCTCGATGACTTCAAGATCGCCAACCTCAACCCGCAGGTCGGCGCGGCAGCGGTGTCTGCCGGCAAGGTCGATGCAGCCGTGTTGCTCAGCGAGGCCTATGCCCTGGAAGACAAGGGCGTGGGCAAGATCATCTGGTCGACCAAACAGGGCAACAATGACTGGCGCCTGATCTCCGACCTATGGGGCACCGAGTCTTTCGTGCAGCAGCATCCAGACATCACCCAATTGCTGGCGACCGCCTGGGTCAAGGCAGCGTGGTGGATTTCTCAACCGCAAAACCAGGACGCCTATTACCAGCTGTCCTCTCGCGCCGGTACCGCTGAAAGCGTGCTGCGTCGCGACGACCAAAACGACCCGGTGGCCTGGAAGGAGCGCTGGGCGCCGAAAAGCGATGCGCAACTCAAGGCCCACTATCAGGCCCTCACCACCTACGCCCTGGCCAACCACCTGATTCGCGACACCTATGACATCGGCCCGTCACTGGCTACCGGCTTTACCAACCAGGCTTTGATCGACCTGAAACTCACTGACTACTGGCCGGCCCTGCGTGGCCAGGTCAGCACCAATCCTTGATAGGGAAATTGATAATGAAACTGCCGCATTCTTTCGCCTTCGGTCTCAGCGTACTGGCCTTGTCCATGAGCGCATTCGCCGCTGACGTATACGCCCCAAAACCGGACCCACTGCAAGGTGATGGCCGCGTCTCGGCGTTCTACACCTGGGAAAAAGCCATTCCGGCCATTCCGGGCAAGCTGTTGCGCAGCGAACCGCTGGACAAGACCATCAGCCTGGCAAACGCCGCCAGCGCCCAACGCATCCTCTACACCTCCACCGATGGTATCGATAATAAAACCCCAGTCGTGGTTTCCGGCGCGTTGTTCCTGCCCAAGGGCACACCGCCGGCCGGCGGTTGGCCGGTCGCAAGCTGGGGCCATGGCACAGTCGGCGTCGCAGATGTGTGTGCACCGTCCTGGCAAGGTCGCTCCTACCGCGATGTGGCGTACCTCAACCGCTGGCTGGCAGAAGGGTTTGCGGTGGTCGCCACCGACTACCAAGGGCTCGGCGTACCCGGCGGCCACCCGTTGCTGAACAGCCGCATGGCCGCCTACGGCATCCTCGACGCCGCCAAGGCCGTAGTTGCAGGCGTACCTGGGTTGGCTGACAAGGTATTGATCGTCGGCCAGTCCCAAGGCGGGGCCGGCGCGTTTGCCGCAGCGGCCTATGCCGCCACTTACGCCCCGGACCTTGGCGTCAAGGGCAGCATCGGCACCGGCGTGATCTACACCCTCGACTACGCGAAAAATCCCAGCGAGGAAGTGCGCAATAAAGTCGACCCGACCCTGGCCTACGGCTTCTACACCTTGCTCGCCGCCCAGCAATACGACCCGAGCATCAACCCGGCGGACTTCTACACCGACAAGGCGCTGCCCATCTTCGAACAGGCTCGCACTAGCTGTCTGTTCGCTCTAGAAGGCGACGTGGAGGGCCTGGGCCTGAGCATTGCCAACACCAAGAAAGATTACAAAGGCAAACAGCTCGCGCCGTGGCTCGCGCAAGTCGCCTACCCCACCCTGAAAACGTCCAAACCGGTGTTCATCGGTACCGGTGCCGAAGACGTCACCCCAGCCGCCGCGACCCAGGTCAAGCTGATGCAGGACGCCTGCAACGCCGGTTCCGTAGTCGAAGGCCACCTGTACAAAGGCCTGGGCCACAGCGCGACGGTCAATGCCTCGCTCAAGGACTCGATCCCATTCGCCCACAAAGTCATCAATGACCAGCCGATCACCCCAGTCTGCGCCCCAACCGCGCAGTAAGCAGGAGGCTTGCATGAGCATCGAATTTTTTACTCGCCTGCCGCTGCACGGCGAAACCCAGTTCCTGCCGGGCGACCCGCGTAACCGTGGCGACTGGCATCGGGGCGGTCCCGACAGCACCGGGGCTGTGTCCGGGTTCAGCGTGGGCGACCACTTCACTTACATCGACTACCTGGGCCAGATCGCCAAGGCCGCCGAGATCAATAAGTTCGGCGGTGTGTTGATGGTCAACGCGCCCAGCGGCGAAGAGCCATGGACGGTGTGCTCGCTGCTGGCCCGCGAAACTCGCACCCTGCAATTCGTCACCGCGTTCCAGCCCTACCACTACACCCCATGGGTGGCCGTGCAGCAGGCGGCGACCTACCAACGCGCCACCGGCAACCGCCTGGTATGGAACATCATCAACGGTGGCTCGGACGCGATCCAGCGCCAGGTCGGCGACTACAGCGACCACGATGCACGCTACGAGCGCGCCACCGAATTCATGGACGTGGTCAAGGGCTATTGGCACAACGAGTCATTTCACTACGATGGCAAGTTCTACAAGGCCGACGGTGGGGGCTTGCGCGCGCCGCTGAAAAAGGCGCAGTTGCCACTTATCTGCACGGCTGGCTCATCCATCGCTGCACGGGAGTTCGCCGCCAAGCACGCGGATTTCTACTTGATGCGTGCCGAGCACCCGGATGAAATCACCGCACTGATCGCCGACCTGCGCCAACGTGCGTTGAAATGGGGGCGCACCGATATTCGCTTTGGCCTGTCGATTGATGTGATCACCCGCGAAACCGAAGAACTGGCACGCACTGAAGCCAAGCGTTTCTTCGACGAAGGCATCGCCCGTGGCGCGGTCAAGGCCGTGGCCGCCCACGCCGGGCTGCGCACCGCACGCAAACTGAGCTACGAGCATGGTTTTGCCGAGAAAAACGAGGCGCAGGGTTTCGAAGACTTTTTTATCCACCCGAACGTGTGGGCTGGCTTCGGCTATATCGGCATCCCACCGGGCTGCGCGCTGGTTGGCAGTTATGAAAACGTGGTGGCGCGAATTCGCGAATACAACAACCTCGGCATCGACCTGTTCTTCCTCGCCGGCTATCCGCACCTGGAAGAAGCCTACCGACTCGGCGAGCATATCCTGCCGCACTTTCGCAGCGAACGTTCAGTGTTGAGCCGCCCGCTGGAGCCGGTGCGCGAACTGCACTCGGCCAACGGCGGAGCCTGAAACCATGACCTTACTGCTGAGCCGTCGAGACTTTCTCGGCTACAGCGCGACCGCCGGCGGCGCACTGCTGCTGGCGGGTTGCGGCCCGAATAACGCACCGGCTGCCGCCACCGGCAGCGACCAGCCACGCTACGGCGGCCGCCTGCGCCTGGGGATTCTCGATGGCAACCAGAGCGGCAATCTGGACGCGCATAAACCGGTGGGCAGCGGCATCGTTCGTGGCTTTGCGCTGTATAGCAAGTTGTGGGAGTGGGATGAGCAAATGCAGCCGCGCTTGGCACTCGCCGAGTTCGCCGAGCCCAACGCGGATGCCAGCACCTGGACCCTGCGCTTGCATCCGGGCCTGGAGTTCCACAACGGTAAGACCATTGACGCCGACGACCTGATGTTCTCGATCCGCCGTCTCACCGATCCGCAACTGGCCTCGCCGTATGCGGCACTGTTGCACTGGGTAGACCGCGACAACCTGGTCAAACTCGACAACCGCACCGTGCGCCTGAACTTTCGCGACGGCCGCAGCTATATGCCGCTGGCCGAAACCTGGGTCAACTTCGGCGGTATCGTGCCGGTGGATTACCACCCGGTCACCAATCCGGTGGGCGCCGGCCCCTACACACTGAAAAGCTTCACCCCCGGCCAGCGCTCCCTGTTCACGCGTTTCGAGAATTACTACAAGGAAGGTAAGCCGTACGCCGACGAGCTGGAAATCATCGATTTCAAGGATCAGGTCTCACGCCTCGCCGCACTGCGCGCCGGGCAGATCGACATGGCCAACTCGATGCCCACCGAACAGCTGCCGATCCTGGAGAAGGACCCACGGTTGAAGGTCATCAAATCGGTGACCGGCAACTGGCTGTCCTTCGATATGAATCTGGACAAGCCGCCCTTCAACGACCCGCGGGTGCGCGAGGCATTTCGCTTGCTGGCCGACCGCGAAGAACTGGTCCGTCGCGCGCTAAATGGCCAGGGCCGAGTGGCCAATGATTTGTATGCGCCCAGCGACCCCACCTTCAACCACAGCCTTGGCCCGCGACCGTATGCCCCTCAGCGCGCCGCACAACTGCTCAAGGACGCCGGCCAGGAAAACCTCGAGGTGGAACTGATCACCACCCCGGGTCCAGGCCTGAGTTCAGCATTAGTGCTGGCTGAGCAGGCCAAGCGCATCGGCGTCACCCTTAAGGTCAAGCAAGTAGACCTCGCCACTTTCCAGGGCCCACTGAAAAACGATTGGACCCTGAGCACCGGGGGCAGCATCGGTGCACCGTTCCTCGCCAGTGCAATCCACACCGACGCTCCCTTTGCAGTATCCAACAAGACCCACTTCAACGACGCGCAATTCAGCGAACTGTTCCTCGCCGCCATGGCCCAGCCCGACCTGGAAAAACGCAAGGTTCTGGTGCATCAGGTGCAGCAGATCCAGTACGAACGCGGCGGCATGTTGATCTGGGGGTATGCCGACCTGCTGGACAGCTTTTCCACGCGCGTCGGTGGGGCCCAGGCAGAACAGTCGCTGTTCAGCACCTGGCGCTTCGAGAAGCTCTGGCTCAAAGACACGGCCTGACACCTCATTCCCCGCAGGAGCCCGACTTGCCGGCGATAAGGCCCCCAAGCCTTGCCGATCAACCGGGCGCCTACGAGGCATCACATTGATACCCATTTTCGACAGGAGTCATTTCTGCCATGCACGCTATCGCCTTGCGTTTTCCCCTGCTGCTGGCAGTCACCCTGCCGCTGCAGGCTTTTGCCACCGATACCCAACTGCAAACCGTGACCGTGCAGGCAAGTGCCAGCGAGTCGGATGACGACGCACTGCCCACCCGCCCGCCGACCTCAGTGTACGGTGGCACGGAAACCAAAGTGCTGGACACGCCGCGCTCCGTGGTGCAAATCAACGCCGAGCAATTGGCGAGCGGCGCGATCCATAGCGCCGACGACCTGGTCAAATATGCGCCCGGCATCACTCGGGGCGGCGGGCAAAACGCGGGTATCGCACCGCAGTTTCGTGGCCAGGGTTCGGAGATTTTCCAGGACGGCCAGCGTGGTTACGCCGTGCGCCACCCCGCCAACTTCAACGCCTATGAAGGTGCGGACATCGTTGCCGGCCCGTCCTCGGTGACCTACGGCTCGGTATCCGGCAGCGGCGGCTACGTCAACTACCTGAGCAAGAAACCCGACTTCAACGCGTTCAAGACCAAACTCAGCGGCGAGCTGGGTTCGTGGGTTCCAGACGGCACCTCACGCAGTTCCAACAAATTCAGCATCGACAACACCGGGCCTCTGAGTGACAACCTGGCCTACCGCATGAGCATCACCAAGCAGCGCCAGGAGGACTTCTATGACAATGTCGAGAACAATTTTGACGCCTTCTATGGCGCGTTGGCCTGGCGCAACGACAACGTGCGCGTCGACTGGAACGCCAGCTACGACAATTACTACGACTACAACATCACCCACGGCTGGAACCGCGCTACCCAGGACCTGGTGGACAACGGCAAATACTACGCCGGGCGCGCCACGCCGATTATCCAGAACGGCAGTACCCTGTGGTCGCCGGTGCTGGCTTCGGGCGCCGCCGATGCGCCAACACTCGGTTGGGTAAAACGCCAACGCAACGCCCAGGGCCAATACAGTGTGGTCGACGGCAGCTTCCAGACCGCCCCACCGAATACCCAGGCCAACCCCGGCAGCCTGCGTGGCTGGGTGTATGACCCGACGCTGGCGGGCAATGGCGAGCAGTCGCTGTCATCACAGACCGGGCAGCGCAAAGAGGACGAAAGCAGCTCGCGGCGCTTTACCACGCAACTGCGTATCGAGGCCGACCTGTCGCCGACTATCACCGTAGCCAACAGCACTTTTTATGAACGCTCCAAGGACATCACCGATGCCGTGGGCGCATTCCAGGTGCAATCGAAGGACAACATTTTCGATAACCGCTTCGAGTTCCGCTCGCGCAACGAGACCCAGCTGGGCGGCTGGACCCTGCGCGATGACAGCAACAGCGGCCTGATCTACCGCCGCGAATTCAACCAGTCGATTGCTGCGAACAACAGCTTTGGCTCGACCATTAATGCCTATGACCTGACCCAAGGCCCTTCCGGCAAAAACCCTGGTGACTTACTCGGCCTCAACGCCAGCAACCCTGCCGGCGGCAACGGCGCTTGGATCGGACAACCCGGCGTGCCGCAATACTCCAACTACTACGGCTGGCTCAACCTGCCGCCCATGTATGAAGCTGGGCACGGCCTGTACGCCGAATCGGTGGCGCCCTACACCGCTGAAAGCACCTGGACCACCAAAACCCTGTTCAGCCAGCACAACCTCAAGTACGGCGAGTATTTCGGCTTGAATATTGGCGCCAGCCGCAGCTGGATCGAGGCCGAGATCGACAACCCGTTCGTACTCGCCGGTGGCAACCGGCGCAAGGACAGCGACAATTACCGGCTGTTTGCTTTCCAGGTCAGCCCGTATGTAAAACCGACTGAAAACACCACGCTGTACTACACCTTCGACCGCTCGTTGGCGGTCAACACCGGGTTCTTTTCCAACGGCCTTGGCTGGGGCAGCGGCAGTGGCGCCAACCAGCTCAACCCGCTGGCGTTCCAGAGCTTGAGCGTGCTGCATGAAGTCGGGGTAAAGGTCGAAGCAGTGCCTAACCAGCTGTTCATGACGTTGGCGGCGTTCAAGCAAGCCCGCGACCAGGCACCTGACAGCAATAACAACATCGCGCGGCTGATGATCAAGGGTGTGGAAGCCACCGTGCGCTATCAACCGGACGACCACCTTCGCAGCGGTCTGAACCTGTCCAAGCTCAACGCCTATAACGAGTTCACCTCCCAGGCCGGATTTGCCTCAGCGGGGTTCATTCCCGACAACGGCACAGTGTTCGGCGATAACAATAGCCTCAACCAGCGGCCGTCCGGGCGTTTCGACGCGGTGCAGATTCCTGAATACACCGCCAGCGGGTATGTCGACTACCGCTTCGACTCAGGCTTTGGCGCCGAACTTTCAGGCTGGTGGACCAGCAGTTGGTACCTGAACCTCAGCAAGACCGTAAAGATCCCGAACGAATACAACCTCGATCTCGCCGTGTACTACCGCCAACCGCAATGGAGCACCACGTTACGGGTGCTCAACCTGACCAATAAACTGAACTTCGTCAGCGGACTGGCCGGTTCCACCAACACTTTTTTGCAACCCATGCCTGGCCGCACCTTGTTGGCCCAGGTCGACTATCAATTCTGATCCGCACCAGGAGCACGTTATGTCTATCGAATTTGTCGGCATGATTTTCCCTCGCCAGTGGTCCGAAACCCGTGGCGTTCGCAGCCCGGATTTCGACCTCGACTTTATCCGTCACCATGCCCGCGCCCATGAGCATGCAGGCTTCGACCGTGTGCTGATCGCCAGCGGCCCCGGCAGTGCCGACAGCCTGCAAATTGCCGCGTATGCGGCGGCGCACACTGAGCGATTGGGCTTCATGATCGCCCATCGCCCCGGCCTCACCGCGCCGACCGTCGCTGCCCGCTCGTTTGCCACGCTGGACCATACCACTGGCGGCGGGCGCATTCGCTTGCACGCGATTACCGGCATTACCGCCGAGCCACAGGACGGCGACTTTCTGCTGGACAAGACCGAACGCTACAGGCGCACCGATGAATATCTGGAGATTGTGCGACGCACCTGGACGGCCGAAGAGCCGTTCGATTTCGAAGGTGAGTACTTCAACATCAAGGGTGCGTTTTCACCGGTCAAACCGTTGCAACAGCCGCATATTCCAATCTCGTTTGGCGGCTCTTCCGACATTGCCTATCAGATCGCGGTGAAGCATGCGGACCTGTATGCGCTGTGGGGCGAGCCATTAAGCGGCGTGGCTGAGCAAATTGCCAAGCTGAAGGCGGCAGCATTAACAGCGGGTGTTGAAGCGCCACGGGTCAGTTTGTCGGTGCGGCTGATTTTGGGGGCAACAGAGGAATTAGCCTGGCAACGCGCCGAGCAGATCCTGGAGCAGATCAAGGCCAATCCACAGTTTGCGGCGGGCAGTCCGTGGCAGAAGCGGCTCAAGGGCACCGGCTCCGAACGTCTGTTAGCGGCGGCGGCGTTGGGTGATCGTCATGATCGCGCGCTATGGATGCCGACGGCGACAGCAGTGGGCGCTTATGGCGATACCACCGCGCTGGTGGGTACCCCGGAAACGGTGGCGCAGGCACTGCTGGATTATGTGGACCTGGGCGTTACCACGTTCTTGAATCGCGGTTATGACCCGCTGTACGACACCGTGGATTATGGGCGGTGGATTATCCCCGCAGTGCGTGAAGAGGCGTTGCGGCGCAAGGCGAAAATTGCTTAACGACGGCTGAAGCCATCGCCGGCAAGCCGGTTCCTTCAAGGGGTTTGTGTACCTGTAGGGGCCTGCTTGCCGGCGATCACTGTGCAGCGGAGCCATTCACCCCAACGACGGCGAATGCTCCAGCAACGTGCGCGTATAGGCCGCCTGTGGTTGATCCAAAACATCATCAACGGCCCCCTGCTCCACCACCCTTCCGACCTTCAACACCAGCACCCGATCAGCAATCGCGCGCACCACGCCCAGGTCGTGGGTGACGAATAACATCGTCAATCCTTCACGCTGTAGCTGGCGCAGCAGGTCCAGGATCGACGCCTGTACCGATACGTCCAATGCCGAGGTGATTTCATCGCAGATCAGCAACCTGGGCTCGCACAACAGCGCACGGGCGATGGCCACTCGCTGGCGTTCACCACCTGACAGGCTGTGGGGATAGAGGCCGGCGACTGATCCCGGCAGTGACACACGCTTGAGCACGGCTTCCACTCGCTCCCGTGCTGGCGCCCCTTTTACGCCGAAGAAATGCGCCAGTGGCGCGCTCAGAGTCTGGTACACGGTTTGCCGTGGGTTCAACGCGCGATATGGATTCTGGAAGATGTATTGAATCTGGTGGCGCAGGCCTGCATCGCGCTGGCGGGCGTGCAACGGTAAATGCCGGCCGGCGTAGTCCAGTGCCCCCTCGGCATTCTCCCCAAGGCCAGCAATAGCCCGCGCCAGGCTGGTCTTGCCCGAGCCCGACTCACCCACAATCGCCAGGCATTCACCCGGTTGCACCTGCAGCGAGACATCGAACAACACCTGCCGGTCATAGGCGACGTTCAAGCCTCTGACCGACAACAGTGACCGCTCTACCCGGCCCTTCAAGGCCGCAATTGGCGCGAGTGCCTTGACCTGTAACGCCTGATCGTGAGGCGCCAGGCAAGCCACCCCACGACCGGCCGCGTTCATCTGCAATAACGGCTCAGCCACCGCGCACCCAGCCGTAAACCGCTCACAGCGCGGCCCGAAACTGCACCCCTGGGGCCGACGCCCTGGCGCCGGTGCATGCCCGGCAATCGCCGTCAATTCGCGCCGTCCCGCCACATCCGGAATCGCCGCCAGCAACCCTCGGGTATAGGGATGGGACGGTCGACTGAACAACTCATCCCGCGTCGCCGTTTCAACGATGCGCCCGGCGTACATCACCATCACCCGGTCCACCAGGTCCTTGATCACCGCCAGGTCGTGGGACACATACACCGCCGCTACGCCCTGGCTTTTGCAAAGCCGACGCAGCGTGGCGAGGATATGCGCCTGGGTGCTGACGTCCAGCGCAGTGGTTGGCTCGTCCAGCACGATCAGGCGCGGGCGCAGCACAAAAGCCAGCGCCAGCATCACCCGTTGCTGCTGGCCGCCGGACAGTTGATGGGGAAAGCGCCGCAGAAACCCGTGATCGTCCGGCAAGCCGACATCACGCAGGGTCTCGATGAGGCGCTGCTGTTGCGCCTCGCGGTCAAGCCCAGAAGGATGCGCCGCTAAGGTCTCACGCAACAGGTGACCGATGCGCAGTGCCGGATTGAGCGCGGTGGCCGGGTCCTGGGCGACATAACCGATCAGGCTGCCACGAGCACGGCGCAAGGCTTCGCCTTCCAGGCTCAACAATGCCTGGTCACCTACGTGCACCTGTCCGCCCACAATCCGTGCACCGCGCCGGGCATGTGCCAGCAACGCAGTCGCCAAGGTGGTCTTGCCCGAGCCCGACTCCCCCACCAAACCGAGAATTTCCCCGGCAGCCAGGCTGAACGAGATTCCCGACACGACATCCACATGCCCCGGCAATTCCACCCGCAGGTCGCGGACCTGCAACACCCCGGCTTCGATTTCGGTAATCACATTCATGCTTGTCTGTCTCCCAGCCTTGCGCTGCTGCGGCCGATGCCTTCAGCCAAAATATTGGTGCCGTAGGCAAACACACCGATCAGCACCGCCGGAGCCAATACGGCCCAGGGTTGCACCAGCAGGCCGGCCTGGTTTTCATTGATCATCAGCCCCCAGTCAGCGGTGGGTGGCGCCACGCCGTAGCCAAGAAAACTCAGGCCCGACAGCATGCCCACGCCCCAGGTCAGCATGTTGCCGAAATGCACCAGCAGCGGCGTGAGGATGTTCGGCAGGATCTCCTTGAACAGAATTCGGCGTCGCGAATAGCCCATCATTTGCGCCGCTTCAACGAACTCCTGACCTGCCACTGCTACCGCACTCGCCCGCGCCAAACGGATAACGCCCGGTATAAAGGCGATGGAGACTGTCAGCACGATCAACCACGGTGCGCGCCCCAACATGGACACAATCAGCAGCACCAGAATCAGGTCGGGGAACGCCAGGGACACATCCGCCGACCAGGTAATAAACTGATCCAGGCGCCGACGCGACAAACCCGCCAGCAACCCCAACGTAGTACCCACCGCCAGTGCAATACTAGCGGCTGCGACCGACATCCACAGCACCGACAAACCACCGCTGAGCAACCGCGACAGCACGTCATGCCCCAGGAAGTCATACCCTAGCCACGCGTCACCTGCAGGCGCGCCGTAGACAGGACCGACCATGTCCGTCGACCCGTGAGGTGCCAACCAAGGCCCTGACAGCGCCACGGCCACCACCAGCAAAGTGATCAACGCGCCCTTACGTGTTTGTGGTTCGGCCAACCATCGACGGGCACTCATGCATCACCTCGGGAGCGGCGCCACCACGGGGTTATTCCCCTTCGGTTGCGTTGAATCAGGGTCACCCGCCGTGCGGTGCGCAGCTTGGGTGTAAGCAGTACGGTAAATAGGTCGGCCAGTAGGTTGATCAGCACCACCGCGAGGGTGATCACCAGCACAATCGCCTGGATCATCGGCAGGTCGCGCATCTGGATCGCGGCGTTCAGCGCGGTGCCGATACCGGGATAGCTGAAGATGACTTCCGCCAGCACGGCGCCTCCGATCAACGTACGCAAGGTCAGCGCCACACCCTGGATCGCCGGTACCAGCGCATTGGGCAACGTGTGGCACCAGACAATCCGCCGCTGCGGAATGCCGCGTAGCCTGGCGGCAATCACGTAGTCGGACTCCTGGGCCTCGATCACGGCGGCCCTTACCATGCGCGTGAGGTACGGCAATGCAGTGAGGCTCAAGGCGAATATCGGCAATACCAGCGACTTGAGTTGGCGCAGCAGCGACAGGTCGGGATCCAGGATCGATACCGCGGGTAAGAAATCCATGTGTGGCATGGAAAACAGCAATACCAGGCCAATCGCCAACAGAAACCCCGGCGTGGCTTTCAGAAAGATCAGCAACGACAGGCTCCAGCGATCCAGCCAGCTGTCGCGTCGCAATGCCAGGGCCACGCCAAGGGCCAGTGCGCCAGGCACTACCACGGTGATCACTCCGACTAGCAACGCCAGTGTGTAGCCCAAACGCCCCCACAGGATGTGGCTGACCGGCGCGTTGGAGTCCAGGGAAACCCCGAGGTCCCCGCACAAGACGCTGCCGAGCCAGCGCAGGTATTGCCACAGGATTGGCTGGTCGAGCCCCAACTGGTGTTGCAGGGTAAGGATGCTTTCCAGCGGCGCGTCCGGGCCGAGGATCACCCGCGCGGGGTCGGATGGCAGTGCCTGAGTGGCGATGAATACCACCAGGCTGATAACCCAGGCCGTCAGCAGGCCGTAACCCAGGCGCCCGATAAACCATGACAACCAAGCAGGCGTGCGTGGAGGGTTGGTAGACGGCTCAAGCATGCTTCAACCACAGTTCGTCAAACCGCCAGGAAGCGAAGGTGGTCTGCTCTGGCGCCAAACCGCCGACCTTGACCGAGGCAGCGTCCAGCACATCGTTGAAGCCCCAAATCAGCAATCCGCCGCGCTCGTGTTGAATCTGCTGGGCCTCGTGTACCAGGCTTTTACGCAACTCCAGGTCTGGCTGCGCAAGGGCCTCACGGTAGAGGTCATCAAAACGCGGGTCATGGAAGTTGCTGCGGTTGTAGATCGCCAAAGGCGCGTCGTTGTGCAGTGCCGAGGCCAGGAAACCCCGGGCCGGCGTAGAACCCGGCGACACTTGCCACTGCTCACGCTGCGGGCCGTTGAACACAGCGCCATCCACTTGGCTCACGCGTATCTCGACACCGGCCTTTTTCGCTTGCTGGGCAAGCACCAGAGCGGCGTTCACACCGGGCCCAGGCGTGGTGGTCAGTTCCACGCGCAAATCCGTCTGCCCGGCCTGACGCAGCAGCGAACGGGCCTGCTCCAGATCATACGGCCGCTGAGCAATCGCATGGTTGTAGGTGGGATCGTGAGGTGAATACAGGTCATTGGCAACGCGACCGAAACCGTTAAGGCCACGGTCCACCAGCTCTTGCCGATCCGCCAGCAAGCGAAACGCCTGGCGCACCCGCACATCATCGAAGGGCGGCTTGGCCAGGTTGAGATTGAAACCGGTAAACGAAGTGCTTGGCGACACGCACAACGACAAGCGTGAGTCGGCCTTGAGCAACGCACTGTGCTCGGCCTGCACACCGCTGGCCACATCGATCTGTCCGGCGCGCAACGCGGCAACACGGGAGACCTGGTCCTTGAACTCGATGATTTCCAGCTCATCGGCATAAGGCTGGCCGGGTTTGTAGTAATTCTCAAACCGCGTGTACAACGAGCGCTGGCCCGGTACGAAGCGCTTGAGCTTGTAAGGGCCGGCACCTACCGGATTGGTGATGGGGTCATAGTCGGTGGGGACGATGCCGCCAAAGCTGATCAGGGTTTCATCCAGAGGGAAGAAGCTCTGGCCTTGCTTGAAGCGGATTTCGATGGTGCGCTCATCCAGCTTGCGTAAGGCATTGCGATCAATGGCACCGACCAGGCCGGCAAACGGCGATGCCAGCTTGGGATCGGTAAGGCGCAACAACGAAAACAGCATGTCGTCAGCGCCGATGGTCTTGCCATGGTGAAACTCCAGGCCCGGCTTGATGCGGATAGTCCAGGCACTCGCGTCGGCATTCGGTTCCGCGAACTCGGCCAGGGCCAGGCGCGTGCTGACATCGGTGTTCCATTCCCAGAACTTGCTGTACAGCGCCCAGCCACGAATGATCCCGCCGCCCACCGGTTTATGCGCATCCAGGTTGCCGGACTGATCGCCATCGATAATGCCAACGCGCAGGCGTCCACCGCTGACGGGCTTAGCGCTCAGTACGGCGGCACCTTGAGTCGTCGCGCCGCTGTCGCAGCCGCCCAACAGCAGACCACCGCCGATGGCCAAGCTGTTGCCGAGAAACACCCGGCGGGAAAATCCATCACTCATGGTTCAAGCCTCTTGGCGCTGCGGCGATTTTTGGCTGACACCCAGGCGCGGCGCTTCAAAGCCATGGTCCAGGTCCAGCAGTGGGAACAGCAGGTCGGCCACGCGGTGGGCTTCATCGATCAGCGGGAAGCCAGACAGAATGAACGCGGAAGTACCCTGGGCTTCGTATTCGCGGATGCGCTCGGCGACCTGTTCCGCGCTGCCCACCAAGTAGGTACCGGCGCCCGGCCCGAGGATATTGAAGCCGAACAGGCTCGGGCCAAGCCATACGTTAGGATAGATCTCCAGCTCACGCGCGGTCGGCAAACGCCCGGCGCGAATGGTCTCGACGTTACGCTGGGTCTGTGGGTCGTCGCTGTGGAAATCTTCCAGGCTCACACCGGCCGGCAACTGGCGCTCGATGGCGTTGCGCGCAGTTTGCAGCGAGGTGCGTTGCAGGAGTCTTTCGGCGTGGGCCCAGGCTTCTTCCTCGGTCTCGCGCACGATGATTTGCAGGCGTGTGCCAAAGGTCAGTTCGCGGCCGATCTTCGCCGCTTCAGCGGCGACTTTGCGAAACTTGTCGCCGAGTTTTGGCGGAGTGTTGGCGAAGCTCAGGTACACGTCGAGCAATTGCACCGAATGCTCGACGCCGGGCCCTGAGGTTCCGGCGCCCCACAACGGGATGCCCGGCTTCTGGTAAGGCGGATGCCAGCCGCCCAGTGGATGGTTGGCTGCGCCCGGCGAACGCGGTGCGAGCTTGACGTACTCACCGTCATAGCCACGCGTGTCGCCGGCATAGAAACCCTGGAACGCCCGCCAGTATTCCAGGCTGAAGGCGTATCGCTCGTCATGCGGGTAGTGCACCCCAAGTGTCGCCAGGCCCGCGTCATTGCCATTGACCACGTTGAACAGCAGGCGGCCATTGGAGAACTGGTCGAAGGTCAGCGCCCACTTGGCCAACACCGCTGGCGATAACTCGCCCGGGTGCTGCGCCACCAGAAAACGCAGGCGCTGGGTGGCGTCGATCAACGACGCGGCCACCGCCAGGCTTTCATTGGGGCTGGAGCCGAGCAGCGAACCGTAGTAGCCCAGGCGATCACTGGCCACGGCGAGCTGCTTGAGGTGCTGGAAATCAGTGTTCCAACGGCCTTCCGGCTCCCATGGGTACGGGCCATCGGGCGTGGTCAAGTACCAAAGAATTTTTACCGCCATAAAAAACATCCTTGAAATAGAGAACCCTGTGAGGGCTGCTAAGGCGTTAGCGGCGGTCGATGGCCGGGACCAGGCCCAGTGCCGTGGCTTGTTCGAACAGGCCGCTCATTTTCCATTGCTGGGTCAACACACCCGGCCCGTAGGCCCGTGAGCCACCGAGCGCGTCGGCAAGCAATTGCAGTTGTGCGCCCTCCTCCAGCAACAGGATGAATTCGGCGGTGGCGCGCAGGCCTTGCTTGCCCCACACGGTGGAGCCGCCATTGGCCTCCAGGATCGCCAGGTTGAAGGGGTTCTCAGCGATCTTGTCGAGGATGAAATCCACTTCCTGCTGGCGACGGTCGATATACACCGGCAGTTCACGGGCCAACTGGTAGCGCTGCACCGGCACGTAATGGAATGGCAAGGTGCGGTGGGTCTGGGCCCAGGCGCCCAGGTACGGCGAATGCACGTGGGACACGGTGGTCACATCCGGGTGTTGCTGGAACAGCTTGGTGTAGCGCCCCAGGCCGCCCTTGCCCTTGCCAAAAACCACGTTGCCGGCAAAGTCGGTAACCGTGGCTTGCAGCGGTTTGCGGTAGTTCCACGGGCCTCCGTAGCTCACCGATACCAACAGTTCCTGGCCAGGTACGCGCTCGATAAAGCCGACCGTCCCAGCGGCGGTAATGGTGTTTGTTTCACGGAACACGGTGAAGGCTTCTTCTGCTTCCAGCAGGACCTTGTCGATAAAAGTTTGCAGTTCCTGGCTGATCGGTTGTGCGTGGGCAATGGCAGTCATGGGGATTCTCCGGATTCAGGCGCGGCGCTTGGCCAACAGTTCATGGGCAGCTTGCAGGGGGCGCGGGTCGACCCAGTCGGCGATCACAAAATCGCGCTCCAGGAAGCCGTGCAGGTAGAGGAAATCTTTCTGGATATCGAGGAATTCCAGGCGCTGGGCAGACAGGTCCGGCGCCAGGGTGGTGTGGAAATCACCGCGATAAGCCTCGGCCACACCGGCACTGCCGGCGCGAGTTTCTTCTTCTAGAATGGCGTTCAGGCTGTCGCGGTTGTTGGCCGCCCAATCGGCGGCGCTGAGGGTTTGCGCGAGAAAGCGCACCACCAGGTCAAAGTGGTTGTCCAGCAGGCTCTGGTGAACGGTGATCGGACGCGGCGTGCCATTGTTGATGCGGTAGCGCGGCTCGGCGATCAGGTCCAAGTCGATCCCCACCACCAGCCCCAGGCGGCGTGCGGCGTCGGCCGCCGAAGCGCCCTTGACGTAAACCGCATCCACCTCTCCACGCACCAGGTAATCCAGGCCGGACCACAAGCGCTGCAAACCTTGCTGCGGGTCAGGCGCTTGTTCCTGATCCTGCAATGCCACTTCCACCAGTTCCACATCATCAAACCCCAGTCCGGCCAGGCTCAATGCGCCCTTATAGCCATGCAGGCTCATGGCGCGAGCGATGCTGCCGGGACGGTTTTCACCCCAGGCTGGTAGGGCCAGGCGCTTGCCCCTTAGGTCTGCGGGACGGGTGATGCCGGAGTCCGGGCGGACCAGGATGGTCTGCCATTCCTCGATCCAGGTCAGGCCGATCAAGCGGCTCGGCGCACCCGCAGCACGTGCGGCCAATGCAGGGACGTTGCCGCCTTCGCGAAACAGCCCCGGCAAATCGTGATCGTAGTGGTGCCGGCCCAACTGACGCGCCTCCTGCAAGGTGGACACCGGCAGACCGTCGGAGGCGAACTCCTCGCTCAACCAGCCCAGCTTGTAGGCGATGCCGGACGCAGTCGGCACCGGGCAACGGGTAAACCAGATCTGCTCAAGCTCAGGCGTGGGCAGGACAGCGGAAAGGGTCATGGGCAGCTCCATTAAATTGGGCAAGTCAGTAAAGGGGGGTATTGCAGAGGGCGTGCCAATCGCTCAAAGCCCCGGTTTACAAGGGCATCGAAACAAACATCCAAACGCGACTGCTGGCCTGCCAACAGCACTGCTGCTCTTCCAGCAGCCGTTTCACGACGCTGCTTCCCCAGCAGCAAACCGGCGCGTCCCTTCCCCCATACAGCAGGGTTTTGCTCGTTGGCGCAGAACTTGCTCAAGCCCTCCCAACACCAACCTCCCCGCAGGAGCCGGCTTGCCGGCGATGTTCGTCAACGATGACGCACAGCCATAGAGGAACGGGGCAAACCAAAGGATGAATGAATGACAACGTATGAACAGGCGCCCGCCCGCCACCTGCACAGCGAAACCGAGGCCATCGACGCCGCCAGAGAAATCGCCGTGGAGATCGCCAGCATTGCCGCCGACACCCAGCAAAATGGCCAACTGCCCTGGCGCCAGGCGCAATTGCTGTCCGAAAGCGGCATCACCGCCATCGGTGTACCTAAGGCCTTCGGCGGCCTGGGCGCATCGGTGCAGACCATCGTCGAAACCGTGCGCATCATTTCGGTGGCCGACGGCGGCGTCGGGCAACTGCTGCAAATCCACAATGTGATGCTGCGCGGGATTTTCAACGGTTACCCGGACGCAGTACGCGATCGGCTGGTCAGCGATGTCCTGGCTGGCAAGCGTTTCGGCAACGCCCTGGCGGAGGTAGGCGGCAAGAACAAGTTCGCCCTCAAGACCCGCGTCGAACGCCGTGAGGACGGCGCCCTGGTGCTCAATGGCAGCAAGTTCTACTCCACGGGCTCTTACCTGGCCGAATGGATCTCCCTCACGGCCGCCTCGGATGACGGCGGTGCCGGCGTACTGCTCAACCGCAACACGCCAGGCCTGACCCTGGTGGACGACTGGGACGCCTTCGGCCAGAACAACTCGGTGAGTGGCACGGTGAACTTCGACAATATCGTGCTGGATGAGGATTTTGTTTCACGCCGCAAGGGCCCAATGAAGCGTACGGGGTTGACCTTCCCGCAGATCCTTCACGCGGCCATTGATACCGGTATCGCGGCCGGCGCGTTGTCGGCTTCCGTCGACTACCTCAAGCACAACGCTCGGCCTTGGGTGGAGAGCGGCGTAGACCATGCCAATGAAGAGCCGCACATCATCAAACAGATTGGCGAATACGCCGTGGCCCTGCGCGCCGCTGAGTCCCTGCTGCGCGATGCGGCACGGATATTTGACCGCCATGAGCAAGACCCGGAAAACAAAGAGCTGCAAGACGAGCTGATCCTTTCGGTGGCAACTGCCCGCGCCCATTCGGACAGCGCCTCGCTGAAGATCTCCAGCGATATCTTCTCGCTGCTGGGGGCCAGTTCATCACTGAGCAAATGGAACCTCGACCGCTTCTGGCGCAATGCCCGGGTGCACACCACCCACGACCCGATCCGCTGGCGCCTGCACCATGTGGGCAACTACTACCTCAATGGCGTGGACCCCGGTGAATACACCGCGATCCTCAACGCCAAGGAAACCCAGGGCGCTACACGCAAATAAATCCCCGTAGGGTGTTGTGTGTGCCCTTATACGCCGTTTATGCCAATGGGCTTTTCATGATCGAACGACACCCTCTTCTACGCAGCCTGGCGATCTATAGGGAAATGCCCTGGCGATTCACCCTGGTGGCCGCGCTGTATGTGGCCATCAACCTGGGCCTGGTCTGGCAGCAATGGCTGATCGGCCATGCAGTCAATGACGTGAGCGCCGGGCGTGCCGCGGTACGCCTCGGCGACGGCAGCCTGGATGCCGGCCTTGGCTGGTACTGGCTGGGCCTGATGCTGGCCGTCGCCCTGGGACGTGGCGTGCTGCAATACATCGCCAGCGTGTTGTCGCTGGTGATCAGCCAGGAACTGCTGACGCGCCTGCGCGAACGCATCCTGGCCCAGGTGCAAAGCCTGCACCTGGGCTATCACTGGCAGCACGGCATGGGTGAAATGATCACCCGCACCACCCGTGATGCCGACAAAGTCCGCGATGCGTTGATCACCTTCTGGCGGCAGTTGGTAGAGACACCGCTGGTGGTGCTGGCCACGGTTGGCCTGCTGGGCTGGTACAACCCGCTGCTGGGGCTGGTGCCGCTGTTGCTGACGGTGACCGGATTGGCGATTTTCGTGTGCCAGACCGAACAACTGGTGAGCCTGGATCGCGCGGTCGGTAGCGCCTATGACCGGGTCAACCAGGACCTCAGCGAAGGTATTGGCGGCGTGCGGGTGATCAAATCGTTCGCCCTGGAACAGCAGCGTATCCAGGGCTTTGCCGATCAGGTGGCGGTGTTTGCTACGTTGGCGCGTCAGGCCCTGGCTTATTCCAGCTCACGTATTCCGCTGCCCCAGGCCGTAGTGGCGCTGGGTCACGTGTGGATCCTGGTATACGGCGCGCACCTGGTGGCGACCGGTCAACTGGGAATCGGCGAATTGGTCACTTCGCTGCTGATCGCCACCACCCTGGTATTTCGTATAGAGGGCATCGGCCGGGTAATGCAGACCTTCGCCGATGCCCGCGCCAGCGCCGAACGCATCTGGCAACTGCTG
Organism: Pseudomonas sp. GW821-FHT09D08; assembly: GCF_059416305.1. Lineage (NCBI taxonomy): Bacteria > Pseudomonadati > Pseudomonadota > Gammaproteobacteria > Pseudomonadales > Pseudomonadaceae > Pseudomonas > Pseudomonas sp. GW821-FHT09D08. The sequence continues at coordinate 192,030 of NZ_JBWKOX010000010.1, forward strand.
GACGCCCCCGCCACGATCCGCAGCGGTGCTGCCACCCTACCCGCCAGCCCGCTGGGACTGAAGCTGGAACAGATCAGCGTGACCGCGCCCGGTGGTGGCCGCGACATTTTGCACGGCTGTTCGCTGACCTTGCAGCCGGGTGAAATCGTCGCGCTGGTGGGCGCAACCGGTACCGGTAAGAGCCTGCTCGCCAGCTTACTGCCACGCCTGAGCGATGTAACCGCCGGGCGCCTGTTGCTCGGTTCGGACAACGACGGCTGGCAGGACATCCGTAACCTGCAACTGGGCCCGCTGCGTCAGCGAGTGCATGTGGTACCCCAGGAGAGTTTCCTGTTTGCCGGCAGCCTGGCGGCCAACCTGCGCCTGACCGCGCCTAATGCCACTGACGAAGAACTGCGCGAAGCGTTGCATCAAGCCGCTGCTGAAGATGTCCTGCAGCGCCTGCCCCTGGGCCTTGAAACCCCTCTCGGCGATAGGGGCGTGACCTTATCCGGCGGCCAGCGCCAACGCCTGTGCCTGGCCCGCGCGCTGCTCGGAAAACCCGACATCCTGTGCCTGGACGACGCCACCAGCGCCCTCGACGCCATCAGCGAGCGCCAGGTGCTGCACAACCTGCGACACCTGCGCGGCACCACGGTGCTGGTGATCTCCAGCAAGCTCTCGACCATCCTGCTGGCCGACCGCGTGCTGATGCTGGGCGACGGCAGGATCACCGCCCAAGGCACCCATGCTGAACTGCAATCAACCAATGCGCACTACCGCGACCTGCTGGGGATAGACCATGGCTAACCCGCTGCCAGGCAAAGCCTTGAGCGATATCGAAATCGAAGAAATGCTGGCGAAAAAGGCCCTCGATCGTGGCATGTTCAAACGCTTGCTGCCGTTACTGCGACCGATCCGACGGCAGATTGCGGCTGTCATCGGCCTTGAGATCCTACTGGTGTTCACCGTGTTCCTGCGGCCCTGGTTTGTGCGCGAGCTGCTGGACCGAGGGCTGATCCGGCAAGCCGATCATTGGCTGCTGGATGAACGCCTGGTGCTATGGCTGGGCCTGGGCCTGGCGGCCAGTTGGCTGGCGCGTTTCCTGGTGGCCGGGGTCTCGCAGTTTGTTGCCGGCGGCGCGGCGATCCGCGTGTTGAATGCCTTGCGCGTACAGGTGTTTGCCCATGTGCAGAACCTGAGCGTGAGCTACTTCGACCAGACTCGTGCAGGGCGCATCATTTCCCGGGTCGACCGCGATGTCGACGCCCTCGAACCACTGGTGATCCAGGGTCCGCCGGAATTGCTGGGCGCCGTGCTGCGCTGCGGCCTGGCCTCGGTAATGCTCTGGCGCATCGACCCACGGTTCTTCCTCAGTCTGGTGGCGACAGTGCCATTGCTGGTGCTCGCGACATGGAGCTTCAAGCGTATTTCCCAGCGCAACTGGGCCAAGGTCGCGGAGAACCGCAGCCGCTTTACTGCGCACTTGGTGGAAAGTGTCAGCGGTGCGCGCTTGCTGCAACAGTGCGCCCAGGAGACGCCGAACCTGCAGCGCTATCGCGTGCTGCTGGATGATTTCAACCATGCGTTGATTCGCGGCAGTTTGCGCTCGTCGTGGTTTGCACCGTTTACCGCACTGCTCAGTTCGGCAGGCATCGCGCTGTTACTGCTGGTGGGTGCGTATGGGTTGGCGGCGGGTGACGTCAGTGTCGGCCAGGTGGCAGAAAGCCTGTTCTACGTGTTTCTGTTCCTGGGGCCTTTGCAGGAGCTGTCGGACCTGTTTGAACGCTACGCCACGGGTTCGGCGTCGGCCCAGCGGATCTTCCTGTTGCTTGACACGCGTCCGCAGATCGTCGACAGCGCCACCCCCCGCGCAATGGAACGCGCTCGTGGGGAAGTACAGTTTGACCAGGTGGTGTTCGGTTATGGTCAGGCGCCCGTCATCAAAGGCTTGAACCTGCATATTCCAGCAGGAGAAGTGCTGGCGATCGTCGGCCCGTCCGGCCACGGCAAAAGTACCCTGGTGCAACTGCTGACGCGCTTCTACGAAGTCCAAGCCGGCGCCGTGCGACTCGACGGCATCAATGTGCGCGACCTGGCACAACATACCTTGCGTCGCCATGTGGGCGTGGTGTTGCAGGACAATGTACTGTTCAGCGGCAGCATCCTCGACAACCTGCGCCTGGCCGCGCCCCAGGCCGATGATGCAACGCTGGTCGCCGCTGCCCGTGAGCTGGGCGCCGATGAAGTGCTGGAACGCCTGCCCCATCAATACCACACTGAAGTAGGGCCACTGGGGGCACATCTGAGCCATGGCCAGCGGCAACTGGTGTGCCTGGTGCGCGCGTACCTGGCGGACCCCGCGGTGTTGGTACTGGATGAGGCGACGTCGGCGGTGGATATTCATACCGAACGGCGTATCCAACGGGCCTTGCGACGCCTGTGTGAGGGGCGCACGGCAATCATCATCGCCCACCGCCTGGCAACGATTCGGGATGCCGACCGGATTGCCGTCGTACGCCACGGCCAAGTGGTGGAACTGGGGCCACACCAGCAATTGATCGGACAGGCCGGGCCCTATGCAGCGCTGTACCACACCTACCTGCGCAGCGCCCATCAACCTGACGCCATCGCCCTGTAGGAGCCGGCGTGCCGGCCCCCTGAAAGCCTATGTTGCGCGTCCAGCATTGGTTGCTGGGAGGCTGCTGCTACAGCAGCAGCCCTCTCCTGCTGAAGTGCGGTTGCCCCCGTAGCCATTGGCCGAAGCGCCCATGGCATGCACGTTGCACAGACCTTGCGCATCAGGTCTGCGCCCCTTGCACGACTCAAATCAGGAGCACCCATGAGCACTGAATTTTTCTGGCGCCTGCCGTTGGGCACCGACGGTCCGCAACTGACCACCGACAAACACAACCGTGGCAACCCCGACTACCGACCTGGCAATATCGCCCCGGGGCGATTACCCAACGGCGAGCCGGATGACTTCACCTACATCGACTACATCGCCCAAGTGGCCAAGGCCGCCGAACTTGCAGGTTTTGAAGGCGCCCTGCTGCCCACTGGCCCCGAGCCCTGGATCGCCGCTGCAGCGCTGGCCCGCGAAACCCGGCGCATCAAGTTCCTGATCGCCTTCCAAGCCACCTGGACCCTGCCCGCCTACGCCGCGCAGCAAGCCGCGATCCTGCAGAACCTCAGCCGTGGCCGCCTGGAGTGGAACATCATCACCGGAGGTAACCCCGCGAGCCAGCGCGCCAATGGTGATTTCCTCGAACATGACCTGCGCTACAAGCGCACCGGCGAATTCCTGGACATCATCCAGGGCCTGTGGAAGAACGAAAAATTCTCCTACGACGGTGAGATCTACCAACTGGAAAACGGTGCCCTGCCCACCGGCCTGCGTCATGAGCGCAAGCCAGGAGTTTATTTCTCCGGATTCTCCGATGCTGCGTTGGGCGTTGCCGCCAAACACGCCGACGTGTACCTGAATTGGGCCGAGCCCATCGACAAGCTCAAGCCGCATATCGAGCGCGTACGCGAGTTGGCTGACAAACAAGGGCGCACGGTACGTTTCGGCCTGCGGGTCGACCTGTTCGCCCGTGAGACCGAAGAGCTGGCCTGGAAAGACCTGCGACGCCAATTCGACAAACTCGAAGGCAAGACCAGTACGGTTGCCAAAGGTTTTACCAGCGGTTCGGATTCAGTCGGCGGCGCGCGGCAGACCGCCTATCACCAGAACGTCGACCGCTTCGACGACCTGACCATCGGCCCCAACCTCTGGGCTGGTTTCGCCAAGGCCAAGCCGGGACCCACCGTCGGCCTGGTGGGCAGCCACGAAAACATCGCCGAGCGCCTGGTGGAATACCGCGACGCTGGCTTCTCGACCTTTATCCTTGCCGGCAACCCGCACCTTGAGGAAGCCTTGCGCATTGGCCAGGAAGTATTGCCGCTGGTGCACCAACGCCCGGCGATCCAACCTTTGAAAGCCAGCGCCTAAGCGCTGGGGGAGAACCTCTGATGACACAACCCCTCGACACTCTCTGGTATACCCGTTGTCCTGTGCCAACCGGGCTGGGCATCGCCGTACAAAAGGGCTGGTTGCAAGACACCGTCGGCGCCTTGGGCACCGAGGTGCAGTCCCTGCGCGAATCGAATGACAAGGCCGTGCGCGAGTCGCACTTCGACCACACCTTGCAGAACTCGGTGCGCCATGGCGGCAATATCCCGGCGATCTGGGCCCGCGCCCAAGGCCGCGAAACCCGGGTGATCGGCTTGTCCTGGGCGGATGAAGTGCAACTGATCCTGACCCGCCCGGACAGCGGCATCAAGACCGTCAAGGACCTCAACGGCCGCACCTTCGGCTTGCCGGACTGGGCCGGCGTTCAAATCGACTTCACCCGCGCCCAGGCCCTGCGCGGCCTGGAAAACGCGCTGTCGCTGGAAGGCTTGAAAGTCGGCGATGTGAAGCTTGTCAACTTCCGCTACGGCGGTACCTTCAGTGACAGCGCCGTGCGCAATGTAGCCGGCACGCCGGTTAACACCCAGGTCAGCGCGCGCAACCTGGAACTGATCGGCCTGCTGCGCGGCGAGGTGGATGCAATTTTCCTCAAGGGCGCCAGCGCCGCCCAGCACGCCCATGATTTCGGCCTGCATATCGTGATCGATACAGGCGCCCACCCCGACCCACTGATCCGCAGCAACAACGGCACCCCACGCACGCTGGCGGTAGACCTGAACCTGCTGGAGAACCATTTTGACGTGGCCACTGGCATCCTCGACGCGGTGCTGCGCGCCGAACAGTGGGCCCATACCCACCCGGAAGACACCCGCCGTTACCTGGCGCGGGAAACCAACAGCAGCGAGTATTGGGTGACAGCCGCCTATGGTCACGACGCGCACCTGCGCCTGCGTACCGAGCTGGATGAACAGGCGATTGCTGCCCTGCAGGACTTCACCCACTTTTTGCACCGTTGGCGCTTTATTCCACAGCGCTTCGATGTGCGTGAATGGATCGATGCACGGCCGTTGAACACTGTGCTCAACGACAACGCCAACCCTGCAGGAGCTGGGTTGCCAGCGATGGCCTCCTAATGATTACTGCATCATTCACGGGCGCCATCGCCAGCAAGCCGGGCTCCTGCAATGTGCGAACATTTCATGGATTTGAACGAAGAATTTTATGAGCAAACCACTCGATACTCTCTGGTATACCCACAGCCCGGTCCCCACCGGGCTTGGCATCGCGGTGCAGTCCGGGCGACTGGCCGAAGCCTTCCTGCCCTTTGGCACCAATATCCAATCGTTGCGCGAGTCCACCGAGCGGGAAGTGCGCGAAGCCCACTATGACCATCACCTGCAGAATTCGGTGCGCCACGGTGGCAATATCCCGGCGATCTGGGCCTACGCCAGTGGCGTCGAAACCCGCGTGCTGGGCTTGTCGTGGAGCGACGAGGTGCAGTTGATCCTGACCACCGCAGAGAGCGGAGTCAAGAACGTACGCGACCTGAAAAACCGCCGTTTCGGTCTGCCCAAGTGGGCCAATGTACAGATCGACTTCACGCGTGCCCAGGCCCTGCGTGGCCTGGAAAACGCACTCAAACTCGAAGGTTTGAACGTGTCGGACGTGGAACTGGTGGATTACCCCTATGGCGGGACCTACAGCGATAACCAGACCTCCTATGTGTATGGCCCCGAAATCGGACTGGGGGTCAGCCGCTTCAGCCGGCGCAACAATGAACTGATCGGCCTGCTGCGCGGCGATATCGACGCGATCTTTCTCAAGGGCGCCCACGCTGTGCACTTGGCCAATGAGTTCGGCTTGCATGTCGTAGTAGATACTGGCTCGCACCCTGACCCGTTGATCCGCAGCAACAACGGCACGCCGCGCACCCTCACCGTGGATATCAACCTGCTGCAAGAGCATTTCGATGCCAGCGTGAAAATCGTCGATACCGTGCTGCGCACCGAGCAGTGGGCCTGGGCCAACCCGGATGAAACCCGGCGCTTTCTCGCCAAAGAACTCAATACCAGCGAATACTGGGTCACGGCCGCCTATGGTGAAGATGCGCACCGTCGACTGCGGACCACGCTGGACTCGCGCTCGATCGATGCATTGCAGGATTTTACCGACTTCCTGTTCCGCTGGAACTTCATCCCGCGCCGCTTCGATGTGCGCGACTGGATCGACTTCAGCGTGCTGGAAAAAGTCATCGGTTCCACTTCACGCGTCGCTGTTTAGCCCTACCCTGCCTGTAGGAGCCCGGCTTGCCGGCGATGGCGCCCGTGAAAACGCCAGCGCCGGCAAGCCGGGCTCCTACAATTAATGTGTGATCAGTGCCAGCGGTGCTGGCCTGGCAACACTTCCCCTGCTGCTCCAGCAGCACCCTGCGCGCACTTTCTGCTGAATCCTCCGCAGGTCGTTTTCACGCCTCTTGAAAGCGTTATAAAACTCAGCTTTATATATTTTTTTTATAATTAAAATCAGTAGCTTACGATCATGCATTAACACTGAAATCCTCTTGGCACGATCTCTGCTCTACCCCCCTTAAGGACATATTTTCCGGGGGAGACTGCAATGCATAAAATCAATTCGATCACCAAGGGCCTTTGGCTCGCTTTGCTCGTCGCCGGCAGCACGCACGCCGCTGAAGACGACGCCAGCAAGACCGAGCCGTCACTCAAGACCGTGACCGTCACCGCGCAACACCGCGAGCAAACCCTTCAAGAGGTTCCGGTGGCGGTATCGGCGGTCCAGGGCACCAGCATCGTCGCCGATGGCGTACGTAACATGGGCGACATCACCACCTTCATTCCCAACGCCTCGGCCAAGAATCCCGACGGCGACGGTCGCCCGCGCTGGTACATCCGCGGGCTGGGCACTGGCGACACTGGTGCGGCCACGGTTTACCCCGTAGGCATTTATGCCGATGACGTGTACCTGAATGCACCGATTGCCGGTGGCGGCCCGCTTTGGGACCTGGAGCGCATCGAGATCCTGCGCGGGCCACAGGGCACGCTCTACGGCAAGAACACCACGGCCGGCGCGGTAAATATCATCTCGAAGAAACCGACGTTCGACACCGACGGTTTCGGCACCATCGGCTTTGGCAGCAAGAACGAACGCATCCTCAGCGGCGCCCTCGGCGGTGCCCTGGTGGATGAGAAACTCGCCGCGCGGATCTCGCTGTACTCCGAAGAGCGCGACGGTTTCCAGAAGAACCTGGTGGACGATCACACCTACGGTGACGTGAACAAAAAGGCCGTGCGCCTGCAGTTCTTCGCCCAGCTCAACGACGACCTGGACGCGCTGTGGAAGATCCACAGCCGCGAGTTCAAGGGCGATGGCGCCAACGGTGCGCTGACTCTGGGCCGCTATTACAACGTGGGCTACCAGCGGCCGGCCGGGCGCGATATCGCGCTCAATGTGAAAGACGATTCCAAGCTCAATCACGACGGTACTTCGCTGACCCTTAACTGGCACCTGGGCGACTACACCCTCACGTCCATCAGCGCCTATGACTATATTCGCGGCCAGTCCAGCAGTGACGGCGACTACACGCCGTACGAGGTCAACGGGACCTCCACCGCAGACAACAAATACGCTCAGTATTCCCAGGAAATCCGCCTGGCCTCGCCCCAGCAGGAAACCCTGCGCTGGCTGGCGGGTGCGCACTATTTCCATGAAGATCTGGATAGCACCGCCGGGCGTTTTATCCAGCCCGGCCCGACCCCCAATGGCACAGGTTCGAACCAGATTGGGGGCGCCACGGATTTTCGTGACCTGAGCTACGACCATAATACTGACAGCTACGCGCTATTCGGCAACCTGACCTACGACTTCACCGACAACTTCAGCGTGACCGGTGGCCTGCGTTGGACCCAGGAAAAGAAAGACATCGACCTCAGCCTGACCCAGTTGACCCGCGCCACCGCCAACGGCCCATTGATCCCGCTCGCCGCCGCCGGCAGCAACGGCAATCGCCAGGAGGATAAAACATGGGAAGCCTGGACCTACGACCTGACCCCGGAATACCGCATCAACGACAACGTGCGCGTGTTTTTCCGCTACGCCCATGGCTTCCGTTCCGGCGGTTTCAACACCGGGTTGTCCACCAGCCTGTCGCAACTGACCACGGTAGACCCGGAACAACTCGACGCCTATGAGTTCGGCGTGAAGTCCGAGTGGTTCAACCATCGCCTGACCGCCAACGCGAATATCTTCTACTACGACTATTCGGACATTCAGGTGAACCTGCTGACGGTTAACAACGGAGTACTGACAACCGCCTTGACCAACGGCGCCAAGGGTAAGGTCAAAGGTGCCGAGCTTGAGCTGGAAGGCCAACCCACCGACTACCTGCACCTGCGCGCAGCGATCTCGTTCCTGGACAGCGAATACACCGATTTCAAAAACACCAACCCCACCACCGGCGCCGTCACCGGCGACTACAGCGGCAACAGCTTCGTGCGCTCGCCGCGTAATGTGGTGTCCTTAGGCGGCGACTACACCATCCCACTGGAAATCGGCGGCAAGCTGGTGGCGGGGGCGGATGTGAGTTTCCGCGACAAGGAATACTTCCTCGCCGACCGCCAGAGTAGCGCCGACAAGGACCTGAGCCAGCCTCACTACACCTTGGCCAACAGTCGCCTGACCTGGTACAGCACCGACGAAAAACTCAGCGTCACCGGCTTCGTCAACAACCTCACCGACCGCCGCTACCAAGTCCATGGCCGGCCGAACGGTGGCTTGGGCCAGTACGTGATCACCTACGGCGACCCTCGCACCGTAGGCCTGAGCGTGACCAGCCGCTTCTAACCCAACCACACCTCCACTCCCTGTAGGAGCCGGCAAGCCGGGCTCCTACATTCTGAAAGGACCTTTTTATGTTCCAACGCACTCCGTTGGCCGGCGCCATTGCGCTGGTCATGGGCAGCCTTGCCGTGCCTGTCTTTGCGGCAGACGATACGCAGCCCACTGCAAAAAACGATCACCTGGACACCGTAGTGGTACTCGGCACCCGCCGCAGCGACCTGACCGCCCTGCAAAGCGCAGCCCCCGTCGACGTACTGTCCGGCGAGCAATTGCAGCAGACCGGCGCCACCGACCTCTCCGGCGCCCTCACCGCCTTGTCGCCGTCGTTCAACTTCCCACAATCGCCCCAAGGCGCCTTCGGCGGCTCCATCGCCCAGGGCGCTTCGCTGCGTGGCTTGGCGTCGGACCAAGTGCTGGTGCTAGTCAACGGCAAACGCCGTCACAGCAGCGCGAATATCACCCGTCAGAGCCTGGTGAATGGGCGTGGCGCGGCAGCGGTGGACTTGAGCCTGATTCCGTTGAGTGCGATCCAGCGCGTAGAAATCCTGCGCGACGGCGCCGCAGCCCAATACGGCTCCGACGCCATCGCGGGGGTAATCAACATTGTGCTCAAGGAAAACGACGACGGCGGCAACCTGGGCTATCGCTTTGGCGGCTATGACAAAGGCGATGGCCTGCAGCGTAAGCTCAGCGGCTGGAAGGGTTTCACCCTGCCCAACGACGGTTTCCTGACCTTGAGCTTCGACGCCGGCAGCCAGGACCCGGCCAGCGACACCAACCCCGACAACCGGATCTTTTACCCCGGCGATACCAGCGTTAACACGCCCCGCGAGCAGAATAACCGCTACCGCACCTGGCGTTGGGGGGCAGGCAATGTCTCGGACCAGTACAACTTCGTGGCCAACAGCGAGGTCGGCATCGGCGAGAGCCTGACCGCCTACGGCTTCGTCACCTACTCCCACAAGAACACCGACGCCGAAGGTTTCTTCGACCCGCCTACCACCTTGCGTAACAACTACGGCAGTAACGCGTTGGCGCGCTACCCGGACGGCCGCTTGCCGATCACCCGCTACGGCCTGGAGGATTATGCGGTGACCGGCGGGCTGCGCTGGGAGAACGAGCGTCTGGGCAAATTCGACCTGGCGCTCAATCATGGCAACAACACCCTCAAATCCACCGACCGCAATGCGATCAACCCCAGCTACGGCACCAATAGCCCATCGAATATCTACACCGGAGAGCGCGAAAACGACCAGACCAACTTGACCCTGGACTGGGTGCGTGACTTCCCCACCGCCCTGTTGTTCAAGCCGCTGACACTCTCCGCCGGGTTGGCCTGGCGCAAGGAAAACTACCAATTGAGCGCGGGTGAAGCGGCAGGCTGGCAGAACGGCCCGCTGTTCAATACGGCCGACCCGATCACCGGGCGCCGGATTCCCGGTTATTACTCAGGCATCACCCAGGTAGATGCCGCCTCGCTGGATCGCAAGGTACTGGGCGCCTACATTGACGTCGAAGGCCAGATTACCGAGAAATTCCAGGCCGGCGTGGCGGTGCGTACCGAGCACTATTCGGACTTTGGCGACACCACCAACGGCAAACTGTCCCTGCGCTACGACTTCACCCCACAGATCGCCGCACGGGCCACTGCGAGTACCGGCTATCGCGCGCCTTCGCTGGTGCAGAGCGGCATGTCCTCGTTCAGTGTGCAGGTGGTAGAGCAACCGCCGGGCAGCGGCAACTTCGTCGAGGTGCAACAACGTACGTTGCGCGCGAACAGCCCGGAAGCCCAGGCGCTTGGCGGCAAGGCGCTCAAGCCAGAGGAGTCGACCAACTATTCCCTGGGCCTGGTCTGGCGCCCACTGGAAAATGCCTCGGTCACGGTGGACGCGTACCGCATCAACATCGATAACCGCATCACCCTTTCCGACCAGTTACCCGCCAGCGTGGTCACGCCGATCTTTGCCGGTACGCCCTACGCCAATATCCAAAGCGCGGCGTTCTACACCAACGTCGCCGACACCCGCACCGACGGTATCGAGTTGACCGGCAATTACCAGTGGGACCTGCAGCAATGGGGTCGCCTGAACCTGAGCGGTGGCTTTGCCAAGACCGACACCACCATCACCGGCTTGCGCGATGTGGGCAATATCAAGGGTTCGCAGATTGTCGGGCGCAACACACAGGGCCTGATCGAGGAAGGCACGCCGGACACCAAGCTGACCCTTAGCGCCAACTGGATATATGAAAACTGGGGCCTGACCGTGGCCCAGCGCCGCTATGGCGAATGGAAAAGCCTCAATGCCACCAATCCCAGCCTGGATCAAACCTACAGCCCGCAATGGGTGACCGATCTCGACCTGTCGTACACCTTCCACAAAGGCGTAAAAGTCTCGGTGGGTGCGATCAATCTGTTCGATACCCACCCTGACAAATCCGATGGTGCGCAGTTGTACGGCGTACCGAAATACTCCATCACCAGCCCGGAAGGCGCACAGGGGGCGTTTTATTACACCAGCGTGAGCTACGACTTCTGAGGCGGCTGCTGAATGGGTGCTGCCCCAGCAGCACCCCATCACCAATTGCCCGTTTGCCATGAGCTGATCTTACGGGCCTCATCGCCGGCAAGCCGGGTTCCTACAGATGGGTTGGGTTGTGGCACATGTTTTGCGATGGACACGTTGTACTTCGCTGAAAAAGACTTGCCATGCGCATCCATCGATTGTTCACCGCTCTCACCTGGCTGATCTCGCCCCTGGCTTTGCTCGCCGTCTGGACGTGGGTGGCCCATCTCGGGATTTTCCCGCGCAACCTGCTAGTACCACCGGCCCAGGTGCTGCACACCTTCGAAGAACTGCTGGCCAGCGGCGAATTGCTCGAACACCTGGGTAATAGCTTGTCGCGGCTCGGCCTGGGCTTTGGCATTGGTTCACTGTGTGGCTTGGCCTTCGGCGTGCTGATGGCCTTGTCCAAGAACGTCGAGGTGTACTGCGGGCCGCTGTTCCACACCCTGCGCCAGATCCCCAGCATCGCGTTGATACCGATGTTCGTGCTGCTGTTCGGCATTGATGAAACCTTCAAGATCATTATCGTCGCCAAAACCGCGTTCTTCCCGGTGGCACTCGCCGCAGGAGAAGGGGTACGCGGCATTCCGCGCAGTTACTTCGAAGTGGCCGACGTGTACCGCTTGCGCTGGCCGACCTTTGTGCGCCTGGTGGCTCTGCCCGCCGCCGCGCCGCCGATCATCACCGGCTTTCGCATCAGCTTGACCCGTGCATGGGTGGTGCTGGTCGCCACTGAATTGCTGGCGGCCGACAGTGGGCTGGGGCAGATGATCGAGATGGCCCGGCAGATGCTGCGCATCGATGTGGTGATGGTCGGTGTAGTGGTCACCGGGGTGATTGGGTTTGCCCTCGACTATGCCTTTCGCCGTATCGAACAGCGCCTGTTTCGCTGGCAGACCCGCTAGGAGCCTCACATGCTGCCCTTACTGAAAAAATCCCGAGGACTGCTGCTGCCACTGCTGCTGGTGCTCGCCTGGGAATACGCCTCACGCCAGGACGCTGCCGGGGCCTATGCCTTCGTGCCGTTATCGGCAATCGGCTCGGCGTTGCTGGAAATGCTCGGCAACGGTGAACTACTGGTCAACCTGCTGGCAAGCCTGGCGCGTACCAGCAGTGGCTTGCTACTGGGCATTGTGTTCGGCGTGATGCTGGGGGTGCTGATGGCACTGTCCAGCGTAGCCAACCGTTTGATCGGCCCGCTGTTCCACTCGATTCGTCAGGTACCGATGCTTGGCTGGATCCCGCTGATTGCGATGTGGTTCGGCAACGGCGAGTTTTCCAAAGTGCTGATCGTCACCCTTGCCGCGTTCTACCCGATGGTACTGAACACCTACCAGGGTTTCAGCCATGTGGAGCGCCGTTACCGGGAAGTTGGCCAGGTGCTGGTGCTCACCCCTGTTCAGCAATTCACCCAGGTGCTGCTGCCGGCGGCGTTGCCGAGTATCGCCACCGGCGTGCTGCACGCGCTGGCATTCGCCTGGGTCACCGCGATAGGCAGTGAATTGTTCCTGTCCTCCGGGGCGGGCCTGGGCAATCTGATGATGAACGCAGAGGCCGGCTCGCGCATGGAAGTGATCGTGCTCAGCGTGCTGTGCATCGGCTTGCTCGGCTACCTGATGACCCTGTTATTCACCCTGCTGAGCCGCCACCTGTTGCGCTGGCGCAACCTCCGTTGAAAGGCCCTGATATGAACGCAATCGCTTCCCCACTTTACGTGCAAACCGGTGCGCTGCAGATTCGCGGCCTGAACAAGACATACCAGATCGAGGGCCGTTCACTGCCGGTGTTGCACGATATCCAGCTCGACGTGCGCCCTGGCGAGTTTGTCAGCATTGTCGGCGCCAGCGGCTGCGGAAAATCCACTCTGCTGCGACTGATTGTCGGCCTGGAAGCCGAATACGGAGGCGATATTTTGCTGGACGGTAAACGTATCGTCGCCACCAGCCTGGAACGCGGCATCGTGTTCCAGGACCACCGCCTGTTCCCGTGGATGACTGTCAGCCAGAACATCGCCCTGGCCCTGAAAAACCACAAGCTGCCCCAGGCGGAGAAAGACCGTCAGGTAGCTGAACACATCAGGCTGGTGAACCTTGAAGGATTTGAAAATGCCTACCCCCATCAGCTCTCAGGCGGTATGGCGCAGCGCGCCGCGATCGCCAGGGCGCTCATCAACAAACCCAAAGTGTTGCTACTGGATGAACCGCTGGGCGCCCTCGATGCCTTGACCCGCGTGCACCTGCAACGCGAGCTGCAACGCATCTGGGTACAGCAGCGTTGCACGGTGATTATGGTCACTCACGATATTGAAGAGGCGTTATACCTGGGAGATCGAGTGATCGTGATGGACGCACATCCGGGCCGGATCAAGCATGAAATCCGGATAGACCTGCCCCATCCGAGGGACCGGACATCATCAGTGCTACAGGGGTACAAGGAGCAGTTGCTGGAAGAATTGGTAGGGCATTGAACCTGCCGCTCACAGGCTGCACCTTCCGATCCCGTACGTCTAACTTGGCGCTGCATTGGCGCGACGCTTTGCCCGTGAGGGTTACCGGTCGATTCGCGGCGGAATAGAGCTGAGCATCCACCCACACCTTTGGGTATCCGATCTCGTTCAGCGCCGTCGAGATCGTCGCCCTCATCCCATGACCAGTGAGTTGATCGGCATACCCCATTCGACGCAACGCGCCATTCAGCGTGTTCTCGCTGATTCGTTTGCTTAGATCGCTTCGATGCGCAAATAAGTAGCGCTGTGCGGGAACAACCTGGTCCAGCAAGTGACGCACGATCTCCAGCGCCTGAACCGACAGCGGCACGATATAAGGCGGTACATTTTGGGTCTGCTTACCTGGCTTCCGCATCGCTAGCTGGAGTTGTTTCACCATGAATCGCTCTTGGTTTCGTAGACACCTCCAAGCCCAGCAAACAAATTACGCGGATGCAAATATTAGGTCGAACACAGCCGATCGGAGTTGCTGTTCTCGACCGAGAGCGGATTAGCTGGTCCTTGATGAGCCCTGCCCCCTCCCGTCAGATCCGATGAGGAGTTACACTGAAAGCCATCGACGACCACCCTGCTCCGCCTCAGAGATCGCCAATCTCGATCACCCGCATATCCCGCGCTACTGGGGGCAAAACTGGGGGCATATTTTAGGTTTTCCGACCTGAAAATACTGCGCTAGAGCCCAGTCAAAATGTTCTTTGGCGATCCTGAGAGTCTTTAGGCGTTATTGGGCAGGCTGTTCGACTGAACATTTCTGCCTTTCCACAAACCATGGAGCTCCATTCACTTCCAGTGGATTGCTACATTGGGCGCACATCTGTGGGCATGCTTTGGATGGTTTGAAAAGGATGCCCCCAGCCTGAGGCCCAACAGTTCCATTCTCGAAAAGTCTCCCCTGCGCTGTTCCCAACCGCCGTTGAGCGCTAGTCGATGACCTCAGTTAATGGCTGAACCTCCGTACGAAAACAAGTGGGGGATAGTCGTGTGATCGTCAATCATGGTGGCGCACCATCAATGGATGTGTCCGTTAGCTTGCGCACTTCACAAACCCGCGTGCCAAAGCGGCGGCAGGTGATCGTGTACAACAACGCAGAGGGACGGCAGGACACTGCCTACGCCACCCCGTAGCGCCGATGCAGGGGGGGCGGCACATTCGCTCAAGCGCTGGAAATTGTCCGCCACTGCCGGCAAACACTGAATCGCCCCGGGTTTCGTAGACACCTCCATGCCTTAAACTGAGGCCAATCAGGAGGTGCCATGAGCAACCCACGT
>NZ_JBWKOX010000011.1:0-180360 GCF_059416305.1 Pseudomonas sp. GW821-FHT09D08
CAATAACCAACAGATCCATGTGAGGAGCCAGGTGACGCTCAATGGCAGCTTGAGCCCTGGCGATGTGATTACTTTACCGACGACGACTTACACGTTAGTGAACTATCCACCCTTGAGAATTGATCAAACCACAATGAACTTGAATGGATTTGCGATCATTGCGTTCTGGGGACAACCTGCCGGGGATTATTCAGGTAATAACCAAACTCGCGTGGCCACCGGCGGCCGTCCACCTTATACCTACAGTTCACGCAATTCTGCTGTCGCCTCGGTAACGGCGGCAGGGAAAGTGAGAGGGGTTGCCAATGGCAGTACGACGATTGATGTGAGGGATCAGGCAGGCAGCACCGTTTCGTATAACGTTACCGTCAGCAATGTGTATTACTTGCGTGAGTACTCGAGCGGTGTGAATTACGCCCAAGCTATTGCGTGGCGTAACTCGCTGCCGGGGGGCAGGGCAATGAGTTTTTACGGTGGGATTGATGAAATGGTGAAAGCCTACGGTCCGGTAACGACTTGGCCCATTCCGACAGATGGCGAGTATTGGTTGTGCCTGGAGACAGGCTGCAACGGGCCGAATAGGGCTCTATGGCGCCGGGCATGGAACGATGTCGGATGTGCGACACAAGGCACAGTTCGGTGGGCTTGGTGCTTACAGTCTTCGTAATATGATCATTCCCACGCTCCGCGTGGGAATGCCCGTCAGTTAAGGTCGAGCACTGTATCTGTGGCGAGGGAGCAAGCGCCCTCGCCACAGGTTACTTTTTACCCTTTCTACTTCTTAACTGACTGGCATCAGGACAAGTCGAATCGTCGCACCGCCCCTTCCACATTTGATCAGTGGTGTTCGATCAGCCCTTGAGTTCCTTCAAGTGCTTGTAGACCGTAGCCCGCCCCATGCCCAGCACGTTGGCCACATAGTTCGAGGCGCTCTTGCCCTTGAACGCTCCCTCTGCATGCAGCGCCAGCACCAACTCGCGCTTGTGGTCACGGGTGAGCAGGTTCAGGCTCAACTGGCGCTCGCGCATCCAGGCATGCAGGAACGTGTTGATGCGCTCCTGCCAGTCATCGCGAAACAGCGAGTCCGGTTGCGGGATCAGCTTGCTCGGCGACAGGAACAGGTCCAGCGCGGCCTTGGCGTTTTCGAACAGTGAGATATTCAGGTTGATGCACAGCACCGCCAGCCGCCGACCTGTGTGGTCATGCAGCACGGTGCTCAGGCTGCGGATTTTCTGGCCATCCCAATTGAGCTTTTCGTAGGGGCCGATATTCACGTCGCTGACGTCGGCGCTGAGCATGTCCTCCAGCGCCGAGTCGTCGCCAATGCCCCGTTTGGACAGGTTATTGGCGATGTAATCGACTTTTTGCGTGCGCAGGTCATGCAGCACCACTTCGGCGTGGGGGAAGAACAACGTGGCGATTGCATCGGCAATCGCACGGAAATTCTGCATGACTTTTTCGTGTTCGGCGCTGTTCATCAATGGGGCTCCAGGCGGGCGAGGGAGAGCATACCAGCGTCGAGGCCGAACCGCGTCAGTGGCTCCGGCAACGCTTCACCGCGCACCAGCGCTGCACTGGCCTGGCCCATGGCGGGCGATGTCTGGATCCCATAACCGCCTTGCGCCGCCACCCAGTACAGGCCGGGCACCTGCGGGTCGAAGCCGCTGAGCAAATCACCATCATGCACAAAGCTGCGCAGGCCGGCCCAGGTGCGCGTCGGGCGGCGGATGTTCAGGGTGGTGGCTTCTTCGATCTGGTAGATGCCCATGGCGATGTCCAGCTCTTCGGGCTGGATATCCTGGGGCTCCACCGGGTCGGCATTGGCCGGCGAGCCGAGGAACATGCCGGCGTCGGGCTTCATGTAGAAGGCTTCGTCGAGGGCCACCAGCATCGGCCAGGCATGGCTGTCCACGCCTTCGGGGCCGGCGAAGATAAATGCCGAGCGCCGCTTGGGTTGCAGGCCGATGGACGCGGCGCCCGCCAGCCCGCCGATATGATCGGCCCAGGCCCCGGCGGCGTTGATGATGATGGGCGCGGTGTAGGTCCCGTCCTGGGTGTTTACGTGCCAGAGTCCCGCGCTGTCACGGCTCAAGCCCAGTACATGGCTGTCGGTGCGCACTTCGCCCTGATTGCGTCGGATACCGCGCAGATAGCCCTGGTGCAGGGCGTCGGTGTCGATGTCGCTGGCGGTCGGGTCATACAGCGCGCCATGGACTTTTTCCCGGCGCAGGATCGGCAGGCGCGCGCAGGCTTCATCCGCCGTAAGCCGTTCGACCTGCGGCACCGTGGCCTTGGCGCTCAGGTACTGGGCCTGCAATTCGGCAGCGTCGCCGTTGAAGTCCACGGTCATTTCGCCGCGCGGCGTCAGCAGGGGATGCTCGCAGAAACCTGGCGGCGGGTTATCGAAAAACGCGCGGCTGGCCTGGGTCAACGCACGCACCTGCGGGGTGCCATACGCCGCCGTGTAGAGCGCGGCCGAGCGTCCGGTGGAGTGATAGGCCGGGTGGGATTCACGCTCCAGTACCAGCACCTTGGCATGGGGCGACAACCAGAAACCCGTGGACGCGCCGGCAATGCCGCCGCCGATGATGATGAAGTCGGCATGGCTCATAACAGTCTCCAGAGGGCATTGGCCAGGGCGATGTCTTCCAGGCCCAGGCCGATGGAACGGAAAAATACGTGGCGGTCATAGGGCGGGCGCTGTACCTGCTCACTGAGCAGTTCGGGCAGGTCGCCGACGATCGCGTTCTTGTCCCAGCCGTGCTGTTCAGCGGCAATCAGCATCTCGCCGGCCGAGCCGGGGGTGGTCTGGCGATAGTCGCAGAACACCTGCATGGCGTTGAGGCTCTGGGGCGGCACTTCATGGGCACGCGGGGCGTTGGTGCTGATCGAGGTGATCAGCGCCGGCTTGCTCAAGCGCGACGGGTCGATCACCGGGCCGGCCGATGAGGTGCACAGCAGGATCACATCGGCGTCGGCCACCGCCGCATCGCAGCTGTCGGCGACGCTCAAGCGTGGATCCAGGCGTTTGATGGCGTCGGTATTGGCAGTGGCCAGGCTGGGCGAAAACACACTGATGCTCTGCCAGTCCCGCAGGTTTTTCACGTAGTGCAGATGCGCCTGGGCCACCTTGCCGCTGCCGATGATCGCCAGGCGCTGTGCCGCCTGCGGGGCCAACGCCTCCACCGCCAGCGCAGTGGTCGCTGCGGTGCGCGCGGTGGTCAACTCGGCGGCATCGCACAGCAACAGGGGCTCGCCGGTTTGCATCGACATCAACAGCGTCCAGGCCGTTACCAGCGGCCCTTGCTCGCGCACGATATACGGCGAGGTCTTGACCCCGTACACCCGCTCTTCAGCCAGCACGCCCATGTAATTGATGAAGTCGCCCGCGCCGTGGGGGAACGCCACTAACTGCTGCGCCGGTTGCACCGCATGCCCGGCGGCCAGGGCGCGGAACAGCGTGCGCAGGATCTGCGGTACATCGACTTGGGCGAGCAGTTCGCGGGCCTGGGCCTGGTTGATTACATGGGGCGCGCTGGACATGGATATCTCCGATATCTGAACTTATTTGTCCATTATGGACTTTTAGTTCCGTTGAGCAAGCTAAAAACCTCAGCCCTCGAAGCGGAATCCCGTCGATAACTTCTCCTTCAAATACCCTACCAGCGCACTCACCGACTTCGGCACATGGGGCGAATACGGCCTGATCAGGTAGATCTCATCGGCAAACGCGCCCTTGAGTGTCCAGCCCTTGAGCACCTGTACCAGCTTGCCGCTGGCCAGCGCAGCGTGGGCGCTGAAGTCCGGGAGCAGGGCGATGCCCAAGTGGTTGAGCGCCGAATCACGCAGGGCTTCGCTGTTGTTGGTGGCGAAGCTGCCGGCGATGGGCACGGTGAGGCGTTCGACCTTTTTGCTGCCGCGTTCGAAGGTCCATGCGGGCTGGTCGGTGCCGCGCGGGTAGAACAGGCAGTTGTGCGCCGACAGGTCGCCGGGTTCGCGGGGTTCGCCGTGGCGTTGCAGGTAATCGCGGCTGGCGACCAGCACCGAACCGGTGTCGCACAGCTTCCAGGCCACATGGGTTTCCGGCACCTGGAAGCCGTGGCGCACAGCGAGGTCGTAGCCTTCGGCCGCCAGCGAACTCAAGGCATCCGACACATCCAGCTGGATACGCACCTGCGGGTACTGCTGCAGGAACTCCGCCAAGTGCGGCACCAACTGTTGCCGGGCAAATGCCACGGGGGCGGTCAAGCGCACCAGGCCTCGAATCTCCCCGGCGGAATCGCGCACCGACGAGAAGCTGCGCGCGATTTGCTCATAGGCACCGCGCACTTCACGGGTCAGCGACAACCCGGCATCGGTCAAGCGCACACTGCGCGTGGTGCGGGTCACCAGCCGTGTGCCGGTGGCTTTCTCCAGGTCGGAAATGCGCTGGCTGACCGCCGATTTACTCACCCCCAGGCGCGCGGCGGCGGCGGTGTAAGTGCCGTGTTCCTCCAGCACTGAGAGCCAGTGAATGTGGGTCCACAGCCCTTCGATCTCGGATTTTTCCATGGGTTTATTGTTCGCTTGTGAGGACAATCAGTTCTTGATTCTGCTCTGGTTTGGAACAAACCGAAAGCCTATCGTGTGTCCCAACGCAACCCACCTGGATCGACTGCCATGACTACAACAATCGAGCACTACATCAACGACCAGCGCGTCAGCCGCGATGATCGCTATCAGGACGTCTACAACCCGGCCACCGGCGAAGTCACCGGCCGCGTCGCCCTGGCCAGCAGCCAGACCGTGTCCGAAGCCGTCGCCGCTGCCCAGGCCGCTTTTGCCGGTTGGGCCGACACCCCGCCCATCCGTCGCGCCCGCGTGCTGTTCGAATACCTGCACCTGCTGCGTGAGCGCAAGGACGACCTGGCGCGCATCATCGTCGCCGAACACGGCAAGGTCTTCACCGATGCCCAGGGCGAAGTCGACCGTGGCATCGATATCCTCGAATTCGCCTGCGGCATCCCCAACCTGCTCAAGGGCGAACACTCCGACCAGGTTTCCCGTGGCATGGACAACTGGACGATGCGCCAGCCGCTGGGTGTCGTGGCCGGCGTCACGCCGTTCAACTTCCCGGTGATGGTGCCGATGTGGATGTACCCGATCGCCATTGCGGCGGGCAACACCTTCATCCTCAAGCCAAGCCCGACCGATCCAAGTGCTTCGCTGTTCATGGCCGAACTGCTGCGTGAAGCCGGCCTGCCCAAAGGCGTGTTCAACGTGGTGCAGGGCGACAAGGAATCGGTGGACGCGCTGATCGCGCATCCGGACGTCAAGGCTGTGAGCTTTGTCGGCTCCACGCCGATTGCGCAGTACATCTACGAAACCGGTGCGCGCAACGGCAAGCGTGTGCAAGGCCTGGGCGGCGCGAAGAACCATATGGTGGTGATGCCGGACGCGGATATCGAAAAAACCGTCGATGCCTTGATGGGCGCCGCCTACGGCAGTGCCGGCGAACGCTGCATGGCCATCTCCGTCGCGGTGCTGGTCGGCGATGTCGGTGACAAGGTCATCGCCGCCCTGACCGAACGCGCCAGGCACCTGCGCATCACCGACGGCCGCGACCTCAAGGCCGAGATGGGCCCGATTGTGTCCCGCGCCGCACTGGAGCGCATCAGCGGCTACATCGAACAAGGCGTGCAGGCCGGCGCGCAACTGCTGCTCGACGGACGTGACTATGTACCCACCGAGGCTGGCCTGGAAAACGGCTTCTGGCTCGGCGCGACCCTGTTCGACCACGTGACCCAGGAGATGAGCATCTACCGCGAAGAAATTTTCGGCCCGGTACTGGCCTGCGTGCGCGTGAATGACTTCGCCGAGGCGGTGAAGCTGGTCAACGACCACGAGTTCGGCAACGGCGTCAGCTGCTTTACCCGCGACGGCAACATTGCCCGCGAGTTTGCCCGGCGTATCGAAGTGGGCATGGTCGGCATCAACGTGCCGATCCCGGTGCCGATGGCCTGGCACGGGTTTGGTGGCTGGAAGAAGAGCCTGTTCGGCGACATGCATGCCTACGGCACTGAGGGTGTGCGCTTCTACACCAAGCAGAAATCGATCATGCAGCGCTGGTCGGAGAGCATCGAGCAGGGCGCGGAGTTTGCAATGCCGGTGTCCAAATAACGTTGGAAGAACACCGTAGGGCAAAAGTGGGAGGGGGTTAGCCCCCTCCCACTTTTGGTTGTTTTTCACTTGAGGGTTGACGGCCAGGCGAATGACGAATACTGTACATAAACACAGTGTTTAAGCGCTGATCAACCAGGATGGCAACATCAGCCACGCCAAACACTGTGTGCAAGTTAATGGATTAACTTAATGCGCAGGCTCGTTCTACCGAGCCGTTTTTATTGATAGAGAGGGAACTCATGTCCTATCCAGAAAGCAAACTTACCGGCTTGACCGGTTTCGCCCTCGCGGCAAAAGTCACCGGTGGCTGGTCCGGCCCTGTGGTCAGCATTACTACCCTGGATCAACTCAAGGCCAATATCGGCGACACCACGCCTCGGGTATTGGTGATCAACAGTAATATCTCGGCGTCGAGCCTGACCAAAGTCAACTTGGGCGCCAACAAGACGCTGATCGGTTCCTTCCAGAACCGCACGTTGGAGAATATTCACCTGCGTGCAACCGCGCAGTCGCAGAACATTATTCTGCAGAATATTATCTTCAAGCATTCGGCGAGCATTAAGGCCAATGACGATATTCAGGTGTACCTGAACTACGGCAGTAAGTATTGGATTGACCATTGCTCATTTGTCGGTCACAGCTGGTCCACCACTGACGGCAGTGAAGACAAACTGCTGTATATCGGTGAAAAAGCCGATTATGCCACCATCAGCAACTGCTTCTTTGGCAGCCACAAGTACGGGCTGATCTTCGGTCACCCGGCGGATGATAATAAGGCAGAGTTCAACGGTTATCCGCGCCTGACGCTGTGCCATAACCGCTTCGACAATATGGAAGTGCGCGCACCCGGCTTGATGCGCTACGGTTACTTCCATGTGTATAACAACTACATCAATAACTTCCACCTCGGTTTTACCCTGGCCCAGAACGCCAATATCCTGTCTGAAAGTAACTATTTTGGCGAAGGCAGCCAGAATAAAGGCATGTTGGATGACAAAGGCACCGGGACGTTCACTGATATAAACAGTGTGCCGCCGATCACCAACCAGAAGTCGCCCAAAGCACAATGGACGGCCAGTTCCAACTACGCCTATACCTTGAAGACGGCGGCGCAAGCCAAGGACTTCACCCAGAAGAATGCCGGTGCCCAGGCAGCGGCGCTGGTATTCGGTAGTTGATTAGCTAGCTTTCTACTGAGCTGTCATTTATTGCAAGTGCCACTGTATTTATATCAAGGATATAAACACAGTGATGGCCTTTGTAATCTAAATAATTCTTCATGTTGCGATAAGCAAGTGCCCATGTTAAACCTTGGTGCGCACTTGCAGAGCTAACTATCTCTTGCTCTTTCAGTCAGTATTAAGTTGCTGGCTGTTCGGTGCTATTTAATCTTCGCTTGTCACTTAAGCGTCAGCAAAAGGACATCATCATGAAACATGCGAATCACACACCCACTCGCTGGACACGGGCCGATGCGCTGAAAGTTAATGAAAATGACCCGACGACGACACAGCCGTTAGTGAGTCCTGACTTTCCTGTCATGAGTGACACGGTCTTTATCTGGGACACCATGCCCTTGCGTGAACTCGATGGCACGGTGGTATCGGTGGATGGCTGGTCGGTGATCTTCACCCTGACCGCCGATCGTCGCCCCCATGATCCACAATTCATCAATGCCGATGGCCGTTACGACATCAAGCGCGATTGGGAAGACCGTCATGGTCATGCGCGGATCTGCTACTGGTATTCGCGCACCGGCAAGGACTGGATCTTCGGCGGCCGTGTCATGGCCGAAGGGGTTTCGCCGACCACCCGTGAATGGGCGGGCACGCCGATCCTGTTGAATAACAACGGTGACATCGACCTGTACTACACCTGCGTCACGCCGGGTGCCACGATTGCCAAAGTCCGAGGCCAGGTCATTACGTCGGACACCGGTGTCACCCTCCAGGGCTTTGATCAGGTCAAGTCGTTGTTCGACGCCGACGGCACCTATTATCAAACCGAAGCCCAGAATGCGACCTGGAACTTTCGCGATCCCAGCCCCTTTATCGATCCCGTCGATGGCAAGTTGTACATGGTGTTCGAAGGCAATGTCGCCGGTGAGCGCGGCACTCACGAAGTGGGCCCGAACGAGCTGGGCCTGGTGCCGCCGGGGCACGAGGACGTGGGCGGTGCCCGCTACCAGGTGGGTTGCATCGGCATCGCCGTGGCCAAGGACCTCAACGGTGACGAATGGGAAATCCTGCCGCCCCTGGTCACGGCCGTTGGCGTGAACGACCAGACCGAACGGCCGCACTATGTGTTCCAGGACAACAAGTACTACCTGTTCACCATCAGCCACAAGTTCACCTATGCCGATGGCGTGACGGGGCCGGATGGCGTCTATGGGTTCATCAGCGATCATCTGTTCGGGCCCTATACGCCGATGAACGCGTCCGGGCTGGTCCTCGGCAATCCGCCGTCGCAGCCGTTCCAGACGTATTCCCACTGCGTGATGCCCAACGGCCTGGTGACGTCTTTTATCGACAGCGTGCCCACCACCGGCGATGACTACCGCATCGGCGGCACCGAAGCGCCGACGGTCAGGATCGTGTTGAAGGGCGATCGTTCGTTTGTGCAGGAGGCTTATGACTATGGTTACATTCCGGCGATGCGGGATGTGGTGTTGAGCCAGTGACCGCAATGCAAAACCCAGCCTGATTTCATCAGGTAGGTGGGAGGGGGCTTGCCCCCTCCCACTTTTTTTTGACCGCATTTCAGCCTGCCTTCAAGGCTCAAGTCCTCGCCCACCTGGCCGATACAGGCACTAGCAGCACGAGTGATCCCGAACTCGTAGGTGCACGCCTGGTCGTCGCTCAGGTCAACGAATAAAAATCAAAAGGGGTGGCCATGACCATATTGCAGCGTGTGATCGGCGGGTTTGCGGTGTTGGTGCTGTTACTGCTAGTCATGGCGGGGATCAGTTATCAGAACACCCAGTCCATCAGCAGTCGCTTGAACATTATCACCGGCGAGTCGGCACCCTTGAGCCGGGCCGCCAGTGAGCTATACGTGCACATCCTGCGCGCCAACCAGGCGTTGCTGGCCCTTCAGATCAGCACCGACCCCAAGCAGATCGAGGACGGCAAGCGACCGTTCACCGAGAGCATCGCCCAGTTCAATCAATTGCTCGACAGCACCGTTGCCTATACGGGCGAGCATGAGGCGCTGCGGGCGAACCTGGCGCAGCAGCGCCAACAGGTCGCGGCCTACGCCGAACAGGCGCAGGCGCTGATGGCGTCCCACGTGCAACACGTGCAGCAATTGGCGCTGACGCGGCAACTGCAAGGCTACAGCAGTGCACAGGCGATACAGCTGACCAGCTATCTGCGCGATTACATTGCCCATGCACGCAGTGTCGGCGAACCGCAACAGGTGGCCGCAGCGGAAAAGCTGCTGTTGGAAGTCAACAAATCCTACGATGGCTTCGCGGCTCATACCGTCACGCCGGCCATTGATAAATTACAGCGTGTGCTCAATCTCCAGGACGAAGTGATCAGCACCCGGGCCCAGGCCCTGGCGGCGATTGACCCCAGGGTCGGGCGGATTGCCGGCGTCATGGTCAATCGCCTGCTGACTGACCTGACCGCCTCTGACGGCCTGTTCCAGGCTTATCAGGTGGAGGCAAAACTGGCCACGCAGGTGCAGCAGCAACGCAGTGCGGTTGACGCGGCGCTGAAAGCCACCCTGGACAGGATTGGTGAGTTCGGCAGCCAGTCCCTGGAGGTCGCCAACCAGGCCAGCCAGTCGGCCAATGCCACCATCGGCACCAGCCGCAGCTTGCTGTTGATCGCGTGTGTGCTGGCGGTGCTGGCGGCGGTGGCGATTGGTACCTGGGTCGCCTTCAGCCTGCGGCGTCCGCTGGCGGCGTTTCGCGAAGTCCTCAAGACGCTCACGGCGGGAGACATGCGGGTCAGTTTCGATGTCAGCCGTAAAGACGAGTTCGGAGAGTTGGGCGGTTACCTGAACGAACTGACCACGGCCCTGCGCAAAACCTTCCGTGAATTGATCGGCTCTGCCGATGCGCTGGCCGTTACCGCGGGCAGCAACGCCCTGAACAGCGAGCAGACCACCCGTGTGGTGGATGAACAGAAGGACCGCTTGCAATCGGCGGCTTCGGCCATGACGCAGATGGAAAGCACGGTCGAAGAGGTGGCCCGGCGTGCGCAGGACACCCGCCAGGCCGTGGACGACACGAGTGAGCTCACGCACAAGGTGCAGGCGCGTGTGGCCGAGACCATCGTCAATATCCGCCAGCAGGCCGACCAGGTGAACAAGGCCACGCAGGTGACCGATGAGTTGCAGAAGTACGGGCAGAATATCGAAGGCATTGTTGTCGCCATTCGCACCATTGCCGAACAGACCAATCTGCTCGCCCTGAATGCGGCGATCGAAGCGGCCCGTGCCGGCGAGCAGGGACGCGGTTTTGCGGTGGTGGCCGATGAAGTGCGCTCCCTGGCCAGCCGTACCCAGACCTCGACCAGCGAAATCCAGGACATGATCGGGCTCATGCAGGAAAAGATTCACTCGGTGGTGCACGTGATGAACGAAAGCCAGGCGCAGTCCACCCAATGCGTGTCCCTGGCCTCGGGCGCGGGTGACTTGCTGCTGTCGATGAGCGACTCGGTCGACAGTATCCGCGACATGAATATCCAGATCGCCGCCGCCACCGAGGAGCAGAGCGCCACGGTGCAGGAAACCAGTCGGATGGTCATCCAGATCAACGATTCGGCCCAGCAGACGGCAGACGGCGCCGAGCAGTCCGCCATCAGCAGCCACGAGCTGTCGGACATGGCTAAGGTGCAGCGCGAGCTGCTCCATCATTTCAGCGTTTGAGCCGCGGGAGTCAGAACATGAAAGCATGGTTAATCCTCGCCTTGGGGGCGACGCTGTTCATTCCGGGCCCGGCCCAGGCCGCCACGCCCTTGCTGGGTGTAGGCATGGCAAAGTACGACGATAACTTCCAGACCCTGCTGCGCAACGGGGTGCAGCAACAGGCCAGCGTCATGAACGCCGACATCTTTATGGAGAACGGGCAGGACAGCGTCGATCTGCAGATGCGCCAATTCCGCAACCTGGTCAATTCCAAGGTGGATGCGATCATCGTCGCGATGGTCGATGGCAAAAGTGCGGCGCAGATGATGCAGCTGGCCACGGACGCAAAGATCCCGCTGGTGTTCGTCAACCGCAACCCGAACCCGCAAACGTGGCCGGCGCAGACCGCGTTTGTCGGCTCCAACGAGCTGGAGTCGGGTACGTTGCAGATGGAAGAGCTGGCGCGCCGCGCCGGTTACAAGGGCAACGTGGTGATTCTGGTGGGCGACCCGGCCAACGCGTCCTCCTTGATGCGCACCGAGGACGTGGAAAAAGTCGTTGCCAAATATCCCGGTATGAAAGTCGTACAGAAAAAAGTCGGCAACTGGGAGCGTAGCCAGGCCGCCACGATTGTCATTGACTGGGTCAAGCAGGGCGTCGATTTCTCGATCATTGCGGCCAATAACGATGAAATGGCGATCGGCGCGATCATGGGCCTGGAAAAGGCCGGCAAGCAGGCCAAGGACTATTGGGTCGGCGGCATCGACGGCACACCGGACGGCTTGAAGTTGATGGCTGAGGGCAAGATGGCGGTCAGCGTGTTCCAGGATGCCGCCGGCCAGGCCGGCGGCGCAGTGGACACCGCACTGCGCCTGGTACGCGGCGAGGTGCTGGAGTCGGCGGTGGTCTGGGTGCCGTTCAAGTTGATCACGCCTGAGAATCGCCAGGCGTTTGAATAGCACTGAGCACCTCGATCCAACCTTGGAATGCAGTCAAATGTGCGCAGGCAGGGGGATTGGTGCGCTTGGCATGCTACTGACCGATCATGCGAACCACCCGCCTGGCAATCAGAACACCCACCACGGGCGCCAGTGCAAACACCCCAAACAGCCACACCGCAGCGCTTGCGGTGCCTTCGACGCCGCCGGGCTCACTGAGGCCGGCGACGTTTGCGACCATGCCCGCCAGTGCCGCGCCAAACGCGGTGGCGAACAGTTGCACGGTAGTAATCGACGCGCTGGCAAGGTCCTGCTCACCGGCCGGCGCCACCTGGAACACCCGGGTCAGCAAGTGCGGCCATGCCAGCCCCACGCCCAACCCAATCAGGATAAGCGCCAGGCAGATCGGTGTGAGCGTCTGCCCGCTGCCGTTGCTTTCGACGGGCATCAAGATGGCCAGCGCCACCATGCCCACCACGCCCAGGATCGGCCCGGCCAGGATCGCCCGTCGAATGTTGCTGCCCGTCACGCCCGCGCTGGCGATTGACCCCAGCGTCCAGCCGGCCGCCATCAATGCCGCCAGATAACCGGCCACCAACGGCGACTGGTGGTGCAGGACTTGAAGAAACAACGGCACGAAGATTTCGCCACTGGTCACCGCCACCGCCAACAATGACATCGTCGCGTACAGCGCGCCGAGTGCCGTGGTGATCCGAAACGCGCTGGCGGGCAACAGTCGATGGCGGGCGCGGCTTTCCGTGACGATCAGCAGCGCGGTGAACACCGCAGCCACGGCCAGCCCCAGAAGGTTCAGGGGCAGGGTGGACGAGACACTGCCGGCCGACACCGCCAGTACCGCCGCCGTCAGCAGCACCAGTTGGGCGAGTGGCAACGGGGTCGGCGCAGCGCTCTCGGTGCTGCGCCTGGGCAGGACCGCCGCCGCCAGCACCGCGAATAACCCGGCCACCGGAATCAACGACCAGAACGCCGCGCGCCATATGCCCAGCTCGGCAAACACTCCGCCCACCGCCGGGCCGACCAGCGTCGCCACGCCCCACATCCCCGACACCAACGCCATCGCGCGCGGCCACAGGCTTTCATCGAACACCAAGCGGATCATCGCGTAGGACAGCGCGAACAAGAACCCACCGCCCAGCCCCTGCACCAACCGCCCAACGAGCATCACCGGCATGGACGGCGCAAACGCACAGGCCAAGGCCCCGCCGGCAAACACCAGGCTGGCGGCCAGGTACGCCGCACGCGGCCCGAGGCTGCCGAGCAGGCGCGCCGACAATGCCGAGCCGAGGATCGAGGCGGCGACAAATAACGTGGTGTTCCATGCGTAGTAGTCGATGCCGCCGATGTCCTGGACCACCGACGGCAGAATCGTGGTGGCGATGTACACGTTGATCGCATGCAGCACCACGCCGCCGGCCAGTGCGAGCGAACGTACGCCGTTGGCACCGGACAACAGCGCGGCCCAGTTGGAGGGGGAGGGTTGAGGTGTGTCCATGCAGGCTCCGATTCAAAGGGCTGAAGGCTTGCCAAGGCAAGCCGACACCCTTTATAAAACCTCATGTTTAGATGAGGTCAAGAGCTGGATGGACGCTAAAATCGATGTGCGCATCCCCCTCGGCGTGGGCGAATTGGCCCGGCGCAGCGGCGTGACCGTGGCCACGGTGCATTTCTACGAAGCCAAGGGGTTGATTCACGCACAACGCAGCGCGGGCAATCAGCGTCGTTATCAGCGTGACGTACTGCGCCGGATCGCGGTGATCAAGGTCGCGCAGCGCGCGGGCATTCCGTTGGCGACTATCAAGGACGCGTTGGACGAACTGCCTTCAGGACGGCCGTTGACGGCCAAGGACTGGACCCAACTCTCCACACGCTGGCGCGACCTGTTGAGTGAGCGTATCAACAGCCTCACTCAACTGCGCGACCAACTCGATGGCTGTATCGGCTGTGGATGCCTGTCCCTGGATGATTGCCCGTTGCGCAATCCGGGGGATCAGTTGGGACGGCTGGGGGATGGGGCCGTATTGCTCGGAAAGTGAGGCAGTCAGCGCCGACCCGTGCGTGTACTCACATCCACCCACACCGCCAATACCAGGATGCTGCCCTTCACAATCATCTGCCAGTAACTGTCCACGTCCAGCATCGACATGCCGTTATCCAGGCTGGTAATCACCAACGCCCCGAGCAACGCGCCATACACGGTGCCCGAGCCGCCGCGCATCGACGTCCCCCCAATAAAGCACGCAGCGATGGCATCCAACTCGCCCATATTGCCCGCCGACGGTGATCCCGCCGCCAGGCGTGCGGTGTTGACCAGGCCGGCGAGGGCACACATCACGCCCATGATCCCGAAGATCCACAGTTTCACCGCCTGCACGTTGATGCCCGACAGGCGCGTGGCTTCCATGTTGCTGCCCACCGCGTAGACGCGGCGGCCGAACACGGTCTGGCTGGTGACGTAGCTGAACACGCCGAGCAGCACCAGCAACAGCAGCACCGGTACGGGGATGCCGTCGTAGCTGTTGAGGGTGGTGACGAACCCGGCGAGCACCGCGCCGATCACCCCCACGCGCAGCACATCGCGCATCATGGCGTGCGGCGCCAAGCCATGCAGCGCGCGGTTGCGCCGTTGTCTCCAGGTCAAAAACAGGGTCAGGGCGAACAGCAAGCCCCCAAGGCCAACCCCCACCGAATGCGGCAAATACCCCTGGCCTACATACACCAGCGACGGCGACACCGGCGCGATGGTGGTACCGCCGGTGATCCCCAGCAGAATCCCGCGAAACGCCAGCATGCCGCCGAGGCCAACGATAAACGACGGAATGCGCAGGTAAGCGGTCATGTAGCCGTTGGCCAAACCGATCATCAAGCCGCACAACGCCACCAGGCTGAGGTTGGCCAGCAGCGGAATGTGATAGACCACATCGAGGATCGCCGCGAGCCCGCCCAACAGTCCCAGCAACGAACCCACCGACAAGTCGATCTCGCCGCTGATGATCACCAGCACCATGCCGCACGCCAGGATGCCGGTGATCGACATCTGCCGCAGTAGGTTGGACAGGTTGCGCGGGGTGAGGAAGCCGCCCTCGGTCTGCCAGCTGAAAAACAGCCAGATAAACGCCACGGCGATCACCAGGGCGAGCATTTTGTAGCGAGTGAACAGCTGTTTGACCTGATTCATCTACGCGGTTTTCCGATTGTTATTGTTTTGGCTGAGCGCGGCGGCGAGCACCTGTTCCTGGGTGAGCCCCTCGTTGATGAAGTCGCCACGCAACTGGCCGTCGCCGATCACCAGCACGCGGTTGGACACGCCGAGCACTTCGGCCAATTCCGAGGAAACCATGATGATCGACACGCCTTCTGCCGCCAGCGCGCCCATCAGTTTGTAGATCTCATACTTGGCGCCCACATCCACCCCGCGCGTGGGCTCGTCGAGGATCAGCACCTTGGGCTTGGTCATCAGCATTTTCGCCAGCACGGCCTTTTGCTGATTGCCACCGGACAGGCTGGTGATCGGCAGGAGCGGGCTGGCGGTCTTGAGGTGCATGCGCGCGATCTGCTGGTCGATGCTGCCCAGTTCGGCCTCGGCATCGATGCGAGTCAGGTGGGCATAGGTGTCGAGCACCGCCAGGGTGATGTTCTGGCCCACGCCCAGGTCAGGGATGATGCCCTGGCGCTTGCGGTCCTCCGGCACCATGCACAGTCCGGCGCGGATCGATTTGAGCGGCGTGCGCGTATCGATCACCTGGCCGTCGAGCCACACCTCGGCGCTGTAGCGGCCGGGGTAGGCGCCGAACAACGCCGACACCAGCTCCGTACGCCCGGCGCCCACCAGCCCGGCTATGCCGAGGATTTCGCCGCGCTTGAGCACAAAGGAAATATCGTCGACGCGCTTGCGCTGGGGGTTGTCGACGTCATAGCAGGTGACGTTGCGCGCTTCGAAAATCAACTCGCCGATGGCATGGGGCTCGGTGGGGTAGAGATTGCTCATTTCCCGCCCGACCATCTGCGTGATGATCTGCGGGATGTCCATGTCGGCCATGGCCGTGGTCGCGATGTGCTTGCCATCGCGGATCACCGTGATGGTGTCGCACACGGCCGCCACTTCATCGAGCTTATGGGAGATGTACACGCAGGCCACGCCCTTGGCCTTGAGGCCGCGGATGATGTCCAGCAGCACTTCGATTTCCGAGCGGGTCAGGGCCGAGGAGGGTTCGTCGAGGATCAGCAGGCGCGCCTGTTTGTTCAGGGCCTTGGCGATTTCCACCAGTTGCTGGTAGCCGCCGCCGTACTGCGACACCGGCAGCGCGACGTTCATGTCCGGCACCTTGAGCTCGCGCATCAACGCTTCGGCGCGGTGCAGCATCGCCGGGTAGTTCATGCGCCCGCCGGGCAACGTCAGCTCGTGGCCCATGAAGATGTTCTCGGCCACCGACAGGTCGGGCACCAGGGTCAGTTCCTGGTGAATGATGACGATGCCGGCGGCCTCGGTTTCGCTGATGGACTGGGCCCTGAGCGGTTGCCCGTCCCAGAGGATTTCCCCCTCCCAGGTGCCATGGGGGTAGACCGCCGACAGCACCTTCATCAGGGTGGATTTACCGGCGCCGTTCTCGCCGCACAGGCCGACGCATTCCCCCGGCCGCACCTTGATGTCGATGCCGTTCAGCGCGTGGACACCGCCAAAGGTTTTGACGATGCCGTTCATTTGCAGCAGGTAGTCGGACATACCATGGCTCACACACAGGACTGACGACATGACTGTAGGAGCGAGCTTGCTCGCGAAAAACGCCAAGTCACCGCGTTTATTCAGGCTTTCCGCGTTTTCGTTCGCGATCTTCGCTGGCAAGCCAGCTCCTACAGGCCGATCTGCTCTTTGGTATAGAACCCGTCCTTCTCCAACAGGTCGATATTGGCCTTGGTCAGCGGGGTCGGGGTGAGCAGGATGGTGTCGACTTTCTTGCTGCCATTGTCGTACTGCGAGCTGTAGGTGGGCTTCTCGTTACGCGCCAGTTGCACCGAGAGCTTGGCGGCTTCGGTGGCGATCAGCTTGAGTGGCTTGTACACGGTCATGGTCTGGGTACCGTCGATCACGCGCTTGACGGCGGCGAGGTCGGCGTCCTGGCCGGAGATCGGCACCTTGCCTGCCAGTTTCTGCGCGGCCAGGGCCTGGATCGCACCGCCGGCGGTGGCGTCGTTGGAGGCGACGATGGCGTCGATCTTGTTGCTGTTACGGGTCAGGGCGTTTTCGACGATGCTCAGGGCTTCGGTGGGGTTCCATTCCTTGACCCACTGCTGGCCGACAATCTTGATGTCGCCCTTGTCGATGGCCGGTTGCAGCACCTTCATCTGGCCTTCGCGCAGTACCTTGGCGTTGTTGTCGGTGGGCGCGCCGCCGAGCAGGAAATAGTTGCCCTTGGGCGCCGCTTGCAGCACGCCGTTGGCCTGCATTTCACCGACTTTTTCGTTATCGAAGGAGATGTAGGCATCGATGTCCGCGTTGAGAATCAGGCGATCATAGGACACCACCTTGATCCCGGCCTTCTTGGCTTCGGCGACCGCGTTGGTCAGCACCGTGGCGTTGAACGGCACGATCACGATCACATCGACACCCCGGGAGATCAGGTTTTCGATCTGCGAAATCTGCTTCTGCTCGTTGGCATCGGCGGACTGCACAAAGACCTTGGCATCGAGTTTTTCTGCGGCGGCGACGAAGTAGTCACGGTCACGGGACCAGCGTTCCAGGCGCAGGTCGTCGATGGAAAAACCGATTTTCGGGTGGGCGGAATCGGCCATCACCGGCAGGGCGAGCAGGGCCAGGGCGGTGGCGAGCAGGGTACGTTTGAATGACTTCATGGTGGTGCGTCCTTTTATTGTTGTTGGAAAGACACTGGGTGAAGACTCTAGGCGAACACTGTAGGTGTGGCTAACCGGCGTGTTGTGGCAAGCCGGGCTTTTGTGGTGAACAGGACTTTTGTGGTGAATGGGCTTGTCTTGGTGAATGGGTTTAGTGTGGTGAGCGGGCTTATTGTGGTGAATGGGTTTGGTGTGGTGAGCAGGCTTGTTGTGGTGAGCGGGCTTGCCCCGCGCTGGGCTGCGAAGCAGCCCCAAACCCAGGCACCTCGGTGTGTCAGCTAAAAACACATCGCCTGCAATGGGGCCGCTTCGCGCCCCAGCGCGGGGCAAGCCCGCTCACCACAACAAGCCTGCTCACCACACCAACCCCGCTCATCACAACAAGTCCGCTCACCACACTGTCACCGATAAATAAACCGGTTGACCACCCCCTCCAGCATCTCCTGCCGACCACTCACGGCCTGCGGGTTCAGTTCGTGGGTAAACGCGTGTTCGGCCAGGGACTCCAGGCTGAACTCACCGGCCAGCACGGCCTGGCCCAGCGGCTGCTGCCAGCCGGCATAGCGTTGGTCCTTGAACTGCTGCAGCCGGTCGTTCTGCACCATCGCCGCCGCACGTTCCAGCGCCAGGGCGAGTACATCCATGGCGGCGACATGGCCGTGGAACAGGTCGACCTCGTCCAGGCTCTGGCGGCGTACCTTGGAGTCGAAATTGTAGCCGCCATTCTTGAAGCCGCCGGCCTTGAGGATTTCATAGGTGGCGAGGGTCATCTCCTCGACGCTGTTGGGGAATTGGTCGGTGTCCCAGCCGTTCTGCGGGTCGCCCCGGTTGGCGTCGATGCTGCCGAAAATGCCCAACGACACGGCTGTGGCAATCTCGTGATGGAAGCTGTGCCCGGCCAGGGTGGCGTGGTTGGCCTCGATATTCACCTTGATCTCATGCTCCAGGCCGTACTCATGCAAAAAGCCGAACACCGTGGCGCTGTCGTAATCGTACTGGTGCTTGGTCGGCTCCTGGGGCTTGGGTTCGATCAGCAGGTCGCCCTTGAAGCCGATCTTGTGCTTGTGCTCCACCACCATGCGCATAAAGCGCCCGAGCTGTTCGCGCTCGCGCTTGAGGTCGGTGTTGAGCAGGGTTTCATAGCCTTCACGTCCGCCCCACAGCACATAGTTGGCGCCCTTGAGTCGCAGCGTGGCGTTCATCGCGCTGAACACCTGGGCAGCGGCGTAGGCAAACACCTCCGGGTCCGGGTTACTGGCGGCACCGGCGGCAAAACGCGGGTTGCTGAAGCAGTTGGCGGTGCCCCACAGCAACTTGATGCCGGTCTGTTCCTGATGGCGCTCCAGATGGTCGACCATCTGCGCAAAGTGGTTGCGGTACTCCTTGAGCGAACTGCCTTCCGGCGCCACATCGGTGTCGTGAAAACTGTAGTAGTCGATGCCCAGCTTGGAGAAAAACTCGAAGGCCGCCTCTGCCTTGCCGATGGCCACGTCCATCGGCTCGCCGCTGCGCTGCCACGGGCGCTTGAAGGTGCCCATGCCGAACATATCGGCGCCGGGCCACACGAAGGTGTGCCAGTAACACGCGGCCATGCGCAGGTGCTCGCGCATCGGCTTGCCGAGGATCAGCTTGTTGGCGTCGTAATGGCGAAAGGCGAGGGGGGCATCGCTGCTGGGAC
Source organism: Pseudomonas sp. GW821-FHT09D08 (assembly GCF_059416305.1). Taxonomy (NCBI): domain Bacteria; kingdom Pseudomonadati; phylum Pseudomonadota; class Gammaproteobacteria; order Pseudomonadales; family Pseudomonadaceae; genus Pseudomonas; species Pseudomonas sp. GW821-FHT09D08. The sequence goes on from NZ_JBWKOX010000011.1 coordinate 19,504, forward strand.
CTTCGAAGCGAACCTTGTCGACACCGGGGAAGTACGGCATGGCGTTTTCCTTATTGTTCTTGGCGGTGTCTGGATACTAGCAACGGCACCGGGCCCGCTGATTATGAAAATCACCAAGGGGTGGTGCGATTTTGACCGGCGAGGGCTAGTCTGTTGCCACAGGCCCGAGGACAAAAACAATGAAAACCCTACCGCCCGTGCACCGTATCGCCTTGCTTTTCAACGGCAGCAAAATCTATGACCGCGGCATCATCGCCGGTATTGGCAATTACTTGAGCAGCACCCGCGCGTCTTGGGACTTGTTCCTGGAAGAGGACTTTCTATGCCGGCTCAAAGGCATCGAGCGCTGGCAGGGCGACGGTATCATTGCCGACTTCGACGACCCGCTGATCGGCGAAGCGTTGGCCGACAGCACGTTGCCGGTGGTGGCAGTGGGTGGCTCCTATGAAGACGCGCGCGCCTATCCCAAGGGCATTCCCTATGTGGCGACCGATAACCACGCATTGATGAAGTTGGCTTACGAACACTTGATCGAAGCTGGCCTGACTCGATTCGCCTGTTTCAGCCTGCCCGAGGCCCAGGCCAATCGCTGGGCCCAGGAGCGTGAAAAAGCCTTTCGCCGCCTGCTGCAACGGGATGGTTTGCACGTCGAGGTGTATCGCGGCCTGGGCACCAGCGCGCCGTTGTGGGACAGCGCGGTGGAACAGCAGATTGCCTGGCTGCACAGCCTGCCCAAGCCCATCGGCATCATCGCCGTCACCGATGCCCGCGCCCGACAACTGCTGCAAGCCTGCCTGACTGCCGGCATCGCCGTGCCGGAGCAAGTGGCGTTGATCGGCATCGACAACGACCCCCTGACCCGCACCCTCACGCGGGTGCCGCTGAGTTCGGTGATCCAGGGCACGGAAACCATGGGGCGCACGGCCGCCGCCTTGCTGCACCAGATGCTGCACGGCAAACCGTGCCTGGGCACGCAGGTCCTGGTGCCGCCGGAGGCGATCAACGTTCAGGCCTCCAGCCTGCATCAACCCTTGGGTAATCCGTACGTGATGCAGGCGCTGCTGTTTATCCGCCAGTACGCCTGCCAGGGCATCAAGACCGCGCAGGTGGCGGCCTATGTCGGCGTGTCGCGTTCATCCCTGGAAGCGCACTTTCGCAAGGTACGCGGCTGCAGCGTGCATGACGAGATCCTGCGCTTCAAACTCGCCGCCGCCGCCAAGGGCCTGGAAAGCCACGAACTGGCGATTGCCGATATTGCCGCCAAGTGCGGGTTCAAATCGGCGCAGTACCTGCATACGGTGTTTCGGCGAGAGTTTGGCTGCACGCCCCGCGAGTATCAGCAGGGCGCGGGGGGGACGATGCCTGCGTCGCACTCATCCACAACGTTCAACCACAGTGTCATTTAGCTCGCTAGGCTGCTGTCCGTGTGCAAGTGCAACCTGTTCGCTTGCTCTGCGTAGCGGAACTTGGCACGCTCAAACGGTGAGTGAGTACGCCAGGATGATCAATAAGGAAGCATTACATTGAGTTGGGGAAACGTTGGAAAATTTCTGTTGGCCCTAGTGACGGGTCTGGGATCAATTACCGGGATATACGTGGCTTTCAAGGATGACACTAAGCTCGAGGCTGATCTGTCCTACCGGTATGAAAGTGCACCCCGTCAATTCTCTGAGCGTTTAGGCAGTACTGCTGAAAAGCTCAAGTACGCCAATTTGTATGACAGCATCAAGCGCATTGGTGACGGTGCGCTCAGCCATGAACAGATCGATAAAATGGTCAACCTGAGCCAGGCGCCTTACCTCGCGCTACTCGATGCGCCGTTCGAAAAAGGGCCGGACAATTACCCCATAAGCCTGTTGATTACGCTGAGGAACAGCGGCAGCAAGGTCATCAAGGATGTACACATCAAGCTGCCTGCAAAGGGACTGGTCCAGATCAGGGATGATTCGCGCTCTGATACGGTGATGCCTGATCCGGTCAGCAGTGTTGTCATTCCTTCGATTGTGCAAAACGGTGTGTACACGCTCTGGATTCATTTTCAGGGTGATTTAAAAACGCTAAAAGAGCAGGACGTGTACATCGGTTACAGCGACGGCGTTGCGCAAGTTCGGGTGTATGAGGATTTCATAGGGTTTGAAGCGAGCATGGCCCGATATGGCATTTTGGTGTTGGGTGCTCTGGTGATGCTTGCGTACTGTTTCCTGGTAGCTGTTTATCTTTTGATAACGACCGATAGAAACAATGATGCGAATACGGTCCAGAGGTGACCGCCTGCACTTGAACGCGAGCATTGCTTGCTCGAAGAGCGATCCAGTCCAGACAGCGCGGTACCGGGGCACCGCGCCAGGAGGGGGTTATGGCAGGGCGTAGGCGATCACGTAGTCGCCACGGTCGGTGGACTGGCGCGCACCGCCGGCGGTGATCACGATGTACTGCTTGCCGGTTTTCGGCGACACGTAGGTCATCGGGCCACCCTGGCTGCCGACGGGCAGGCGGGCCTTCCAGATTTCATCGCCGTTGCCGCTGTTGAAAGCGCGCAGGTAGAAGTCCTGGGTGCCGGCGATAAAGATCAGGCCGCCCTGGGTCGACAGCGTGCCGCCGAGGGTCGGCAGGCCGATCTTGATCGGCAGGTGCATGCGGATGCCCAGGGGGCCGGTGTCTTCAACGGTGCCGACCGGCACTTGCCACGCGACTTTCTGGGTCTTCATGTCGATGGCGGTCAGGGTGCCGAACGGCGGCGCCTGGCATGGGATGCCGGCCACCGACAGGAAGCGGTTTTTGTTCACCGCATACGGCGTGCCCTTGAGCGGGACCGCGCCCATGCCGGTGTTCAGCGCTTCGCCACCGGACGAAGACTGGGCCTTGTTCTGCGACGGCAGCATTTGGATCCACAGGCCCAGGCGCATGTCGTTGACGAAGATAAAGCCATGCACCGGGTCGGTGGAAATACTGCCCCAGTTCATGCCGCCCAGGGAGCCGGGGAAGCTCAGGGATTTATCCGTACCCGGCGCGGTGTACAGGCCGTCGTAGCGCATGCCCTTGAAGTCGATGCGGCACAGCAACTGGTCGTACGGGGTGGCGCCCCACATGTCCGACTCGCTCAGGGGCTGCGCGCCGATCTGCGGCATGCCCACGGACTTGGGCTGGGTCGGCGAATAAGGCTCGTTCGGAATGTTGGCGGCCTTGACCGGGACTTCCTTGACCTCGGTCAGCGGCGTGCCGGTGGCGCGGTCGAGTACATAGATCTGCCCGGCCTTGGTGCCGATCACCACCGCCGGTACCGCCTTGTCGCTGCCCGGTGGGGTGAAGTCGATCAGGCTCGGTTGCATCGGCAGGTCGAAGTCCCACAGGTCATTGTGGACGGTCTGGTACACCCACTTTTCAGCACCGGTGGAGGCATCCAGCGCCAAGACCGAAGCGCCGTATTTGTGGTTGAGTTGGGTGCGTTCCACGCCGTAGATATCGGTGGACGAGCTGCCCATCGGCAGGAAGACCGTATTCATCAACGGGTCGTAGGACATCGGCGCCCAGCTGTTGGGCGTGCTGCGCACATAGGTGCTGCCGGCGGCTGGTGCTTGTTTGTCTTCAGGGTTGCCCGGGTCGAACGCCCAGCGCATTTGCCCGCTGATCACATCGAAGCCACGGATCACACCGCCGGGCATATCGGTCTGGACGTTATCCGCGACGCGGCCGCCCACCACCACGGTAGTCCCGGCGATCAACGGCGCGGAAGACAGTTGGTAGTAGCTGTCCGGCACATTGCCCAGGCCGGCTTTCAGGTCCACCTGGCCGTGGGTGCCGAAGTCTTCGCAGAATTTACCGGTGTCGGCATCCACGGCGATCAGGCGCGCATCGATGGTGTTGGTCAGCAAGCGGCGTTGGCACTGCGCACCGGCGGGAACGCTGGCGGCGATGATCGGCGAGCTGTTGGGCTGGGTCGGCTGGGCAATCGGCGCGGTGGCGTCGAAATACGCCATGCCCCGGCAACGCTGCCACACCGCCGACTTGGCGTTGACTTCGTTCTTCCACAGCTCTTTGCCTGTGTCGGCGTCGAGGGCGATCAGGTTGTTGTGGGGCGTGCAGATAAACACCTTGTTGCCGATCTGCAGGGGCGTGAGTTGGTCTTCGGCGCCGTTGCCGTCGCTGAGGGCCACGTCACCGGTGTGATAGGTCCAGGCCACCTTGAGCTTGTCGACAGTGTCGCGGTTGATCTGGTCCAGCGCGGCGAAGCGGCTGCCCCCTTCGGTGTTGCCGTAGTGGGCCCAGTCTTTCTGCGCGTCGGCCGCGGCCACGGGCGTGATGCCTGGGCCCGCACCGGTCGGGGCGACGCTGGGGTGGGCGACAAACATATTGCCCGCCGCCACCGCCACGCCCACCGCCAGCACGGCGGCAACGCCATAGGCACCGCGCGCGGGCCGGCCGGCCAGCAGCGGATACACCAGCGCCACCACCAGGCCGATGACCGCGAACATGAACAGCCGCGAGAACAGCGGCCAGAACACCAGGCCCACATCCGCCACCGCCCAGATGGCCGTGCCGATCAGGAACGCCGCGAACAGCCATGCACCTGCGGTTTTTTGCCGGGCAATCAGCAGGCCGGAAACCGCCATGGCCACGCCGCCGACCAGGAAGTACCAGGAACCGCCAAGGCTCACCAATTTGGCGCCGCCAACGGCCAGCGCGAGGCCGAGCAGGGCGATGATTACGCCCAGGCCCAGGAGTAGGAATCTAGAGACGCCAGTGGCGCGCGATGCTCGTTTCATGTCGAAAGGACTCGAGTGAGAGAGGGCAAAGACGCGATTTTAGCAAGATAATTAACTGGTTAGTACATTAGAGTCCTGCAATAGACTATTACAGGTGCTGCGATGATGGGCTGGGGCTAAATGTCGCGCGTGTCGCTGAAGTGTAGGCACGCCTTGGGCAATATGTGGCAGCGCGTAAGCGGGTTGCCACATACGGGGTGGGTTTGGTTTTACGCCTCGGCTGGTTTTTTGCCGCGAGGTTTTTTCTGCGCAGTTTCCCCGTCCTCCAGTGCGTCGCCCCCCAGGCTGCGCGTCAACTCGACGGCGGCCTGTTGGAACAGGGGGTGCAATGTCTGCGCCTGCTCGGCGGTCAGGCGACTGGCCGGGCCGGACAGCACCAGGGCACCGATCAGGTTTTCCCCTGGGCCGAAGATCGGCAATGCCATCGACGCGGCGTGGGGGTCGGTGGCGCCATGGGAAAACAACGGCTTGATCATCTTCGCCGCCAGCGAATACGGCGTGCGTAACGCTTCGGCACCGGCTGCACCGTCCATGGGGCGGGTGTCGCCCGGTTGCAGGTGCAAGCGCAGGTGATGCGGGGAGTTGACCCGGTAGAGGCACATTCGGTAGGCGCCGTGGCGCACATAGAATGAAGCTGTTTCGCCGGTTTCCTGGGTCAGGCGATGCAGCAGCGGGGTGATATGGCGCTCAAGGTCGAGGCCGTCCTGGTACACCGTGTTCAAGCGCATGATCTCGGTCGCCAGCTGGTAGCGACCGTCCGCCAGGCGAGTGATCAGGCCGTGGTCTTCCAGTGACACCATCAGGCGCATGATGGTGCTCTTGATCAGCCCGGTGCGCGCGGCCAGCTCGGCCAGTTCCAGGGCCGTGTCCCCCATCTTGAAGGCGGTGAGCACGGTCAGCACCCGATCAGCCGAAGCAACTCCGGTGACGGCGGGGCGTGGGCGTGTTTTTACCATGGGGGGCTCCTTGAAGGGGGGGCGGGTACGCTGCAAAATACTGGCATTGCCCGCAGGGAGCAATGCCAAGCGATTGAGCGTACAGCGATTTCAGCGCGTTACCGGGCGATCAGTTCGCCTGTGCCGCTCAAATCCCGCATCTGCCTGCGCCCCATCAGCAGCACCATCACGGCACCGGCGGCACACAGCGCCGCCAGCGGCAACAGGGCCAGGGCGTAACTGCCGGTGGCGTGGTGAATGGTGCCGTACACATTCACCATGATGCCGCCACCAATCAGATTGGCCATCGCGCCCACGGCGGCCAGACCGGCGGCGGCAGTGGAGGACGAGAGCCAGGTCGAAACCAGTGCCCAGAACGGCCCCTTCATTGAGTACGCCCCGATCAACACCATGGACAGCATGAACACCGTCGCCACCAGCGAGGAGGTGACCAGTGCGAGCAGCAAACCGGCGGTGATCAGCAGCAAGGTCATCGCGGTGTGCCAGCGGCGTTCACCGCTCTTGTCGGAGCTGCGTCCCCACAGAATCATCAGCACCGAAGCCAGTCCGTAGGGAATGGCATTGACCAGGCCGATTTCCAGGTTGTTCAGGTCAAACGTCTTGAGCAATTGCGGCGCCCACACGCTCATGGTGCTGCCGGCCGCCGACGCCCCGGAGTAGATCAGTGCCAGTACCCAAATGTGCTTGTGGCGCAGCAGTTTCCACAGCGAGATATGCCCGATGGCGGTCTTGCGGCTGCGCTCTTCGTCCAGGCGGCCGGTGAGCCAGCTGCGTTGTTCGTTGCTCAGCCACTTGGCCTGTTCGGGGCGGTCGGTGAGTACGAACAGGCAGGCGATGCCCAGCAGTACGGCGGGGATGCCCTCGATGATGAACAGCCAGTGCCAGCCGCGCATGCCGAACCAGCCGTCCAGGCTCAGCAACAGGCCGGACAGCGGCGAACCAATGAAGTTGGCGCCGGGAATGGCGACCATGAAGATAGCCACCATGCGTCCACGGTATGCCGCTGGCAGCCAGTAGGTGAGGTACAGCAGCACGCCCGGGAAGAAGCCGGCTTCGGCCGCACCCAGCAAAAAGCGCATCACGTACAGCGAATTGGCTCCGGTCACAAACGCGGTGCCGGCGGAAATCAGTCCCCAGGTGATCATGATCCGCGCAATCCACACCCGTGCGCCGAAACGTTGCAGCGCCAGGTTGCTTGGCACTTCCACCAGGAAATACGACACGAAGAACAGGCTGCTGGCAAAGCCGAAGATCGCCGGTGTAAGGCCCAGGTCCTGGTTCATCTGCAGGGATGCCATGCCGATATTGCCGCGATCAATGATTGCCAGCAGGTAGCAAAGGATCAGGAACGGCAGGAGTCGCCACGCCACCTTGCGCATGGTTGAGCGCTCGATCGCGCTGATGTCGGTAGAACTGATAGGCATGACTCTCTCCCATTTTGTTTTTTTTGGAGAAGCGTAATGAGCTCGACCTTCCTTGGGTGACGGTCGGGCGATGGGCGTTCAATCAGTGTGCGAACAGGTGGCGGTTGACCACCGCGCGCGGCTCCGGTGCGCTGCCGTCCCAGAAGTCGATGATCTGTTGCACGGCCAGCAGGCCCACGCGATCGCGCGCCTCGGCAGTGTTGGCGCCTACGTGGGGGGTGGCGACCAGGGTCGGCAGGCCCCACAGCGCTGAGTCGGTGGGTGGCGGTTCGGGGTTGAAGGTGTCGAGGCCGGCGCCGGCGATCTGGCCGGTGCTCAGCGCCTGCACCAGCGCTTCGGTATCGATCAGTTCGCCGCGTGCGGTGTTGATCAACAGGCTGCCTGGGCGCATGCGCTTGAATTGCGCCGCGCCGAAAAGGTTGCGGTTCTGCTCGGTCAGCGGGCAATGCAGGCTGATGATATCGCAGCTCGCCAGCAAGGCATCGAAGTCCTCGCCGCGCTCGACATTCGGCAGGTCGGGCAGGTTGCTCAAGTAGGGATCAAATACCTTGATGGTCATGCGCAGCGGCGTTACCAGTTCCATCAGGATTCGCCCGATAGCGCCCAGGCCCACCAGGCCCAGGGTCTTGCCGGACAGCTCGATGCCCACGGCGGTCGCTTTGTCCCAATGGCCGTCACGCATGCGCGCATCGAGCAGGGCAGTCTGGCGCGCGACGGTGAACATCAGCGCCAGCGCATGCTCAGCCACCGATTGCGCATTGGCGCCCAGGGCGATGGTGACGGGGATGCCGCGTTCAGCGGCGGCGGCGATGTCGATGGTGTCGTAGCCCACGCCGTGCTTGGCGATGATCTTCAGCGCGGGCGATGCATTGATCATGTCCCGGGTCAGTTTGCCCTGGCGCACGATGATTGCGTCCGGCTGTTCGCGGGCAATGATCGCGGTGAGTTCGTCGGCCGGGGCATACGGGGTGGTAGGGATTACGCGCACGCCATGGGCGGCGGCGTGGGCCATGGCTTCGGCAGTTAATTGCGGGCCGGTCAGCAGGAGAGTTCGGGTCATTTGGCGCACCTTGGTTTTCTTATCTGTGTGCAGTTGGCGGTTCGTGATGTCGCTCAACAGTGCTCGAAACCTAACATAATGAAATGGCGTTGCAATAAATAATTTTTGTTGATTTGCGCGAAACGGTTGAGTGCATGCGTGCAACCCCGTGTTATTCAACGAATTAAGGGTTTTATTCAGCCTTAAACCGTTTTTCATGTGCCGAAGCCGCTGTGGGTGAGTCTTGTCAGTTTTAAATTGCAGTGTTAATTTCGAAATGCCATTTCATTTTATTAATTTTCACGTTTAATAAAAACCACAAGAGGAATGCCCCATGTCCATCGGATTCAGAGTGCTCAAGCAGCAACGTAAAGTCGCTGCCGAGTGGGTCGAGCGTTACCGGACAATGCCCGTCGCCAATATCAGCGATTCGATGAACCGCATGACCGCCGGTGGCGCCACCCTGCAACCGATGCACCACCAGGGCGTGCTGGTGGGGCCGGCGCTGACCGTCAAAGCGCGGCCTGGGGACAACCTGATGCTGCATTACGCCCTGGATATCGCCCAGCCTGGCGACGTGATTGTGGTCGACGCCGGCGGCGACCTGAGCAACGCACTGATCGGCGAAATGATGGTGGCGTACGCGATCAAGAAAGGCGTGGCCGGCATTGTGATCAATGGCGCCATTCGCGATGCTGCGAGTATCGGTGCCGGTGACTTCCCGGTGTTTGCCGCCGGCATCACCCATCGCGGCCCGTACAAGGACGGCCCGGGTGAGGTGAACGTACCGATTGCCGTGGCGGGCATGGTGATCGAACCGGGCGATCTGGTGATCGGTGACGAAGATGGCTTGCTCTGCGTGCCCTTCGATCAGGTCGGCGAGGTGTATGATCGCGCCTACGCCAAGCATGCCGCTGAACAGAAGCAGCTTGAACAGATCGCGCTGGGCGAGAACGACCGCACCTGGGTCCTGAAATCGCTCACACAAAAGGGCTGCGAGTTTATTTGAATCCTGCTTCCCCCTCCCGCTGGCCGGCGCCTGTGCGCGCGCTGCGCCATCGAAATTTCCAGATCTACTTTGTCGGCCAGGGCCTTTCCACCCTGGGCAAGTGGGTGCAACAGGTCGCGCTGTCCTGGCTCGCCTATCACTTGACGGGCTCGGCCGTGTTGCTGGGGGCGATTGCGTTTCTGACGCTGTTGCCTCAGCTGCTGGTGGGACCGCTGGCGGGCGCCTGGTCCGACCGCCATGACAAGCGCCGCCTGTTGATGGCGGTGCAGGCCGCCCTGGCCCTGCAATCGTTGGCCCTGGCCGTGCTGACCTGGCAGCAGTGGATGGGCCGTGAAGTGATCATTGCCATGGCGCTTCTGCTGGGTCTGCTCAACGCCCTGGAAACGCCGCTGCGCCAAGCCTTGATCGCGAGCTTTGTCGACGAGCCCAAAGACCTGCCCAACGCCCTTGTGCTCAACGCGATGCTGATCAATGCCGCACGCTTTATCGGCCCGCCGTTGGCCGGCTTGCTGATCAACTGGAGCGGCGAGGCCGGTTGCTTTGTGCTCACCTCCATCGCGTTCGGTATGTTGCTGATCGGCCTGGGCAGGGTGCAAAGCCGAGCGCAGGCCCGGGCCAAAGGGTCTACCGGGGAGATTTTCCGCGAAGGTCTGCGCTACCTGTGGACCACCCTGGCGATTCGGCGGCTGCTGGTCAGTGTGGTGATGGTCAACCTGTTGGCGTCCTGCTACACCGTACTGCTGCCGATCCTGGCCAAGCATGCGTTCAGCGGCGATGCGCAAACCCTCGGCTGGCTGTGGGGCGCAGCCGGTGCCGGTGCGTTTGTGGCCACGATCTTCCTGGCGTTTGCCGGCAGTGCTTCGAACCTGGGCCGCTTTATCGTGCTCGGCACGCTGGTCTGTGCGGTGTCGCTGTGCGCGGTGGCGGCCAACCCGCCGCTGTGGTTCACCCTGGCGGCGCTTGCCGGGCTGGGCTTCGGCATCACGGTGAGCAATGTCAGCAGCAATATGACCCTGCAAAGCGCGGCGCCGGAAGCGTTGCGCGGTCGGGTGATTGCGTTCTATATCGCCATGCGTTTCGGCTTTGAAGCCATCGGCGGATTGTTGGCCGGCCTGCTGGCGGCGGCGCTGAGCGTGCAATGGACATTGCTGCTGGCGGGGCTGTTGCTGGGGGTTTATCAGGGTGTCAGTGGGTACATCAGCCGCAGGCGTGGTTGACAGCAACCACGCCTGCGCCGCGTGCCTCTCAACGAAACGCCGGCACCACCTGCTCGATAAACAACGCCAACGACTTCTTCTTCTCGGCATGGGGCAGGCTGTTGTCGCACCAGAAGCTGAACTCATCCACGCCCAGCTCCTGGTAGTAACGGATGCGCGGGATGATTTCTTCGGCGGTGCCGATCATCGCGGTCTTGTGCAGGCTTTCCAGTTCGAACTCCGGGCGGGCGGCGAATTTTTCTTCCGGGCTCGGTGCCAGGAAGCCATTCACCGGCACCTCTTTATTACCGAACCAGGCATCGAAGGTGCGATAGAACTTCGAGATCGCCTTGGCCCCGACTTTCCAGCCGTCCGGATCATCGGCGGCATGCACGTGGGTGTGGCGCAGCACCATCAGTTGCGGGCGTGGTACGCCGGGGTTGTTGTCGAGGGCGGCCTGGAATTTGTTTTTCAGGTCGAGGACTTCCTCGTCGCCCTTCATCAGCGGCGTGACCATCACGTTGCAGCCGTTGGCTACCGCGAAGTTGTGCGAATCCGGGTCGCGGGCGGCGATCCACATCGGCGGGTTGGGCTGCTGGATCGGTTTTGGCACGCTGGTGGAGGTGGGGAATTTCCAGATGTCGCCGTCGTGGGCGTAGTCGCCTTTCCACAACGCACGCACCACCGGCACCATCTCGCGCAGCGCCTGGCCGCCGCTGGAGGCGGGCATGCCGCCGGCCATGCGGTCGAACTCTACCTGGTAAGCGCCACGGGCCAGGCCGACTTCCATGCGCCCGTTGCTGATCACATCGAGCAAGGCGCATTCGCCCGCCACCCGCAACGGATGCCAGAACGGCGCGATGATGGTGCCGGCGCCCAGGTGAATGGTGGTGGTCTTGGCCGCGAGGTAAGCCAGCAGCGGCATCGGGCTTGGCGAGATGGTGTATTCCATGGCGTGGTGTTCGCCAATCCATACGGTGCTGAAACCGCCGGCCTCGGCCATCAGGGTCAGTTCAGTCAGGTCTTCGAACAACTGACGGTGGCTGACACTTTCGTCCCAACGTTCCATGTGTACGAACAGGGAAAACTTCATGACGCTTACCTCGGATCTATTGTGATCGGCCTGTCGACTGCGGGCCCTTAAGTGCTCTCGCCAATGTGAAGCCTGCCAGTGATGACGGCGGTTCGGCGGATTGATTGTTGGTATACCATAATACGGAATGTCCGCAAAATTTTTCTCTCAACCGGTTACCGGGCTGACACCCGCAATCAAACTGTGGGAGGGGCTCAGGCCGGCATCGGCAACGCACCCATCTTGCCGTGGCAATACACCAGTGGCCCGGCGTTCTGCCGGGGCACGATCAGGTTTTTCACTGCGCCGACCATGATCGCGTGATCGCCGCCTTCGTATTCGCGCCACAACTCGCACTCGATCACCGCCGTGGCATTCGCCAGGATCGGGTTGCCCAGCTCACTGAGGGTCCACTCGATGCCCTGGGCCTTGTCCTTGCCCTTGCGCGCAAAGGCATAGGCTTCTGTTTGCTGCCCACCGGAAAGCACATGAATGGCAAAGCGTTTGTTCTTGATCAACACCGGGTACGAGTCGGAGCTGTAGTTGGGGCAGAACAGCACCAGGGCCGGGTCCATGGACAACGAGCTGAAGGCACTGGCGGTCAGCCCGACGATTTGCCCGTCGTCATCCAGCGTGGTGATCACGGTGACCCCGGACGGAAACGAACCCATCACTTGTTTGTAGATAGCGGCATCGATCATGGGGCGGTCCTCTGCGGGTAAAGCGGTTTTTATGGTTTCTAGGTCTGATGGTATACCGTAATACAATCGATGCAACCGCTTTTTCAGTTGCCCGATGAACGTCAAGGCTGGGGCTTATAGCCAATAAATACGGGCACCATGGCAGGAAACAGCAGGTTGCGCTGTGGCACACTTGCGGATCAGATGGGCGCTGAGACTACGGATCAGTCTTGTGAAAATGTTGGAATACCATAATATGGTGTTCATCTGAGGGGCGGCCAGAGAGCTCCCCCGGTGTGGCGTCAAACAACTATAAGATCAGACAAACGCGAGTTCATTTCCATGCCCCAGATGTCCCGGCAAGACCCCCTGATCGAGCATCACACGGTCGATTACGTCCCCCTCGCAGAGCGCCATGGAAAGGCCCGCGACCTGTTCACCTTATGGTTCAGCACCAACATCGCACCGCTGCCGATCGTCACCGGTGCCATGGTGGCCCAGGTGTTCCATCTCAATCTGGCGTGGGGGCTGCTGGCGATTGCCCTCGGGCATCTGCTCGGCGGCATCGTGATTGCCCTCGCATCGGCCCAGGGCCCGCGCATGGGCATCCCGCAGATGGTGCAGAGCCGTGGCCAGTTCGGCCGTTACGGCGCGCTGCTGATCGTGTTCTTCGCCGCACTGATCTACATCGGCTTTTTCATCTCCAATATCGTCCTGGCCGGCAAGTCCATCGTCGGCATCGTGCCGTCGGTGCCGGTGCCGGCGAGCATCCTGATCGGCGCCCTCAGCGCCACCGCCATCGGCGTGATCGGCTACCGCTTTATCCATAGCCTCAACCGCATCGGCACCTGGGTGATGGGCAGCGCGTTGCTGGCCGGTTTTATCTACATCTTCGCCCATGACCTGCCGGCAGATTTCCTGACCCGTGGCGGCTTCAACGCCGCTGGCTGGTTGGCCACCGTGTCGCTGGGGGTGATCTGGCAGATCAGTTTTTCGCCCTACACCAGCGACTACTCGCGCTACCTGCCGGCGGATATCGGCATCACCCGGCCGTTCATTGCGACCTACCTGGGCGCCACCCTCGGCACCATCCTGTCCTTCGCCTTTGGCCTGGTAGCCGCACTGGCCACGCCCGAAGGCACCGAAGCCATGGTCGCGGTCAAGCAAGCCACCGGCTGGCTGGGGCCGATCCTGATGGTGCTGTTCCTGCTCAATATCATCAGCCACAACGCCCTGAATCTGTACGGCGCGGTGCTGTCGATCATCACCTCGGTGCAGACCTTCGCCAGCCACTGGACCCCGAGCATCAAGGTGCGCGTGCTGCTGTCGGGCGTGGTCCTGGCCGGTTGCTGCGTGGTGGCGTTGGGCGCGTCGGCGGACTTCATCTCGCAATTTATCGGCCTGATCCTCGCGCTGTTGCTGGTGCTGGTGCCGTGGGCGTCGATCAACCTGATCGACTTCTACATCATCAAGCGCGGGGTCTATGACATTGCCTCGATCTTCCGGGCCGATGGCGGAGTGTATGGGCGTTTCAACCTGCATGCGATCGTGGCGTACTGCATCGGCATCATCGTGCAACTGCCGTTTGCCAATACGTCGCTGTATGTGGGGCCGTGGGCCAACCTGGTGGAAGGCGCGGACCTGTCGTGGCTGGTGGGACTGGTGGTGACGTGCCCGTTGTATTACTGCCTGGCGACACGTCAACACACCCGGAAGATCAGGGCGGTGCGGTTGGGCTACACCGACTGAGCCACTCCGCCGAACTCCTCCAACGCATCCCGCAACGCGCCCTCGAAGTATTCCTTCGAGGCGCGATCCCAGAGGATATGAAACGCCGGCAGCTCCACACTCCCTGTGTGGATGACAATCGCATTGACCCGCGCCACTGACGTCTGCGCCACCATCCCGGGCTTGAACGCCGGGTCGCTCAAGTCAACCCCGCACAGCTTCGCCATCACCTGCGCAATCACGCCCCCGCTGAGTCGCACACAGGCATGGCTGTCCTGGCGCGGCAGCAGGTAATTGGCGCGGTGGTCCAGTTCCCAACGCGCTTCTTCATCGGCAATCCGTTGCCCCTGATCCTGCGGACTGCCCAGCACCAGGTATTCGTTCTGCGACAGGCGCGCCACCCAGCTGCCGTCCGCTTGTGCGCTGGCTTGGTTGGGCGCGCCCGGCAACGTGAAGCCGCGCGCGGTAAGGTACTCGGCGCTTTGTGCGCCGCGAAAGCCGACCCGGGGCAGGTCGGTCTGGTCCTGCAGTTGGCAGGGCGGCGTGAACAATTCGTGGGCTTTCAGACTGGTCATGGCTTAACCCTCCTGGCGTTGGTGGGTGGGGTCGAAGAACGGCAGTTGCACCACCTCGGCCTGGACGACGATGCCGCCCTCGACGCGAATCGGAATGCGCTGCCCCGGTGTGCTCTGGTCGATCCCGGCGTAGGCTAGGCCGATGATGCGGCCCAGGCTGGCGGAATATTCACAGGAGGTGACGTTGCCGCTGATGTCCGCGCCGTTGAGCACCAGGTGGCCTTCCAGCGGTTGCACGCTGCCCTTGGGCAGGCTGAAGCCCACCAGTTTGCGTTTCAGCGGCTGGGCTTCAAGGATGTCCACCGAGCGGCGGCCGACGAAGAACGGCTTGTTGCGGCTGACCGCCCAGCCCATGTCGATTTCTGCCGGGTGAGTCATGCCGTCGGTGTCCTGGCTGATGATCACGTGGCCTTTTTCCAGGCGCAGCAGGCGTTGGGTTTCGACGCCGAAGGGGCGAATGTCAAAGGCCTTGCCGGCTGTCATCAACGCGTCCCACAACGCCAGGCCGTGGCGTGCCGGTACGTGGATTTCATAGCCCAGCTCGCCGACGAACCCAACCCGCAGCAAGCGTGCCTTGATTCCGGCCACCGTGCCCTGGCGCACGCCCAGGTAGGGGAAGCCTTCGGCACTCAGGTCGAGGTCGCTGCACACCTGCTCCAGCACCTTGCGCGAATCCGGCCCGGCGAGGTTCACCGCACAGATCGCTGCCGTGACGTTGGTCACGTCCACGTCCAGGCGCCACTGTGCGTTCCACTTGAGCATCTGCTGGTAGATGCGGTCGACGCCGCTGGTGGTGGCGGTGACGTAGAAATGCTTGTCGGCCAGCCGTGCGCACACGCCGTCGTCGATCACCACGCCGTGTTCGTTGGTCATCAGTGCATAACGCGAACGGCCCACCGGCTGCTTGAGGAACGCGAAGGTGTACATGCGGTTGAGCAACTCGGCGGCGTCCGGGCCGCGCACGTCCAGGCCACCGAGGGTGGACACATCGATCAGACCGACCTTGTTGCGCACGTGCAGCGCTTCGGCCTGCATGCACGCTTCGCGGTCCTGGGGCTTGCCGTAATAGGCCGGGCGCTGCCAGATACCGGCAGGCATCATCTTCGCCCCGGCTTGCACATGGCGCGCGTGCATCGGCGTTTGGCGGTAAGGGTCGAAGGCCCGTCCGGCGACATGGGCGAGTTTTTCCGCCACGAACGGCGGCCGTGCGGTGGTGACCCCGGTTTCGCTGATCGTGCGCTGGGTCGCCCAGGCCACCAGCCGTGCGGTCGGCAGCGCCGAGTGACGTCCCTGGGACGGACCCATGCCGACCGTGGAGTAACGCTTGACCAACTGCACATCGCGGTAGCCGATGCGGGTGGCGTTGACGATGTCTGCCACTTGCAGGTCTTCGTCGAAGTCGACGAAATCCTTGCCCTTGGGGTGCGGGAAGATCGGCCAGTGGAAGTTGACCTGGGCTTCGCTGCGCAACGCTGCAGGCGGGCTCGGGCTGTTCAAACCGAGGGCGCGCAGGCTGTCGGCGGCGGCGTTGGTCCCATCCGCCAGCACATTGTCCAGTTGATGCCGACCGTGTACGGAACCGGCCACGCCCAGGTTGCGCGGCAGGCCACTGAGGCTGAACTCCGCTCGTGCGTCGTCATAGGCCAGCTTGCCACCGGCCTGGCATAGCAATTGATAGACCGGCATATAGCCGGCCGACATGCACAGCAGGTCGCAGTCGATCACGTGCCCGCTGGTGCTGATCTGGCCCTGGCCGGTGATCTGGCGCACGTCGACGCCCTTCACATGGCGCAGGCCTTTTTCATGCAGGGCCTCGAACACCGTGCTGTTGTTCAGGCACGGGATCTTGCGCTGGGCCAGCGCGCCCGGCAGGGCTTTGTCCGCCGGGGCATTACGCAGGTCGATCACGGCGGCCACGTCCACGCCCTGGTCATGCAGGTCGAGGGCGGCGAGGTAGCCGTCATCGTTGCCGGTGAGCACTACCGCGCGCTTGCCGGGCTTGACTGCATAGAGCTTCATCAGGCGTTGCGCGGCGCTGGTGAGCATCACCCCCGGCAGGTCGTTGTTGCGGAAGACCACCGGTTGGTCGAACGAACCGCTGCACACCAGGCACTGTTGCGCGCGCACTTTGTACAGGCGCTTGCCCTGGATCACCGGCAGGTAGTTGTCGGTGAACCAGGCATTGCAGGTGGCGTCGGTGAGCACCTGGATATTCGCGTGTTGCTGCACCGCGCCGAGCAACTCGCGGCGCAAGGTGTCGGCACGGGTGCCGGCAATATCGAAGCGCGCGTAGGTCAGCGACCCGCCGAGGATCGGCTGCTGCTCGATCAGCAGCACCTTGGCCCCGGCATTCGCGGCGGTCAGCGCGGCCTGCAAGCCAGCGGGTCCGGCGCCGATCACGGCGAGGTCGGTGAACAGGTAGGCCTTGTCGTAGTACTCGGGCTGGAAGGTCAGGTCGAGCACGCCCAGGCCGGCCTTTTTGCGGATGATCGGCTCCCAGACTTTCCACATGCCCTTGGGCTTGTAGAACGATCGGTAGTAGAAACCCACCGGCATGAACTTGGAGAACTTGCCCAGGTAGGCGTCCTTGTCGTTATCCAGCGAGCCGTTGACGTTCTGCGCCGTCACCGCCAGGCCGGCGGACAGCGCGTGGGCATCGGCCAATACGTTGGGTTCGCGGGGCAGTTGCACCAGGCTGTTGGCGTCATGGCCGGCCATGGTCAGCGGGCCGCGTGGGCGGTGGTATTTGAACGAGCGCGACATCAGGAAGCGCCCGTTGGCGAGCAGCGCGCTGGCGATGCTGTCGCCCTGCAAACCTTGGTAGGGCAGGCCGTCGAAACTGAAATCGAGTGGCTGGTCACGCTGGATCAGCAGGCCCATGGGGGCGGGGAGGCGGTTCATCCGGCGATCTCCTTGGCGGTGGTGAAGTCGACGCGGGTAGTGAACACTTCGCGCGGATCGAAGGTGCGCAGGATCTCGTCGGTGACCGTGTGGCGCTCGGCGAGGAACCAGTAACTGGACGGCGTGTGCATCCACCATTCGCGCACCACACCGGCGAGGTTGTCGGTGTTGAACACGTAGTCGGCCCATTCGGCATCGCTGCAGGTCACCGGATCGGGCATCGGTTTGAATTCACCGCCGTAGGTGAACTCGCTGATATTGCGCGGCCCGTTGAGCGGGCAAATCATGATTTTCATCGTCTGCTCTCCGTCAGTGGCTGGCCGCTGTGGCGCCCATTTCGTTGACTTGCTGGAAGGTCGAGAAACGTTCGAGGCCGAAGGGCTTGATCAAGTCCGGCACCTTGCCGCCGCTGGCGACCAGCTCGGCCATGGTCTTGCCGCAGATCGGCGTGGCCTTGAAGCCCCAGGTGCCCCAGCCGGCGTCGAGGTAGTAATTCTTCAGCGGCGACAGGCCCATGATCGGGCTGTAGTCGGGGGTCATGTCGGTGATCCCGGCCCACTGGCGCATCAACTTGGCGTTGGCCAGGAACGGGAACATCTCGATGGCATGGGCCAACAGGCTTTCCTTGAGGTCCAGGGTCGAGCGCGTGTTGAACAGCGGGTACGGGTCGGAACCGCCACCGAACACCACTTCGCCCCGGCTGGTTTGCTGCACGTAGCAGTGCAGGGCCGAGGAACTCACCAACGGGTCGAGGAACGGCTTGAACGGCTGGGTGACCATGGCCTGCAACGGGAAGGTCTGGATCGGCGAACGGATACCGGCCTTGGCCATCAGCAGCGAGCTGTGCCCGGCAATCGCCTGTACCGCGCAGCCGCACTGGATGGTGCCGCGATTGGTTTTCACCGCGGTGATGGCGCCGTTCTCGATCACCAGGTCCTGCACTTCAGTGAGCTGATGGATTTCCACGCCACGCTTGGCCGCCTGCTTGGCGTAGCCCCAGGCCACGGCATCGTGACGCGCGGTGGCGCCGTCGATATGCCAGAGCCCGGCGATTACCGGCAAGTGGCCGGGGTCGAGGTTGAGGCTGGGCACCAGCTCGCGGATCTGTTGGCGGTCGATCATCTCGGTACGCCCGCCGAAGTGCTTGTTGACCTCGGCGCGCTGGCGGAACGAACGCACGGTGGCGTCGGTGTGGGCCAGGGTCAGTTGGCCGCGCTCGGAGTACATGATGTTGAAATCGAATTCGTTGGACAGCGACTGGAACATCTTCACCGACTCGGCGTAGAAACGAACGCCTTCGCTGGTGAGGTAGTTGGAGCGGATCACCGCCGTATTGCGCGCGGTATTGCCGCCGCCCAGGTAGGCCTTTTCCAGCACCGCTATGTTGGTGATGCCGTGGTACTTGGCCAGGTAGTAGGCCGTCGCCAGGCCATGGCCACCGGCGCCGATGATCACCACGTCGTAACTCGACTTGAGTTCCTTGGGCGGTGGCAGGTCCACCTCCACCGGGTACTCCGAACTCAGCCCGTATTTCAATAGATTGAATGGCATACGGCCTCCGATTGGCTGCGTAGGGCGTGGTGTTGCGCCAGGGCGGCGGCCACGGTGTTTTTCATCAGGAAGGCAATGGTCATCGGCCCGACACCGCCGGGCACCGGGGTGATGGCGGCGACATGGGGCAGGGCGCTGTCGAAGTCGACATCACCCACCAGGCGGCTGCGGCCGTCGTCGTCGATGCGGTTGATGCCGACATCGATCACCACCGCGCCGGGCTTCAACCAGCTCGCGTCAATCAAGCGGGCGCGGCCCACGGCGGCGATCACGATATCGGCCTGGCGACACAGGGCCTGGGCGTCGTGGCTGCGTGAATGCAGCACGGTCACCGAGCAATCCGCCTTGAGCAGCAGCGCGGCCATGGGCTTGCCGACGATGTTCGAACGGCCGATCACCACCGCGTGTTTGCCACGCAGGTCGCCGCAGGTTTGCTCCAACAGATACAGGCAACCGCTCGGGGTGCACGGCGTGAGCACTGCGCGGCCCTGGCTGAGGCCGCCGACGTTCTGGCTGTGAAACCCGTCGACGTCCTTCTCCGGCGCGATGGCCTCCAGGGCGCGCAGTTCGTCCATCTGCGCCGGCAACGGCAATTGCAGGAGGATGCCGTGGATCGCCGGGTCGGCATTCAATTGGCCGATCAGGATCAACAAGTGTTCGGTGCTGGTATCGCCGTGCAGGCGATGCTCCACGGAGCGGATGCCCACCTCTTCGGCGCGCAGGATCTTGTTGCGCACATAGACCTGGCTGGCCGGGTCGCTGCCCACCAGGATCACCGCCAGCGCCGGTTGAATAGCCTGCCCATGCAGCCGCGCCACGTCCTCGCGCACTTGCAGCAGCACGCGCGCCGCGGCGGCTTTGCCGTCGATCAGCTTATGCGCGCTCACCGGAACACCACCGTTCTGTCCTGATTGAGGAAGACCCGGTGCTCCAGGTGGTACTTGACCGCCTTGGACAGGGCCACGGTTTCGGTGTCGCGGCCGATGGCGACGAGGTCGTCGGGCTTGTACACGTGGTCGACGCGCTGCACTTCCTGCTCGATGATCGGGCCCTCATCCAGGTCGCTGGTCACATAGTGCGCGGTGGCACCGATCAACTTCACGCCGCGTTGATACGCCTGGTGATAGGGCTTGGCACCCTTGAAACCGGGCAGGAACGAATGGTGGATATTGATCGCCCGTCCCGACAGTTGCCGGCACAGGTCGTCGGAGAGGATCTGCATGTAGCGCGCCAACACCACCAGCTCGGTGCGGGTGTCATCGACGATCTTCATCAGCTCGGCTTCCTGCGCGGCCTTGTTGTCCCTGGACACCGGCAGGTAGATAAAGCGAATGCCCTCGCGCTCGGCCATCGGCCGCAGGTCGAGGTGGTTGGAGACGATGGCGGTGATGGTCATGTCCATCTCGCCCTTGTGGTAGCGGTAGAGCAGGTCGGTGAGGCAGTGGTCGAACTTGCTCACCATCAGCATCACGCGCATCGGCTCGCGGGTGTCGTACAGCTCCCACTGCATGTCGAAGGCCTGGGCGACATCGGCGAAACCGTCTCTGATCGCTTGCAGGTCGCCTGTGTGGCCATCGTTGAAACGGAACACCGCACGCATGAAAAAGCGGCCGCTGAAGTCATCGTCGAACTGCGCCATTTCCCCGATGTAGCACGCCTTGTCCGCCAGGTAAGTGGTGACGGCAGCGACGATGCCGGACACGGCGGGGCACGTCACCTTGATGATGAAATGGTTTTTTTCGTGTTGCATGACACGTCCTCGGGATGATGGCGGCAGCTCATCGCATAGCGAAAAAATGTCTGAGGACAGCAGGCTCATTCCTTGAGCGCGTTTTCTTGTGGGGAATAAAATATTCCTGAAGTGGCTTTATAGGGGAATGGGGGCAGGGCGTCCAGGGGTTTTGGGAAAGTTTTTTAACTGAGGAGAAATTTTTAGCGGGCAGGACGGCATCGAATGCAGTTAAAAATGTGGGAGGGGGCTTGCTCCCGATAAGGGTGGGTCAATGACAAATGCATTCACTGACATTCCCTTATCGGGAGCAAGCCCCCTCCCACAGTTGAATCTCTGTGCTTCAGGTGTATCGCGAGTTCGGATTATTCCTTGTCGTTGCCGTAGTTCATGATCGACAACAACCGAATCGGCACCTGCACCAACTGCTCCGGGCCGTGGGGGATCTCGCCCTCAAACGTCAAGCTGTCCCCGGCCTCCATCCGATACAGCTGGTTGCCATGCCGGTAAATCAACTCCCCCTCCAGCAAATGCAGAAACTCCGTCCCCGGATGAGCAAAGGTCGGGAACTCCTCGCTGGCGTCATCCATGCTGACCATGTACGCCTCGAAGCTCTTCTTCGGACCGCGCGTGTGGTTGAGCAGGTGATAGGTATGCCCCTTCTCCGTCCCACGGCGCACCACTTCCATGCCCTGGTCGGCCTTGACCAGCAAGGCGCTGCCATCCTGCTGATCGTATTCGCTGAATAACTTCGACAGCGGCAGCCCGAGCACATCGCACAGGCGGCTCAAGGTATCGAGGCTGGTGGAGACCTGGGCGTTCTCGATCTTGCTCAACATGCCCTGGCTGATATCGGCAATCTTCGCCACGTCGGACAGCTTCAGGTCCTGGGCCTGGCGCTGGCGTTTGATCTGCAGCCCCAGGTATTGCTCGAGCTTGAGGCGCGGGGCGGTTTCGGTGGACATGATCATCGGCTCCTGCACGGTTTCCGTTCAGTAATATTATTTTCGCACTGGGAAAGTGCAAGGTCTGGCACTTGAAGGCCACCCCGCTGTGCGTATTCCTGCGGGGAAAAGAATTTTCCCATATATACAGCACAAAAGCGCAGCTCCACCCACTTCGATGTGTCGATCGCGATTCTGGCAAGGGTATTGCATTCCTGTAGGGAAACTAACTTTCTTTTTAGGAATAAAAAGACAGCCTAGGCCCACCCACACGGTTTTGCCTTTCGCGAGGAGTGACACGCAATGTTGCCAGCAGAAACCCAGCGCATCATCGACAAGCACGGGATCAAATACGTGCTTGCGCAGTTTGTGGATATACACGGTGCGGCCAAGACCAAGTCGGTGCCCCTCTGCGGGCTCAAGACCGTGGCCGAAGAGGGCGCGGGGTTTGCCGGGTTTGCCATCAGCGGCATGGGCATGGAGCCCCACGGCCCGGACTTCATGGCGCGCGGCGATCTGTCGACCTTGACCCCGGTACCCTGGCAGCCGGGTTATGGGCGCGTGGTGTGCGTCGGGCATGTCGACGGCAAGCCCCATCCCTACGACAGCCGCTACGTGTTGCAGCAACAAGTGCAGCGCCTGCAGGACAAGGGCTGGACGCTGAACACCGGCCTGGAGCCCGAGTTCAACCTGATGCGCCGCGACGAGCAGGGCAAGCTGCAACTGGTGGACCCCAGCGACAACCTCGACAAGCCTTGCTACGACTACAAGGGCCTGTCGCGTTCGCGGGTGTTCCTCGAGCGCCTGACCGAAGCCTTGCAGGCGGTGGATTTCGAGGTCTATCAAATCGACCACGAGGACGCCAACGGCCAGTTCGAGATCAATTACACCTACAGCGACGCCTTGACCTCCGCCGACCGCTTCACCTTCTTCCGCATGGCCGCCGGCGAGATCGCCAATGACCTGGGCATGATCTGCTCCTTCATGCCCAAGCCCGACCCGAAACGCGCCGGCAACGGCATGCACTTTCACCTGTCGATCAGCAGCGCCGAGAACAAAAACCTGTTCCATGACGCCAGCGACCCGAGCGGCATGGGCCTGTCGACACTCGCCTATCACTTCGCCGCCGGCTTGCTCGCCCATGGCCCGGCGCTGTGTGCGTTCGCCGCGCCCACGGTCAACTCCTACAAGCGCCTGGTGGTCGGCAACTCGTTGTCCGGCGCCACCTGGGCCCCGGCCTTTATTGCGTTTGGCGCCAACAACCGCTCGGCCATGGTGCGCGTGCCGTATGGCCGCCTGGAGTTCCGCCTGCCGGATGCCGGCTGCAACCCCTACCTGGTCAGCGCCGCGATCATCGCCGCGGGCCTGGACGGTATCGATCGTCAGCTGGAAATCGACCACGTCTGCAACGAAAACCTCTACAGCCTGAGCCTTGAGCAGATCGCCGAGCGCGGCATCAAGACCCTGCCGCAATCCCTCAAGGAAGCCTGCGACGCGCTGGAAGCCGACGCGCTGTTCGCCGAAGTGCTCGGCCCGCAGATCGTGGGCGAGTTCATCAAGCTCAAGCGCATGGAGTGGGTGGAGTACAGCCGCCATGTGAGCGACTGGGAAATCCAGCGCTATACCGAATTTTTCTGACACCGTGTGACGGAGACTTGTTATGTGTGGAATCGTAGGCCTGTACCTGAAGAATCCGCAGCTGGAGCCCCAGCTCGGCCAGCTGTTTGAACCCATGCTGCAAGCCATGACCGACCGTGGCCCGGACAGCGCCGGTTTCGCCATCTACGGCGATGAAGTCGCCGATGGCTGGGTCAAGCTGACCCTGCAAGCCACCACCGAAGCCTTCGACTGGAAAGGCTTGATGGGCGAGCTGGAAGGGCGCCTCGGCTGTTCCCTGGACTGGTTCCAGAACGCCAGCGCCGCCGTATTGAAGATCCACGCCGACGAAACCCCGGTGCGCCTGGCCCTGGCCGAAGTGGCGCCGAGCGTGCGCATCATGAGCGCCGGGCAGAGCATCGAGATCCTCAAGGGCATGGGCCTGCCCCAGGAAATTTCCCAACGCTTCGGCCTGGCAAACATGCAGGGCAGCCACATCATCGGCCACACGCGCATGGCCACCGAAAGCGCGGTGACCATGGAAGGCAGCCACCCGTTCTCCACCGGCGCCGACCTGTGCCTGGTGCACAACGGCTCGCTGTCCAACCACTTCCGCCTGCGCCAGGAACTCAAGCGCGAAGGCATCCACTTCGAAACCGACAACGACACCGAAGTCGCCGCCGGCTACCTGACCTGGCGCCTGCAACAGGGTGATTCGCTCAAAGAGGCGCTGGACCACTCCCTGGAAGACCTCGACGGCTTCTTCACCTTCGCCATCGGCACGCGCAACGGCTTTGCGGTGATCCGCGACCCGATTGCGTGCAAGCCGGCGATCTTGGCCGAGACCGACGACTACGTCGCCATGGCCTCCGAGTACCAGGCGCTGTCGAGCCTGCCGGGCATCGAAAACGCGCGGATCTGGGAGCCGGCACCGGCCACGTTGTACATCTGGGAACGCCCGTCAGCTTAAGGAGCGCACACATGAAAACCATCGATCTTTCCACCGCCACCGTGCGTGACCTCAACCAGGCGCTGCACGCCCAGGCCATCGACAACGAGTGGCGCGTGACCCATTCCAACGGCAAGCACAACCTTGCGGTAGGGGTGAACCAGGCCGTGTCCATCGATATCGAGGGCCACGCCGGCTACTACTGCGCGGGCATGAACCAGCAGGCCTCGATTACCGTGCACGGCAATGTCGGCGTGGGCTGCGCCGAGAACATGATGTCCGGCTCGGTGCGCGTCAAAGGCAGCGCGTCCCAGGCCGCCGGGGCCACGGCCCATGGCGGTTTGCTGGTGATTGAGGGCGATGCGGGCGCGCGTTGCGGGATTTCCATGAAGGGCATCGACATCGTCGTCGGCGGCAGCATTGGCCATATGAGCTGCTTCATGGGCCAGGCCGGGCGCCTGGTGGTGTGCGGCGACGCCGGCGATGCGCTGGGGGATTCGCTCTACGAAACCCATATCTACGTGAAAGGCACGGTGGAGTCCCTGGGCTCGGACTGCGTCGAAAAAGAGATGCGCAGCGAGCACCTGCAAGAGTTGCAGGAACTGCTCGACCGCGCCGGCTTCGCCCACCAGGCGGCGGATTTCAAGCGCTACGGCTCGGCCCGTCAACTCTACAACTTCAAAGTCGATAACGCCTCCGCGTACTGATCAGGAGCTTCACCATGACTGAACAAACCCCTCCGGTCCTGCGCGAGTCGGCCACCTTCGACCGCCTGACCATCCAGGAAATCCAGCGTGCCGCCGAAACCGGCATCTACGACATTCGCGGTGGCGGCACCAAGCGCAAGTTGCCGCACTTCGATGACTTGCTGCTGCTCGGCGCCAGCGTGTCGCGCTACCCGCTGGAAGGCTATCGCGAGAAGTGCGGCACCGATGTGATCCTCGGCAACCGCTTCGCCAAGAAGCCGATCCACCTGAAGATCCCGGTGACCATCGCCGGCATGAGCTTCGGTGCGTTGTCGGCCAACGCCAAGGAAGCCCTGGGCCGTGGCGCGACCATCGCCGGCACTAGCACCACCACCGGTGACGGCGGCATGACCCCGGAAGAGCGCGGCCAGTCCCAGCACCTGGTGTATCAGTACCTGCCATCACGCTACGGCATGAACCCGGATGATTTGCGCAAGGCCGACGCCATCGAAATCGTCCTCGGCCAGGGCGCCAAGCCCGGCGGTGGCGGCATGTTGCTCGGCATGAAAGTCACCGAGCGTGTGGCCGGCATGCGCACCTTGCCCATCGGCGTGGACCAGCGCAGCGCCTGCCGCCACCCGGACTGGACCGGCCCCGACGACCTGGCGATCAAGATTGCCGAGCTGCGCGAAATCACCGATTGGGAAAAACCGATCTACGTGAAAATCGGCGCGAGCCGGCCGTATTACGACGTGAAGCTGGCGGTCAAGGCCGGTGCCGATGTGATCGTGCTCGACGGCATGCAAGGCGGTACTGCCGCGACCCAGGAAGTGTTTATCGAGCATGTGGGCATCCCGATTTTGTCGGCCATCCCGCAAGCGGTACAGGCTTTGCAAGAGATGGGCATGCACCGCAAGGTCCAGTTGATCGTCTCGGGCGGGATTCGCAACGGTGCCGATGTGGCCAAGGCCATGGCGATGGGCGCGGATGCGGTCGCCATCGGCACGGCGGCGCTGATTGCCCTGGGCGACAACCACCCACGGCTGGACGCGGAACTGAAAAAGATCGGCTCGGCCGCCGGCTTCTATGACGACTGGCAGAACGGCCGCGACCCGGCCGGCATCACCACCCAGGACCCGGAGCTGTCCAAGCGCCTCGACCCGGTGGAAGGCGGGCGGCGGTTGGCCAACTACCTGCGGGTGATGGTGCTGGAGGCGCAGACCATGGCCCGTGCGTGCGGCAAGTCGCACCTGCACAACCTCGACCCCGAGGACCTGGTGGCGCTGACGGTGGAATCGGCCGCCATGGCCCGGGTGCCGCTGGCGGGGACCAGTTGGGTGCCAGGTTCCGGTTACTGAGTTTACCCCCCCTGTAGGAGCGAGCTTGCTCGCGAAGATCGTCAACGATAACGCTGGCACCCTGGATGAACGCGTTGCCTGGACGTTTTTCGCGAGCAAGCTCGCTCCTACACACTTCTGTTGCAGGAGCTTTGAACATGGTCAATCGTCTTCTCGGCAAATCCCTCTTCGGTTTATTGGTGGCCGGTGCCTTTGCACCCTTGGCCCAGGCCGCCGACGCACCCACCTTGAACACCGGCAGCACCGCCTGGATGGTCACCGCCGCCGTGCTGGTGCTGTTCATGTGCTTGCCGGGGCTCGCGTTGTTCTACGGTGGCCTGGTCCGTGCGAAAAACATGCTCTCGTTGTTCACCCAGTGTTTCGGCATCGCCGGGTTGGTGGGCGTGCTGTGGGTGATCTACGGCTACAGCATGGTGGTCGACACCACCGGCATGGTCGAAGGACAGGTGACCTTCAACAGTTTTGTCGGTGGCCTGAGCCGCGCCTTCCTGGCGGGCATGACCCCGGAGAGCCTGGTGGGGGATATTCCGGAAGGGGTGTTCGTGACCTTCCAGATGACCTTCGCCATCATCACCCCGGCCCTGATCGCCGGCGCCTTTGCCGAACGCATGAAATTCTCGGCGGCGCTGCTGTTCATGGCCATCTGGTTCACCCTGGTCTATGCCCCGGTGGCGCATATGGTCTGGGGCGGTTCGGGAGCCTTGATGCATAACTGGGGCGTGCTCGACTTTGCCGGCGGCACCGCCGTGCACATCAATGCCGGTGTGGCTGCGCTCGCTGCGTGCCTGATCCTCGGCAAGCGCAAGGGCTACCAGAACACGCCGATGCCGGCGCATAACCTCAGCCTGACCATGGCCGGTGCGGCGATGCTCTGGGTCGGCTGGTTCGGCTTCAATATCGGCTCCGGTGGCGGCCTCAGCGGCACCTCGGGCATCGTCATGCTCAACACTCAGTTGGGCGCCTGCGCCGGGATCCTGGGCTGGATGTTCACCGAGTGGTTCAAGGTCGGCAAGCCCAGTGCCCTCGGCCTGGCCAGCGGCGCGTTGGCCGGCCTGGTGGGGATCACCCCGGCGTGTGCCTACGTGGGCGTCGGCGGTGCGTTGGCCATCGGCTTGCTGTGCGGGGTGTTCTGCTACTTGAGCGTGACGGTGTTGAAGCGCCGTTTCGGTTACGACGACAGCCTCGACGTGTTCGGCCTGCACGGCATTGGCGGGATGATCGGCGCGGTGTTGACCGGGGTGTTCTGTGTACCGTCCATGGGGGGCCTGGTGGAAGGTGTGACCATGGGCGGGCAGTTGGTTGCCCAGCTCAAGGGGGTGCTGCTGACTACGGTGTACTGTTTTGTGATCAGTTGGATCATCCTCAAGGGGGTCAATGCCCTGGTTGGCTTGCGTGCCCATGAGTCGGTGGAGGAGATGGGGTTGGACCTGGCCGAGCATAATGAGCGGGCCTACAACCACTGATCATTCCCCCTGAGTAAACGCAGCTCAAAATGTGGGAGGGGCGGTGCGACGATTCGACTTGCCCCCGATGGCGGCCTGACAGCCGACCAGGATGTCAGGCCGAGTACATATCCGTTGCTGCGGTAACGGCCACTTAGGGTTCCGCTCTTACAGCGGGTCACTTTTGGAAGAGCGCCAAAAGTAACCAAAAACGCTTCGCCCCACCACTCGGCACCTCGCCTAGGCTCGGTGTGCCCGTAATCCGACAGTGATGTGGGGGGCCGCCGCCACGCGCCATCCATGGCGCGGGGCGGCTAAACCGGCATCCCTGCCGGTTTACCCCCCACATCACTATCGGATTCCGGCCAGCGTGGTTAACGGGGCGCCTGAGATCAAGATCAAGATCTACAGCAAGAGCAAGAGCGGCTCGCTTCGCATCGTGGTTAGCGTTGTGGATACCTAGGCGCCGACAGTGGTCTGTCAGTCAGCTTGGTTGTAGCTGAGCCACGGCCATCGGGGGCAAGTCCCCTCTCGCATTTGCCTTGCTGCGTTGCAGCTGGCTCGCCACCAGGGTGTTCTTCAGCAGGTAGGCAATCGTCATCGGTCCCACACCGCCGGGCACCGGCGTGATCGCGCTGGCTACGGTGCGTGCGCTGGCGTAATCCACATCCCCCACCAACCGCGTGCCGGTCTCGGTGGTGATGCGGTTGATCCCCACATCAATGACCACTGCGCCGGGCTTGAGCCAACTGGCATCGATCAACTGCGGCCGGCCTACGGCGGCGACGACGATGTCGGCCAAACGGCACAGCGCCGGTGCATCGATGCTGCGCGAGTGCACCACGCTGACCGAGCAGTTGGCCTGCAGCAGCAGGGTTGCCATGGGTTTGCCGACAATGTTCGAACGCCCGATCACCACCGCGTGCAAGCCGCTCAAGTCGCCGCAGGTTTCGTGCAGCAGGCGCATGCAGCCGCTGGGCGTGCAGGGCGTGAGCACTTCGATGCCTTGCACCAGGCCACCGACGTTTTCGCGGTGGAAGCCATCCACGTCCTTGATCGGGTCGATCGCGTGGATCACCGCGGCCTCGTCGATATGCGCCGGCAGTGGCAACTGCACCAGGATGCCGTTGACCGTCGCATCGGTATTCAGCTGGGCAAGCAGGTCGAGCACCTGCGTCTGGCTGGCATCCTCCGGCAGCCGGTATTCCAGGGAGCGAATTCCGACTTCCTTGGCCCGCAGCAGCTTATTGCGCACGTAGACGTGGCTGGCCGGGTCATCGCCCACCAGCAATACCGCCAGGGCCGGGTAGATTTGCTGCGAGGCTAGCAGCAGGACCTCTTCGCGAACCTCGTCGAGCACCTGGGCAGAGATGGCCTTGCCGTCGATATCGCGGGCAGGCGTGGGGAGAGAGCTGGTCAAAAGCGTCACCGTTGTCTGGGGAAATAAGGCGCTGAGGGATAAGAATCCCTCAGCCATAGGCAGGCCAGAAGGCTCAGGCTACCAGTTGATGGCAGGCATACACCACCAGCACACCGGCGACCAGCGTGGCATAGGGCAGCCAGCCGGCGCGGCGCTGGCCGTCATCGGCCTGGATATACAGGTCGGTGAGCATGGCGGCAGGGAAGCGGCCCTTGTCCTGTACATAGTGGCGGTAGCAGAACACCGGCAGGATCAGCAGCGCCAACAGCAGGCCGGTGACCAGCGTGCCTGCGCCCCAGATGTCCGCGCCCAGGCCCATGCAGGCCAGGTTGACGAAGCTCAGCACGGCGCCGGCCGCCAGCAGCACGGTGGGGGCTTTGTACGGGCGCACCCAGTCGGGGCGGTCCAGGCGGTGGATCCAGCCGGCATTGAGGTTGAGGAAGTTGAAGATGATGTAGCTGACATTGGACGCCGCAAGCACGAACACATAGTCCGACATCAGCAACAGCAGCAGGTTGAACGACAGGTCGGTCCACATCGCCGCGGTTGGCGCGCCATGTTCGTTGGTGCGCCCCAGGTACTTGGGCAGCCAGCCATCCACCGAGGCCTGGTACAGGGTGCGCGACGAACCGGACATCGAGGTCATGATCGCCAGCAACGTCGCCAGCACCAGCATGATCAGTACGATATTGGCCACCACCTTGCCGCCGCCGATGCTGTCGGCCATCACTTGGCCAACGCCCATGCCGCTGTAGATCGCGGGCGAGAGCAGGCCGCTGTACACCGCGGGCGTCACGATTGCGCCACTGGCGTCGAGCACCGCCGGCGTCACCAGTTGGCCCAGCCCGAGGCTGCCTTGAAACGCCAGCGGCACCAGGGTGAACACCAGGATGCACAGCAGGCCGGCGTAGAAGATTGCCTTGAAGGTGTCGCGCTTGGGGTCCTTGAACTCACGGGTGTAGCACACCGCCGTTTCAAAGCCGTAGGTGGACCACGCCGCCATGAACAGCCCACCGGCCATCAGTGACCAGCCGGACATATCCCACGGCCCATCGATGACTTGCCCGGCCGCGTCATGGGCCAGGGGGTACAGCGGCAGGAAGTTGGCCTGGGTCGCATCCCCGGTGAACAACGGCACCACGCCCACCAGCAGCAGCGGAATCAACGAGGTGACGCCGAGCACCAGGGTCAGGCGCGCCGACCGCAGGATGCCGCCGTGCTGCACGGCAAACACCGTGAGCAAAATCAACAAACCAATGGCGAACGTCGCGTTGATGCGCAACGACAGGCCGCTCTTGACCCAGCCCAGGTCCAGCAGGGTCAGTTGCCAGGTGTTGATCAACGCATCGGCGGGAAACAGCGCTGTGAGGATATACCCCGCCGCCAGCCCCGAACCGATGGACAGCACCGGCGACCAGGCCAGCCAGTTGCACCACACCGACACCGGCGCGATCAGCTTGCTGTAGCGCACCCACGCCACCGCGCCGTACACCGAGGCGCCGCCGGATTTGTGCGGGAACAGCCCGGCGATCTCGGCATAGGTGAAGGCCTGGATAAACCCGAACAGGATCGACACGATCCACACGATCCATGCCGGTTTGCCCACCGTGGCGGCAATCGCACCGATGGAGAACAACACCAGCGCGGGCACGCCACTGGCGACCCAGAAGGCCCCGCGCCAGTCGATCTTGCGGTGCAGGCTGCCCACCGAGCCGGCAGCCTGCGGTACAGCCTCGAACGTCGTCGCTTCCATCTTCGTATTCCCATGTCTGAATAGCGGTTAGGTTGGGGCAGTCAAAATGGGTTGGCACACACGTTTCGGGACGATCAGCTGCGCACCCGGCTTTTGTCCGGGTCGTAGAAAATCGCTGCGCTGACCGTGGCGCTGATGCGCTTCTGCAGGCCATCGACTTTGCCAATCTCAAGTTCAGTGCCGGGCTCGGCGCAGCTCACGTCGACCCGGCACAGTGCGATATTGCTGGCCAGCAGCGGTGACCGGCAGGCACTGGTGATCACCCCGACCTGGGCCCGGCCCTGGTACACCGGGTCGCCATGGTGGGCGGCCTCGTTGCCGCTCAGGTGCAGGCCAACCAGCTTGTGGCTGGGATGGGCACTGCGCCGCAGCAGGGCGTCGCGACCGATAAAGTCATCGGTCTTGCTCTTGAGCGGCACGCTGAAACCGATACCGGCCTCGAACGGATCGGTCTGATCGCTGAACTCGTAGCCGGCGAAAATCAGCCCGGCTTCGATGCGCAGCAGGTCCAGGGCTTCCAGGCCCAGGGGCACCAGGCCCAAGGGTTGGCCGAGTTGCCAGATGCGGTCCCAGACCCGTTCGGCGTCTTCGGGCTGGCACCACACCTCAAAGCCCAGTTCGCCGGTGTAGCCGGTGCGCGAAATCATCAACGGGCAGCCGTCGAAACCGTCCAGCCGACCGACCAGGAAGCGAAACCAGCCGAGGGTTTCCACACTCGGTTGCGTGGGCGGAGTCCAGACCATCTGCTTGAGCAGTTCGCGACTCAACGGCCCCTGCACCGCCAGGTTGTGAATCTGCTCGCTGGCGGACTTGACCCACACCTTCATGCCCAGTTTCTGTGCCTGCTCGCGCAACCACACGCCGGCATAGTCTTCGCCGCAGATCCAGCGGAAGTTGTCCGGGCCCAGGCGCAGCAGGGTACCGTCGTCGAGCATGCCGCCGTGGGCGTGGCACATCGCCGAATACACCACCTGGCCCACCGCCAGGCGCCGTATGTCGCGGGTCAGGCAGTACTGCAACAGGGCTTCGGCATCGGGGCCGATGATTTCGAATTTGCGCAGGGCGGTCAGGTCCATCACCGCCACCCGTTCGCGGCAACCGAGGTATTCCTCGGTGACGCCGTAACCGTCGTAGCGCAGCGGCAGCCACCAATTGCGGTAGTCGGTGAAGCTGCCGGTGAGGGCGCGGGTACGTGAGTGAAACGCGGACTCACGGGTGAGGATCGGGTCGGCATCCGCCGTGGTTCGAGTGCTCATGGCGATGGAAAAACGCTCCTTCTCGCTGTAGATGCGGACATGGATGTCGGTCGGGTTCCAGCCATTGGCCGGGTCAATGTCATCCGGGCACGAGGTACTGCCACACAGCAGGTCGGTCATGGCCCGCAGCAGCACGTAATCGCCGGGCCGTGACCAGGGTTCATCCAGGGTCATCTGCTGGTGCGCATCGATACCGGTGTTGAAGAAGAAATTGATCGCCGGCCAGCCGTTGCGCGCCTGCACGCCATGGGGGGCGAGGACGCGGCTGAGGTTGTCGCTGCAGTTGTCGTGCCCGAAATAGCCATGGGTTTCGTAGTAGCGCGCCGCGCAGGCCAGGGCGAATGAATCGTGGCGCCCGACGGTGTCTTGCACCACCTCCAGCATCGGTTGCATATGGCGGTCGAAAAACTTCGAGAACAGCCCCGGTGCCGGGTAGGCGCTGCCGTTCAGGGTGCGCGTGACGGTCTGGTCCAGGTCCAGCTCGACGCCGCGATCCAGGGCGCGCCGGTCGAGGGCGACGAAGTCCGAACACTGGCGGCCCGCGACGTCCAGCACCTGGATGTACTGCCCTTTGGCGACGGTGTAGCCGTGGGCGGTGCCCGCGCGCAGGGTGAATTCGTCGAGTACATCGCCCAACGGCTCGGGCAGGGCCGGCAGCAGCAGCGGCGACGAATTGGCCCGCGTCACTATCAGACGCAGCTGGCTGGGCCGGTATTGCCGGTCGACGGCGGTGGCCTCGGCGAGGGCAGCGACGATCACCAGCAGCGCGTCCTCGGCGACAAACTGCCGGCTGTGGCCGGGCGGGCTGTCGGCGTCCCACAGCGAGGCCGCCAGCGGCAAGGCCTGTGCGTCGATGCCGCGCCGCTGGAGCGCCTGGCCGATACGCCCAGGCACGCTGCACGCCGTCGACCCGCTCAGGCCCCAGCTCGCCAGGGCGCTGCGGCCGCCGGCGTCGAGGGCCAGCAGTGCGCAGGTTTGCCGGCCTTCGACGTCGATCACTTGCAGGCCGTCGCCGGGCTGTAAGTCGACCAGGGTCACGCCGCCGGCGGCCACGCGGTAGCGTTCCAGGTTCGGCGCGCGGGCAAACAGCCCGGGTTCGCGGGGATGGGAAACACGCGGTGCATTCATCATCAGCCGACCGACTTGATGGGTGTCGCGGGCTCGCCCAGGTACGCCGCCATCGAGTCATCCAGGGCCTGCAACCACGGCGTGTGGTGCGGCGGCGACTGGGTGCCGGTCATCAGCGAGCGATAGGACTTGTCGCGATAGCCCATGATGTTTTCCGCCTTGTCGTGCTTCCAGTGCAGGAAGGTTTCGTTGACGGCGGCGATGTCGAAATTCGGGTAGTCGGTGGCGTCCACCAGTTGCTGGATATAGGCGCCCTGGTACTCGAACATCTGCTGGTTGGTTTCCAGGACCTGTTCCCGTGCGTGCCACGCTTGGCTGTCGGCGACCATGTCGGCGTGGCCGGGCAGTTGAATGCGCCCGAGGATCACATCGCGGGCATACCAGGCCTGGGCGTCGAACATGTTGAAGGAGTACCACTGGTCCTGCATGCCGAGGTAGATCAGGCGGGGGTTGGGTTCCCAGAACACGCCCTTGTAGAGGTTCATTGGCCACAGGCGGTTGTCGGTCTTGAGGCTCAGTGCATCGGGCAGGAACGGGAAGTGGTGCTTGTAGCCGGTGCACAGGATTACCGCGTCGATGTGCTTGCTGCTGCCGTCGATAAAGTACGCGCGGTTGTTTTCCAGGCGCTGGAGCAGTGGCTTTTCTTCCCAGTTATCCGGCCAGGCATAGCCCATGGGCGCGCTGCGGTAGCAACTGGTGATGCTGCGCGCGCCGTATTTGTAGCATTGCGAGCCGATGTCCTCGGCCGAATAGCTGCTGCCGACGATCAGCAGGTCCTTGTCCTTGAACTCCAGCGCCTCGCGGAAATCGTGGGCATGCAGGATGCGCCCGGCGAACTGTTCGAAGCCTTCGAAGTACGGCACCTTGGGCGTGGAGAAGTGGCCGCAGGCGTTGATCACGTAGTCGAATGCTTCGCAGGTCAAGGTGTCGCTGGTGTAGTCGTGGGCGTAGAGGGTGAAACGCTGGCTCTGTTCGTCGAAGGTGACTTGGCGCACCACATTGTTGAAGCGGATGTAGTCGCGCACGCCGGCCTTTTCCACGCGGCCCTTGATGTAGTCCCACAGCACTTCACGCGGCGGGTAGGAACCGATGGGCCGGCCGAAATGCTCTTCGAAGGTGTAGTCGGCGAACTCCAGGCATTCCTTGGGGCCGTTGGACCACAGGTAGCGGTACATGCTGCCGTGCACCGGCTCGCCGTTCTCGTCGAGGCCGGTGCGCCAGGTGTAGTTCCACATGCCGCCCCAGTCCTGCTGTTTTTCGAAGCACACCAGCTCAGGGATGGCGGCGCCTTTGTCGCGGGCCGACTGGAACGCGCGAAGTTGCGCCAGGCCGCATGGGCCGGCACCGATGATTGCAACACGTAGGGTCATGAGCGTGCCTCCTGAAGGTTTCAGCGAAAGATCACTGTCTTGTCCTGGTTGATGAACACCCGGTGTTCCAGGTGGTATTTCAGGGCTTTGGAAAGGGCCACGGTTTCGGTGTCGCGGCCGATGGCGACCAGCGAGTCGGGCAGGTGGGTATGGTCGACGCGCTGGATTTCCTGCTCGATGATCGGGCCTTCATCCAGGTCGCTGGTGACGTAGTGGGCGGTGGCGCCGATCAGCTTGACGCCGCGGTCATAGGCTTGGTGATACGGCTTGGCGCCCTTGAACCCTGGGAGGAACGAGTGGTGGATATTGATCGCCCGGCCCGACAGTTGCTGGCACAGGCCGTCGGACAGGATCTGCATGTAGCGCGCGAGCACCACCAGGTCGGTCTGGGTGTCTTCGACGATGCGCATCAGCTCGGCTTCCTGGCCGGCCTTGGTGTCCTGGGTGATCGGCAGGTAGATGAAGCGGATGCCTTCGCGCTCGGCCATCGCCCGCAGGTCCAGGTGGTTGGAGACCACGGCGGTGATGTGCATGTCCATCTCGCCCTTGCGGTGGCGGTAGAGCAGGTCGGTGAGGCAGTGGTCGAACTTGCTGACCATCAGCAGTACGCGGGTCGGTTGGCGCGAGCTGAACAACTGCCAGTGCATGTCGAAGCCACCGGCCAGGTCGCCGAGGCCTTTGCGCAGGGCGCCGATGTCGCCGCTCACGCCGGTGTTGAAACGGAACACCGCGCGCATGAAAAACTGCCCGGTGAACTCATCGTCGAACTGCGCCAGCTCGCTGATGTAGCACTGTTGTTGGGCCAGGCACGCGCTGATCGCGGCGACAATCCCGGACGCCGCCGGGCAGGTGATCTTGAGGATGTAATGTTCGCGGGAGGCGTCCATCGAAAGCTCCTGAGTTCAGTGAAGGAAGGCTCAGCCCTTGGCCGTGCGCTTAGTTTTCTGCGGGTCGTCGAAGGGCAGGGCGTGGGTGCTGGCGCTGGCCTCGAGGCTGCCGCGAACCTGCAAGGCAATACCGGGTTCGGAACAGGCGATGCTCATGCGCGCGATGGCCATCGAGCGTTTGCTCAGGCGCGAATACATGCCGCAGGTGATCACGCCGACTTGCTGGTTGCCCTGCCACACGGTGTCGCCGGCCTCGGCGGCGCGGACGCCCTCAAGCAGCACGCCGGTGATCTTGAAACGCTCCTGGCCGCGCAGGCGCAGGTGTTCTTCGGCGCCACGGAAGGCGTTCTTGCCAGGTGAAACAGTGAAATCCAGGCCCATTTCCCAAAGGGTGTCGCCGGCCTTCTGGTCGGCGAAGGGGTACATCTGCGAGTTGTCGTAGGGGAAAAACATCAGCGAGCTTTCCACCCGCAGCCAGTCCAGGGCGGTGAAGGCGCAGGGAATGATCCCCAGGCTCGCGCCTTGTTCGAGGATGCTGTCCCACAGGAACGGCGCATCGGCGGCCTTGCAGAAAATCTCATAGCCACGTTCGCCGGTGTAGCCGGTGCGCGAGATCATCACCGGGCGGTCGAACAGGCGGGTTTGCAGGTGGTGGAAGTACGCCAGTTGGCGGATGCCGGGCACGTGTTCGGCGAGGAAATCCACCGCCAGCGGACCTTGCAGCGACAGGTCGTGCAGGTCGTCATCGAACAGCACCGCCACTTGCCGGCCCTGGGCCGAGCGCACGAGCATTTCATGCCCGGTGCCGGCGCCATGCACCACCATGAACGCGTTGGGGCCGGTGCGGTAGACGATGCAGTCATCGACGAACTTGCCGTCCTCATCGAGCATCGAGGCGTACACCGATTTGCCCGGGTAGAGCTTGGCGATGTCGCGGGTGGTAGCCCACTGCAACAGGCTCTCGGCGTGGGGGCCCACGTAATGGACTTTTTTCAGGCCGGACACGTCCATCAGGCCGGCGCGGGTGCGGATCGCCTGGTGGTGGTCGGCGAGGTCACTGCTGTAGGTCCAGGCAGTGCCCATGCCGTTCCAGTCTTCGAGGTGGGAGCCGAGGGCGCGGTGCCGGTCGGCCAATGCAGAAATACGCCATGAGTGGGTCATGTGAGGTTCCTTGTCGTAGAAGAAGGGGCGTCAGGCCTGTGGGTCGAACTGGCTCAGCCACTCGACCAGCGTGTGGCGGTAGCGGGTCATGCCCTTGTAGTCGGCGATGGGGTCGGGCAGGTCGCGCAGCACGCGGTGCAGGCGACAGCCCCAGCCGGGTTGGGTGACCAGCTCGTCTAGGCTGATCAGGTAGGTGCGGATGCTGAACATCACCGCGTGGCTGCGCGGCAGGCGCGCCATCACTTGCAGCTCGACCCGCAAGTGCACCTGCTGGCCGACGTTCTGCGCAGTGATCCGGCCGCGATCGGCGCCCCATTCATGGAAGGTTTCCGGCGACGAATCCAGGCGCGGGTTGATGGTCAGGGTCCAGTTCAAGCGCCGTACCGGCTGGCCGACCTGCAGGTTGAGCAGGTACTTCAGCGCCCGTTCGAACACGCCCATCTGATGGGCCATGGGCACCGGTGCGTGCCATTGCTTGAAACTCATGCCGGCGTCGAACGCCAGCGACCAGTCGGCCGGGCTGGTGACCAGGCCGGCGTCCATGTACAGGTCGCCGTCGCGCTGGTCGAGCAGGGCGAAATCCCCCTGCACCTGGCGGCCGATGTACTCCAGCGGCGCACAGGGCAGGCTGGAGGTATCGCCGAAGATGAAGGCCTGGTCGATGTCCAGCAGGTGGTTGCGCCACTGCCAGCGCTCACCGTTTTGCGTCAGGCTGAACGACTGCGGGTAGTCGGCGGCCAGGTGTTCCATGATCATCTGCAGCGCATCCCAGGCCGCCACTTGCATGTGGGGCATCACCAGGTAGCGGCGTGGGTCCTTGTCCAGCACCAGGGCGCGCTCGGCCATTTCCGAGCGGTAGTGCTCGTCGATGTCGAAGGCGTGCTCATAGATCGAGCCGGGGTCGCGGGAGATGGCCGGTTCGATGTTCACCGAGTACAGGTAGCTGTCCTCGATAAACGGGAAGGGAAAACGCCGGATCGCTGCCGGGCTGTTGCGAAAGCTGAAATCGTCGCGATAGCTCAGCACGGGGCTCGTTTGCAGGGGCATGGCACTCACTCCTATAGGTCCAGCGAAACGCAGGGGCCGCTGCCGCGCGAGACGCAGGGCATCAGAAAGTCGGCCTGCTCGGCCGGGCTGAGGAAGCTGTCGCGGTGTTCGATGGCGTCGCCCTGGTGGCGCGTGATGCACTGGCCGCAGACCCCGCCACGGCACAGGTTGGGCACCTGTAGTCCGGCGTGTTCCAGGGCTTCGAGCAGGCTTTGCTCGGCCTCGACCCGCAGGCGTCGGCCGCTGCGCAGCAGCTGCAGGTCGAATGGCTGGCCGGGTTGTGCGCCCTTGAAGGCTTCCGAATGCACACGCCTGCTCGGCCAACCGAGGCGTGCAGCGTGTTGCTCAACCGCCTCGAGCAAGGGCTGCGGACCGCAGGTGTAGACGTGGCTGCCCAGCGGCCGGTTGCCGAGGATTGGGTTAAGGTCCGGGCGCCGGTCGTAGGTGTGCAGGCGCGGGCCGAGGCGCTGTTGCAGCTCGTCGAGATAGGCGTCGCTGAGGCCCCGGCGGAACAGGTAATGCAGTTCGAAGTCGGCCTGCTGTTGTTCCATCGCGGCGATATAGGCCATGAACGGCGTGATCCCGATCCCGGCGGCGATGAGGATATGCAGGCGCGCGGTGCCATGGGGTGCGAACAGATTGGCCGGTGGTGAAATCTGCAAGGTGTCGCCGACCTGCACCTGCCTGTGCAGGTACCGCGAGCCACCGCGCGAGGCGTCTTGCAGGCGCACGGCGATGCGGTAGTGCTGGGGCTGCGCCGGGTCGCTGGTGAGTGAATAGGCGTTGCGCACCGTGCCTTCGGCCAGCGGCAGGTGCACCTGCACATGGCTGCCGGGCGAGAAGCCGGGCAGGCTGCCCGTGGCGGGCGTCAGGGTGAATTCGCGCACCACCGGCGTGAGCATGCGTGCGGCGCTGACCTGGACCTTGAGGGCCGCGCTCATGGCTGGAACCCCGCGTAGGGCTGGTCGGGGTTGATGCACACGCCGAGATAAGCCCCCAGGCGCCGGGAAAAATGCGTGCGGACCTCCAGCCCGACGTGGCAGCCGATGCAGTTCAACAGCGGCTCCGGCCCGGCCGCCTGGGTCAGGCCACAGTGTGCGCAATACACCTGGCGCAGGCCGGGGATGCAGGTCATGTCGATCTCGTCCTCTTCCATACCCGCGGCACGCGCCTCGCCGTGCACACGCCAGATAAAGGCTTCGTCGCCCAGCAGGTAGAGCCGGCAGCCCACGGTGGCGCTGGCCAGCGCCTGTTGCAGGCGCCGCGCAAAGTCGGGGTGTTCGCCGTTCAACAGCAGGGGCATGTGCAGTTCGCTGATGAACCCTGCGCTGGCGGCGGCTGATTGCATCACCACGATGGGGCGGCTGCGGGTGTGGGTCATGGGGGCTCTCCACGGTGGGTTTTTGTTTCCTGTTGGGAGAGATACTTTCCTATGGGGAAAATCTTCTCAATCTGGAAAAAGGGCTATGCCTTTGGAGATAAGCCTTGCGCGCGGGCCATTCGGGGCATGGAAGTTGCTGGGCCTTTCGACCACGCAGCGCAACCGGACGGGGAGTTATCGAAGAGTGCTGACACGACCAAAAGGCTGGCCGCTCTGGTTGGGGCCTGTGCGCCCCGAACAGGCGCGCAGCGTGCGCAGGTTGTTGGCCGGGTTGCCCCTGCACGCTGACGGTGCCTTGTCGGGTTTCCTGGACCGTTTCGACGCACTGCTGCCGCCTGCCAGGCTCAACCTGATCCTCGGCGGCGAAGACCTGGGCCCGACGCGACGAGGGTGGGTCGACGGCTGCCAGGCGGTCGCGCATTGCCCCTGGCGCGACGCCAGCGTGACGGATGCCCCCCAAGCTTGCGGACCGTGCCGGCAACGGGGCGTGCACCGTCTGGTGTGCGCCTTGCCCGAGGGTGAAAAAGGCGCATTGCTGCTCGACACCCCCCGGCGCGCCGGTGCCAGTTGGCGCCAGTTACTGGAAGAGGCGGCGCAGGCGGTGGGCGTGAGCGTGCGCCTGCGCAGCCAAACCCGTGAGCAGCAGCGCAAACAGGCGACCTCCCGCCACGGTGCCCTGGCCCGTGAGCTGCACGATTCGGTGGCGCAGCAGTTGGGTTACCTGTCGTTCCAGGCCCATGGCTTGCAGTCGCAACTGGGCGAGCCGGCACTGCAGGACCTGTGCACCGGCCTGAGCCAACTGCAACGCCAGGTGCGCGAGCTGATCACCAGTGCGCGCCTGACCATGGACGGGCGCTCGCTGCGCCAGGCCCTGGCCGATTCGGTCGCGGAGTTCTCGCGGCGCTGCATCATCGTCTTCGAACTCGACAACCGCCTGGCCGACGACGCCCTGAGCCCGGAAACCGAATTGCAGATCCTGCAGATCATTCGCGAGGCCCTGGCCAATGCGGTGCGGCACTCCCACGCGCGCCACGTGCGCATCGAACTGCGCCAGACCCAGGACGGCGACGCCTCGGTGTCGGTGGAAGACGATGGCATCGGCTTGATCCCGGCCTGCGACGAGCACAACCATTTCGGCCTGGCGATTATCCGCGAGCGCGCCGCCAGCATCGGCGCACGGCTGAGCATAGAAGCGATCCGCCCGCACGGGGTGCGCGTGCACCTTGGCCTGCGTCGCCACCACGATCTGCCACAGGGGAGTCTCGATGGACTGCACGACCTTATTACTGATCGATGATCACCCGTTGTTTCGCAAGGGCCTGGCGCAGTTGTTCGATGCCAGCGGCGACTTCGAAGTGGTGGGGCAGGCGGCCAGCGGCCGCGAGGGCATCAACCTGGCCGTGAGCCTGACGCCGCAACAGGTGCTGCTGGATTTGCACATGCCCGGCCTCAGCGGTTTGCAGGTGCTGGATGAACTGCGCCAGTTGCGCCTGGATTGCCAGGTGGTGGTGCTCACCGCCTCCATGGACCGCGCCGAGTTGCTCACGGCCTTGCGCCTGGGTGCCAGCGGTTATGTGCTCAAGGAAACCGAGCCGGATGCGTTGCTGGCGTATATGCGCAACTGCCACAAGGGCGCGATCGTGCTGGACTCGAGCCTGATTGCCTTGCTCGCCGACCAGGCCGAGCCCACGCAAGCGTGTGAAGCTGCGGGCAGCGAAAACCTTACCGAGCGCGAAGGCCAGACCCTGGCGCTGATCGCCGCCGGCATGAGCAACAAACAGATCGGCCGGGAACTGGGGATCAGCGACGGCACGGTGAAAATCTACGTGCGCAGCCTGTTGCAGAAGCTCGGCCTGCATTCGCGCCTGGAGCTGGCGGCCTGGGTGCACAGCGGTGCCTTGATGAAACACGAGGAGCGCCACTAGATGAGGGACAGCCCCGAAGCGTTTGCGCCGCCGCCGATTGACCTGATGGATTGCTTTCCCGCCGCCTTATTGCAACTGCGCGACAACGGCCAGATCGCCCACTTCAACCTGGCCTGGGCCGAGTTGATGGGCGCGCCGGGCGCGGAGCGCAACCTGATGGACTACGTGCACCAGGAAGACCGCCCGCTATGGCGCCAGGCCCTGAATGAACTGCGCCGCCGCCCCGACACCTCATTCAACCAGCGCCTGCGCTTTGTGCACCCCAGTGGCGAACTGCGCTGGTTCGAGATCAGCCTCAAGCGCGGCCCCCAAGGCTTCTATTTGGTGGCCGGGGACGTTACTGCCCACAAGCGCCGCGAAATCGCCTGGCAGGCCAGCCAGCGCAGCAGCATGAGCTTGCTCGACAGCATGCCGGGCCTGATCTATCGCGGCCGCAACAACCGCGACTGGACCATGGAATTCGTCAGCGCCGGTTGCCTGGAGTTGACCGGTTACCCCGCTGAGCGACTGGTGGACAACCATGAATTCACCTACAACAGCCTGATCCTGGCGCAGGACGCCGACTATGTGTGGCGCGAGGTGCAATATGCGTTGTCACGGCAGGAGCCGTTCGAGCTCAATTACCGGATTCGCTGCGCCGACCGCTC
Source organism: Pseudomonas sp. GW821-FHT09D08 (assembly GCF_059416305.1). NCBI lineage: Bacteria > Pseudomonadati > Pseudomonadota > Gammaproteobacteria > Pseudomonadales > Pseudomonadaceae > Pseudomonas > Pseudomonas sp. GW821-FHT09D08. The sequence continues at coordinate 61,077 of NZ_JBWKOX010000011.1, forward strand.
GATCAAGCATGTGTGGGAGAAGGGCGTGGGGATTTATGCGGATACCCGTGAGGTGTTGGGGATCGAGGGGGCGATTTTCGAGCGCAAGAGTTGACGGATAAACGCACTTCAAATGTGGGAGGGGGCTTGCCCCGATGAGGGCGTGTCAGTGAATGCATCTTTAACTGACACAACGCTATCGGGCACGCCCCCTCCCACATGGGATTCAATGTGCGCCTGCGGCCTTGTTCAGATCACTCTCCGCCCACTGCGTATACACACACGCATCCGCCGTCGCCCAGCGCACACGCACCGGGTCGCCGGCCTTGAGGGGCATGCCCGCGGCGGACAGCGCCTTGACCGTCATCGATGTGCCGCCGAGGGTTTTCACTGTGCAGGTCTGGCTTTCGCCGAGGAACAGCACCTCACCCACAATCGCCGACACTTCATTCCAGCCCGCCGCCAACGGTTGCTCAGCGGCCTGTTTGACACTCAGCGCCAGGGCTTTTTCCGGGCGTACCATCAGCAGCACATCCTGCTCGGTGTGCAACCCGCTGGTCAGGCGGATCGACACGGATTGGCCTTCGAACGCCGCCACGGCATTGCCCTGGGCCTTGAGCTTGAGGAAGTTGGAGTTGCCGAGGAACGACGCCACGAACGCGTTCGGCGGGTTCTGGTAGAGGTCGAAGCCGCTGCCCAGGCCGACGATCTTGCCGTGGCTGAAAATCGCGATGCGCTGGGACAGGCGCATGGCTTCTTCCTGGTCGTGGGTCACGTAGACGATGGTGATGCCCAGGCGCCGGTGCAGTTGGCGCAGTTCGTCCTGCAGGTCTTCGCGCAACTTCTTGTCGAGGGCGCCGAGGGGTTCGTCCATCAGCAGGATGCGTGGTTCGTACACCAGCGCGCGGGCGATGGCGACCCGTTGCTGTTGGCCGCCGGACAATTGCGAAGGGCGGCGATGGGCGAACTGTTCCAACTGCACCAGCTTGAGCATGGCGTCGACGCGCTTGTCGCGTTCGGCGCTGGCCAGTTTGCGAATCGCCAGGGGGAAGGCGATGTTGTCGCGCACCGACAAATGCGGGAACAGTGAGTAACGCTGGAACACCATGCCGATGTCGCGCTTGTGCGGCGGTACGTTGACCAGCGATTGGCCGCTGACCAGGATCTCGCCGCTGCTTGGGGTTTCGAAGCCGGCAAGCATCGACAGCGTGGTGCTTTTGCCCGAGCCGCTGGAGCCGAGGAAGGTGAGGAATTCGCCGTCCTGGATGTCCAGCGAGATGTTGTCCACGGCAGCGAATTCGCCGTAGTGCTTGTTCAGGTTGCGCAGGCTGACCAGGGGTTGGCCATGGCTCTGCGCGACATCGTTGATCACTGCACTCATGTTCTTCTCCTCGGCGCTCAAGCGCGGGTTTCGGTACGCCGGCGAACGGCGGCGGCAATCACCATGACCAGCACCGAGAGGCCGATCAGCAGCGTCGATGCGACGGCGATCACAGGCGTCAGGTCCTGGCGCAGGGTGGTCCACATTTTTACGGGAAGGGTTTGCAGGGTCGGGCTGGCCATCATCACGCTGAGCACCACTTCGTCCCACGAGACCAGGAAGGCGAACAGCGCACCGGCGACCATCCCCGGACGAATCGCCGGAAAGGTCACCTTGAACACCGCCTGCAACCGCGAGGCGCCGCAGATCACCGCCGCGTCTTCGATCGACTGGTCGAACAGTTTCAGCGAGTTGATGATCGAGATGATGGTGAACGGCAGCGCCACGATCACATGGCTGACCACAAAGGCGAACATCGTGCCGGTGTAGCCAAGCTTCAGGAACAGCGCGTACACCGCCACGGCGATGATCACCAGCGGCACGATCATCGGCAGGGTGAACAGGCCGTAGAGCAATTCACGGCCGGGGAAGCGCCCGCGCACCAGGGCAAAGGCGGTGGGCAGGCCGAGGGCGACGGCGAACACGGTGGTCAGCACGGCCACCTTGAGGCTGGCCATGGCCGCGTTCATCCAGTCGGCGTTGGAAAAGAACTGGCCGTACCATTTCAGCGTCCAGCCCGGCGGCGGGAACACCAGCCATTGCGACGAGCCGAACGACAGCAGCACGATGAACACGATCGGCAGCAGCAGGAACAGGCCAATCAACCCGGTGGTGGTGTAGAGGCCCAAGCGCATCCTGCGGCTCATGGCATTGGGGGTCAGGAGCATGACGGCTTACCTCGCGTTGCTGGCGCCAACCGGGGATTCCGGCTGAAGCTTCAGGTAGAAGTAGAACAGCACCAGGGTGATGAAGATCAGCAACGCGGCGCCGGCACTGGCCAGGCCCCAATTGAGGAACGATTGCACCTGCTGGATGATGAACTCGGGCAGCATCATGTTCTGCGCACCGCCGAGCAGCGCCGGGGTGACGTAGTAACCGAGGGACATCACGAACACCATCAGGCCGCCGGAGAACAACCCCGGCCGGCACAGCGGCAGGAACACGCGAAAGAAGTTGGTCCACGGGCTCGCGCCGCAGATCGAGCCGGCCTGCAGGATCATCGGGTCGATGGCCTGCATGGTCGCCTGCAACGGCAGCACGATGAACGGGATCATGATGTAGCTCATGCCGATCACCACGCCGGTGAGGTTATGCACCATCTCCAGGGGCACATCGATGATGCCCATGGCCATCAGCGCCTTGTTGATCACCCCGGAGGCTTGCAGCAAGACCAGCCAGGAGTAAGTGCGGGCGAGCAGGCTGGTCCACATCGACAGCAGCACAATATTCAGGATCCAGCGCCCCCAGCCGCGCGGCACCAGGGTGATCGCCCAGGCCAGCGGAAAGCCCAGCAGCAGGCTGAACAGGGTCACCAGGCCCGCCACCGAAAAGGTGTTGAGCAGCACCCGTGCATAGGCCGAGTTGGCGAACAGCTGTTCGTAGTTGCCCAGGCCCGGCGTGGGTTCCAGTACGCCGCGCAGCAACAGGCCGATCAGCGGCGCCAGGAAGAACAGGCCGAGGAACAGCAGGGCCGGGATCAGGTTGCTCGAGCCCCGCCAGCGCTGTGCCAGGGACGGCGCCCCGGCCTTGGGCGAAACCGCGCCGGCAGCGCCGAGGGCGCTCCCGGTCGGTGTGGTTGCCGTCATTTTCATTTGACTAGCCATTCATTCCACCGTGTCGCAATGGCCGGACCGTTCTTGGCCCAGTAGGCGAAATCGAGGGTGATCTGGTCCTTGACGTAGGCGGTCGGCAGGTTCGGCGCGAGCACCGAATCCAGGCGCTGCACGCTGTCGATGTTCACCGGCGCATAGGCGGTCAGGTTGGAGAAATCCGCCTGGCCCTTGGCGCTGCTGGCGTTGGCCAGGAACTTCATCGCCGCCGCTTTGTTTTTCGAACCTTTAGGCACGACGAGGATGTCGGCCATGACCAGGTTCTGCTTCCAGCTCACGCCCACGGGCGCGCCGTCTTCCTGCAGGGCGTGGATACGACCGTTCCAGAACTGGCCCATGCTGACTTCGCCGGACGCCAGCAACTGTTGCGACTGCGCACCGCCGCCCCACCAGACGATGTCTTTCTTGATGGTGTCGAGTTTCTTGAAGGCGCGGTCCAGGTCCAGGGGATAGAGCTTGTCGGCCGGGACGCCGTCGGCCAGCAGCGCCAGTTCGAGCACGCCGGGGCTTGGCCATTTGTAGAGGGCGCGTTTGCCGGGGTAGGTCTTGGTGTCGAACAGCGCGGTCCAGTCCTGGGGCTTGCCGGCGCCGAGCTTGCCTTCGTTGTAGCCGAGCACGAAGGAGAAGAAGAACGAGCCCACGCCATGGTCGGAGACGAAGCGCGGGTCGATCTTGTCGCGCTGGATCACCGAGAAGTCGAGGGGTTCGAGCAGGCCTTCGGCGGCGGCGCGCAAGGCGAAGTCGGCCTCGACATCCACCACGTCCCACTGCACGTTGCCGCTTTCGACCATGGCCTTGAGTTTGCCGTAGTCGGTGGGGCCATCCTGGACCACGGTAATGCCGCTGGCCTTGCTGAAGGGGTCGGCCCAGGCCTGCTTCTGCGCATCCTGGGTGCTACCGCCCCAGCTCACGAAATTGACGCTTTCGGCCGCCATGGCCGCGTGAGTGGCCGTGGCCAATAAACCCGCGAACAGCACCGCAGTTGCACGTTTGTTCAACACCATTTTTACGCCCTCATTTGTTTTGTTATTGAGCGGGCTTGGTAATGCCCGCCTATCGGGAGCAGTAGGTCCATCGGGGGCCTCTAGTCGAGACCCCAAAAGGCGACCGTGCCAAGGGCTGTTATTGGTGCTCTCCCTGGCGGGCGCACTTGGCGGAAGCGTTCGGTCTATGGAATATCATATTATGGTATTCCAAACTTTGTGCAAGCATTTTGCCTTACCGGTTATCCGTCATTCGGTGAAGGGAATGCTCTCGACCACCTCCAGGTCGTAGCCGGTCAGCCCGGCGTATTTGAGGGGCGGACCGAGGTGACGCAGCTTGCCGACGCCGAGGTCTTGCAAGATCTGCGCCCCGGTGCCCACTTCGGAATAGATGCGCGACTGCGAACGGTTGAACTGGCGCGGTGCCTGGGTCAGTTGCGGCACGCGTTCCAGCAGCGCCTGGGACGACTCATGGTTGGCCAGCACCACCACCACGCCGCTGCCTTCAGCGGCGACACGTTGCAAGGCCGCCCACAGCGTCCAGTTGGACGGGCCGCTGTAGTCGGCACCGACCAGGTCGCGCAGCGGGTCGATCACATGCACGCGCACCAGCGCCGGGGTATCGCGGCGCAACTGGCCCATCACCATTGCCATGTGCACGCCGCCGTCGATGCGGTCTTCAAAGGTGATCAGGCGGAATGTGCCGTGCACCGTGGGCAGGTCGCGTTCGCCGATGCGCACCACGGTGCGTTCGGTGCTGAGGCGGTAGTGGATCAGGTCGGCGATGGTGCCGATCTTGATGCCGTGCTTGCGCGCGAAGATTTCCAGGTCGGGGCGGCGGGCCATGGTGCCGTCATCGTTCATCACTTCGACGATCACCGACGCCGGGGTGTGCCCGGCCAGACGCGCCAGGTCGCAGCCGGCTTCGGTGTGGCCGGCGCGGGTCAACACGCCGCCGTCCTTGGCGCGCAACGGGAAGATATGCCCCGGCTGCACGATATCGGCCGGTCCGGCATTGATATCGACGGCCGCTGCCACGGTGCGTGCGCGGTCGGCGGCGGAGATGCCGGTGGTCACGCCGCTGGCGGCTTCGATGGACACGGTGAACGCGGTGCTGAACACGCTGCCGTTTCTCGGCACCATCTGTTCCAGGCCAAGGCGCTGGCAGTGTTCGTCGGTGAGGGTCAGGCAGATCAGGCCACGGGCTTCGCGGGCCATGAAACTGATAGTCTCGGCGGTGCAGCAGGCCGCAGGCAGCAACAGGTCGCCTTCGTTTTCCCGGTCTTCGTCGTCCACCAGGAGCACCATCTTGCCTTGGCGGTAGTCTTCGATGATGTCTGCGATGCTGTTGAAGGACATGGAGAGTGCTCGATTTGTTGGTTGTATGTATTATGGTATACCACAAAACTCAACAAGAGGATGTCATGATGAAGGCCTACTGGATTGCCCATGTGGATGTGTCCGATGCCGAGCAATACACGCAGTACACCCAGCGCGCGCCGGCGGCGTTTGCAAAGTTTGGCGGGCGGTTCCTGGCCAGGGGCGGGCGCAGCGAGGCGATGGAAGGCGGGCCGGCACGGCAGCGAAATGTGGTGATTGAGTTTGAGAGCTATGAGCAGGCGGTGGCGTGTTATGAGTCCGCTGAATATCAGGAGGCGAAGGCGCACCGTGAAGGGGCGGGGCTGGCGCAGATCATCATTGTGGAAGGGCTGGCACCCTAGGTCATCAGGCCGAACATGGGCCAAATGTGGGAGGGGGCTTGCTCCCGATAGAGGTCTGTCAGCTACAAGGATGCTGACTGATACACCGCTATCGGGAGCAAGCCCCCTCCCAAATTTTGATCCGTGTTTGGCCGTGCGGTCAGCGGATGAAATGAATCTTGCCGCTGTCATCGTTCCCGATATAGATGCCATACACCCCAGCCTGGAGTTCCTCGATATACCGTTCGAGAATCTGCCGGATCGCCGGGTAGTAGATGCTCTCCCAGGGAATCTCCTCGGGCGCGAAGAACTTGTAGTCGAGGGTTTCCGGGCCGAACTGGCCGGTGATCTCCAGCGCGATGGCGCGGAAGATGATGTACACCTCGCTGATTTTCGGCACGCTGAAGATCGAGTAGGGCGATACGATCTCGGCGCGTACGCCGCTTTCTTCCCAGACTTCACGCAACGCCGCCTGCTCGGTGGTTTCGCCACCTTCCATAAAGCCGGCAGGCAAGGTCCAGGTGCCCGGGCGGGGCGGGATCGCCCGTTGGCACAGCAGGTATTTGCCGTCCTGCTCGATGATGCAGCCGGCGATGATCTTGGGATTGATGTAGTGGATATAGCCGCAGCCCCGGCACATCAGGCGCTCATGGGTATCGCCCGGTGGCAGCTGGTGACCGAGGTCACTGCCGCCGCATGTCGGGCAAAAGCTGGGGCTGGCCAAGGTCAGTGACCTATGCGCGGTTCTTTCAGCGCGATGGGCAGGGTGATTTCCGGAATCTTGCCGGTTTCTTCCTGTTTGCGCTTGAGGTAGTCCAGGGCCACGGCGGCCGCCGCACGCACGTGATCGACGCAGGCCTGGTGGGCCGCCAGCGGGTCGCCGCTCTTGATCGCCTGGACCATGCGTTCCATTTCCTGGTTACTGGTGCCGCGACGGTTTTCCTGGGACACCGAGGTGGCGCGCAGGTAGCTGATGCGCGCTTGCAGCTGGCGCAACTGGGTGGCCGCCACATGGTTGCCCGAACCTTCGAGCAGCACGTCGTAGAAGCCCTGGACCGAGTCGATGACCTGTTGCAGCTCACCGTCCTTGAGGGCCTTGCGGTTTTCTTCCAGGGCTTTTTCCAGGGCCTTGATGTCCTTGGCCTTGGCGCGCAGGGTGAACAACTGCACGATCAAGCCTTCGAGTACGCAGCGCAGTTCATAGATGTCGACGGCGTCGGCCAGGGTGATGATCGCCACCTGCGGGCCCTTGGCATCGGCGAATTCCACCAGGCCTTCGGACTCCAGGTGACGCAAGGCTTCGCGTACCGAGGTGCGGCTGACGCCGAGGCGGTCGCACAGGTCGCGCTCCACCAGGCGGTCACCGGGCAGCAGTTGGAAGTTCATGATGGCGCTGCGCAGTTTTTCCAGCACGATTTCGCGCAGGGTGACCGGGTTGTGATTGACCTTGAAGCTGTCGTCGAGGGGCGCGCGTTTCATGGGGTCTGCTCTGAATGTGGCGGTTAACTGGAGGCCTCGGCCGGCCGGGGCCGATTGAGGGCCGAAAATCGTGCCCAAGTTTATCATGCTGCGTTCCTTAAGCGACAAACCCTCACGGCCCCCGCGCGCCTCAGGCCAGGGCCGGCAGCGGGCCCAGCTTGCCCTTGTGGTAGATCATCGGCGTGACCGGCTCCTTGGGCAGGATCAGGTTCTTTACCGCGCCGACGATGATCGCGTGATCGCCGCCGTCGTATTCGCGCCACAGTTCGCACTCGATGATCGCCGTGGCCTTGGCCAGCAGCGGATTGCCCAACTCGCTCAGGTGCCACTCGATGCCCTTGGCCTTTTCCTTGCCTTTGCTGGCGAAAGCATAGGCCTCGGCGGTCTGGTCGGCGGACAGCAAGTGGATCGCGAAGCGCTTGCTGTCGCGCAGGATCGGGTAGGTGTCCGACCCATAGTTGGGGCAGAACAGCACCAGCGCCGGGTCGATCGACAGCGCGCTGAACGCACTGGCGGTAATGCCGACGATGCCGCCGTCCGGGTCGAGGGTGGTGACCACCGTGACGCCCGAAGGGAATGAGCTCATGACGTCTTTGTAAATGCCGGGTTCGATCATGGTCGGGGTCTCTTAACGCATCACGAAAGGATCAGGCATGGGCGCCTGGGAGAGGTTGATCCACACCGTCTTCAGCTCGGTGTAGGCGAGCACCGAATCGATGCCGCTTTCACGTCCGTAGCCGCTGTTCTTGAAGCCGCCGATAGGCGCCATGGCCGACACGGCGCGGTAGGTGTTGACCCAGATGATCCCCGAGCGCACGTCCCGCGCCAGGCGGTGGGCGCGGCCGAGGTCGCGGGTCCAGATGCCGGCGGCGAGGCCGAACTGCGAGTCGTTGGCGATGGCCAGCGCTTCGGCTTCATCCTTGAAACGGATGACCGAGGCCACCGGGCCGAACACTTCTTCCTGCATGATCTTCATCGAATTGCTGTCGCACTCGAACAGCGTCGGCTCATAGAACCAGCCTTCGCCAAGGTTCTGCGGGCGTTTGCCGCCGGTGCGCAGGCGCGCGCCTTCGGCGATGGCATCGGCCACCAGGCCTTCGACCACGGCCAGTTGCTGCGCGGTGGCCATGGGCCCCATTTCGCTGGCGTCGTCCTGGGGGTTGCCGATGCGGATGCGCTCGGCACGTGCCACCAGGCGCTCGACGAATTCGTCGTAGATTTCATCCTGCACCAGCAGGCGCGAGCCGGAGACACAGCTCTGCCCGGACGCCGCGTAGATCCCGGCAATCGCACCGTTGATGGCGCTGTCGAGGTCGGCGTCGGCAAAGATGATATTGGGTGACTTGCCGCCCAGTTCCAGGGACAGCCTGGCGAAGTTCTCCGCACTGCTGCGCACCACGTGGCGGGCCGTGGCCGCGCCGCCGGTGAAGGCGATCTTGCGCACCAGTGGGTGGCGGGTGAGGGCGGCGCCGGTGCTGGGGCCGTAGCCGGTGACCACGTTGACCACGCCCGCTGGGATCCCGGCTTCAAGGGCCAGGCGCGCAAGTTCGAGGATGGTCGCCGAGGCGTGTTCCGACGGTTTGATCACGATGGTATTGCCCGCCGCCAGGGCCGGCGCGAGTTTGATCGCGGTCAGGTACAGCGGGCTGTTCCACGGAATGATCGCGGCGACCACGCCCATGGCTTCGTGCACGGTGTAGGCGAACAGGTCGGGCTTGTCCAGCGGCAGGGTACCGCCTTCGAGCTTGTCGGCCAGGCCGGCGGTGTAGTGGAAGAACTCCGGCAGGTAGCTGACCTGGCCACGGGTTTCGCGGATCAACTTGCCGTTGTCGCGGCTTTCGAGCTGGGCCAGTTGCTCCTTGTTCTCGGCGATCAGGTCACCCAGGCGGCGCAGCAATTTGCCCCGTGCGGTGGCGGTGAGGCCACGCCAGGCCGGGCTGTCGAAGGCGCTTTGCGCGGCCTGCACGGCGCGCTCCACATCGGCTTCATCGGCGTCGGGCAGTTGCGCCCAGGGTTCGGCCAGGGCCGGGTTGAGGCTGTCGAAAGTCTTGCCGGACAGGGCATCGACCCATTCACCGCCGATGCACATCTGGAAGCGTGCGAGTGTCATGCAACGATCCCCTTGATTGGATTGTTTTGGGCGTACACCGTGTCGAGGAAGCCCAGCAGCAACTGGTTGACCAGGCGTGGCGATTCTACCGGCATCATATGCCGTTGCTCGGCCAGCACCGCAACGGTGGCGCCGGGAATACGATCGGCCAGTTGCCGGGCCATTTCCGGGGTTGAACCGGGGTCGAGTTCGCCGGTGGCGACCAGGGTCGGTACGCGCAGGCCCTTGAGGTCGTCGGCGCGGTACATGTCCTGGGTCGCAAACAGTTCGTAGGTGGTCAGGTAGCCCTGGGGGTCGTTGCCCGCCAGGGTTTCACGCAGGGCGGCGATCTGCGCCGGGTTGGCCGCCTGGTATTCACGGCTGAACCAGCGCGACAGCGCGGCCTCGGCATTCGCATCCGGGCCGTGTTCGGCGGCCTGGGCGGTGCGTGCGATCACGCCGGCACGCTGTTCGGGGCTGCGATTGAACACACTGTTGAGCACTACCAGGGATGTGAGGCGCTCGGGGTAGTGCAAGGCAAACGCCCGGGCGACCAGGCCGCCCATGGAAAAACCGATCACCGTGGCCTGGGGCAATTGCAGGTGGTCGAGCAGCTCCAGCAACTGGTCGGCATACCCCAGCAGCGGCGTGCCGGCGGCCGGGCGCGGGCTGGCGCCATGGCCGAGCATGTCGTAGGTGATCACGCGGTAATTCGTGGCCAGGCCAACGACTTGCCCGCCCCACATTTCTTTATTCAGGCCCACGCCGTGGATCAAAACCACAGGCTGGCCTTGGCCGGTCGCCAGATAACTGGTGCCAGCCGGGGTGCGTTCAGCGGTGAGCCGAATCATGGAGCGCTCCTGCATGCTTTTTGTTTTGGCCGGTCTTGCTTACTGGGCTTTTTCAGCGGCCAGCTCTTCCAGGTCGATATAGCGGTTGCCGATACGAGGGTGCAGGCGGCCGCCATCGGCGCAGCCCAATACCACGACGATTTCGTCGGCACGCGGCGAATCTTCGATGTGCATTTCCAGGGTGATGTAGTGCGAACGCAGGCCTTCGTCGTCCTTGTGCATCATCGGGATCTGGATCGAGGTGCCCGGCCCGCCGCGCTTGTTGGTGAAGCTCAGGTAGCTCTTGGCCTTGACCGCTTCACGGTAGTGATTGCCGAAGCGCAGGGTATGGATGATCGCGCTCGCGTGTTCGATCTCGCCATCGGCCCCGACCACGGCAGCCTTGCCATACGCCTCGATGTTTTCGGCGCCGCCAATGATGCCCGCCAGGCGCTCGACCATCAGCGCGCCGAGGTCGGAGCAATTGGCCCGGATCTCGGGCTTCAAGTCTTCGACGAAGCCACGACCCAGCCACGGGTTCTTCAGCACCACGGCGAGGCCGACCATTTTCACCGGGGTGTCCGCGGCCTTGCCGCCTTCGATAAAGGTTTCTTCTACGTAGCTGACGATCTTGCGGATTTCGAAACTCATGAGCTGCTCCGTCTGAGGTAAATGGATCTGTGTATGATGGTATACCATAATATGACAAGTGCAAGCGCCACAAGACCGGGTCGGCAAACGGTGCACCTGGATGATGGGTTTTTTTGATCTCGATCAACCTGTGCGTGATGCCCATCTGGTAAAAACGCCCCCTTTTTTAAACTTGGCGCCGCTTCAAGCCTGGCAAGGCGAACTTGCCGTATTACGCCATACTCACCTCCAGCTGTGGCATACAGCGCCTGGCTCTATGCCGCTACCACCGTGCCGTCTTCCGAGACCGGACTTTGAACCTATGCCCGAACGCAACTACAGCTTGATTCGCAAGCTCGCCAGCACGTCCCTGCGCCTGAATACCGTGCTGATCTGCGCGCTTTTTCTTAACCTGTTAACGCTGGCCGCCTGCTATTGGGCGTTGAGCAAGGTGGTTGCCGAAGAGCGCAACAAGGTGACGCTGCATTTCAACCGGCTGGTGGGTGATATCCATCAGCACGAAAAATTCATCAACAGGATTGCGCAACACGGCAACCAGGTCTCGCAGAACCAACCGACGTCGGGTCTGACGGTACAGAGCCAAATGCGTGTCGACACGCCAGGCGTGCGGATCTTTGAGGCGGCGCAATATACGTTTTCGATGCCGTTTACCCTGGCGCAACAGCACGTAACGTCCGGCCCGCATCCTGGCAATTTCGCCTTGGGGGTGATGCTGGCGAATTTTTACAGCCGTTTCTGGAGTACCTCTGTCTACCCGGCACCGCAGGTGTTCGTCATCGGCGCGCTGGGCAACACCAGCATGGCTGTGCCTGCCATCGACCGGTTTCCGGGGCGTGTGCTGCTGACGACGGAGAACTACCTGGCGGCAGTCGAGCGGATTTACAGCGCGCTGCCAGTCGGTAAAGACTCAACGGGGGCAGTCCACGTGCGCTGGGCGCCAGCGCAGCATTTCATTGCCGGCGAGTCCCGTGAGCTGTTGGGTTATCTGGATTTCAGGCTGCCCGATGCGATCTGGTGGACCCCTGAGGTCAAGCGTCGGATTTTCATCGTGACCCTGTTGGATCTGGAGCGCATCAATGATCCCGAGCAATTGTTCGAGCGGCCGATCTACGACCGCTTGCAGCTGTTGTCTCCCCAGGGCGACTCGTTGATAGATGCAGTCGGTGTAGCGCAGAGCTACCGGCAGGGCCTGAATTTCACTGCGCAAGGCCTGCTGTTCAAGATGGGCGGCCCCAGTGCCGGTGGTTGGGTCGCGTTATACGAACTGAATTATCAAAGCTTTTTCGGCTACGCCAAGTGGCAGTTGCTTGGCGGCATTGGCCTGCTGCTGGCCAGTGTGTTGAGCAGTTGGGTGGCGATTCGCTGGTACGCGCGCAAGGTGGTTTCGCCCGCGCGCCAGGCCCATTTTGAGATCGTCGAAAGCGACACTTTCAGCCGTACGGTAATCCAGACTGCCCCTGTGGCACTGTGTGTGCTCAGGCGCGCGGATCGGCACCTGATCATGCAAAACCCACTGGCCGAACGAATGCTGGGGGATGCCCAGGCGGTGAGGCAGTTGAGTGAGTCTTGGGGGCTCAATCCTAACCCGGCGCAACCCGACGGCGATGTGATTTTCCACGGCCGCCACGGCTACACACTGCACGGCAGTTTCGCCTCAGCCCGCTATCGCGGCGAGGCGGTGGTGCTCTGCGCGTTCAGCGACATCAGCGCGCACAAGGCGGTGGAGCAGAAGCTCGCCGAGGCCAGCGCTGCCAAGTCGCGGTTCCTGGCGACCATCAGCCATGAGATCCGCACTCCACTCTATGGCGCGTTGGGTACCCTGGAGTTGCTGGGGCTCACAGAGTTGACCGAGCAACAAAGCAACTATCTGCACATTATCGAGCGCTCCTCTTCAATGCTTCTGCAACTGGTCAGCGATGTGCTGGACATGTCCAAGATCGAAGCGGGGGAGATGGCGCTGGAGTCGGCGGATTTCAGCCCCCTCGCACTGGCCGAGGAGGTCGTCGCCGAATACGGCGGCACCGCACAGGGCAAGGGTGTGCAGTTGCGCTTGAATGTCGATGCCGGTGTGCCGGTTGGGGTGCATGGGGATGCGCGGCGTATCCGGCAGGTCCTCACCAATCTGCTCAGTAATGCCCTCAAGTTCACCGAGCACGGCGGTGTAACGCTGCAGGTGAGCGCCGCGATTAGCGACGACAGGGCTACGCTGACGTGGCAAGTCACCGACACCGGCGTGGGTATTGCGGCCGAGCAGCAGGTTCATCTGTTCGAGCCGTTCTACCAGGCGCACCGACATGCGCATACCGTTGCTGGCACCGGGCTTGGCCTGTCCATCTGCGCGCAACTGGCCCAACTGATGGGCGGTCGGTTGAGCGTGGCCAGCGAACCCGGGGTGGGTAGCTGCTTCAGTTTCAGTGCCAGCTTTGCCTTGGGGCAGCAGGCACCGCTGACCGCCGTGCGCGCTCGCTTGTCTCGGCATCCCGGTAAGTTGGGCCTGAACCTGCTGGTCGCCGACGACAACCCGATGAACCAGGCATTGATCAAGGAACAACTCGAGCAGCTCGGCTGTCGCGTCACCCTGGCAAGTCACGGTCTTGACGCATTGGCGCGCTGGTCTCCGGCTTTCGATGCGCTACTGACCGACATCAACATGCCGCAGATGGATGGGTTCGAGTTATTGAGTGCGCTGCGTCAGCAGGGCGTAACGCTTCCGATCATCGCCATCACCGCCAGCGCCCTGCCGGAAGAAACCCGACGCTTCGTCGCAGCCGGCATGGATGCCTGGCTGGTAAAGCCCGTGAGCCTGAGCGATTTGTACGCAGTGTTGCGACGCTGCTGCCCGCCCGCGCAAATACTTGAGCCGCAGGAGGAAGAACTGCCGGCGTTTGTGGCGATCTCATCGCGACTGCATGAACTGTTTGTGAATACCACGCGTGCAGACCTGAAAATCCTGCGCGACGCCAGCCAGCAACACAACATAGCTGCCATGGTGCCGCAGTTGCATCGGCTGCGCGGCTCGCTGGCTGCGGTGCAGGCGAAGCAGCTGGCAGACGCATGCAAAGCGCTGGAGCAGCAACTGATCGCCACGCACAAAATTCCCAAGGGCGTTATTGAACTCATGGACGGTATAGAGCGACTACTGGCGGGCCTTGCGCCGAATACGGACGGCGAGCCCCCTACATCCAATGACTGAGACTGGAATACAAACCATGAAAAAGACCACTGTGTTAATAGCCGACGACCATCCGATTGTGGCGATGGCGGTGCAGGAAATAGTCGAGCGCGATGAACGCTTTGAAGTGGTGGGTATCGCCAAGGGTCCTACTGAATTGGTGCAGATGCATCAGCAGTTTTCGCCTGATGTCGTGATTGCCGACTACAGCATGCCCGGCGACGGAATTCATGGCGATGGATTGCAGATGATCGAGTTGCTGTGCCGGCGCTTTGGTGACACCCGCATCCTGGTATTCACCATGCTATCCAATCCCCTGATTCTCAGCGGCCTCTATCACCTGGGTGTGTGGGGCGTAATATTGAAAAGTGGTGATTTCAATGAGATTGCGGTAGCACTGCAGGCGTTGTCGCAGGGACGCAAATACCAGCCACCAGCGCAAGCGCTGTCGAACATCGACAGCCAGATGCAAGCCAGGGCCGCTCGGCTGACGATGCGCGAATACGAAGTGCTTCGGCATTTTGTATCGGGCTTGAGTGGCCGTGAAATCGCGGCACGATTGCATAGAAGCACCAAGACAGTGAGCGCACAAAAGGTCTCGGCGATGCGCAAGTTGGGCGTGGAAAATGATCAAGCGTTGTTGACCTTCTGTGCGGATGCGCAGCTTTTCCTGTAAGTCGTGCCAGCGGTTTACGTGGGCTGAACCGAAAGATAGTTCTCGCCCTGGGCCTATTTTCAGTTTGATCTTAAAGACAGCCACCGAGTCGGCTCGCATAATGGCCCCACAGCGTCAGCCCGCACCTCAATAGACTAAGTCACGTCACCTACTTGTAGCCGTGTGCTGGTTGAGTTGCACTAGAAAAGAACAGTTTCTTATTGCAGTTGTGCGCAACAGTGCACTTCAAGGCGGCGGGTCACTGTGTGCCAAAAAAGGATTAATTTCCAAGTAAGGAGGTGGATGCCCAGCAACTCGTGAAGTGAAGTTCGGCCCTGTGATGCGTTATTAAAGTAACGCAAATTAATATAAATTTGAGAGATGATAAAGTATGAAGAAGCAACGTTTACTGCCTGTGCAGGCGGCGCTCCTGAGTGTGTGTGGTGGTCTGATGTTGTCTACTACTGTCAGTGCCGCGGAAGCCGGTACTATTACTTTCAACGGTAAAGTTACGGATGAAACTTGCCAGGTAACCACCGGCTCATCGGGCGATTTTACCGTGGACCTGGCCACCGCCAAAGTGGCTGACCTGGCCCAGGCCGGTGCTACCGCGATGCCGTCCAACTTCCGTATTGCGGTCAATCAATGCTCGCCGACCGTGACCAATGTACGCGCGCAGTTTCTCTACGATGCCAACCTGGTCGACATCAGTTCGGGCGTGCTGAAAAACCAGTTGAGCGGCGATACCTCCGCCACCAATGTGGGCCTGCAGCTTTACAACTACGCAGACAACTCCTTGATCAAACCAGGCGACGCTGGTGCTGCCAAGAGCTTCACCGTGGAAGACGGTGCGGCTGAAATGATCTACGGCGTGCAGTACTACGCGACCGGCAAATCCACGGCAGGCCTGGTGAAGAGCCAGGTCAAATACCAATTGAGCTATAACTGAGAATGTCCCTCTGCGCAGACATCGCGCAGAGGGGACTACCCTGACTATGCGGATATATCGTCTATTAATAGGTTGCCTCCTCATTTATTTAATGAGCTTCGATGCTCGCGCCAATATCGTTTTGGGCGGGACTCGGTTGATCTATCCAGGCGGCGAACGTGAAGTCACGCTGCCCCTGTCGAACAAGGGCGCGACCCCGGCACTGGTGCAATCGTGGATGGATGACGGCGCCACCGACTCTACGCCGGAGAACAGCTCCGCGCCGTTCCTGATCATGCCGCCGCTGACCCGTATCGAAGGCCAGGCCTCGCAGACCCTGCGGATCCTGTTCAATGGAACAGCGTTGCCGCCAGACCGTGAATCGCTGTTCTGGCTGAATGTACTTGAAGTACCACCGGTGCCGGAAAAGTCGAGAAACAAGAACAACTTGTTATTGGCTGTTCAAAGTCGAATTAAAGTGTTCTATCGACCCGCGACACTCCGCAGCTCCTTGCATGACGCCGCGAAGCATTTGAAGTGGCAGGTGTTCGGCGACGGCGCACAGTTGAAGTTACGCTGCACGAATACCTCGCCCTTACATGTCTCGTTTGCCGATATCCAGGTGAAGTGGGCGGGCAAGACACTCAGCAATACTGACGGTAATCATATGGTTGCCCCGGGCGGCGAAGCCGTGTTTGAACTGCACCCGCAGACCGCGCGCCTGCCTGAACTAAAAGGCCAGGGCATACAGTTTAATTATATTAACGACTATGGTGCCTTGAAAACCGTGAACGCGCAGTTCGACTAAGTTCAATTACCCTTTCGCTAAAAGTCTATGAACCGTTTTGATCGATCGATATTACGCAGAAAAGTATTTCTGGCGTCACCGTCATGCTCAATCGTTCGTTTCTGGGCGGTGGCGTGCCTCGTGTTCAGCACGGCAGATGACAACGTAATGGCGGATGAGCCGGTGCTGCCGGCGGCCGCTGCACAGGTGGACTTCCAGGATGCCGAGTTCACCAGTTCGTTTCTGGTGGGAAATGCCAAGCGTACGGATATGTCGCGTTACCAGAAGGGCAACCCGGTATTGCCAGGAAATTACGATTTGGACGTTTACATCAATGGCAAGCAGGTGACGCGCGCCAGGGTCGAGTTCGCAGATGAGGCCAACAGCAATATCGCGCAAGCCTGTTTCACGCTCGCAGCGATGAAACGGCTGGGCATCGATACACAGCCATTGGTGCCGTTCAACGGTTGTCGCAAGCTCAAGGCGGTGTTGCCCAACACGGTCTCCTATGCCGACATCGGTGAGCAGAAGCTCTACCTGCAAATCCCCCAGGCCAACTTGCGGCGTACCCCGCGTGGTTATGTAGAGCCCGAGTACTGGGACGCGGGCATTACCGCGGCGAAACTCGATTACAACCTGAACTATTTCAGCACACAGAACGACCATTACGGCAGCACCGACTCTGCCTACATGGGCTTGCGTGGCGGGTTCAATTTTGGCCTTTGGCAGTTCCGACATAACGCCAATGTGAACTGGACCCAGGGGGGCAAAGCCGAATGGACCCGCATGTCCACCTACCTTCAGCGGCCAGTGGCGCAGCTCAAGAGCCAGGTGACCCTGGGCGAGATCAATACCAAAGGCGTGGGGTTCGACAGCATCGCCGTGCGCGGTGTCAGCCTGGCCTCGGACGAGCGCATGTTTCCCGATTCACAGATCGGTTTCGCGCCGGTGATCCGCAGTTTCGCGCGCAGCAATGCGCGGGTCGAGGTGTGGCAGAACGATATAAAGCTCTATCAGACCACGGTCACGCCCGGCAACTTCGTGATCGACGATCTGTACCCCACAGGCTATGGCGGCAACCTGAATGTCGTGGTTACCGAGGCCGACGGAAGTGAGCGGCGCTTCGATGTGCCTTATTCGTCGATCACCAACCTGATGCGTCCGGGGCGTGCCAAATACGACCTGGTGGCTGGCCGGCTGTATAACCAGAACCTGGCCAGCGATGCCCATCTGTTCCAGGGCACGTTGTTCTATGGTCTGAACAACAGCCTGACCGGCTACGGCGGGTTCCAGGTCAGCGAAGGCTTTCACGCGGGGCTCGCGGGTGTCGGACTGAACACCTCGCTAGGGGCGTTTTCGGTCGACCTGACCCAGGAGACCACCCAACTGGGCGCTCGTAGCGGTTCGGCTTCGGGGCATAGCGTCAAGGTGGCGTACAGCAAGTTGCTGAGCGAAACCCGCACTAACTTTACCCTCGCGGCCTACCGCTACTCGTCGTCCAAATACATGACGCTTTCCCAGGCGGTCGATGCGCGTGAGCGGGTCAAGACCCCGGGCTATCAGGATGAATGGCTGTGGTTTGGCAATGAGCGTGACCGCTTCGATATCAGCATCGATCAGCCGGTAAGCACTTATGGCTCGCTGTTCCTGACCGGTAGCACCAGCAAGACCTGGGGGGGCTCGGGATCCTCGAGCCGGCAGTTTGAAGTGGGCTTCAACGGCAGCGTCGGGGATGTCAGCTACAGCCTTTCCGCCAGTCGCAATAACGATGAGTTCGTCGGCGCCCAGACCCAGTACTTCCTGAGCCTGAATATTCCATTGGGCAGCGGCGCCAAGTCACCGACGCTGAGCACGCAGTACACCGGCGGGCGCGGGCAAGGCAGCACGCTGCGCAACTACTTGAGCGGGGTGGCCGATGACGAGGGGCGCCTGAGCTACGGGGTCGCCCACGCGGCGGACACCAACACCTCAAGCTCGGGCAGCGTCAATGCTCAATACCGCGGCGACCGCAGCACCGTTCGCGCGTCGTACGAACAGGGTGGGGACTACAAATCCACCTCGCTGGGCAGCGATGGCAGCCTGGTGGTGCACAGCGGCGGGGTGACGCTATCGCCGAATACTGGCGACACCATTGCACTGGTCTCCGCACCGGGCGGCGAGGGCGCGAGCATTGGTGGATTGTCCGGCCTGGTCATCGATAAAAACGGCTATGGCGTGATGCCGTATTTATCGCCCTATCGCATGAACAATATCAACCTGGACCCCAAGGGCAGCTCGATGGATGTCACGTTCCAGAACACCACGCAACAGGTCGCACCCTTTGCCGGCGCAATTGTCCGCGTCGATTTCCAGACCCGGGTCGGGCGGTCGGCGGTGATCCATATCACCAATGGCAGCAGCCTCAAGTTGCCGTTCGGCGCGGATGTACGCGACGAGCGTGGCAATGTGGTCGGTGTGGTCGGCCAGGGCAACAACCTGTTTGTCCAGGGCGTTGAAAACAACGGCGCTCTGAGCGTGAACCTGCCGGACGAATCAACCTGTCAGGTTGCATATCGATTCGGTGAGAAAACGGCGAGCGGCACCAAGTGGCTGCTACAAACGCAAGCGCCGTGCCTGCTGCGCGAAGGTACCCGTCTGAGCAGTCGATGAAAATGACCAGACTTATTTATGCAGTGTTTCAGGTGTGTGCCTGGCTAATGGTTTCAACGTCGGCTTATGCGGTGTGCGGGATGATGCCCAACTATCAGGAAGGCGCGGTAGTCGATATAACCATGGGCCGCATATCGGTACCTTCGGGGATTGCCGTGGGTGACGTGTTTTACAGTAAGGAGTTTCCTATTGTTGGCAGTTTTTTCGCCATTGTTTCTTGCAAACCGGGTGATACAACGCAATGGCGGGTCGTACAGGGCACTGCCACTACTATAACTAACGTCTACACAACTAACATTGCCGGTGTCGGCATGCGTACCAGTTGGATACCCGCACAATCGGCTTCACCGTTTTATGCTGGAGAACAGACCACCTGGAAACTTGGGATGCCCGGTGTCAGTGGCTCGGCGGCGCAAAACACCTTGGTCTTCAATGTCGGCGGAACAGTTGTCGTTGAGTTGATCAAGCTGAGCGACACCGTCGGTTCCGGTGCATTGGCGGGTGGTACCTACACCAACAACACGGCGCAGAATGTTTACCCGTTCAACAGTGGTGTGTTCCTGACCACGCGCATCACCGGTGGCGGCAGTGAAATCGTGCCGGAAACGGGTACCTGCTCGATCGGCGACCTGAGTGTGGACCTGGCTCCGGCGCCATTCGGCCGCTTCACCGGGCAGGGCTCCACCACGGGCGACACACCTTTCAACGTGCCGTTTACCTGTTCCGGAGCCAACGGCGCAGTCACCCTGACCCTGGACGCTGACAAGTTCATGCCCGACGGCAGCCTGGGCCTGATCAAACCGCAGGCCGGCGTGAACAATGCCTCTTGCGTGGCGCTACAAGTACTCGATGCCACTAGTGGGCTGCCCGCGATACTTGGGGCGACTCAAGTCGTGGGCACGGTGTTTAACAATTCGACAAGTTTCAACTTGCCCTATTTAGTGCGTTATTACCAAAGTTCTGGCGGCACTAATTGCGTCACACCCGGGCTTGTAAAAGGTACCGCAACGGTCACTGTTAAGTATCAATAAAAGGCGCTTTAACGGGTTTGCCACTCCCTCTCTGACTGGGGGCATGGCGGGCATTTTTTTGTCGAGCGCTTTTGTTGGAAGACAACTAACGTCAAGGAATGGATCAATGAACTTTCCGAAGAAACCCCTCAGTTTTGCAATCAGTTATGCCCTCTTCGTTGCACTAGTGCCGGTGCAGGCGGCCACTATCGGGTCTGTTGACGTTTCGTCCGAGGCGGGCGACCTGCTGGTACTGGATAATGACCAGGTTTCGTTCGCCGGCAAAGGTGCGGCCGTTCGCGTTATGGGGGGGCAAAATGAATTCATCGGCACGACCATGGATATCCACGCGACCGCCGGCGGGCCAAACGATGCGGTGACGGGGCTGCAAGTGCAGGGTGGTGGGCGGGGCACACTGCAGGGCTCAACGATCAAGGCCAGCGGCTATTTCGGTGACGGCGCCAGCGCCAGCGGTGCAGGCTCGCACGTGCAGCTGGGGCAGACCGACATCACCACCGACGGCGCCCGTGGCCGTGGGGTCATGGTCAATCAGGGCTCCAGCGCGCAGATCATCGGCGGCACGGTCACCACCACAGGGCTCATGGCCGACGGGCTCTCTGCCATGGGCGCTGGTTCGACCATCAGCGCCAGTGGCACGAGCGTATCGACCGCCGGCAATGCGGCCTACGCAGTGCGGGCGCAACAGGGGGCGCGCATCAAGTTGAACAACGTCAGCGCCACCGCCCATGGCCAGACTGCCGCGATCGCCATCACCGGTACGGACAGCGTGGTCACCGCCGACGGCGTGACCGCACAATCCGACGGCGCCCAGGGCGTGGAGATGCAAGAAGGACGTCTGGAGTTCAGCAATGGCAGCATCCAGGCCAAGACTGACGGCATCCTGATCCGGCCGAGTTCTCCCAACGGTGGGGGGACGGCGGTAGTGCGCAATTCCCAGGTCCTCTCTCAAACCGGCAACGGCATCAACCTTGATGCCAAAGGTGCGTCCCTGGAACTGTACGAGTCCCAGATCAGCGCCAAAGGGGATAATGGTTCGGCGATCTGGATGCCCGGCAGCGACAGCCACGCCGACGTGCACGACAGTCAGCTGGAAACATGGGGCACACAGGCGGCCGCGGTGGACAATCGCGCCGGTATTTTCCAGATGGACGGCGGCCGCGTGGTCACCCACGGTGACTCGTCCCACGGGCTCTATGCATCAACCGACGTGATCGGTGGCCAGTCGGGGGCGCCCGGGGCGACGTTCGATGTGATGAACGTGGTGATCGAGACCTTTGGCGTCGGGTCGGTCGGCGCCTTAGCCCGGCTGGGCGGGACACGGATGGTGTTGTCCGACAGCCAGCTGTTGACCCACGGTGATCTCAGTCATGGCCTACTGGTTTCAGGCGATGATGCCAGCTTGCAGACGACTCGCACGAATGTGGTCACCGAAGGTAACTCGGCGTATGGCCTGTCGGTCAGCAACAATGCCACGGCAGACCTGACCGACACCCACATCGAGACCGCTGGAGAGAAAGCCTACGGGCTGGTGAGCCAGGCAACCATCGCGGGTATCACCAACCAACTCGATCTCACTGACAGTACGGTACTGGCCCACGACAGCAGTGCCTTGCGCGTCTCCGGCGGCAGCTTGCTCAGTCATCTGACCCACAGCAGCCTGGTGGGGCGCAGCGCCGATCAGCCCGCGACGGCAGTATGGATTACCGACGGTGCCAATGGGCTGGCCGCCGACCTCGTCCGGCTGGACAGCGATCACTCGTTCATCGATGGCGATGTCCTGGTCGAGGGTGGCGCGCTGCAGTTGAGCCTGAACAATCAGTCACGCCTCGAAGGTGCGGTGAACGATACCCCTGGCCATTCCAGCCTCAGTCTGGACGACAGCAGCACCTGGCTGATGCGGGGCGACTCCAGTGTCGGCCAACTGACAAATAAGGGCAGCGTGGAATTCGCCACGCCGGCAGCGAGCGATTTCATGCGCCTGAAAGTCGTCGGCGACCTTCAGGGCGACGGGCAGTACATCATGAATACTGATCTGGGCGCGCTGCGCGGCGACCGGCTTGAGGTGGGCGGCCAGGTGACCGGTAATAACCAGTTGCTGGTGCGCAACAGCGGCGCCGAGCCGTCGGGCGGTGGGCAGAAATTGCTGTTGATCGACAGCCAGGGGGGCGTCGGCGACTTCACGCTGGCCAACCGTGGCCAGGAGGTGGATGTGGGCACCTACCGCTACACCTTGCAACGTGACGACAGTGCGAGCGGCCAATCGCAGTGGAGCCTGGTCAACATCACCGAGCAACTGTCCACCGCCGCCAGCGCGGCGATCAACAGCAGCGCGTTGGCGACCCTGCGTGACACCTGGGATGCTGAGCGCGGCAGCCTGATCCAGCGCCTGGGCGATGTGCGCGGCGATGGCCACGACGAAGGGGTGTGGATGCGCAGCTATGGTCAGGAGCAGCAACTGGATAACGGCGCAGGGCGGCACTTCACGCAGAACCTCAACGGCGTCCAGGTGGGTGTGGATGGCCGGATGGCGCGCAGCAACGGTTCGCTGATCCTCGGCGGCCTTGCCGGTTACAGTCACGCCAATCGCAGCTTCAATGGCGAGGGCAGCGGTAAGCTCGAAAGTTACTACATCGGTGCCTACGCCACTTACCTGGACGATTCGGGTTGGTACACCGACAGCCTGCTGACACTCAATCGCTGGTCCACTCGGTTCGACGTGGACGCTACCGACGGCAAACGCGTCAGCGGTAAAACCCACAGCAACGGCGCTGGCCTCTCGGTGGAAACCGGCAAGCGCCTGGATTTCTCCCATGGCTGGTTTGTTGAGCCCCAAGCGCAGTTGTCGGCGTTGTACGGTGGCGGTGATCGTTACCGGTTGAGCAACGACATGCGCGTCGACGCCGACGATGGCATTTCAACCCAGTTGCGCGGCGGCGCGCTGGTTGGGCGCCAGATGCGGTTGGAGGGTGATTTTGCGATCCAGCCGTACCTCAAGGCTGGCTGGATCCAGGACCTGTCAGCGCGCAACCAGGTCAAGACCAACGACGTCAGCAGCCACCCCGACGGCAATGGCGGTGGCTGGTATGCCGGGGC
The DNA here is from genome assembly GCF_059416305.1 of Pseudomonas sp. GW821-FHT09D08. NCBI lineage: Bacteria > Pseudomonadati > Pseudomonadota > Gammaproteobacteria > Pseudomonadales > Pseudomonadaceae > Pseudomonas > Pseudomonas sp. GW821-FHT09D08. The sequence goes on from NZ_JBWKOX010000011.1 coordinate 84,253, forward strand.
AGGTATTACTGCGGCCATGAGCAGGAGCCAGCATCTATATGTCGATGTCGAGACCAGTGACAGTTCTACCCAAAAGCGCCCGTGGGCTTTGAACATAGGTTACCGGCTGGCGTGGTAAATCGGCGGCGACCAATGTTAACAAATGTTAAATAGAAAAATAACTTCACATAATCCGTTCATTGGTGGATGATCGACTGCAATTCCAATGCGGCTCGCCGGTGTAGCGCGAGCTGCCGTTTTCCCCTGGAGTACCCCATGAATAATAAGAATGTCGGTGTGATCGGTCTGGGCGCGATGGGGCTGGGCATTGCCCGTTCGCTGTTGCGCGCAGGCTTTAATGTGCATGCCTGTGATGTGCGCGACGCGGTGACCCAGCAGTTCGCCAGCGAAGGCGGGGTGGCGTGCGCGTCGCCGGCGCAGATGGCCGAGGCCTGTGATGTGATCATCACCGTGGTGGTCAACGCCGAGCAGACCGAGACCGTGCTGTTCGGTGAGGGCGCTGCCGTGGCGGCGCTGCGTCCCGCCAGCCTGGTGATCGGCTGTGCCACCGTGGCCCCGACCTACGCCGTGGACCTCGGCCGGCGCCTGGGCGAACACGGCCTGCTGTACCTGGATGCGCCGATTTCCGGCGGTGCGGCCAAGGCCGCCGCCGGTGAGATGACCATGATGACCTCCGGCCCGCAGGCCGCCTATGCCAAGGCCGATGCAGTGCTGGCGGGCATGGCCGGCAAGGTGTATCGCCTGGGCGACGTCCATGGCCTGGGCTCCAAGGTCAAGATCATCAACCAGTTGCTCGCCGGCGTGCATATCGCCGCCTCCGCCGAAGCCATGGCCCTGGGCCTGCGCGAAGGGGTGGACGCCGATGCCTTGTACGAGGTGATCACCCACAGCGCCGGCAATTCCTGGATGTTCGAAAACCGCGTGCCGCACATTCTCAAGGCCGACTACACGCCACTGTCGGCGGTGGATATTTTCGTCAAGGACCTCGGCCTGGTGCTGGATACCGCGCGTGCGAGCAAATTCCCGCTGCCGTTGTCGGCCACTGCGCACCAGATGTTCATGCAGGCTTCCAGCGCCGGTTTTGGCCGCGAGGACGACTCGGCGGTGATCAAGATTTTCCCCGGCATCGACCTGCCGACTGCCAAGCCCGAGCCGGTGTAAGGAACGCTTTATGACTAACCACACCACGCGCCCGTTGCTGGGCTGCATCGCCGATGATTTCACCGGCGCCACCGACCTGGCCAACATGCTGGTGCGCGGCGGTATGCGCACGGTGCAGAGCATCGGCATCCCCAGCCGCGAAGTCGCGGACGGGCTGGATGCGGACGCCATCGTCATCGCCCTCAAGTCGCGTACCACGCCGGTCGCAGAGGCTGTGGAGGAATCCTTGGCCGCGCTGGACTGGCTACGCGAGCAGGGCTGCGAACAGATTTTTTTCAAGTATTGCTCGACCTTTGACTCCACTGCCGCCGGCAATATCGGCCAGGTCAGCGAGGCCTTGCTCAAGGCGCTGGGCAGTGATTTCACCCTGGCCTGCCCGGCGTTCCCGGAAAACGGCCGGACGATTTTCCGTGGTCACCTGTTTGTGCAGGACCAGTTGCTCAATGAGTCGGGCATGCAACATCACCCGCTGACGCCCATGGGCGACGCGAATCTGGTGCGCGTGCTGCAGAGCCAGACGCAATTGCCGGTCGGGCTGCTGCGGTACGACAGCATCGCCGCGGGCGTCGAGGCGACCCGTAAAAAAATCGCCGAACTGCGCGAGCAAGGCGTGGGCATTGCCATCGCCGATGCGCTGTCCGATCAAGACCTCTACACCCTCGGCAGCGCCTGCGCCGACTTGCCTTTGCTCACGGGTGGCTCGGGCCTGGCCTTGGGTTTGCCGGGCAATTTCCGCCGTGCCGGTAAGCTGCGCGACTTCGATGCGGCGACGCTGCCGACTATCAGCGGTGGCGAGGTGGTGCTCGCCGGCAGTGCCTCGGTGGCGACCCTCGGCCAGGTTGCGGCCTGGTTAGAGGCGGGTCGCCCGGCGTTGCGCATTGATCCGTTGGCCCTGGCTGCCGGTGAGCCGGTGGTGGCGCAGGCCCTGGCGTTTGCCCGCGACAGTGCACACACCGTATTGATCTACGCCACCAGCACCCCCGCCGAGGTCAAGGCCGTGCAAGAGCGGCTCGGCGTCGAGCGCGCCGGGGCCCTGGTGGAGAACGCCTTGGGCGAGATCGCCGCGGGCTTGCGCGAGCAAGGCGTGCGGCGTTTCGTGATCGCCGGCGGCGAAACCTCTGGCGCGGTGGTCAAGGCCCTCGGCGTCAACCTGCTGCAGATCGGCGCGCAGATTGATCCTGGCGTGCCGGCCACCGTCAGCAGTTCCGCCGAGCCCCTGGCACTGGCGCTCAAATCCGGCAACTTCGGTGGCCGTGAGTTTTTCGCCAAAGCCCTCGCGCACCTGGCCGGAGGTGCCCAGTGACTGGCATCGACGAACAGGCCCTGCGCGAAGAAATCTGCGATGTCGGCCACAGCCTGTATCAACGTGGCTACACCGTCGGCAGCGCCGGCAATATCAGTGCGCGCCTCGACGATGGCTGGCTGATCACCCCCACCGATGCCTGCCTCGGGCGCCTCGTGCCAGGTGCTATTGCCAAGGTCAACCTGAAAGGCGAGTGGGTGTCCGGGGACAAACCGTCCAAGACCCTGGCCCTGCATCGCCAGGTGTATGACCGCAACCCCTCGGTGGGCGGTGTGGTGCACACCCACTCCACCCACCTGGTGGCGCTGACCCTGGCAGGCGTGTGGAGCGCGCAGGATATCTTGCCGCCGCTCACGCCTTACCAGGTGATGAAGGTCGGTCACATTCCCTTGATCGGCTATCAGCGTCCGGGTTCGCCCAACGTCGCCGAGCAAGTCGCGCAACTGGCCAACCGCGTGCGTGGGGTGATGCTTGAACGCCTCGGTCCGGTTGTCTGGGAAAGCTCGGTGGCCAGGGCCAGCTACGCCCTGGAAGAGTTGGAAGAAACCGCACGGTTGTGGTTGATGAGCAACCCTCGGCCGGCGCCGCTGGATCAGGCGGCACTGGATGAATTGCGCGAGACCTTCGGCGCGCACTGGTAACCCGCAAGACACACCGCAAGTGCTGCCCGAGCGCCTGGTTTGACGCTCGACGGCCCCGGCTTGCCTGAAAAAACAATAACAACAGGACATTCTTGAATGAGCCCACTGATTTTGATGTTGACCGCTGTCGCGGGTATCGCGCTGCTGCTGTTTCTGGTCCTCAGGTACAAATTCCAGCCGTTTGTCGCGTTGATGCTGGTGAGTATCGTGGTGGCGCTGGTGGCCGGGGTGAAACCGGCTGACCTGGTGGCGACGATCGAGGGCGGCATGGGCAAGACCCTTGGCCATATCGCGATCATCATTGCCCTGGGCGCGATGATCGGGCGGATCATCGAGCTGTCCGGCGGTGCCGAGGCCCTGGCCAAGTCGCTGATCGAGCGCTTCGGCAACAGCCGTACGCCGCTGGCGCTGACCATCGCCGGGTTCATCATCGGCGTGCCGGTGTTCTTTGAAGTCGGGGTGATCATCCTCATGCCGCTGGCGTATGGCGTGGCACGCCGGGCACGCAAGCCGCTGCTGGTGTTCGCTTTGCCGATGTGTGCGGCGCTGCTCACCGTGCATGCCTTCCTGCCGCCCCATCCGGGCGCCGTGGCCGCCGCCAGCCAACTGGGCGCCGACCTGGGCCGGGTGCTGATGTTCGGCCTGCCGATCACCGCGTTGCTGTGCTACATCGGTTACCGCGTGGCGGGGCGCATGACCCGACGCTTCTATCCGATGACCGACGATATCCGTGCCGAAGTCTATGGCCCTCACGTGACCAATGAAGACCTGCGGGCCTGGACCAACGGCAATCACCAGGCGGTGCAACAGAGCGCTGTGGCCGAGTCCCCTATGGGCCTGGAAGAGTCCACCAGCGCCATCGCCGCCAAGCTGCCGGCGGCGCCTGCACCCGGTTTCGGCCTGATTGTCAGCCTGATCCTGCTGCCGATTGTGCTGATTTTGCTGGGCACCCTGGCCACGTCGCTGCTGCCGGTCGACTCGACCCTGCGTGGGGTGATGACCGTACTCGGCGCGCCGCTGGTGGCGCTGCTGATCGACACCTTGCTGTGTGCCTGGCTGCTCGGCTCGCGCCGTGGCTGGAGCCGCAGCCAGGTCTCTGACGTGATCGGCTCGGCGTTGCCGGGCGTGGCGATGGTGATCCTGATCGCCGGCGCCGGTGGTGTGTTCGGCAAGGTGCTGGTGGACACCGGCATCGGCGCGGTAGTCTCCGACATGCTGCGCACCACCGGCCTGCCGGTACTGGCCCTGGGCTTTTTGTTGACCATGCTGCTGCGCGCGGTGCAGGGTTCGACCACCGTGGCCCTGGTGACCACGGCGGGGATCATCAGCCCGCTGATCGTGACCCTCAACCTTACGCCCAACCACCTGGCGCTGCTGTGCCTGGCCATGGGCGGTGGCGGGCTGGCGATGTCGCATATCAACGACGCCGGCTACTGGATCTTCACCAAGCTCGCCGGGCTCAACGTGGCCGACGGTCTGCGCACGTGGACGGTGATCACCACCTTGCTCGGCACCTTGGGTTTCTTGATTACCCTGCTGATCTGGCCTTTTGTCTGACTCTTGGGAGCTTTTATGCCTCGTTTTGCTGCCAACCTGAGCATGCTGTACCCGCAACATGATTTTCTCGAGCGCTTCGCGGCGGCGAAGGCCGATGGTTTCGACGCGGTGGAATACCTGTTCCCCTACGACTACAGCGCCGAGGCACTCAAGCAACACCTGAGTGACAACGGCCTGGTCCAGGCCCTGTTCAATGCACCACCGGGCGATTGGGCTGCGGGGGAGCGCGGCATCGCCACGCTGCCGGGGCGTGAGGCGGAGTTTCGCAGTGGCTTCGACCGCGCGTTGGAATACGCCGCCGTGCTCGGTAACGACCGCGTGCACGTCATGGCCGGCTTGCTGCCCTCGGAAAGCCTGCGCCAGCGCCACCAGGCCGTGTACCTGGAAAACCTCGCCTACGCCAGCGCGGCGGCGGCCAAGGTCGGCGTCACCGTGTTGCTGGAACCGATCAACACCCGCGACATGCCGGGGTTTTTCCTCAACCGCCAGGACCAGGCCCACGCCATCTGCCGGGAGGTTGGTGCGCGCAACCTCAAGGTGCAGTTCGACTGCTACCACTGCCAGATCGTCGAAGGCGACTTGGCCACCAAACTGCGCCGCGACTTCGATGGCATTGGCCATATCCAGATTGCCGGGGTACCGGACCGTCACGAGCCAGAGCTGGGCGAACTGAACTACGGGTTCCTGTTCGAACTGATGGACCAGTTGGGCTACGACGGCTGGGTCGGCTGCGAATACCGGCCAAAGGCCGATACCTCGGCGGGCCTGCAATGGTTGCGGGACTGGAAAGCGGCTCGGTAGTCGACGAGCGTCTGTGTCGGTTCGGTTCAAATGTGGGAGGGGCGGTGCGACGATTCGACTTGCCCCCGATAGCAGTGTGTCAGCCAACACATCTACCAACCATGCCGCCGCCATCGAAGCCTCGCTAAAGCTCGACATCTCCCACAGGGATCAGCAGTGCCCACGAGATCTATAGCCGGGCAACTTTTTACCTGCCAACAACAACCAAATGTGGGAGGGGGCTTGCCCCCGATGCGGTGGCTCAGCCAACACCTCTACCAACCCTGCCGTCGCCATCGAAGCCTAGCTAAAGCTCGACCTCTCCCACACAGGAAGGGCATCACTCCGGCAACGGATCACCCGGCAGCATCAATTCAATCCCGCGCTTGCGGATGCCATCTGCCGCTGCCGGGGCCAGGGCGTCGTCGCTGATGATCACGTCGAACGGTTCCAGCCCGGCGATGCGGTACATGCTGAAGGTGCCGTATTTGGAGCTGCTCGCCACCAACACCACCTGGGACGCCGATTGCATCGCCACTTGCTTGACCTCGACTTTCAGCGCCGAGGGGGTGGTGATGCCTCGGTGCAAATCCCAGGAACTGGTGGAGACAAAGGCGATGTCCGTGACCACCTGGCGCAGGGTCGCCACGGCCAGCCCGCCGACGGAAGAATGGTTGTCATGGTCCAGTTGGCCGCCGGTGTGGATCACCGTGACCTGCGTCGCATCCATCAGGGCCTGCACGATCCCGAAGTCGTTGGTGACCACCGTCATCCCCGACAGCGCCTTGATATACGGGACGATCTCCAGGGTGCTGGTGCCGGCATCCAGGTACACCGTCATGTCCGCGTGCAGCAACCGTGCGGCCAGTCGTGCCATGGCCTGCTTTTGCGGCAACTCCACCACGGCTTTGGATTGATGGCTGGGTTCGCTGTGCAACTGGCTGGCGATCCGGACCCCACCGGTGACGGAGTACGCCCGGCCTTCCTGCTCCAGCAGGGCGATATCGCGGCGCACGGTCATGTGCGAGCAGTCGAACATCTCCATCAACTGGTGCACGCTCATCACCTGATGCTTGCGCAACTGTCGCAGGATCTGTTCTCGACGCTGCTCGGGAATCATCGGGGTGCTGCTGTCGGTGGCCGTGTCCTTCGGGTTGGGCATTAAGGCTCCGCAGTGGTTGGGTAAGAGGCGGGGAGTGCGTGGCTATAGTAGCCAATACACGCCCCCGCCGGCGACCCCGGTGTGACAGCGGTCAGAACTTGAACCGCCCCACCAACCCCTTGAGCTGACCGGAAATATCCGTCAACCGCCCCGATCCGGTCTGCGCCGAGTGGGCAAAGCCTTCGACCAGTTGCGCATCGGCATGGATCTGCGCGATGTGCCGGTTGATCTCTTCGGCCACTTGGTGCTGTTCTTCGGCCGCGGTGGCGATCTGGGTGTTCTGGTCGCGGATCGAGTCCACCGAGCCTTGGATCTTGTCGAAGCTGTCGCGGGCCTGCTGGATGCGTTCCACGCTGGTGTGGGACACCTGAAGGCTGCCTTGCATCTGCTGGGTGACTTCCTGGGTGCGGCGGGCGAGGTTGCCCAGCAGGCTGTCGATTTCACCGGTGGAGTCGGCAGTGCGGCGTGCCAGGGCGCGGACTTCGTCGGCGACCACGGCAAAACCGCGGCCCTGGTCACCGGCGCGCGCGGCTTCAATCGCGGCGTTGAGCGCCAGCAGGTTGGTCTGTTCGGCGATCGAGCGGATAGTGTCGAGGATGGTGTTGATGTTCTGGCTGTCCTGCTCCAGCAACTGCATGGTCTGGGTCGACTTTTGCAGGTCTTCGCTGAGCTTGAGCACGCTGCCGGTGGCTTCGCCGATGTGCTGCTGGCCATTGTGCACGTCGCGGTAGCCTTCGTCGGCACTCGCGGCGGCGGCGCTGCAGGAGCGCGCGACTTCGTTGGCGGTGGCTACCATTTCGTTGAACGCGGTGCTTACCAGCTCCACGGCTTCACGTTGGCGCCCGGCGGCCTGGTTCATGTTGTTGGCGACTTCGCTGGTGTCGGCGGCGGCGGTTTGCAGGTCGGAAGAGGCGTTGCCGATGCGCTGCACCAGTTGCGCGATCATGCTCAGGAACTGGTTGAACCAGCCCGCCAGGCTGGCGGTTTCGTCCTTGCCTTGCACCTTGAGTTGGCGCGTCAGGTCGCCTTCGCCTTCGGCAATCTCCTGCAGGCCGTCGGCCACCCCGCGAATCGGGCGCACGATCACGCTGGCAAAGCTGGCGCCGACAATCGCGAACACCACGGCCAGGACGGCGGCAATCGCGGCGATCAACCATGTGAGGCTGGTGGCGCCGGCCATGACTTCATCGCGTTTGATCAGGCCGATAAAGCGCCAGCCCAGATCCTTGGAGCTGACCACGTTGGCCATGTAGGCCACGCCGTTGATGTCGATCTGGGTCACGCCGTCGCCGCGCTTGGCCAGTTCGGCGTAGTTGGGGCCCAGGTCGGCCATCGGCTTGAAGTTGTGCTTGGCATCGCTGGGGTCCACCAGCACGTTGCCGTTGGCTTCCACCAGCATCAGGTAGCCGCTGTCGCCCAGCTTGATGTTGCGCACCAGTTCGGTGAGCTGCTTGAGCGACACGTCCAGGCCGACCACGCCGAGGATATTGCCGGTGGCATCGGCAACGGTGTGCACGGTGCCGATCAGCACCACGTCGTCCGGTGCCCAGTAATAGGCGCCGGTGCGCACGGTGGCGCCTGGGGCGGCGATGGCGGCTTTGTACCAGGGGCGTACGCGTGGGTCGTAGTTGTTCAGTTTGGTGTCGTCAGGCCAGCTGGCATAACCGCCGTCGGCGAGGCCCAAGGACAAGTAGGCGGTGCTCGGGTGGCTCTTGGCGAACTGATCGAAAATCGCCAGCAGGTCTTTGTTGGTCTGGGTCAGGGGGATTTGCGCGGCGTCGGCGCCGGCGTAGCTCTTGAGGTCCTTGGCCGCGACAACGCGCGGGTCCTTGGCGACGAAGTCGACGTTCTGGCTGATGCCATCGAAAAACTGCTTCATGCCGTTGTCGATCTGACGGATCTCGCGACCGCTGCTGTCGAGGAAATTGGCCAGGGCCCCCTCGCGCAAGTTCAGCACAACCATAACGGCCACCAGGATGACTGGCAGGCACGCGATAGCGGCAAACGCCCAGGTCAACTTTTGCTTGATATTCATGACTTCACCCGCGGGTATTTATATTTTTGGCAAGGAGAAAACAGTGGCGTCGAGCGTCGCATGTGTTGTTTTGAGGGGATGTGGCCCATGCGTACTCCCTTTGTATCGACTGCGGGAGCACGCACTTTAGGCCGAAGGGCGTGTTTATCCGATGCGCTCGCCGCCCAGCGCATCACGCTGCATCGATTGCAGGTTTTTCTCGATGGTTTCGCAGATGGCTTCCATCTGGATCTGGTGTTCGCTGGAGCGGAACGGGCTTTGCAGGTCGGTGCCGATACGTTCGATGGCCAGCAGCATAAAGCCCACCACGGTGGACGCCAGCGGGGTGAACCAGCCCAGGGATTCCACCAGGCCCACGGGCACGATCAGGCAGAACAGCGAGATAAACAGGCGCGGGAAATACACGTAGGGGTAGGGCAGTGGCGTGTTGGCAATCCGCTCCATGCCGCCCTGGGCATTGGACAAATCCACCAGGGTCGACTCCAGCCGTGCCAGGCGAATGCTGTCCAGGTGCCCGGCCTTGTATTCCCTGGCCAGCAACGCCGCCGAGCCGGTGAGGATGTCATTGGCGAAATTATTGGTGGCGCCGTTGCGGGCGAATTCCTCGGCGGGGATAAAGGCGCGTACTTCATCAGGGCACGGCTCGCCCTTGAGGTGCGCGGCCAGGCAATTCACATAGGCCACATGGCGGCGCAGCAGGGTGGCCTTGACCGGGTTCACTTCGCCGTCGGGGTCGTCCAGCAGGGTCAATACCTGCCGCGCGAAGCTGCGTGAATTGTTGACCATCGCGCCCCATAGCGTACGGGCCTCCCACCAGCGGTTATAGGCGCTGCTGTTACGAAAGCTGATGAGCACGATCAGTGCCGAGCCCAGCAGGGTGAGGGGCATCAGCGGCAAATTGATCTTGGCGGTGAGGAACAGCATGAAGTCCACGGTGACGGCGACGTCCCACAGCAACAGCCAGAACAGCGACCAGCCCACATAGCCCATGGTCTTGATGATCAGGCGGTACTTTTTGATGATGGCGGCTTTCAAACGACAACCTCGCGGCGAGCGGTAGGCAACAGTGCCTTAGCTCGGACGCCGGCTTGCGGGGAAGGTTCGCCGTGGCGACTGAAACGGTTAAGCCGCCTGGGTTTTTTGGAACAATTTTGGTAACGACGATGTCCCCTGAGCTAATCACGCTAGATTGCGCTCAAGGCAAAACGCCATTACCGGTGCTGCAATTGAGATCAGTGAATCCAAGTTGTTTGATCAGGGCTCTTTCTCATGTGCAGTGGTTCGTTGAAGCTGGCGATTGAACAGTCGGCGCGGGCGTTTGAGCGCCATATGGATTTTGACGGGTGTATTCGTACCCATTATTCGGCTCTGCTGGAGTGCTATTCAAAAAGACCGTTTTTCTACAAGACGGCACTGAAGTTCAGTCGCTTGATGGTGTCCTTTACGTTATTGAGCACGTATTTCGCCAAGCCGGTCCCCTTGCTGTCCGAGGTGAAAGCGTTTTGTGTGGCGCGCGGGTTCTGTTCGCGAAACAGCCTGGAGTCGATCTTCCTGCTGTTCAGGGCACTGGGGTTCATGACGGTGTCGAGGCATCCGGACGACAGCCGCCTGCGGCTGTTCAGCCCATCGTCCCAAGCCTGCGCGGAGATCAGGCCGATGCTCACGTCCATGGTCGAGCCGCTGGGCGTGATGTGCCCCGAACCCGCGGTGTGCGCCTCAATGGCCGGGTTGGATGATCGCGCCTATCTGGCCCGGTATTTCAAAGGGTTCTCGGTGCTTCTCTGCCGTAACCTGAGCATTGACCTGTTGATGCCCGATTGTTATTGGCTGGTAAAACGCGATGCCGGGCATATGTTGATGCTGGCGATCTATAACGATGCGTGTACGCGGGATAACCAGGGCGCAAGTTTCAGGTCTTCGTCCTACCTTTCCATCGCTGAGCAACTTTCGGTGTCCAAGACCCATGTCATTCGTCTGGTGCAAGAGGGGGCCGAGCGGGGCTATTTCAAGATTCATTCCAAGACGCAACTTGAGGTCCTGCCACCTTTTGTCGTGCTGGTAAGACGGTTCATGGCCTATTCGTTTGCGATCTGCCTGCACAGTCTTCAACTGAGTCATGCCGATGACACACCGGCGACGCATGCACAGGGAGTGACGGGATGCCGGCAAATGTGAAACTCAGGCCTCGGATGCAGAGGCTGTTGTCGCCCGCCATCGCCCAGGCCGAACTGATCGGGATTTTCGCCTGGCTGGCGGTGTTGCTGGTGGATCGTGGGGGGATGTTCGGCTGGCCGGTGGTGCTGGTCACGCTGGGGCTGTGCGGGGTGTATGGGGTTCACCGGGTGGTGACGCATTATGTGCTGTGGCGGGCGCTGGGCGGCTTCTACATGGTGCTGCTGTCCGCAGGTTTTGCCTATGTGGTGCACACCCGCCCCGCGTTGCAGGTGTTCGCCTTGCCGCTGGCCGTGACCTTGGTGATGAGCAGCGCAATCCTGTTTATCGTGGTCCAGGATTTTCTGGTCTGCGCCGCCCTGGTCTGGTTACTGACGTGGCCCAACATTCAGCTGAGCCTTTATGACGGGGTCGACACCTATGTGTTTATTTTTTGTGCGGCGTCGGTGTCGATCGGCTTTATCTTGAATGTCTACTACCTGAAAAACCTGCGCTCCGTGTTATTGGTCGAGAGTGAGTTTCGGGAATTGGCCGAGACGGATTACTTGACCGCCATCCTGAACCGGCGCGCCTTTATGGAGGGCTTCGCCAAACTGATTGCGGCCGGCGATACCGGTTACTTCATGATGTTGGATATCGACAGTTTCAAATTGAAGAATGACCAGTTCGGCCATGATGTCGGCGACCGGATCCTCTGCGCCATGGCCGCGTGCCTGAAATCCACCCCCGGCAGCCACAGTTTCGGCAGGATTGGCGGCGAGGAGTTCGGCGTGCTGCTGCTGGTCGATGACCCCGATCTCGCCACCGATTACGCGCTGCGCCTGCTGCAAGCGATCCGCTGCAGTGTCGCGCCGCCCCATCACTACACCTGCAGTGCGGGCATGACGCGCTTTACGGCCGGGGCCGATATGTCGGCGGTCCTCAAGCGTGCCGACCGCAATCTCTACGCCTCCAAGGGCAACGGTAAAGACCGCGTATATTTGGATGGCGCGCCGGTGTTTCACCGTTCGATGTCCACCCCGGAGGCCCTATGAAAGTTGGCGTGATTTCGGACACCCACGGCCTGCTGCGCCCTGAGGCTGTCGCTGCCTTGCAGGGATGCGAGCAGATCATCCATGCCGGTGATATCGGCAGCCCTGAGATTCTTCAGCAATTGGCACAGATCGCGCCCCTGCACGTGGTGCGTGGCAACAATGACCAGGACGCGCCGTGGGCAGAGCAGGTGCCCGATCATTTGATGCTGGCGGTGGACGGATGGCGGACGTTGGTGGTGCATGATATCGCCGACGTACCCGCCTTACTCGACGCGTCTACTCGGCTGGTGATCACCGGCCATTCGCACAAGCCCCTGATCGAATGGCGGGGCGCAACACTGTACGTAAACCCCGGCAGTGCAGGGCGGCGGCGCTTCAAATTGCCGGTGACGTTGGCGGTACTGGACGTGCGGGACATGACGATCGAGTCGCGGCTGATCGCGCTGCTGGACTGATCCTGCTTTTATCGTTGCGTCAGGATGCTCTGCAACAATCCCGGAAACCGTTCCTCAAGCACCTCGCCGCGCAATGAATTCATATGGGTAGTGCCCACGCTGCGGGTGTGGACCAGGCCGGCATCGCGCAGGACCCGGAAGTGGTGGGACATGCTGGACTTGGGACGCCCGCCGTCCAGTTCGCCGCAACTGGCCTCGGGCACGCCGGCCAGGCAGCGGACAATCTCCAGGCGCACCGGATCACTCAGCGCGTACAACAGGCGCTCGAGGGTCAAGTCTTCCGGGGTGGGGTGTTTAAAGGCTCGCATGAAACGAATCATAACAGGGGGCTATCATCGAATACCATAGTTCGATTACCATCGAACTATCGAATCATCCACTCGCTCCCGGAGTTCTCAATGCCCGCTTTGTTCGAACCGTTCACACTCAAAGACGTCACCCTGCGCAATCGCATCGCCATCCCGCCGATGTGCCAATACATGGCCGATGACGGCATCGTCAACGACTGGCACCTCGTGCACCTGGCCAGTATGGCCCGGGGTGGCGCCGGTTTGCTGGTGGTCGAGGCCACCGCTGTAGCGCCTGAGGGGCGTATCACCCCAGGTTGCGCCGGTCTCTGGAGCGACGCCCACGCCGAAGCGTTCGTGCCCATGGTCAAGGCCATCAAGGCCGCCGGTTCGGTGCCCGGCATCCAGATCGGCCACGCCGGTCGCAAAGCCAGCGCCAACCGCCCGTGGGAAGGGGACGACCACATACCTGCCTCCGATGCGCGCAGCTGGGAAACCATCGCGCCGTCGGCCATCGCCTTCGGTGCCAACCTGCCGCAAGTGCCACGCGCCATGACCCTGGACGACATCGCTCGGGTCAAGCAGGACTTCGTCGATGCCGCCCGCCGTGCCCGTGATGCCGGCTTCGAATGGATCGAACTGCACTTCGCCCATGGCTACCTGGGCCAGAGCTTCTTCTCCGAGCATTCCAACCAGCGCACCGACGCCTACGGTGGCAGCTTCGACAACCGCAGCCGTTTCCTCCTGGAAACCCTGGCCGCCGTGCGCGAGGTCTGGCCGGAGAACCTGCCGCTGACCGCGCGTTTTGGCGTGATCGAATACGACGGCCGGGACGAACAGACCCTGGCCGAATCCATCGAACTGGCCCGCAACTTCAAGGCCGGCGGCCTGGACCTGCTGAGCGTCAGCGTCGGTTTCACCATCCCCGACACCAATATCCCGTGGGGCCCGGCTTTCATGGGCCCGATCGCCGAGCGCGTGCGCCGCGAAGCCGGCATCCCGGTGACCTCAGCCTGGGGCTTTGGCACGCCGCAACTGGCGGAAGGTGCGTTGCAGGCGGGGCACCTGGACCTGGTCTCGGTCGGTCGTGCGCACCTGGCTGACCCGCATTGGGCGTACTTTGCGGCCAAGGAGCTGGGGGTGGAGAAGTCCTCCTGGACCCTGCCGGCGCCTTACGCCCATTGGTTGGAGCGGTATCGCTGATCGGATCCACTTCTAACGTTGTATAAAAATCCAAATGTGGGAGGGGGCTTGCCCCCGATAGCGGTAGACCAGTCGATGTTGCTGTGACTGATACACCGATATCGGGGGCAAGCCCCCTCCCACATTTGCCTCTCGTCCAATTTCCTACAGATCGATACAAAGCTGTTACCTGAAAAATAGTGAATGAGAATAGATGTCAAACGCGAATGACTTGGTATACCATTCCCGCGTTTTTTGGCAGGTTTGCCGCCCCATCTGGCTCATTCACTAGGTTCAACATCCATGCGTCGTACCCTGATTTCCCTCTGCGTGCTTCAGGCGTTTTCCCCGTTTACCTGGGCCGAGGTTGTCCCTGCCGACAAGGCCAGTCTTGAGCTGCAAGCCACCAATGTCACCGGCGAGGCGGACTACGAGACGGCGCAAGGGCCGGTCAAGGGCTACCACGCCACACGTTCCGCGAGTGCGACGCGCACTGACACCTCGATTCATGAAACCCCGCAGTCCATCAGCGTCGTGTCCAAGGATGTGGTCGAAGACATCGGCGCCACCCGCTTGCAGGACGCCCTGGACTACGCCGGCGGCGTCGGCCGCGCCAACAACTTCGGTGGCCAGGGGCTCACCACCTTCACCGTACGTGGCTTCACCACCGGCGAGTTCTACCGCAACGGTTTCCCGATCAACCGCGGCTACCCGAACATGCCCGACGCCAACACCATCGAACGCCTCGAAGTGCTGCGCGGCCCGGCAACCATGCTGTATGGCCGTGGCGATCCCGGCGGCACCTTCAACGTGGTCTCCAAGCAACCGCTGGCCGAGCCGACCGTGACCCTCGGCAGCCAACTGGATGACCAGGGCATGCAGCGCGCCACCCTTGACGCTTCCGGCCCGCTGGACGAACAAGGTCGCCTGGCCTATCGCCTGAACGTGGTAGGCGAGGGCGGTGACACCTTCCGTGATCACGTCGAAACCGAACGCTATGGCGTGACGCCGGTGATCACCTGGCAGGCCAGCGATGACACCAAGGTGATCTTCGAAGGCGACTTCATGCGCAACAACCACCCGCTGGACCGTGGCCTGACGCGCTACCCCAATCAAAAAGGCACCGCCTCGCGCGACACCTTCTGGGGTGAAAAAGACGCCGGCAAACTGCACAACGACAACAGCATGGCCCAGCTGCGTTTCGAGCACCTGCTCAATGACAGCTGGACCCTGGGCGGTGGTTTCCAATGGCTGGACGGCACCTTGCAAGGCAATGCCATTGAAGCCAACGGCCTGGCCGCCGACGGTCGCACCCTGGGCCGCAACTTCAACTACCGCAAACTGGAATGGACCGACAAGGACACCCAGCTCAACCTCACCGGGCATTTCTCCACCGGTGGTTTCGACCACACCTTGCTCACCGGCGTCGAATTCGAAGACTACGACTACAAGTCGATCATCCAGCGCTCCAGCGGCGCAGTGGGTGCTTATTCAATCGACATCTTCAACCCGGTCTACGGCCAGGCGCGCCCGAACCTCACGCGCACGCCGACCCACGACAAGGAAAACCTCAAGACCTACGCGGCCTTCGTGCAGGATCAGGTGGCCCTGACCGAGCGCCTTAAAGTGCTCGCCGGCGCACGCTTCGAGCGTTTCGAACACGACTACCACACCTACGTGCCGGGCGGTAAAAGCTGGGAAGCCAGCGACAACGCCGTCACCCCACGCGTGGGCATGATCTACGACCTCACCGACACCGTCGCGGTCTACGCCGACGCCGCGCGTTCGTTCAAGCCCAACACCGGCGCCAGTCGCCAGGGCGGTGGTTTTGAGCCGGAGAAAGGCAAATCCTACGAGATGGGCATCAAGTGGGAAGCCCTGGACCGTCAACTCAGCGTCGACGCCGCGATCTACCAGATCGAGAAGAAAAACGTGCTCACCACCGACCCTATCGACTCCACCTTCAGCGTCGCCGCCGGCCAGGTGCGCAGCCGTGGTTTCGACCTGAACGTGGCGGGCAATATCACCCCCGAGTGGCGTGTGATCGGTGGCTACGCCTACGTGGATGCCGAAGTGACCAAGGACCACACCCTGCGCAGCGGCACGCGCTTGCTGAACATCCCGCGTAACAGCTTCAGCCTGCTCAACGTCTACGAGTTCCAGGACGGCGCCCTCAAGGGCCTGGGCCTCGGCGCGGGTAGCAAGTATGTGGATGAACGGGCCGGGCAGACCTCCAACAACGCCTTCTCGATGGACGCCTACACCGTGGTCGACCTGCTTAGCTACTACAAGGTCAACGACAAGGTGCGGCTGAACCTGGACGTGAAAAACCTGTTCAATCGCGAGTATGAAGAAGGTGCGTTCGGCAACGTATACGCCTACCCAGGCGAACCGCGCACTGTGCAGGTAGGGATCGCCTACACCCTCTAACAGCCTGCACAGCTTCAATGTGGGAGGGGGCAAGCCCGCACCCACATTTGATTGCATTTACATTACAACGGCGTCAGCACACTCATCACCGTATCCAACGCCACTCGCGTGTCATCCAGCTGCACCAGCGACGCATGCCGCGCGCCGAGGGCGTCGCGGTTCTGGATCGCGGTGAGGATCGCCTTGTGCCGGGGCAGGCTCAGGCCCTGGATGTCCGGGCGGCGGTTGGTGATGTTGATCGACTCGCGCAGCGGCAACGACAGCATGTTGCACATATAGGCGAGCAGGTCGTTGCGGGTGGCGTCGGCAATGGCGCGGTGGAAGTCCAGGTCGGCCTGCAACAGCTGTTCGTGGGTCTGCGCGGTTTCCATGCCCTGGTAGGCTTTTTCGATGGTGGCGATGTCTTCATCGGTGGCGGTGGTCGCCGCCATGGCGGCGATCTCCGGCTCGAGGATGCGCCGCACACCGGCCAGGGTATTGAAGAATTCACTGTGGGGCGTGGACTGCATCAACCAGGACAACACGTCCGGGTCGAGCAGGTGCCATTTCAAGCGCGGCCGCACTACCGCACCCACCCGTGGCTTGGAATACACCAGGCCCTTGGCGCTGAGCACCCGGGTCGCCTCGCGCAACACCGAACGGCTGACCTTGTACTCCTCGCACAGCGTGGCCTCCATGGGCAGCCGTTCTTCGGGCTTGAAGCGACCTGAAACGATGTGCATGCCCAAGTCCTGAACGATCTGGGCATGCATGCTCTTGCGCGGCTTGGACGGCTGGTGATCCATAACGACAGGGATGCTCCGACTTAAATTCGCGGCATCATAGCATCCCAATTAGTGGGAATGCCGGGGGACTTCAGCCCCACGGCAACCCACCAGGAAGTCAAAGTCGCAACCCTGGTCGGCCTGCAGCACATGGTCGATGTACAACTGGCGGTAGCCGCCGACGATCAGGTTCTGCGGCGGTTTCAGGTCAGCCATGCGCGCCGCCAGCTCTGCGTCGGGGATGTCCAGGTGCAGGCGACCGTTGGCGCAGTCGAGTTCGATCCAGTCACCTTCCTTCACCGTGGCCAACGGTCCGCCGGCCGCGGCTTCCGGCGCCACATGCAAGACCACGGTGCCGTAGGCAGTACCGCTCATGCGCGCATCGGAGATCCGCACCATATCGGTCACGCCCTGGGCCAGCAGCTTGGCCGGCAAGCCCATGTTGCCGACTTCGGCCATGCCTGGGTAACCTTTGGGCCCGCAGTTTTTCATGACCAGGATCGAGTTGGCGTCCACATCCAGTTCCGGATCGTTGATGCGCGCCTTGTACATGTCGAAGTTCTCGAACACCACCGCACGACCGCGATGCTGCATCAGCTCGGCGCTGGCGGCCGACGGCTTGAGCACCGCACCGAGTGGCGCCAGGTTGCCGCGTAGCACGCAGATGCCGCCGTCGGCGCGGATCGGGTTGTCGAGGGTGCGGATCACTTCGTCCTGGCCGTAGATCGGCGAGTCCTTGGTGTTCTCGCCGAGGGTCTTGCCGTTGACGGTCAAGGCATTCGGGTGCGGGATCAGGTTGGCTTCACCCAGGCGACGCAGCACGGCGGGCAGGCCACCGGCATAGTAGAACTCTTCCATCAGGAAGCGCCCGGACGGTTGCAGGTCGACGATGGTCGGCATGCCGCGACCGATGCGGGTCCAGTCGTCCAGGTCGAGCTCGACGCCGATGCGCCCGGCGATGGCTTTCAAGTGGATCACGGCGTTGGTCGAACCACCGATGGCGGCGTTCACGCGGATGGCGTTTTCAAACGCTTCCTTGGTGAGGATCTTCGACAGCTTCAAGTCTTCGCGCACCATCTCCACCGCACGCATGCCGGACATGTGGGCCAACACATAACGCCGCGCATCCACCGCCGGGATCGCCGCGTTGTGGGGCAGGGAGGTGCCCAGTGCCTCGGCCATGCAGGCCATGGTCGACGCGGTGCCCATGGTGTTGCAGGTGCCCGCCGAACGCGACATGCCGCCTTCGGCCGCGAGGAAGTCATCCAGGGTAATGGTGCCGGCCTTGACCTGTTCACTGAGCTGCCACACCACGGTGCCCGAGCCGATGTCCTGGCCCTTGTGCTTGCCGTTGAGCATCGGCCCGCCAGTGACCACGATGGCCGGCACGTCGCAACTGGCGGCGCCCATCAGCAGGGCCGGGGTGGTCTTGTCGCAGCCGGTCAGCAGCACCACACCGTCAATCGGGTTGCCGCGAATGGCTTCCTCCACGTCCATGCTCGCCAGGTTGCGAGTGAGCATGGCGGTGGGGCGCAGGTTGGATTCGCCGTTGGAGAACACCGGGAATTCCACCGGGAAGCCACCGGCCTCGATCACGCCACGTTTGACGTGCTCGGCGATCTGGCGGAAATGCGCGTTGCACGGGGTCAGCTCCGACCAGGTATTGCAGATACCGATGATCGGCTTGCCATGGAACTGATGGTCGGCGATGCCCTGGTTCTTCATCCAGCTGCGGTACATGAAGCCGTTTTTGTCGGCGGTACCAAACCACTGGGCGGAGCGTAGGCCGGGCTTTTTATCAGACATGATCGATTCTCTTATTGTATGACTATATGTTCTATGCGTGCTTAAACATAAGCGCAAAATCGATGCTTTGGAAGAGTTGTTTTGCAAATAGTCCTACTATATAGTCTGGCTTAACTGAGGTATGACCCTGGCGGATTTCCGCGAGAGGCGTCCCCCGAGCTTCTATAAAAACAACAATCGGAGATCGACCCCCATGAGCCAGGAACTGCGGCTTATTCGGCGCATCACGCTGAAACTGATTCCCTTCCTGATCCTGCTGTACCTGATCGCCTACGTGGACCGTTCCGCCGTGGGGTTTGCCAAGCTGCACATGGGCGCCGACGTCGGTATCGGCGATGCGGCCTATGGCCTGGGCGCGGGGTTGTTCTTCATTGGCTACTTCCTCTTCGAGATCCCCAGCAACCTGATGCTCGACCGCTTCGGCGCACGGCGCTGGTTTGCGCGGATCATGATCACCTGGGGCGCGATCACCATCGGCATGGCCTTCGTGCAAGGGCCGCACAGTTTCTATGTGATGCGCTTCCTGCTCGGCGCGGCCGAGGCCGGATTCTTTCCCGGCGTCCTGTACTACATCACCCAATGGTTCCCGGTGCGCCATCGCGGCAAGATCCTCGGGCTGTTCATCCTCTCCCAACCGATTGCGATGATGATCACCGGCCCGGTGTCCGGCGGCCTGCTGGGCATGGACGGCATCCTCGGCCTGCATGGCTGGCAGTGGCTGTTCATCGTGATCGGCACCCCGGCGATCCTGCTGACCTGGCCGGTGCTGCGCTACCTGCCGGATGGCCCCAGGCAGGTCAAATGGATGAGCGACGACGAAAAGGCCTGGCTCACCGGTGAGCTGGACAAAGACCTGCAAGCCTACGGCCAGACCCGCCACGGCAACCCGCTGCATGCCCTCAAGGACAAACGCGTGTTGCTCCTGGCGCTGTTCTACCTGCCGGTGACCCTGAGCATTTACGGCCTGGGCCTGTGGCTGCCGACCCTGATCAAACAGTTCGGCGGCACCGACCTGGTCACCGGCTTTATCTCCGCCGTGCCGTACATCTTCGGCATCATCGGCCTGCTGATCATCCCGCGCAGTTCCGACCGCCTGAATGATCGCTACGGCCACCTGGCCGTGCTTTATGTGCTCGGCGCCATCGGCCTGTTCTGCAGTGCCTGGCTGAGTGTGCCGGTGCTGCAAATGGCCGCGCTGTGCCTGGCGGCGTTTGCGCTGTTTTCCTGCACCGCAGTGTTCTGGACCTTGCCGGGGCGCTTCTTTGCCGGCGCCAGTGCGGCGGCGGGCATTGCCTTGATCAACTCGGTGGGCAACCTCGGCGGCTATATCGGTCCGTTCGTGATCGGTGCGCTCAAGGAATACACCGGCAACCTCGCCTCGGGCTTGTACTTCCTGTCCGGGGTCATGGTGTTCGGGCTGGTCCTGACCGGCGTGGTCTACCGCGTGCTGGAGCGCAAGCACGTACTGCCCGCCGACCAATTCGCCGCCAGCGCCCGTGGCGCCACACGTACTTAATCTGGGAGAAGTCTGATGCGTTTAGTTCAGTTCGAGTCAAGCAACGGTGAACGCCGGGTCGGCGTTGTAGAAGGCGCCACAGTGCGCGAAGTGCGTACCGCGCGCAGCGTGCGCGAACTGGCGCTGGCCGCCATCGAGGCGGGCGTCAAGTTGCAGCAGCAGGTCGAGAGCCTGGGCCTGGGCGACAGCCATGACTACGCCGCACTGCTGGCCGACCTGAAGATTTTGCCGCCGCTGGACCACCCGGACCCGGCCCATATGCTCATCAGCGGCACCGGCCTGACCCACCTGGGCAGCGCCTCGGCGCGGGACAAAATGCACCAGCAGGCCGGCGATGAGAGCGCCTTGACCGACACCATGCGCATCTTCAAATGGGGCGTGGAGGGCGGCAAGCCCGCTGCCGGCCAGGCCGGTGTGCAACCGGAATGGTTCTACAAGGGCGACGGCAGCATCGTCGTGCGCCCAGGCGAAGCCTTCCCGGTGCCACCGTTTGCCGAAGACGCCGGTGAAGAACCGGAAATCGGCGGCCTGTATGTGATCGGCCCGGACAGCCAGCCCTATCGCCTGGGTTTTGCAGTGGGCAACGAGTTCTCCGACCACATCATGGAGCGCAAGAACTACCTGTACCTGGCCCATTCCAAGCTGCGCAGTTGCAGCTACGGCCCCGAACTGCGCGTGGGCGAGTTGCCCCAGCACCTGGCCGGCACCAGCCGAATCCTGCGCAATGGTGAGGAAATCTGGCGGAACGAATTCCTCAGTGGCGAGGCCAATATGTGCCACAGCCTGGAAAACCTCGAGTACCACCACTTCAAATACCGCCAGTTCCTCAAGCCGGGCGATGTGCACATTCACTTCTTCGGCACCGCCACGCTGTCATTCGCCGATGGTATACGTACCCAACCGGGCGATGTGTTCGAGATCAGCCAGGCCGAGTTCGGTGCGCCGTTGGTCAACGGTGTCGGCAGCAGCGATGCGGCCTTTGAACCCGGCCAAGTCACCCCCCTTTAAGGAGATCAACATGACCCAGTTCCTCGGCCACAACTACATCGGCGGCCAGCGCAGCGCCAGCGGCAGCATCAAGCTGCAGAGCGTCGATGCCAGCACGGGCGAAACCTTGCCGCAGGATTTCTACCAGGCCACGCCGGAAGAAGTCGACGCCGCTGCCAAGGCCGCCGCCGCGGCGTATCCGGCTTACCGTGCGTTGAGTGCCGCGCGCCGTGCGCAGTTCCTGGACGCGATCGCTGACGAGCTGGATGGCCTGAGCGATAACTTCATCGAGCTGGTCTGCCGCGAAACCGCGCTGCCCGCCGCACGTATCAAAGGCGAGCGCGGGCGTACCAGCGGCCAGATGCGCCTGTTCGCCACGGTGCTGCGTCGCGGTGATTTTTATGGTGCGCGTATCGACAAGGCGTTACCCGATCGCCAGCCACTGCCACGCCCGGACCTGCGCCAATACCGCATCGGCCTGGGCCCGGTGGCCGTGTTTGGCGCGAGCAACTTCCCCCTGGCGTTTTCCACCGCCGGCGGCGATACCGCAGCGGCGCTGGCGGCCGGTTGCCCGGTGGTGTTCAAGGCCCACAGCGGACATATGGCCACGGCTGAACAGGTGGCCAATGCAATCATTCGAGCGGCAGAAGCGACCGAGATGCCGGCGGGTGTATTCAATATGATCTTCGGTGGCGGCGTCGGCGAGGCGCTGGTCAAGCACCCGGCGATCCAGGCGGTCGGCTTTACCGGCTCGCTCAAGGGCGGTCGCGCCTTGTGCGATATGGCCGCGGCGCGCCCGCAGCCGATCCCGGTGTTTGCCGAAATGTCGAGCATCAACCCGGTGATCGTGCTGCCCCAGGCCCTGCAGGCGCGGGCGGAAACCGTCGCGCGGGATCTGACCGCGTCGGTGGTGCAAGGCTGCGGCCAGTTCTGCACCAACCCTGGGCTGGTGATCGGTATCGCCTCGCCGGCCTTTACCGCGTTCACCCAGCAGGTGGCGCAATTGATCGGCGAGCAACCGGCGCAAACCATGCTCAATGCCGGCACCCTGAGCAGCTACGGCAAAGGCCTGGAAAAACTCCTGGCGCACCCTGGCATTCAGCATGTGGCCGGTAGCACCCAGGCGGGCAATCAGGCACAACCGCAGCTGTTCAAGGCCGATGTGCGCTTGTTGCTCGAGGGCGATGAAGTGCTGCAGGAAGAAGTCTTCGGTCCTACCACGGTGTTTGTCGAAGTGGCTGATCAAGCCCAGCTCAGCGCTGCCTTGCACGGCCTGCACGGCCAGCTCACGGCGACAATCATTGGCGAACCGGCAGACTTTCAACAGTTCGCCGAACTCACGCCGCTGCTGGAACAGAAAGTCGGGCGCATCCTGCTCAACGGCTACCCGACCGGCGTTGAAGTCTGCGACTCGATGGTGCACGGCGGCCCGTATCCGGCGACGTCGGATGCCCGTGGCACCTCGGTCGGCACCTTGGCCATCGACCGTTTCCTGCGCCCGGTGTGCTTCCAGAACTACCCGGATAGCCTGCTGCCCGACGCGTTGAAAAACGCCAACCCCCTGCGCATCCAGCGCCTGGTGGATGGCACGCCATCCCGCGACTCGCTGTAAATAATCAGGAGGCAACATGTCGTGCATCGCCGTTACTCCGCACCGTGCTCAGTTGGGCGAAGGTCCGTTCTGGGACGCGCCCACCCAGGCACTGTATTGGGTGAATATCGCCGGCAAACAGGCCCTGCGCCTGATGGACGGACAGTTGCAGATCTGGCAGTTACCCGAGCACGTTTCGGCGTTTATCCCGTGCGAACGCGGTGATGCGCTGGTGACCCTGAGCAGCGGTGTCTACCGCCTGGACCTGGCCACCGAAGCCCTGACCCTGCTGTGCGTGGCCGACCCGCAACCGGGCAACCGTGGCAATGAAGCGCGCTGCGATGCCCAGGGCCGCCTGTGGCTGGGCACGATGCAGAACAACATCGGCGAACACGGCGAAGACTTGCCGATCACGCGGCGCTCCGGCGGCCTGTTTCGCATCGATGCGGATGCCCGGGTCACGCCGTTGCTGCATGGCCTGGGTATTCCCAACACCTTGCTGTGGAGCGAGGACGGCCGCCAGGTGCATTTCGGTGACAGCCTGGACGCCACGCTCTACCAGTATTCGATCCAGGCCGACGGTCAACTCGAGCCCGCAACGCCGTGGTTCGGGCCGCACTTGCGCGGCGGGCCGGATGGCTCGGCCATGGACAGTCAAGGCTACATCTGGAACGCCCGTTGGGACGGCAGTTGCCTGCTGCGCCTGACGCCCGAGGGGGAGGTGGACCGCATTATCGAGTTGCCCGTGAGTCGCCCCACCAGTTGCGTATTCGGTGGCCCCCACCTCACCACTTTGTATATCACCAGCGCCGCCAGCCCATTGGATCACCCTCTGGACGGCGCGGTGCTGGCCATCGAAGTCGATGTACCCGGCATGCCTTGCCATCGCTTTGCCGGTTAGCTGCACCGCTTCACTGTAGGAGCGAGCTTGCTCGCGAAAGGCCTGAGCGCGCCGTGTGCATTCAGGATGTACGCGTCATCGTTAACGTTTTTCGCGAGCAAGCTCGCTCCTACAAAAAACAGCAAACAAAAAACAACAACAAGGAGTCACCCGTATGAATCATCGTCGTCGTGGTATCCGTTCCCTGTGCTGCGCCGCTGTGGCGGTCTCGGCCATGAGCTTGAGCGGGCTGTTGCTGGCCGCTGAAGAAGTGAAGATCGGCTTCCTGGTCAAGCAGGCCGAGGAACCGTGGTTCCAGACCGAATGGGCCTTCGCCGAAAAAGCCGGCAAGGAACATGGCTTTACTGTGATCAAGATCGCCGTGCCCGATGGCGAGAAAACCCTCTCGGCCATCGACAGCCTGGCCGCCAACGGCGCCAAGGGCTTTGTGATCTGCCCGCCGGACGTGTCCCTGGGCCCGGCCATCGTCGCCAAGGCCAAGGCCAACGGCTTGAAAGTGATTGCCGTGGATGACCGCTTTGTCGATGCCAAGGGCAACTTCATGGAGGACGTGCCGTACCTGGGCATGGCCGCGTTTGGAGTCGGCCAGAAACAGGGCGCGGCCATGGCTGCCGAGGCGAAAAAACGCGGTTGGGACTGGAAGGACACCTACGCGGTGATCAACACCTTCAATGAACTCGACACCGGCAAGAAACGCACCGACGGCTCGATCAAATCCCTGGAAGAAGCCGGCATTCCCAAGGACCACATCCTCACCGCCGCGCTGAAAACCCTCGACGTCCCGGGCAGCATGGACGCCACCAACTCGGCCTTGGTCAAGCTGCCCAGCGGTGCGAAAAACCTGATCATCGGCGGCATGAACGACAACACCGTGCTCGGCGGCGTGCGCGCCACCGAAAGCGCCGGTTTCGCTGCGGCCAATGTGATCGGTATCGGTATTAATGGCACCGACGCCATCGGCGAATTGAAGAAGGCCAACAGCGGCTTCTTCGGCTCGATGCTGCCAAGCCCGCACATCGAGGGCTACAACACTGCGTTGATGATGTACGAGTGGGTCACCAAGGGCACCGAGCCGCCTAAATACACGGCCATGGATGAAGTGACCCTGATCACCCGCGCCAACTTCCAGGAAGAACTGACCAAGATCGGGCTGTGGAAATGACGGCGGCGGCCCTGCGTTTTGACGCTATCGGCAAGACCTTTCCCGGGGTCAAGGCGCTGGACGGCATCAGCTTCACCGCCCACCCGGGGCAGGTGCACGCCTTGATGGGCGAGAACGGCGCGGGCAAGTCGACGCTGCTGAAGATATTGGGCGGGGCCTATATCCCCAGCAGCGGCAGCGTGCAGATCGGCGCGCAGACCATGGCGTTCAAGTGCGCCGCCGACAGCATCGCCAGCGGCGTCGCGGTGATCCACCAGGAGCTGCACCTGGTGCCGGAAATGACCGTCGCCGAAAACCTGTTCCTCGGGCATTTGCCCTCGCGCTTCGGCGTGGTCAACCGGGGCCTGCTGCGCAAGCAGGCCCTGGCCTGTCTCAAGGGCCTGGCGGATGAAATCGACCCTGAGGAAAAACTCGGGCGTCTGTCCCTGGGCCAGCGGCAATTGGTGGAAATCGCCAAGGCGCTGTCCCGTGGCGCCCATGTGATTGCCTTCGACGAACCCACCAGCAGCCTGTCGGCGCGGGAGATCGACCGCTTGATGGCGATCATCACGCGCCTGCGGGACGAGGGCAAAGTGGTGCTCTATGTGTCGCACCGCATGGAAGAAGTGTTCCGCATCTGCAACGCGGTCACGGTGTTCAAGGACGGCCGCTACGTGCGCACCTTCGATGACATGAGCGCGCTGACCCACGACCAGTTGGTGACCTGCATGGTCGGTCGCGACATCCAGGACATCTACGACTACCGCCCGCGCGAGCACGGCGAGGTGGCGCTCAAGGTCGAGGGTTTATTGGGCCCGGGTTTGCGGGAGCCGATCAGTTTTGAGGTGCGCAAAGGCGAGATTCTCGGCCTGTTCGGCTTGGTGGGGGCAGGGCGCACGGAGTTGTTCCGTTTGCTCAGCGGTTTGGAGCGCGCCAGTGCCGGCAGCCTTGAGTTATGCGGGGAGGCCCTGCAACTGCGCTCGCCCCGCGACGCCATCGCCGCCGGTGTACTGCTGTGCCCCGAGGACCGCAAGAAGGAAGGCATCATTCCGCTGTCCAGCGTCGCCGAGAACATCAACATCAGCGCCCGTGGCGCCCACTCTTCGTTCGGCTGGTTGCTGCGCGATGGCTGGGAGAAGGGCAACGCCGACCAGCAGATCAAGGCGATGAAGGTCAAAACCCCGACTGCCGCGCAAAAGATCATGTACCTGTCCGGCGGCAACCAGCAGAAAGCCATTCTTGGCCGCTGGCTGTCGATGCCGATGAAGGTCCTGCTGCTGGACGAACCGACCCGCGGCATCGACATCGGCGCCAAGGCCGAGATCTACCAGATTATTCATAACCTCGCGGCCCAGGGCATTGCGGTGATCGTGGTGTCCAGCGACCTCATGGAAGTGATGGGCATCTCCGACCGCATCCTGGTGCTGTGCGAAGGCGCGATGCGCGGCGAACAGACCCGCGAACACGCGACCGAATCCAACCTGCTGCAACTGGCCCTGCCGCGCGGCCTGGCGAACTGAGAGAAGACCATGACCACTCAAAACAACGCGCTGCCGACGGCACGCAAACCCCTCGATATGCGCGCACTGCTCGACAACTGGGCGATGCTGCTGGCGGCGGTGGGCATCTTTGTCCTGTGCGCCTTGCTCATCGATAACTTCCTTTCGCCGTTGAACATGCGCGGCCTGGGCCTGGCGATTTCCACCGTGGGCATTGCCGCCTGCACCATGCTGTTCTGCCTGGCGTCGGGGCACTTCGACCTGTCGGTGGGCTCGGTGATCGCCTGCGCCGGCGTGGTGGCGGCGATTGTGATGCGCGACACCGACAGCGTCATTCTGGGCATTGGCGCGGCGCTGCTGATGGGCCTGGTCGTGGGGCTGATCAACGGCATCGTGATCGCCAAGCTGCGGGTCAATGCGTTGATCACCACCCTGGCGACCATGCAGATCGTGCGCGGCCTGGCCTATATCTTTGCCGACGGCAAGGCGGTGGGCGTATCCCAGGACCAGTTCTTTATCTTTGGCAATGGCCAACTGCTGGGCGTGCCGGTGCCGATCCTGATCACCATCGTGTGCTTCCTATTTTTCGGCTGGCTGCTCAACTACACCACCTACGGGCGCAACACCATGGCCATCGGCGGTAACCCGGAAGCGGCGTTGCTGGCGGGGGTGAATGTCGACCGCACCAAGATCCTGATCTTCGCCGTGCACGGCCTGATCGGCGCATTGGCCGGGGTGATCCTCGCTTCGCGCATGACCTCGGGCCAGCCGATGATCGGCCAGGGTTTCGAGCTGACGGTGATTTCTGCCTGCGTGCTGGGCGGGGTGTCGCTGAGCGGCGGCATCGGCATGATTCGCCACGTGATCGCCGGGGTGTTGATTTTGGCGATCATCGAGAACGCGATGAACCTGAAGAACATCGACACCTTCTACCAATACGTGATCCGTGGTTCGATCCTGCTGCTGGCGGTGGTCATCGACCGCATGAAACAACGCTGATGGTGGTAAACAAGCCGGTTGTAGTGAGCGGGCTTGCCCCGCGCTGGGGCGCGAAGCGGCCCCAACACAGTCACTGCATTCTTCCAGGCTGAACCGGGTCGCGGGTTTCAGGGCCGCTTCGCGCCCCAGCGCGGGGCAAGCCCGCTCACCACAAAAAAAGCCCGCTTCGTTAACCGAAGCGGGTTGATGTCAGGTTAATCAGCGGAGAACTTGAAGACGGTGTTCTGGGTATACGTCTGCCCTGGATTCAAACGGGTCGAGGCAAACGTCGGTTGGTTAGGCGCATCCGGATAGTGCTGGGTCTCCAAGGTGAAACCACTCCAGTGCAGGTAGGTCTTGCCACCTTTGCCCTTCACCGAACCATCCAGGAAGTTGCTGGTGTAGAACTGCACGCCCGGTTCGCTGGTGTAGAGCTGCAAGCGCCGGCCTGACGCCGGGTCATGCACCTCGGCGGCGAGTTGCTTGACGTCGCCCTTGGTGTCCAGCGCCCAGTTGAAGTCAAACCCACCCTGTTTCGGCTCGGCAAACTTGAGCTGCGGGTGATCTTCCTTGATGTGCTGGCCGATCGGGGTGGGCTTGAGGAAGTCCATCGGCGTGCCCTTGACCGGTGCCAGTTCGCCGGTAGGAATCAAGGTGGCATTCACCGGCGTGTAATGGCTGGCATGCAATGTAGCGACGTGCTTGAGGATGTCGCCGTTACCCGCACCGGCCAGGTTGAAGTAGCTGTGATTGGTGAGGTTGAGTACCGTCGGCTTGTCGGTGGTGGCCTTGTAGTCGATGTGCAGTTCGTTCCTGTCGTTGAGGCGATAGGTGACTTCGGTTTTCAAATTACCGGGAAAGCCCATCTCGCCGTCCTTGGACAGGTAGCTCAGCTTCACGCCGACCGAGTCCTTGTCCTTGACCGGCTCGGCCTTCCACACCTGCTTGTCGAAGCCCTGGGCGCCGCCATGCAGTGAGTTGGGGCCGTCGTTGAGCGGCACCTGGAAGCGCTTGCCATCGAGTTCAAAGGCACCGCCGGCCAGGCGATTGCCGAAGCGGCCGATGGTTGCGCCGAAAAACGCCGTACCGGCTTGATAGCCCTGCACGTCGTCAAAGCCCAGCACCACGTCGTCGACCTTGCCGTTTTTGTCCGGCACTTTCAGCGACTGCAACACGCCGCCATAGGTGATGACCGTGGCTTGCATGCCGTGGCTGTTGCGCAGGATGTACTGTTCGACGGCAGTGCCGTCGTTGGTTTTACCGAAAGGTTTTTGCTCGCTGCTCAGGCCGGCCGCCTGGGCGCCGCCGCTGGCGATCAGCATGGACAGCGCCAGGCCGGACAGCAGGTATCGAGGGTGCTTCATGGTCGAACTTCCTTTTGTTGTTTTGAGTGGAATAGTTCTACTAATAGCGATATTTTGTCGGTTGGACAGCGAATTTATAGCCTTTAAAGCCGATTTCGTAAAATAAAATAAGACTAATTGATCGAGGCATCCTTTTATGAGTACTGAACACGCCGTTTATCCCGACCTCAAAGGCAAAACCGTACTGATTTCCGGGGGCGCCTCGGGGATCGGCGAATTCATGGTGCGCGCCTTCGCCGTGCAGGGTGCCAAGGTCGGCTTTGTGGACCGCGCGCAAAGCCAGGGCGAACGCCTGGCGGCGCTGTTGAGTTCCCAGGGGCATGCCGTGGAGTTCGTGTGCTGCGACATCACCGATGAAATCGCCTACAAGGCGGCGATAGGGCGCTTCGAGCATTCCCTGGGGCCGATCAGCGTACTGGTGAACAACGCCGCCAATGACGTGCGCCACACCCTGGAAGAAGTCGATTCGGAAACCTTCGACAAGCTGATCTCGGTCAACCTCAAACACGCCTTCTTTGCCGCCAAGGCCGTGGTGCCGATGATGAAACGCGCCGGCAGCGGTTCGATCATCAACCTCGGCTCCGTAGGCTGGATGATGGCCTCCGCCGGCTACCCGGTGTACGCCGCCAGCAAGGCCGCCGCCCACGGCATGACCCGCGCGCTGGCACGAGAACTGGGGCCGAACCGTATCCGGGTGAACACACTGGTGCCGGGCTGGGTGATGACCGAAAAACAGCTGGCCATGTGGGTGGATGACGCCGCCAAGGAACTGATCAGCCGCAGCCAGTGCCTGCCCGGCAGCGTACTGCCGGAACACATCGCCAATATGGCGCTGTTTCTCGCGTCCGATGCCTCGGCGATGTGTTCGGCGCAGAACTTTATTGTGGATGGCGGCTGGGTCTGAGCCGAACACGTCAGTTCAGGCAACCCAAATCAATGTGGGAGGGGGCTTGCCCCCGATAGCGGTGGTTCAGGCAGTACTTCTATAACTGATCCACCCTTATCGGCGGCAAGCCCCCTCCCACATTTGAACTGCTGTGCTTAGGCGATGGGGTAACGCCTGAACGCCGGATGCTGCTCCAGCCTTTCGGCATGCCGTTGCAGGTTGGGAAATGCATCCGCCTTGACCACCGACGCCACGGTGAACTGGCTGAACGACCAGGCCACCGCCGCCGTAATCGACGCCTGGGTCAGTGCTTCGCTGTCGCCCAGTTGCTTGTCCAGCAACCCATAGGCCGCGAGCAATTGCCCGCTCACGCGCTCAAGCCACGGTGCATGCAGCTTCTCGGCCGGGCGCAGGTTGTGTTCATAGACGATCTGCACGCTCTTCTCACAGGCTGCCAGCGCCAGTCCCAGAACGTGCAAGTCCTTGGCAAGTGCCGCTGGATGCTGGGGCAACAGCTTCCTGTCAGCCGGGGCCAGGGTTTCCAGGTACTCCAGGATCAGGCTGGAGTCCATCAATACCGTGCCGTCGTCCAGCACCAGGGTAGGGGCCTTGACCACCGGGTTGATCTGCGCAAATTCGTCGAAGGTGCGGAACACGGACAGGGGTTCATGCACGAAATCCACCCCGTACAGGTCCAGGGAAATGGCCACGCGGCGCACGTAGGGCGAGTCCAGCATGCCGATCAGTTTCATGAAGCCTCCATTGCTGTCAGGGTGACGAGCCCAAGAGATTAAGGGCACTCGGTCGCCCGGCGCAATTGTTGATACGCCTGCACCAACTGCTCCAGGCTGAACGCCAGGTTGCGCCCGCTGGGATTGGGCAGCACCCACACTGACGCGCCGCCCAACATCTTTGGCTGCAAGCCCCAGGCGATCTCGCGTTGGCCGCTCAACGCGCTGTAGCCGGGCTTGCCGAGGAACGCCACGAAGCGCGGCGCGCAGTGGCGGATCTTGTGTTCGAAGCCCGTCGCGGCCTGGGTGAACTCATGCCGTGCCAATTCGCCCGCGCTGGCCGTGGGACGTTCCACCAACGTGGTCAGGCCGCAGTGGTAGTGCAGCAGCGTACGCCCGTGTTCGGGGCGGATTTCATGGGGTGTGAAGCCGGCCAGGTGCAGGGTGCGCCAGAAGCGGTTGCTGCGGTTGGCGAAATGCAGGCCGAGGGCGGCGGAACCCTTGCCGGGGTTGATGCCGCAGAACACGACCCTCAGGTGATTGGCGAGAATATCTTCAAGTCTGTCGGCCATGTGGGGTATCTGAATGTGAGCCAATCGGTAAGATGCGCTTTGAATTCATCCATTCCAAGCGCCTCAGGAGCAGTGAGCATGACCGATTCATCCAGCTATGTCCCACCCAAGGTCTGGACCTGGGACACCGAAAGCGGCGGCACCTTCGCCAGCATCAACCGGCCCATCGCCGGCGCCACCCATGAAAAGCAATTGCCGGTCGGCAAGCATCCGCTGCAGCTGTATTCCCTGGCCACGCCCAATGGGCAGAAGGTCACCATCCTGCTCGAGGAACTGCTGGCCCTGGGGCACAGCGGCGCGGAATACGACGCCTGGCTGATCAAGATCGGCGACGGCGACCAGTTCGGCAGCGGCTTTGTCGGGGTCAACCCGAACTCGAAGATCCCGGCCTTGATGGACCACAGCGGCGCCCAGCCGATTCGCGTGTTCGAATCCGGCGCGATCCTGCAGTACCTGGCCGAGAAGTTCGGCGCCTTCTTCCCCACCGAGCCGGCGGCCCGCGCGGAATGCCTGTCGTGGTTGTTCTGGCAGATGGGCAGCGCGCCCTACCTGGGCGGCGGCTTCGGGCATTTCTATGCCTATGCGCCGAGCAAAATGGAATACCCGATCAACCGCTTTGCCATGGAAACCAAGCGCCAACTGGATGTGCTGGACCAGCGCCTGGCCGTGAGCGAATACATCGCCGGGGATGAATACACCATCGCCGATATCGCCATCTGGCCGTGGTACGGCGGGTTGGTCAAAGGTCGCTTGTATGGGGCGGCCGAGTTTCTCTCGGTGCACGAGTACAAGCACGTACAGCGCTGGGCGGACGCGATTGAGGCGCGGCCGGCGGTGCAGCGTGGGCGGCGGGTGAATCGGGTGTCGGGCGAGGAACAGTTGCCCGAGCGCCATGATGCAAGTGACCTGGACTGATTGAGATCCAAGTGTGGGAGGGGGCTTGCCCCCGATAGCGGTGGATCAGTCACGGACGTATCAACTGACCCACTGCCATCGGGGGCAAGCCCCCTCCCCCATTTTGATCGCCTTATCTTCGATTTATTTGTAGCGCTGTTCGAACACCGCCACCTGTTCGGGCTTGATGAGCTCGAACGGTACCCACACCTCGGACTCGATCGGCTCGCCCTTGATCATCCTGATCGCCGACTGTACCGCTTGCGTGGCCTGGGCCTTGGGGTCCTGGAACACCGAAGCGGTGAGCATGCCGCGCTTGATCGCCGCCAGACCGTCGGGCAAGCCGTCGATGCCGATAATCGCGATCTCGCCCTTGGCCTTGCCCGCCTGTTGCAAGGCCATGGCCGCGCCAATCGCCATTTCATCGTTATTGGCCACAATCGCATCGAACTGCGTGCCGGCCAGCAGCCAGTTGCTGGTCAGGTCCATGCCCTTGTTGCGTTGCCACTCGGCGCTTTGCTGCTCCACCACCTTGATGCCGGGAAAGTCCTTGAGCACCTGCTTGACGCCTTCGGTGCGGTCATGGGTGGCGTTCTGCGCGAGGTCGCCCATGATGATCGCCACATTGCCCTTGCCGCCGAGCTTTTCCGCGAGGTAGCGCATCTGCAATTGCCCGGCCTCGATATCGTTGGATGCCACGGTGACCACGCCCTTGGGCAAGGTGCGCTCATCCGGGTGGCGGTTGACGTACACCAGTGGCGTCTTGGCCGCCACGGCGGCGCGGGTCATGTTGGCGGTGGCGGCGGTGTCCACCGGCAGCACGATCACGGCGTCGACTTTCTGGTTGAGAAAGCCTTCGACCTGGTTGAGCTGGCGCACCACGTCGCCCTGGGCGTCTTCGAACTGGATCTGCACGTCCTGTTGCTTGGCGGCATTTTCCAGGCCGGTGCGCACGTAGGTCATGAAGTTATCGTCGACCCGCGCGATGCTCACGCCGATGCGATACGCGGCGAAGGTCCATTGGCTGAACAGCAGTAAAAACGCAGCAACAAGCAATGAATAGCGATGCATGAGGGTGTTCCTTTTATTGTTATAGGGTGAACGCTTGACGGAAACGCTCCAGGGCCAACTCGCTTTCGCCGCTGGCCCAGCCTTCGAGGCCGACCACGCCGTTGTAACCCATGGCGTGCAGGGCCCTGGCAATGGCCGGGTAGTGGATTTCGCCGGTGCCGGGCTCCTGGCGTCCGGGCACGTCGGCCACCTGGATTTCACCGATGGCGCTGCCTGCGCGCTGGATCAGCTCGATCAGGTTTCCTTCGCCGATCTGCGCGTGGTACAGGTCCAGGTTCATCTTCAGGTGCGGGCTGCCCACGGCTTCGATCAGCGCCAGGGTGTCGTCGGCACGGGCGAACGGGGTGCCGGGGTGGTCGACCTCAGTGTTGAGGTTTTCCAGCAGGAACACGCGGCCGGCGTCTTCGCCCAGGCGCGCGATTTTTTCCAGCGCCTTGCACGCGCTCAGCCACATGCGCCCGGTGGTCTGGCTCACGGGCTGCACCGGCAGGCCGCCGTCACCGAGTCCGGTGCCGTGCAGGTTGAGGCTGGGGCAGTTCAGGCGCTCGGCGACGCCGATGGATTCGCGCGCACTGTCGAGCAGTTGGCGGATGCCGTCGGGGTCGGTGAGGGTGCCGCTGATATAGCCGGTCATCGAGGTGAAATCGGCGCCGGTGGCGGCCAGGGCGCTGATGTCTTTATTGGTCCAGTTCCAGATTTCGGCACTGAAACCCAGTGCATGGATGCGCTTCACGCGCTCGACGAAGGGCAGGTCGAGAAACACCATCTCGGCACTGATCGCCAGTTTGAACGGGATCATCAGCGGGCTCCCTGCACGGCCACGGCCTTGCCGGTCTCGAACGACTCGATACAGGCGCGGGCGATCGCCAGGGCGGCGCGCGCGTCTTCACCGCTGGCCATGGGCTTGGCGCCGCTGCGCAGGCAGTCGACAAAGTGGTTGAGTTCGGCGATGTAGGCGTCGCGCAGCAGGTCGGTGTCCATGCGCTGGGTGTCGGCCTGGATGCCCTCGGCCAGGTAGCGCACCAGGTCGGAGTCGTTGAGGCTGCCCATGCTCAGCATGCCGGCGCTGCCGAACACTTCGCCGCGCACGTCGTAGCCGTACACCGCCTGGAAGTTGGCCTCGGCGGTGGCGATGGCGCCGTTGTCGAAGCGGATCGCGACCACGGCGGTGTCGAGGAAACCTTTGCTTTTGTATTCCGGCGCGATCAATGCGTCGGCCATCACATACACCTGCACCGCTTCGGCACCGGGGTTGAGGTAGCGCAGGGTGTCGAAGTCGTGGATCAGGGTTTCCAGGAAGATCACCCATTGCGGCGAATTGGCCGGGTTGTTGAGTGCCGGGTCGCGGGTCAGCGAGCGCAACAACTGCGGCGTGCCGATGCGGCCGGCCGCCACGTCGAGGTGGGCCGTGCGGAAGCTCTTGGCGAAACGCCGATTGAAACCGACCTGCAGCGGCACGCGCGCATCGGCCGCGGCGGCAATGGCGCGGTCGGCTTCGTCGAGGGTGATGGCCATGGGTTTTTCGCAGAAGATCCCCTTGCCGGCGCGGGCGGCGCTGATCACCAGTTCTGCGTGGCTGCGGGCGGGGGCGGCGATGAGGACGCCGTCGATGTCCGGGTCGTCGAGCAGCTGTTGCGGGTCGGTGTAGACCTTGGCTACCCCCAGTTCGGCCGCCAGGCGTGCGGCTTGGCCGGGAGTGGGGTCGGCGATGGCGGCGAGGGTTGCGCCGGGGATGTGTCGCGCAGCGGTCAGGCCGTGGAAGCTGCCCATGCGACCTGCACCGATCAAGCCCAGGCGGATGTTCTGTGTACTCATGAAATAACCCCTTTTTATTGTTGGCCGCAGGACAGCCCTGGCTGGCAAAGGGGCTGGAGCAAAGGTTATGCCAATTTATAACTGTCTGATAATTAAGACTTTATAAAATACAATAAACAAAATGTGTTCATTCTGATGACATGCCTATACTGACATGTCAAAAACATGAACATGGATATCGCCCGATGAGCATGGCGTTCAGCGTACAAGACCTCGACTACCTGGCGGCCCTGGGGCCTGCGGTGCTGAACGACGGCCCGGTGGCTGCGCTGGAACAGGCGTGGCGCGCGTGCCTCGCCGGGCAGGTGCAGCGCCCGGCCGAGGTGCGGCAGGTGATCTGGGATTCCTGGCGCCGCAGTGTCGAGGCGGGTATCGACCCGGATGACAGCCAGTACCGCTTTGTGGCGCCCCACGACCTTTCCGCCACCCTGGCCACTCACCGCGTCCTGATCGCCGCCGCTGCGCAGGTCATGCATGGTTTGCTGGCCTATAACCCGCGAGGGCATATCAACCTCACCGACGCCGAGGGCACCACCCTGTATTTCTGCGGGCTGGACATCACACCCGTCGGCAGCCGCCTGCTCGAATCGGTCCAGGGCACCAACTGCACCGGCCTGGCCCTGGCCGAAGACCGCCTGGTGTACGTGCTGGCCGAGGAGAACTTCGGCCGCGGCCTGCGTCAACGCCGCATGCACTGCGCCGCCGCGCCGATCAGGAATGCCCAGGGCCAGACCCTGGCGATGCTGACCCTCACCGCCGAACCCGGCTGGTTTCATTTTCACACCCTCGGCACCGTGCAAGCGGCTGCCGAAGCGGTCTCCCGCCAGATGGCCCTGCAAGCGCTGTTGGAAGAGCAGCAAACCGTGCTCGAAGTGCTTAACGAAGGCCTGGTGGTGCTCGATGAGCGTGGCTGCATCAAGGCGCTCAACCGTTATGCCCGGCAACTGTTCGGGGTGGGGCTGGAGCTGATCGGCAGCCCCTTCCAGCGCCTGGGCCGCAGTGAATTGAGTGACGCCATGCTTTTGCGCGGCGGTGAGCCGGTGCGTGACCTCGATTGCACCTTCCACCTGCACGACCGCAGCCAGCTCGCCTGCCTGGTCTCGGTGTGCCCGCTGGAGCAGGGCGGGGTGATCGTGTCCCTGCGCGAGAACCGCCGCATCCGTGAAATCACCCGGCGCATCATCAGCACCCAGGCGCGCTACACCTTCGACACCATCCAGGGCACGTCGCGGGCGATCCAGGACGCGCTGCACCTGGGACGCATCGCCAGTCGCAGTGAATCCACCACCCTGATCCTCGGCGAAAGCGGCACCGGCAAGGAGCTGTTCGCCCAGGCCATCCACAACGCCAGCGACCGCGCCAACGGCCCGTTCGTGGCGGTCAACTGCGGCGCGATCCCACGGGACCTGGTGCAGAGCGAGCTGTTCGGGCATGTCGAGGGTGCGTTTACCGGCTCGGCCCGGGGCGGGTCGGCGGGCAAGTTTGAACTGGCGGATGGCGGCACCATCTTTCTGGATGAGATTGGCGATATGTCCTTCGATGCTCAGGTCAGCCTGTTGCGGGTGTTGCAGGAAGGCGAGATCACCCGCGTCGGCGCGAAAAGCTCACGGCCAGTGGACGTAAGGATCATCGCCGCCACCCACCGCAACCTCAGCCAGGCGGTGGCCGAAGGGGCGTTCCGTGAAGACCTCTACTACCGCCTCAACGTCCTGAACCTGACCGTACCGCCGCTGCGCATGCGCCGTGAAGACATCCCGTTGCTGGCGCGGCACTTCCTTACGCGCTGCGCGCGTTCGCTGCGTAAAGCGGTGCAGGGCTTTGCCCCGGATGCGCTGGAAGTGCTCTCGGCCTACGCTTGGCCAGGCAATGTGCGCGAGCTGGAAAACAGCATCGAACGCGCCACCAACCTGGCGACGGGCGAACTGATCCAGGCAGCCGATCTACCCCTGGAAACCAGACCGCGCGCCACGCTGCGCCACCACGAACCTCAGCCCGCCCAGGACCTGAGCAGCCACGAAATGCACGCCATCGTCGCCGCCCTCAAAAGCACCGGCGGCAACATCCGCCTGGCCGCCCGGCAACTGAACGTATCGCGAGGTGGGCTGTACAACAAGATGAGTCGACTCGGGCTGAGTGCCGCAGATTTTCGCGGCGCATAGGGTCGAAATGTGGGAGGGGTTTTGCCCCCGATAGCCATAGGTATCTACCCAACGTTGGCTCAACGCTGAAAGCGCGACAGATAGGGCTGTCGTGGTGAGCGGGCTTGTCCCGCGCTGGGCTGCGCAGCAGCCCCAGTCAAGAAGATCGCGGTGTATCAGACACTCTGTAGAGGCTGGTTTTGGGGCTGCTGCGCAGCCCAGCGCGGGACAGGCCCGCTCGCCACAGGGAGATTTGTCAGGGTCTGAAAAGTTGCGTAGATGCCCTTGCCCCGATAGCGGAGTGTCAGTTGACATCTACTTAACTGATCCACCGCCATCGGGGGCAAGCCCCCTCCCACATTTTGATCTCCATGTATCAGGCACACATGTTCTCCGACGTCACAATCTGCGGCGCGATATACACCCGATGCCGCCCCGGATCAAACCCCTCGGCACTCTGCAATTCCACCAGCAGCTGCACCAGCGCGTTCGCCGTCTGCCTGGGCTGGGAATCCATCACCACATCGATCAACCCCTGGCTCAGCGCCTGGCGTGACAGCGCGGTGGACTCCTGCAAAATGCAGCACAACGCGGGGCGCTTGGGCAGTTGCGCGAGGGCGCTGATGATGCCGTCGCCGCCGCCGCCCACCACGCACAGGCCGCGCAGGTCGGTGTGGCGGGTGAGCAGGTCGAGGGTGGCTTCTTCGGTGATGTCGCAGTTGTCCAGGTTGATCAGCGGCTCCAGCGGTTTGAGCCCCGGGGCGTGTTCGGCCAGGTAGCTGTGCAGGCCTTCGACCCGTGCCTGGTGCCCGAGGAAGCGATGGCCGCCGAGCAGGATCCCCACGCTGCCTTTGCGTGCGCCGCAGGTGCGGGCGAGCAGCCAGCCCATGGTGCGCCCGACCACGTGGTTATCCTGGCCCACATAGGGTTCCAGGGCTTGCTCGTGAATATCCGAAAGCAGGGCCACCACCGGCACACCGGCCTCGCGGATCTGCGCCAGGCAGGCGTTGATCAGCGGGTGGGCGAAGCTGACCACGGCGAGGGCATCACACTGCACGGCCAGTTGTTCGATCTGCGCGACGATGACGCTGGGTGTGCGGTCGTGGATGTAGTCGAATTGGCAGGTCAGGTTGGCGCTGGCGTGATGCTGCGCCGCCTCGCTGATCGACTGCGCCAGGTGGGCATAGAACGCCTGGGCGGTGCCCAGCAGCAGGATGCCGAAGCGATAGGTGGGCCGGCGTTCGCGTATGCGCTGGCCGATCAACCGTGCAGCAAAATAGCCCACCGCTTCGGCAGCCTGGAACACCTGCTCGGCCGTTTGCGGATTGACTGGCGCGCGCGCATTCAGCACGCGGTCGACGGTGGCCACGCTGAGGCCCGCATGGGCGGCGACGGTGGCGATGGTCGGGCGTTTATTGTTGTTCATGACAGCCCCCTTGAGCGTCTTGATAGAAAACTATCAAGCCCCGCTGGGCCTGGATGATAGCTTGATAGGGAATGGATTCAAGGCCTTGAGGGTGATTTAGCCGCGCTCTATCGTTGGTTTCGCAAAGCACCTGAAACCTCTCGCTTGCGGAGAACAATAACAATGCCTGAACACACCGCTCACACCGCTCGGCGCGACTACAGCCTTACCGGCCCCGAAGCCGCCCGCGCGGCGGAAAAAGGCCTGGTCTCGGCCAGTTGGTACCAATCGCCGATTTCCCGTAAACGCATGAAAGAACTGATGCAACGCCGCGACGGCCCGGCCTTGCTCGACACTGCTATTTGGGCGGCCGCGCTGTTGGCCACCGGATTCGGCGGCTACTGGTTCTGGGGCACGTGGGCCTGCGTGCCGTTCTTCCTCGCCTATGGCGTGCTGTACGGCACCGCGTCCAACCCGCGCTGGCACGAAACCGGCCACGGCACCGCGTTCAAGACCCGCTGGATGAACGACGTGCTGTACCAGGTCGCAAGCTTCATGTGCATCTTCGAACCCCACGTGTGGCGCTGGAGCCATGCCCGACACCACACCGACACCATCGTCGTCGGCCGCGACCCGGAGATCGTCGAGCCACGCCCGCCGAGCCTGCCGATGATGTTTCTCAGCCTGTTCAACCTGCCCCTGGCCTGGAAGACCTTCAGCGGTGTGGCGCGCCATGCCATCGGCCAGATGAGTGCCCAGGAGGCGGATTTCATCCCCGAATCCGAGTGGCCCAAGGTGTTCCGCGCCGCGCGTATCTGGGTCGGTATTTATGCGCTGGTGATCGGCACCGCGTTGTACCTGCACAGCTGGTTGCCGCTGATGCTGGTTGGGCTGCCAAGTATCTACGGCGCCTGGCTCGGCTACGTGTTCGGCCTCACCCAGCATGTGGGCCTGGCCGAAGATGTGCTCGACCACCGCAGCAACTGCCGCACCATCTACATGAACCGCGTGCTGCGCTTTATCTACATGGACATGAACTACCACCTCGAACACCACATGTACCCGATGGTGCCGTACCACGCCTTGGCGCAATTGCACGAAGAGATCCGCAGCGACTGCCCGCCGCCGTACGCCAACCTGTTCGAGGCGTACAAGGAGATCCTTCCGACGATCTGGAAGCAGCGCAGCGATCCGACTTACTTCGTCCAGCGTCCCATCCGCCCCAGCGCTGAACCGGCCGCCAGGGCCTCGATGCATGCAGAAGCCACTGCCGGCTGAATCCCACCCAAGAACAAGAGAAAACGCCATGAACGATCAATGGATCGACGTCTGCGCCGTGGGCGAAATAGACGCGGAAGACGTGCTGCGCTTCGACCACGGGGCGCACACCTACGCGGTGTTCCGCTCGGCGGACAATGAGTTTTTCGCCACCGCCGGCCTGTGCACCCACGAGAAAATCCACCTCGCCGACGGCCTGGTGATGGACCATGTGATCGAGTGCCCCAAGCACAACGGGCGCTTCGATTACCGCTCGGGCAAGGCCCTGGGCGCGCCGGTGTGCGTCAACCTCAAGACCTACCCGGTACGGGTCGAAGCGGGGCGGGTGTTGCTCGCCGTCACGGCTTGATGATGGACGCAGCCCTGATCATCGTCGGCGCCGGCCATGCCGGTGGCCGCGCGGCACTGACCCTGCGC
This sequence comes from Pseudomonas sp. GW821-FHT09D08, assembly GCF_059416305.1. NCBI lineage: Bacteria > Pseudomonadati > Pseudomonadota > Gammaproteobacteria > Pseudomonadales > Pseudomonadaceae > Pseudomonas > Pseudomonas sp. GW821-FHT09D08. The sequence continues at coordinate 124,206 of NZ_JBWKOX010000011.1, forward strand.
GAGGAAGGCTACAGCGGGCGCCTGATCCTGATCGGCGACGAACCGTACGTGCCCTACGAGCGGCCGCCCCTTTCCAAGGGCCTGTTGCAAGGCAGCATGGACCTGGCCGGCTGCAGCCTGTGCGACAGCGCCCGGCTCGCCGAGTTGGGCATCGAACATATCGCCGGTAACCCGGTCCGCGAACTGGACCCGCCGCAGCACCGCCTGCAATTGGCCGACGGCCAGTGGCTGTCCTACGCCGGCCTGTTGCTGGCCACCGGGGGCAGGGCGCGGCGTCTGCCCCAGGCGCAGGCCAACGTGTTGTACCTGCGCACCCACGATGAAGCGCTGGCGCTGAAATCCGCGTTGCGGCCCGGAGCGCGGCTGGTGATTGTCGGCGGTGGGTTTATCGGCCTGGAAGTCGCGGCGACCGCTCGTGGCCTGGGCTGCGAGGTGACGGTGCTCGAAGCCGGGCCGCGCTTGGCGGGCCGGGTGCTGGCGCCGGTCATCTCCGAGGCGCTGCTGCAGGCGCATCGCCAACAGGGTGTCGACGTGCGCTTGAATGTGGCGTTGGAGTCGATCCATGCAGAGGCGGTGCAACTGGTGGACGGGCAGTTACTGCCCTGCGACCTGGTGGTGGTCGGCATCGGCATGCAACCGAATATCGAGCTGGCCGTGGCGGCGGGGCTGGAGGTGGGGCAGGGCATTCGCGTCGACGCGCACCTGCGCACCAGCGCGCCGGACATCTACGCGGCAGGTGACGTGTGCGAGTTTCGCCTCGGCGGCGAGTACCAGCGCCAGGAAACCTGGCGCAATGCCGAGGCCCAAGGGCGGCATGCCGCACTGAACATGCTCGGGCGTGATGAGCCGTTCGAAGCGCTGCCCGGCTTCTGGTCCGACCAGTACGACTGGGGCTTGCAGACCGTGGGCGTGATCACGCCGCTGACCGTCAGCCGTGCCTTGCCGGGCGCGGGTCTGTTGCTGTTCTACCTCGACGCCGACCAGCGCTTGCAAGGCGCCTGCGGCTGGGGCCCCGGCAATAGCGTGGCCAAGGACATCAAGCTGTGCGAACGCCTGATCAGCGCGCGCATTGCCCTGAACGCGGCCAGCCTGGCCGACCCTGACGTGTCCCTCAAACACCTGCTGCGAGGCTGATATGCGCCAATTCCTGGTATTCCAATCCCTCTGGGCGATGCACACCGAGCCCGGCCCCCTGGAGGCCCAACTCGACCGCATCAAGGCCGCCGGTTTCGACGGCATTACCGATCACTACTGGCACGCCGCCGATGTCGCGCGCCTGCACGCAGCCGCCACGGCGCGGGGCCTGGAGATCGAAGGCCAGTTGTTCCCGCAAAGCGTCGACGACCTGGCGGCGGCACTGGATGTGATCAGCCGCCACGGCTGCCACCACCTCACCCTGCAAGCCGATGTGCGCCCGCGCACCCAAACCGAAGCCGCCCGCTTGATCGAAGGCTGGCAGCGCCTGGCCGAGCAGGTGGATTTTCCGGTGCTGCTGGAAACCCACCGCTATCGCCTGACCAACGACCTGCTGTTCACCCTTGACCTGCTGGCGCAGATGCCCGATTTGAAGCTGCTGGCCGACCTGTCTCACTACGTGGTCGGCCGCGAGCTGCCCGAGCCCGGCGCCGCCGAAGACGACGAGCAGATCCGCACGATCCTGCGCCACAGCTGGGGCTTTCATGGCCGTGTGGCCAGCAGCGAACAGGTGCAGGTGTCGCTGGCGTTCCCCCAGCACCAGGCCTGGGTGCAGCGCTTTACCGCGTGGTGGCGTTACGGGATCGAAGACTGGCTGGCCCGCCCCGAGACCCCGCACAGCCTGTCCTTCACCTGCGAACTGGGCCCGCCGCCCTATGCCATCACCGGCGCCGATGGGCGTGAAATCAGTGATCGCTGGGCCGAGGCGTTGCAGCTCAAGGCGTTGATTCGCGACGTGTGGCAGGCGTGCCGGAAATGATCTGCTAACCTGCGCGGGTTCACTCCCGCCCTTAGCCTGGATTTGCCCCATGCCGACTTCCTCCGTTCAGCCGCCTCTTGAACCGCAGTCCGTCTGCCACCCGATCACCAGCAGCGCGATCTTTATGGTCGCCACCATCGTCCCCGGCAGTGAAGACAGCGTGCGCGCCTGGTGCGCAGACATCGCCGGGCTGGTGCGTTCGGTGGGCAAGCGCGTGCCGGCGGGCAACCTCACCTGCGTCTGCGGCTTTGGCTCGCAGGCCTGGGACCGCTTGTTCGGCGCACCGCGCCCGGCGGCGTTGCACCCGTTTCGCGAGTTCGGTGTGGAAGGGCGCATGGCGGTGTCGACGCCTGGCGACATCCTCCTGCATATCCGCGCCGAGCAGATGGACCTGTGCTTTGAACTCGCCACCCAACTGATGACCGTCCTGGGCGATAACGTGAAGGTGGTGGATGAAGTCCAGGGTTTCCGCTACTTCGACATGCGCAGCATCATCGGCTTTGTCGACGGCACCGAGAACCCGGTGGGGCGCAAGGCCGTGGGCTTCACTATCGTTGGCGACGAAGACCCCGGATTCGAAGGCGGCAGCTACGTGCTGGTGCAGAAGTACCTGCACAACATGACCGCCTGGAACGGCCTGACGGTCGAAGCCCAGGAGAAGGTGATCGGGCGTACCAAGCTGGCTGATATCGAGTTAGGCGAAGACGCCAAGCCGAGCAATGCCCACAGCGCCCTGACCGTGATCACCGACGAGAACGGCGAAGAAGTGAAAATCCTGCGCGACAACATGCCCTTCGGCCGCCCCGGTGCCGGGGAGTTCGGCACCTATTTCATCGGCTACGCACGCTCGCCGCAGCCGCTGGAGCAGATGCTGGAAAACATGTTCGTCGGCCGCCCGGCAGGCAACTACGACCGCTTGCTCGACTTCAGCACGGCGGTCACCGGCGGGTTGTTTTTCGTGCCATCGGCCGACCTGCTCGAAGCACTGGCGGAGCGTACGGGCGGGCTATAAGGCAAGGCAGTTCAAATGTGGGAGGGGGCAAGCCCCCTCCCACATGAGATTGATGCCGGGTTGAGACGGGGTGTTATATCAACCCAGCAACCCGGTACTGACCGACACAATCAGGAACACCCCCAGCAGCGCACGATAGATCACAAACGGCCAGGTGGAGAAACGCTCGAGGAACTTCATCAGGCCCCAGATCGCGAAGAACGCCGAGACGCTGGCCACCACCAGCCCGAACAACAAATGCGGCCAGGCATGGGCGGGCATATCGGCATGCAGCAGCACCCACAGCTCCTTCAAACCGGCGAGGGCGATGGCGGGCAGGCCCAGCAGGAAGGAAAAGCGCGCGGCTTCTTCGCGTTTGAAGTTGAGGAACAGGGCCGCGGTGAGGGTCGAGCCGGAACGCGATACGCCCGGAATCAACGCGCCGATCTGCGCGACCCCGACGATCAGCGCATCCCGCAGACGCATCTGGCTGACCTCGCGGGTATGCCGGGCACGCAGCTCGGCCGCCGCCAGCAGCACCGCCATTACCACGCAGGAAATACCGATCACCAGCAGCCCGCGCAACGGCGAATTGCAGGCGTTCAGGGTCGACGACAAGGCCAGGCCGGCGATCCCGATCGGAATGGTCGCCAACACAATCGCCACCGCGAGCTTGAACCATGGATCGTTGTAGTCGCCCCGGCGCACCGCGCCGATGCTGCCCGTGGTCACTTGGCGCACATCGCGCCAGAAGTAACTGACCACCGCCGCCAGTGCCGCAAGCTGCATGGCCGCCGAAAACGCCGAGCCGGGGTCTTGCCAGCCGAGCAGGGCGGGCACCACACGCATATGGGCGGTGGAGGAGACCGGCAACAATTCGGTAATGCCCTGGATCACGCCCAGGATAAAGATCTGCAGGTAATCCAGGGAGGCGAAGCCCACATCCAGGCCGGCGGTACAGACGTTGGTCAAAGTGCGTGTCCTTGAAAAAGTGGCGAGCCGGCGGAGTTTATTCGAAATGTTTCAGCGCTTCGGCAGGGCTCGCCGCTATTTGCAATCGGTTCAGCAAGTAGAAAGGTTCGCGGAGCTATTGGACTGCGCCGAGGTTTTGTGAACAATGGCGCCCTGCGTTTTTTGACCGAGAGCCCCATGCCTGAAACCACCGTGGAATTGATCCAGACCGGCCCCGAAGAAGCCGAGCTGATCCGCAATCTCTACCAGTACTACGCCTATGAATCGTCGGACTGGGAGCAGGAAGATGTCGAGGCGGACGGCCGTTTCTACATCCATGACCAGCACCTGAACCGCTACTGGCAAGACCCGCACTGGAGCGCCAACCTGTTGCTGGTGGACGGTTATATCGCCGGCTTCCTGCTGATCGAGGGCAGCGAGTTGCCGGGTGTCGACGCCCTGGAACTGGCCGACCTGTTTATCCTCAAGCGTTATCGTCGCAAAGGCATCGGCCGCGCCATCGCCACCCAGGTGTTGTGCAGCGGCGAGGCGGATTGGCTGGTGCGGTTTTATGACCAGGACGAAGTGTCCCAGGCGTTCTGGCGTACGGTGCTGGATAACCTGCCGCGCCCGGTGCAGGCCCTTGAACTGGCGGATGACCCGCAGTTGATGAGTTACCTGGTTACGCGGGCGGTGTTGCATTAAAGGTGTGCTGCATCGCCTGGGGCGGCTGCCCGAACGCCCTTAGAAACGCCTGGCGCATGCGCTCGCGATCACCGAAACCTGTTTCGCGGGCCACCACTTCCACCGGGTGACGGCTGGTTTCCATCATCGCCCGTGCGGCTTCCACCCGCAGGGATTCGATGGCCTTGGCCGGCGTCTGCCCGGTTTCTTCGCGAAATACCCGGCTGAATTGACGTGGGCTCAGCCGGGCCACCTCGGCCAGGGCGTCCACCGACAGGTCATGGGTGAGGTTTTCGCGGGCGTAGGCCAGGGCCAGTTGCACGCGGTCGGACTTGGGGTCCAGCTCCAACAGTGCAGACAACTGCGATTGCTCGCTGCCCCGGCGCTGGGCGATCACCAGCTTGCGCGCAATGCGCCGGGCGAGGTCGCTGCCCAGGTCGTTCTCCACCATGGCCAGCGCCATGTCCACCCCGGCACTCATGCCGGCGCCGGTCCATACCTGGCCGTCGACGATGAACAGCTTGTCTTCTTCCAGGCGGATGTCCGGGTAGCGCTTGCGAAAGGCCGGCGCGTGGATCCAGTGGGTGGTGGTGCGCTTGCCGTCGAGCAAACCGGCCTCGGCCAGCACGAAGATGCCCATGCACAACGAGGCGACACGCCGCGATTGAGCCGAGGCGGCCTTGACCAGTGCCAGCAGGTTGGCCTCGGGCAGGCGAAACTCCAGGTAACCGCTGACGATCAGCGTGTCATAGCCTTGGGGCCGCAGGGGCGAGGTGTTCACCGAGAAGCCCTGGGACGTCATCACGGCGCCGCCGCTTTCCGACACCAGGTGAAACTCATAGGCAGGTTCACCGCGCAGCAGGTTCGCGCACTCGAACACCGAGCCCAGGCTGAGGCTCAGGGATTGGAAGTTCGGGTAAACCATCAGCGCAACGCTGTGCATCGCATGTCTCCAGGGGCGTGGGAGGGTGGATTGTCGGCGGCTGCCGGGAAAACGGCAACCGACTTCGGGTCATGTCCGGAATCCTTGCGCATATGACATTGTGAGGGGTTGGCGCGGCCCCTAACATTCCCTCAACGAACTAGACGACTGGTCTAATCGGACGGAGTGAAGCATGAGCAGCGAAACTAAAAGTGCACGGCAGACCATTCTCGACACGGCGCAATTGATTGTCGGCCGCAAAGGTTTTTCTGCGGTGGGCTTGAACGAAATACTGCAAGCCGCCGAGGTGCCTAAAGGGTCGTTCTATCACTACTTCAACTCCAAGGATGGCTTCGGTGTCGTGTTGCTCGACACCTACTTCGACAACTACGTGCACGGCATGCAGCAACTGTTCGACCAACCCGGTTTATCCCAGCACGCCAAGTTGATGCGTTATTGGCAGGCCTGGATCGACAATCAGACCGGCTGCACCGATGCGGGCAAATGCCTTGCCGTCAAACTGGGTGCGGAGGTGTCAGACCTTTCAGAGCCCATGCGCCTGGCGCTGGAACGTGGCACGTCGCGCACCATCGATTTACTCGCCATCGCCATACAGCGCGGCCTTGAGGACGGTTCCCTGACCGTCGACCAAGCCCCTGCAAGCCTGGCCCGGCGCCTGTACGCGCTGTGGCTGGGGACCAGCGTGATGAGCAAGATCACCCGGACATCCGCGCCTTTCGAGGAGGCGTTGCTGCTGACCCGACAGCTGTTGGGTTGCCCTGGACACACTGACATTCACTGATCGAGGCACTGGAAAATGAAAGTATTAATGGTACTGACCTCTCACGACCAGCTTGGCGACACCGGCCGCAAGACCGGCTTCTGGCTCGAAGAATTTGCCGCACCCTATTACGTGTTCAAGGACGCGGGCGCCGAACTGGTGCTGGCGTCCCCGGCCGGTGGCCAGCCGCCCCTGGACCCGGTGAGTGACGCGCCCGACGCGCAAACCGAGCAGACTCGCCGCTTTGCCGCCGACCCTGCCGCGCAAGAGGCCCTGGCCAGCACGGTCAAGCTGGACACGGTCAACGCTGACGACTTCGACACCGTGTTCTACCCAGGCGGCCACGGCCCGCTGTGGGACCTGGCAGAGTCGCCGGTGTCCATTGCCCTGATTGAGTCCTTCGAGCGTGCCGGCAAGCCCATCGGCTTTGTCTGCCACGCACCGGGCGCCTTGCGCCACGTCAAGGCGGTCAATGGCGAGCCGCTGGTCAAGGGCCGTCGCGTCACCGGCTTCTCCAACTCGGAAGAAGCGGCGGTGGGCCTGACCGAGGTGGTGCCGTTCCTGATTGAAGATGATTTCAAGGCACTGGGCGGCAACTATCAGAAGGGCGCCGACTGGCAATCCTTCGTGCTCGAAGATGGTTTGCTGATCACTGGGCAGAACCCTGCCAGCTCCAGTGACGTGGCCAAGGCGCTGCTCAAACTCACCGCGTAAGTTAATTAACCCTTTCACTCATTGGCGACTTGCAACAGTCGCCAATGGGTTTGCTCGTCTCGAATTTGGAATACCTCAATGACTAACAGCGTTTTAAGTACCCCGGTCAAACTGGGTCATCACACCTTGAACAACCGTATCGTGCTGCCACCGTTGACACGCCAGCGCAGCGCCCAGCCCGGCGATATCGCCACCGACCTGATGGCCGAGTATTACCGCCAGCGCGCTACGGCCGGTTTCATGGTCAGCGAAGGCACGCAGATCGAACCCCGTGGCCAGGGCTATGCCTGGACGCCGGGCATCTACACCCCGGCGCAGATTGACGGCTGGCGCAAGGTCACCGACGCGGTGCATGCCGAAGGCGGGGTGATCTTTGCCCAGTTGTGGCATGTGGGCCGTGTGTCCCATAACGCCTTGCAGCCTGACGGCGCCGCACCGGTGGCACCGTCGGCTATTCAAGCCCAGCAAGCCAAGGCCTTTATCGAGACCGGGCCTGGCACGGGTGAATTGAAGCAACCGCCGGTGCCTCGCGCCTTGAGCGTGCTCGAGATTGAAGAATTGGTCGGGCACTACGCCCAGGCCGCACGCAATGCCCTGGACGCCGGGTTTGACGGCGTGGAAATTCATTCGGCCAACGGTTACCTGGTCAACCAGTTCATTTCGGCCCATGCCAACCAGCGCGACGATGAGTACGGTGGTTCGCTGCACAATCGCCTGCGCTTTTTGCGCGAGATCGTCGAAGCCGTCAGCAAGGTGGTCGGGCCGGAGCGCCTGGGCGTGCGGTTTTCGCCGTTGTTCAGCGGCACCGACCAGGACCGTGTGTACATCGGCCTGGTGGAAGAAGACCCGCACCACACCTACATCGAAGCGATCAAGGTGCTGGAACAGTCGGGCATCGCCTACGTGTCCATCGCCGAAGCGGACTGGGACAACGCCCCCGTGCTGCCCGACAGCTTCCGTGAAGCCGTGCGCAGCACCTTCAGCGGTCGCATTATCTACGCCGGTCGCTACACCGCTGAACGCGGCGCGAAACTGGTGGACGCCGGGCTGGCGGATTTGATTGCGTTCGGACGGCCGTTCATTGCCAACCCGGACCTGCCGCAACGGCTATTCAAGGGCTGGCCGTTGAACCCGCTGCGGGAAGAGGGGATGTATGGTGGCGGTGAGGTGGGCTACATCGACTACCCCACTTACTCCGAGTAAGAACGCGGTCAATGTGGGGGGGCTTGCCCTGATGCCAGCCATTTAAGAAGGGACACTATCACTGTGGTGAGCGGGCTTGCCCCGCGCTGGGTTGCGAAGCAGCCCCAAACATAGCCCCGGAGCTGCCTGACACACTGCAGCGCTCTTATTGGGGCTGCTGCGCAGCCCAGCGCGGGGCAAGCCCGCTCACCACAGCAAGCCCGCTCATTACAGGTTGCTGCTTGCGCCTCACACATTTGCTTTGTGTTGCCTGCTGGTTACTCTACCCGCAACACAATCTTGCCGATATGGTCCCCACCTTCCATCCGCGCATGGGCCTGGGCGGCGTCGGTGTATTCGTAGACCTTGTCGATGATCGGCAGGCAACGCCCGGCCTCCAGTACCGGCCAGATGTACTCGCGCAACTGTTCGGCAATCGCGGCTTTTTCATCCTTGCTGCGCGCACGCAACAGTGAGCCGGTAATCACCGCGCGCTTGCCGAGGATGCTCAACAGGTCGACGTCGTTGGCCTTGGCGCCGCCGAGGAAACCCAGCATCACCAGGTGCCCGTCCATGGCCAGGGCCTTGAGGTTGTTGTTCAGATACGAGCCGCCCATGATGTCGAGGATCACATCCACACCCTGGCCGTTGGTCTGTTGCGCAATGACCTCGGCAAAATCCTGCTCGCGATAATTGATCGGCTCGCCGCCCAGTTGGGCGATGGCTGCGCATTTGTCGGCGCTGCCGGCAGTGGCGAAGGCCTGGATGCCGAATTCGCGGCACAGCATCAGCGCGGTCGTACCGATGCCGCTGGTGCCGCCGTGGATCAGCACGCTCTGGCCGGTGTGGGCATCGCCGAGGCCGAACAGGTTGGCCCACACGGTGAAGAAGGTTTCCGGCACGGCAGCGGCTTGAATCCAGTCCATGCCTTCAGGAATCGGCAGCGCCTGGCTGGCGGGCACCGTGCAGAACTGCGCATAGCCGCCGCCATTGGTCAGGGCACAGACCTTATCGCCCACGGCGAATTCGCTCACGCCGTCGCCCAGCGCGGCAACTTCGCCCGCCACTTCCAGGCCAGGCAGCGGGTTCATGCCGGGTTTCATCGGGTACTTGCCGGCGCGTTGCAGGGCGTCGGGGCGATTCACACCGGCCGCATGCACGCGAATCAGGATCTCGCCGGGGCCCGCCACCGGTACATCTGCCCGGCGTGGTTGCAGCACCTCGGGGCCACCGGGGGTGGTGATTTCGATCAGGGTCATTTCTTTGGGAAGCGTCATTTCAGATTACCTGCAGCGATGAGCGTATGGGGTGGGACCGCGTCGGACGGTCGACGGTTCAGCAGGCGCATGCCCGGTTCCAGGGCCAGGGCGACCACTATCGCCCCGGCGGCGATCAGGAACAACAGCGCATGCTGGCCTCCGCTGACGTTGAACAGGGCGGAATAGGCAAACCCCGAGAGTGCCTGGAAAGTCGCAAAGGACACCGTGGCACGGCTCCACGCAACCTGCTGCTGATGATGGTCGGGGAGCAGTTCGTGCACCCGCGCCAGCGCCAACGGCACGATGCCCGGCGGGAAAGAACCGAGGATCACCGCGAGGACCGCCAGGCCAGTCAACGAGCCGGCAAACGGCAACGCACCGACGGCAATTGCCTGCACCACCAGCACCACGCGGATGCTCAAGCGCGCCCCCAGTTTGTCTGCCAGGAACCCGTAGGTGACCGGCCCGACAATCGACCCCAGGCCGTACATCACCCAGATCATCGCGCCGATATGCGCCCCGGCCCCCAGGCCACGGGCCACGTAATCCACCAGGAACACCATCGCCGGTACCAGCCCCGCGGCCATAAAGGCGTATTGGGCGAACAGCAGGTACACGCCGGAAGGCGTTGCTACGGCTGCGCCGGATGGCGGCGCGTCTTCATGCAGCGTGCCCGCCGGCCAGGCGAACCAGCTGGCGGCGGTCAACACCACGGCCAGCAGGCCGAGGCCGAACCAGGTCTGCTGCAAGCCCAGGCTCAGCAGCGGCGGCACCAGCGTGCCGGAACCGGCGATGCCCAGGCCGATGCCGAGGAAGATCGCGCCACTGGCCAGGCCCCGGCGTGCAGCCGGTACATGGGGCAACACGGTCGCCGCCACCAGCACCATGATTGCGCCACCGGCAATCCCCGACAGCAGGCGCCAAGCGAAGAACCACACCACCGACAGCGGGAAGCCACAGGCGAAGAACGCCAGGGTCACCGTCACCATCATGATGCGCAGCGCGGTCCTGTTCGAGGTGCGCTGGGCAATGGGCCGCCCGATCAGCGCGCCGATCAGGTAACCCACCAGGTTGGCGGCACCGAGGTATACCACGTCATTGGCGCTGAACCAGTGGGCCTGGATCAGCGACGGAATCAACGGCGTGTACGCAAAGCGTGCCAGGCCGATGCTGACCAGGCTGGCGCACAGGCCGGCGAAGATCGGCAGCCACACGGAGCGGCGGGGTGGGGCGTGAGTGTCGAACATGATGGCGGTCCTGGGTATTTTTCTCTGGTGCCCAGCATATCCAGGTTTTTGGATGCAATAATGCAGCGAATACACGTCGCTGTGATGCAGATATGCAGCATAAGGAGACCGCATGAATTGGGATGATGCACGGGTGTTCCTGGCGGTTTGCCGCGAGTCGACGTTGCGCGGGGCCGCACGGGTATTGGGGGTCGACCAGGCCACAGTCGGGCGGCGGGTCAACGCCCTGGAAAAGTCCCTGGGTGCCACGCTGTTCCTGCGCACCTCCGAAGGCTACGCCCTGACCGCCGTCGGCGAGGCCGCCCTGCACTCGGTGGAAAAAATGGAACGCTCGGCCCTGGAACTGGAGCGCCAGATCCAGGGCCTGGATGACCGCCTGACCGGCACCGTACGGGTCAGCACCACCGACTCCCTGGCCATCGACTTCCTGATCCCGGCGATTGCGCGCCTGCACGTCCAGCACCCGGATGTGCGCGTGCAGCTCGACGCGTCTACCCAGTTCCTGAGCCTGGCCAAACGCGAGACCGACATCGCCGTGCGCAACACCCGCCCGGACAGCCCCGACCTGATCGCCCGGCGTCTCGCGCGCTGGCCGGTGGGGTTGTTTGCGTCCCAGGCCTATATCGATCGCCAGGGTACGCCGGAGCCGGGCAGCCTGTTTGAAGGGCATGATCTTGTGGTCTATCAACCGTACCTGCAAACCCAGAAGGACATGACCCTGGTCTCGGAACCCCTGGGCCGTGGGCGCATCGTCGCCGCCCTGAGTTCCAGCCTGTTGGTGCGCCGCTCCATCGCCGCCGGGATCGGCATCGGCGAAATCCCGATCCTCACCGGCGAGCGCGACGGGCTGGTGCGCCTGTGGCCGGAGCGCACGCGGCCGTTGCCCTACGACGTCTGGCTGGTGACCCACGCCGACCTGCGCCACACCGCACGGGTGCGGGCGGTGATCGATGAAATCGTCGCGGGGTTTGCCGGCACCGGGGAGTGAGGTCAGCACACGGTTGCAAGCGTGCGTACCGCTCTGTGGACACAATCGAGGTCGATAACGTGTCAACCCACCGGAGCGCATATGAACGAATCAAGACACCAGGACCTGGGGCTGTTGTTTCTGCGAGGCAGCGGGGCGCTGTTCCTGCTATGGGTGCATGGCTTGCCCAAGTTGCTCAACTACAGCGAGCAGTTGAAGCTGATCGAAGACCCGTTTCACCTCGGCGCCCATGTCACCTTGCTGCTGGCGATCTTCGCCGAAGTGCTGTGCCCGCTGCTGATCATCGCCGGGGTGCTGGTGCGCCTGGCGTGCCTGCCGATTCTGGCGGTGCTGTTGATTGCGATGGTGGTGGTGCATCCGGAGTGGACGCTGCTGGAAGGGCAATTCGGCTGGCTGCTGTTGATCATTTTCACCAGCATCCTGATTGCCGGACCAGGGCGCCTGGCACTGGAAAAAAAGGCCGGGTAAACCAACCCCTGTAGGAGCGAGCTTGCTCGCGAAGAACTCTAGAGCGACGCGTGAAATCTGATTTACTGCGTCATCGTTGACGATCTTCGCGAGCAAGCTCGCTCCTACAGGGGGAGTGGCGTGCCGGCCAAAGGAGCGGGTGTTTCAGCGCTGCAGGAACGCCAGCAGGTCTTCGTTCAGGGCCTGAGCGTGGGTCACGGCAAAACCGTGGGGCGCATCCTTGTACACCTTCAGTTCGGCGCCCTTGATCATCTCGGCCGCCACCTTGCCGGTGGTCTCGAACGGCACGATCTGGTCGCCGTCACCGTGGATCACCAGGGTCGGCACGTCGATCCTGGCCATGTCCGGGCGGAAGTCGGTCTCGGAGAAGGCGGTGACGCAATCCACGGTCGACTTGAGGGACGCCAGCATGGCGATCTGCAGGGTCTGGGTCAGCGTACCTTCGGAAACGACCTGGCCCTTGTTGATGCCGAAGAACGGCGTGTTGAAGTCAGCGATGAACTGCGCACGGTCTTTCAGCAACCCGGCCTTGATGCCGTCGAACACTTCGGTCGGCACGCCCTGGGGGTAATCGGGCTTCTGGCCGAAGATCGGCGTCACTGCGCCCAGCAGCACCAGGCCGGCCACGCGTGCACTGCCGTGGCGTGCGATGTAGCGGGCGACGTCGCCGCCGCCCATGGAGAAGCCCACCAGGGTCACGTCCTTGAGGTCCAGGTGTTCGATCAACTGCGCGATGTCGTCGGCGAAGGTGTCGTAGTCGTTGCCGGTCCAGGGCTGGTCCGAGCGGCCAAAGCCACGGCGGTCGAACGCGATGGTGCGAAAGCCACGGCTGCTGAGGTATTCCATCTGGTATTCCCACATGTCGGCATCCAGCGGCCAGCCGTGGCTGAACAGCACGGGCTTACCGCTGCCCCAATCCTTGAAGTAGATCTGGGTACCGTCTTTGGCAACGAATGTGCTCATGGAAAACTCCTTGATTGAGGGACTGAAAAACCAGCCTCACTATTGCCCGAAACCGGGCCGGGGGCTTGTACGGGTGTGCTTGCCTGGGGTCACCAACTGAACTTGAGCTCGACCCCCAGGTAATTGCTGTCATCGCCGCCGGCATCGCGCAAGGTGCGGCCGACCGCGTAGTGCACCGCTTCAACCGCGCCGGTGAGGTTCGGCGTAAACACATAGTCGGTACGCAGCTGACCATAGGCACCGGTCCAGCGTTCCCCCTGTCCTGCGGTGCCGGCGACCGGCAGGTTCGGCTGGGTGTACACCGCGTCGCTGGTGGTCTGGCGCCACAGCAGGCCGACGGCGGTCTGCACGCTGAGCTTGTCGATGGGCTTGACGGTGATCGACGGTTTGACGTGGATCAGGTTGCTGTAGCCCGTATAGCCGGCCAGGGAAAAATAGTAGCCGTTGGGGAACAGCGGGTTGAACGTGCCGACGGTGCCGTCCCCGGTCTTGCGGTCGCCCGAGGCAATGTCCAGCTGCAGGCCGATGCGCGGCTTCCACGCCAGGCTCTCGAAGGTGTACCCCGTGCGGCTGCCGCCGGCCCAGGCGCGAATATCCTTGCTGCCCACCGAGCCGCTTTGCAGCATGGCTTCGATGTCCCAGTCGAACCCCAGGGCCGCACCGCCCAGGCGTGCGTCGAACAGGTGGCGGGTTTCATCGCCGTCCGCGTCGAGGTAATGCGCGGCGCTGCGTTCGTACACGCCGTAGTAGGCCGACAGCTCATTCTTGCCGCCCACCAGCCGCTCGACCCGCAGCATGTGGAAGCGCGCGTCACGGTTGGATGTGTCGTCGAAGTGCCGCTCGTCCTGATACTGCACCGGCTGGCTGGCAATCCCGATAAAGCGCCAGTTGGGCGTTTCCCAATCGGCCCACAGCGCATCGAAGGATTGCCGCACATTCGGGCCGTCCCGCGATGAGATGAAACGCTGCAGGTCGAAGGCGAAGTCCTGGCGCCCGACACGCGCCTTGAGCGTACCGCTGCCGAAGGCATTGACGTATTCGGCGAAGGCCAGGCGCAGATCGACGCGGTTCTGGTCGGCGCCGCCGACCGTGGTCTTGTCGTAGGCGCGTACGTCTTCGAGTTGGGTGAAGAGCCGCCAGTGTTCATTCAAGTGCAGGTCGGCGTGCAGCTGGAAGCGCTGGATCAGGTAGCGATCTCGCTTCACGTCCTTCACCCCAAAACCACTGGCATCGTTCATCTCGAAGCGCTCGCGCAGCGTCGCCCCCAATGACAAATAGGTGAACGGGTTGGCGCTGGACAGCGGGATGTACTTCACGCTGTCCAGCGGTTGCGTGCGCAACGCCGGATCCTTGAGCACCGACCAGTCTTCCTGCCAGCGGTTGGTCTTGATGGCCGGTCGTGCCGGTTGCTCGTCGGCGTAGGCGCTGCCGACCAGCAGCGGCCACAGCACGGCCAGGCCCCAGCCTGTGCGGCGAATCATTTTGCGGCGTGGAACTGGTGAATTTCCGCGACGTAGCCGCCGGGGAACTCCACCACGGCGCTGCGACGGCCCTTGCTGTCAAAGGCCGGCACCAACACCTTGGCGCCGGAGCCGGTGGCCTTGCCCAGCGTGGCTGTCAGGTCAGGCACTTGGTAACCGGTGGTCTCGTGGCCGAAGGGGTAGGGCAGGTGGCCGTTGGTGACCAGCACCGCCATGCGCCCGAATGCCGACTCGATATCGACGCGACGGTAAGTGCCAGTGGCCTGACCCACATCGACGCCAGGCGCGTGTTTGTCATCGGCCAGGACCTTGCCGTGGGAGAAGCCCAGAAACGCTTTGATAAAGGCGTCAGCGCGATCGGTGGACAGGTACACGCGGTTTTCCGGCACGGTCTGGAACGCCGCGTAGTCCGGGGTCTTGGTGTGCCAGTAGAGCTGCATGTTCACGCCGCCCGGCCATTGCACCACGGCGTCTCGGCCGATCGGGTCCGGGAAGTCGCTGACGATAACGGCGGCGCCGTTTTCCCGCGCCGCGTTGAGCGCCGCGTCCATGTCCTTGACCAGGTAGCCGTTGCGTTCCTGGCCGAAGGGGTGCGGGATCGGCGTGGTGAAACCGAACAGCGACACCATGCCCGCCGGCGTCTGCAGCAATTGCGAGGTGGTGCTGCTCGGCACCGGCAGCACGTTCACCACCACCTGGGGCGTGCTCTTGCCGCCAAAGGTGGCGAGGAAACTCTGGGCGAAACGCTCCACATCCGCCGGGGCCACATACACGTGGCTGGTGTCGTATTGCGGCGCCACGGCCACGCTCGGGGTTGCCGCGAAGGCATTGCCCATCATTGCGCCCGCCAGCAGCGTCAATGCCACCGATACCTTGATTGCTTTGCTGCCCATGCCCACTCTCCAACACTTCTACGGGATTGAAAGCCGTGAGGTTAGGGGCAGGCAGGCGATGGAAATTGTACAGGCGTGCTCGGTTGAACGGTTCAGCGTCTATGCTGGCCCACTGATCTCTACCGTCAGATCACACAGGTGAACGAAATGGCCAAGACCTACAGCGACGCCGCCCAGAACGCCACGGATGCCCTCAAGCCCTTTACCTTCTAGCGCCGCAGCCTGGCCGGTTCGCTGATCGGCGGGATCCAGGAGACCCAGGACATGCTCGACTTCTGCGCCACGCACGGGATTGTCTCGGACGTGGAGATGATCGACATCCAGGGCATCAACGAGGCGTATGAGCGCATGCTCAAGGGCGATGTGAAGTACCGGTTCGTGATCGATATGGACAGCTTGAAAAAGGAAAGCCACGCGGCTTGAAAACTGCTCTGGGAAACACTGGGAGCAATGTAGGAGGGGGGCTTGCCCCGCGCTGGGCTGCGAAGCAGCCCCAGGAAAGAAGAACGCGGTGTATCAGACACTCTGTAGGGGCTGGTTTTGGGGCTGCTTCGCAGCCCGGCGCGGGGCAAGCCCGCTCACCACAACAGCCCTATGTGCCGGGGGGACAGCATTTAGACAAAGTTGTGTAGATACCTATGCCCCTCCCACATGGGTGCTGTGTTGCTCAAACGGTCATCGAACACCTCAAGGCCGCTGCGGCTTCACCGAGGTGCCGAAGGTGTTGCCCATGCGCACGCTGGTCGCCGCCGGGGTGGCCAGGCCGACCTTGTTCGGCTGGCGTTTTTCCACGGCAATACCTTGCGCCTCGCGGTTTTTCTTCGCGGCTTTGGCCGCATTCGTGTCGTTGCCCATCTGCTGGCTCAGGCAGCCATAGTCGGGCGCCTTGTAGCCATCCACCGAGACTTCGGCGCAGTTGCCGGCGTGGGCCAAGGGCAGGGCCGTGCACAGCAACAGGCTGGCGAGGAGCGGTAAGCGTTTCATCAAGGCCTCCTGGCGGGCCCGAGGGGGTGGGCCGGTTGGTGTGCAAGTCTAGTGCAGCGGGCCTCTCGTCACCGTGATGTTTTTTTTGCTATCACCGTAACATCAGGTTCATAAATTGGCCTCAGGATGACGGTTTTCTAGGGCGCGTCGGCCGTGCAGCGATGCAGAGCAGGGGGTGAACAGGGGGGCTGGAGGCGCGCCGTATGCGCCCTGGTCTTGCTGTTGCTGCTGGCCGGTGGTCGCGTCGCGCAGGCGGAGTCACCGCTGCTGCTGTTGAACCTGCCGGCGCAGGACCTGGAACATGCACTGCAAGCGTACAGCCGCGCCACCGGAATGGCGGTGCTGGTCGACCGCGAACTGACGCGGGGCCGGCGTTCCATCAGTGTGCGCGGACGTTTTACGGCGCAGGAGGCTCTGGCGATGTTGCTGACGGGGAGTGGCCTGATGGCGCGTTATGCACGCGATGATGCGTTCACCTTGCAGTTGCCCGCGGTCAGCCAGCCGCCTGCCACCCGTGGTGCGGCGGCACGCAACGCCGCACGGATCAACAACAGCTACGCCACGGCCTTGCAGCAGGCCATCGAGACCAGCCTGTGCCGCTCGCCGCTGACCCGGCCCGGCAGTTTCCGCGCGCTGGTACAGGTGTGGGTCAACCCCCAAGGGCTGATCGAACACAGTCGGTTGGTCAGCTCCACCGGCGACGAACAACGCGATGAAGCACTGGTACGCAACCTGGGCACCACGCGGGTCGAACGACCGGCACCGAGCTCGCTGCGTCAACCGGTGACTTTACTTTTGATGCCCGACACCACAGGAACGCGCATGGAATGCACAGCAGCAAACGGAGCCTGGGGCGGATGAAAAATACCGGGCACAGTACGATGGTCGGCTTGTTCCTGGCCTCCTACGACGACTTCAAGGTGCGTTTGCGCAAGCGCCTGGGCTCGGAGGACCTGGCCAACGATGTGCTGCACGAAACCTACCTGCGGGTCGACCGCATGGAAGTGCCGCCCAACCTGGCGCAACCCAATGCCTACCTGTACCGCATGGCCTTGAACATCGCCGCCGACCGCCGCCAGGCCGACGCGCGCTTGCTCACCGGCAGCGAGGTGGAAGAACTGCTGCAAAGCGCCGACGAAGCCCAGGACCCGTCACGGGTGGTGGGCGGCCAGAAAGAAATCCAGTCCCTGGTCAAGGCGCTCTACGAACTGCCGGCCCGCCGCCGCAAGATCCTTATTGCCGCCCGCCTGGAAGAAGCCCCGCACCTGGAAATCTCCCAGCGTTTCGGCATTTCCACGCGCATGGTCGAGAAGGAAATCAAGGCCGCCCTGGGCCACTGCGCCAAGCGCCTGGAAAGAAAAGTGATCCAGCGGTTCGGTCCCGGGGCCGGAAAACCGTCTTAGAGTCGAGTCCCTGATAAAACCGTGAGTATTTGCGCGCTTGAACATTTTTAGCCTCAGTGCCACTCGGCAATCCGCCGCCAGCCCCCTGCACGACGAAGCCCGCGACTGGCTGGTCCTGCTGACCTCGGGCCGCGCCACCGTGGCCGATGCCAAGGCGCTCAAGGCCTGGTGTGCGCAAAGCCCCGAGCATGCCCAGGCGTTCGAGCAGGCCAAGGCGATGTGGCAGCAACTGGCCCCGGCGCTTGAGCAAGTCTCGCAGCCGCGCAGCTTTGGGCGCCGGGCGTTCCTGGGCGGCGCGATTGCCGCATCGGCTGCCGTGGTCATGGTGCACGTCGGTTCCCCCGGTGGTTTTGCCGGCCTCACGGCGGACTATCGCACCGAAGTCGGCGAACAGCGCCAAGTGCTGTTAAGCGACGGCGTCAGCCTGGAACTCAACACCCAGACGCGCGTCAGCCGCGTGGGCCAGGGGCTTGAATTGCTCGAAGGCGAAGTCGAGGTGATCGCCCATTCCGCACAACCGCTCAAGGTGCTGGCGGGCGAAGGCTGGGTGAGCGCGGCGCAGGCACGTTTCAATCTGCGCAACACCGACCGCACGGTGTGCGTGACCTGTATCGAGGGCTGGCTGTCGGTGGCCGTGGCCGGGCGCAGCGTGCGCCTGGAAAGCGGCCGGCAACTGAGCTACGACGCGTCCGGCCTGGGCGAACCGGTGGTGGTGGACACCCAGGCGGTCGTGGCCTGGCGCGAACAAGTGCTGGTCTTCAACAACGCCACCCTGGCCACGGTGGTGGACGAAATCAACCGCTACCGCCCGGGGATGCTGGTGCTGCTCAACAAGCAACTTGGCCAACGGCGCGTCCAGGCGCGGTTCAGCCTGCAGCAGTTGGCAGGGGTGGCGCTGTTGATTCGGGATGCGTATGGGGCCAAGTGTACGGAGTTGCCGGGTGGGGTGGTGTTGTTGAGTTGAGGGCCTGCCGCTCGTCGGGTAACTCCGATTTTTACGCTGTAAAAGAGCCGCGATCACCCGTTGTTCTACGCCTGTCGCTTTCAGGTATGCCTGTGTGCTCATGGGCTGAGCGACCGGTCTTTCCCCTCTGACAGACCTCCTTTCTTATCTTCTCTGAATTTTCTCTTTTGTTTGTAGGGGAAGAGATTTTTAACGTATGAAAAAACCAGGAAACACGCTCTTCAAGTCTCACTGCCTATCCGATTTCTTCCTTCGACTTACATTGTTCGGAAGCCTCTGACAGTCCTCGAACGGCTGTGTGACAGGCAGGGCGACGACGTCAAAAACGCCGAACTTTTTGTAACTTTTCCTTTTTTCCTTAAGCGTTTCAGCCTCGGCAGCATGGGTGCTCTTTCCATTTGAGTACCTGTGTGAGGGTGAAGGGATGCCAGCTGTTTTCCGACCTGCGCTGCTGGGGATGGCGCTGCTTTCAGGTCCGCTTTTTGCCGCGTCCACCGTGTCGCCCGGCGACCGTGAACTGGCCCGTGAGCGTCAGCAGAAAGTGTTGGAAGAACAGCGTCGCCGCCTTGAAGACCTGCAACACCTGCCGGGCCAGATCGCTGCACCAACCGCCCCCGCGCCGCTGGACGACGGCCAGTGCATCACCCTCACGCGCATCAATGTCGAAGGCGCTGCGTTGCTGTCCGCGGGCCAGCGGCAGGCGTTGCTGGAGCCCTGGCAGGGGCGTTGCCTGGGGGTGCCTCAACTCAACGCAGTGCTTAAAAGCCTCACTGATCATTACCTGCATCGCGGCTACGTCACCACCCGCGCCTACCTGCCGCAGCAGGACCTGAAAAATGGCGAGCTGACCATCATTGTGGTGGAAGGACGCCTTGAAGGACTCGACAGCTCATCGCTGGCCAGCCCGCTGGAGTCCGCCATGACCTTCCCCGGCACCGTGGGTGAGGTGCTCGACCTGCGTGAGCTGGAGCAATGGGTGGATCAGCTGTCGCGCTTGCCCTCGCGCCAGCCGCAGCTTGAGGTCCTGCCGGGGCAGGCGGTGGGCGGCAGTCGCGTGACGCTTAAAGGCGAGCGCTTCAAACCCTGGCGCGTCTCGGCCAACCGTAACAACCATGGCGATACCAGCACCGGTCGCCAGCAGGCCGGTATCGGCCTGGACTGGGACAGCCCCCTGGGCCTGGCGGATCAGTTGAACCTGCGGGCCAACCGCGACACCGTCAGCGACCGCTGGCGCCATTCCCACAGCCAGAACCTGTTCTACAGCCTGCCGTATGGTTGGTGGACCTTCAATTTCAGCCACGGCCAAAGCTACTACCGCACGCGTAACGACCTCTCCGGGTTTGCCTTTGCGCTGTCAGGTGAAACCTCCAGCCAGCAGTTGCGCGCCGAACGCGTGCTGCACCGCGATAACCTGGGCAAGACGGCATTTAACCTGGGCCTGAGCCACCTGCGCACCCGCAACTACCTGGAAGACGCGCTGCTGCGCACCTCCAGCCATCGCATCACTGAGCGTCAACTGGGCTTCAACCATGGCCGCCGAATCGGCAATGCCTTTCTCAATCTCGATGCCGGTTGGCAACAGGGCATCGGTGCCCTGGACGCCCAGCGCGATCTCTCCAGGCAGCGCGGCGCGCCTACTTCGCGCTATCAGAAATACACCCTGACCCTCAGCTATTTGCAGTCCTTCCGCTGGCTGGGCCAGTACTGGAGTGTCGACAGCCTTGCTACCGGCCAACACGCCGAAGACGAACTCTATGGACCACAACGCCTGAGCGTCGGCGGCCTTGGTGCTGTGCGCGGGTTTCAGCAACAGAACCTGTCGGGCAACAGCGGCGGCTACTGGCGCAGCCAGGTGCGCTGGCGCCAACCGGTTGCCTGGGATGCGCTGCGCCCCTGGGTGCACGAAGTGGGCGTGGGCTTTGGCTACGACGTCGGTGTGATCAGCCGCGGCCCGCATAACCCCGGGGTCGCCGGGCGCCTTACCGGCCATGCCTGGGAGTTCAGCGCACGCGGCACTCACCTTGCGGCGTCGCTGGTGCTCGCCCGTTCCCTGGAGCGCCCGGCCGTCGTTGAACGCCGCGAACACCCGATCTACGCCCGAATCGAGCTGTTTTTCTAATAACAACAAGGAACCTTGCCTATGGACGTGCGCAGCCCGTTTCACCAGTGCCTGGCCCTGAGCCTGGCGGGAATCATCTTCCTCAACCCCATTGTTGCCGCCGCCGCAGAGCTGAGCGTGGACCCGGCCAGCCCTGGCACCAGCGTCGGCCATGCACCCAATGGCGTGCCGGTGGTGAATATCGCCGGGCCCAATGGCAGCGGGCTGTCCCATAACCTGTTCACCGACTACAACGTCGGCAGCCAGGGGCTGATCCTCAATAACGCCACCCAGGCCACGCAACACACCCAACTGGGGGGGGTGATCCTCGGCAACCCAGGCCTGCAAGGGCGACCCGCCAGCGTGATCCTCAACGAAGTCACCGGTGGCAACCGCAGCCACTTGGGGGGCTACACCGAGGTGGCCGGGCAGGCCGCGCGGGTGATCGTCGCCAATCCCCATGGCATCACCTGCAATGGCTGCGGGTTTATCAATACGCCTCGCGCGACATTGACCACCGGCAAGCCAGTGATCGAGGGCGGGCGGCTGGATCACTTTCGCGTAGAGGGCGGCGATATTGCAGTGGAGGGCGCCGGGCTCAATGCACGCAATGTCAGCCAGTTCGACCTGATTACCCGTACCGCCAAGCTGAATGCGCAGTTGCATGCCGACCACCTCACCGTCATCACCGGCCGTAACGATGTCAGCGCCGACAGTTTGCAGGCCCACGCCCATGCCGAGGATGGCTGGGACAAACCGCAACTGGCCATCGACGCCAGCGCACTCGGCGGGATGTACGCCGGGACGATTCGCCTGGTGGGCACTGAACAGGGCGTAGGCGTAAGGCTGGCGGGCGATATGGCCAGCACCGCCGGCGACATTGTGATCAACGCCAATGGTGGCCTGAGCCTGTCCCACACCACCAGCGTCGGCGCACTCACTGCCAAGGCCGAGTCGATTGACTTGCAGGGCCCGACCTTTGCGATGGGGGATGTCAACCTGCAGGCCCAGGGTGACTTGGTGGTGCGGCAAACCCTGGCCAGTGCCGGGAATGTGAGCGTGGAAGGCACCTCGGTCAGCAACCAGGGCAAGGTTGTCAGCGGCATCCTGGAAGATCAGCGTATCGCGGGCAAACAGCTGGCCATCCAGGCCCAGCGCCTGGATAACCAGGGTGAACTCAACGCCAGTGGCCACCTGGAAATCACCAGCGGCAACGTCGATAACAACGGCCGGATCGCCGCCGACAGCGCGAGAATCGAAGCTCGCCAGGCCCTGAGAAACAACGGCCAGGTCGTCACCGCCCGCGAACTGGACATTGTCGCCAATCAGGCCATCAACCACGCCGGTACGATTCATGCCGAAGGCGATCTGAGCCTGGTCGCCGACACCGTCGACAACAGCGGCAAGATCGTGGGGGCGGGCAGTGAGCTGAGTATTGCGGCCGGCACGTTCACCAACGCTGGCGAACTGCTCGGCGACCACCGTCTGCAACTGCAGATCGATGGCGATCTGAAGAACACCGGCCTCATCGCCGCCAAAGGCGATGCCGTCATCAGCGCATCAAACCTCACCCAAGACCACGGCCAGATCCTCAGCGGTCAAGACATCCAACTGCGCGTGCGCGATGTACTGCACAACCTCGGCGTGCTCAGCGCAGCGCGGCATATGCAGATCAATGCCGCTCAGTTGAATAACCATGGGAGCGTCGGCAGCCAAGGTCATTTCCTGCTCACTGCCAACGTCTCCAACACCGGCCTGCTGTTCAGCGGCGGCGACCTGCACGTGCGCGGCGAGCATTTCAGCAACCTCGAAGGTGATCTCTACAGCGTCGGTGATTTCAGTTTCACCGGCACGCGCTTCAGTAACCTCTCCGGCAGCGTGGAAACCGAAGGCAACCTGCACATCAACGCCCGTGAGTTCGAAAACGCCCGCACCCACCTTGCCCTCGAACGCGAACTGGTCGGCGGCAGCATCCAGTGGGTCTGCGGCCAGCACTGCGACGGCGACGACAGCTTCAAGCGCGGCACCATCTATATCAGCGAAACCTGGCGCGAAACCGCCGCGCCTAACTCCACCCAGGCCGCGCGACTGGTGGCCGGCAAACACCTGAGTATCGACGCGCATACCCTGGAAAACCGCTACAGCCTGCTCGCCGCCAATGGCGACATGCACCTCGCCGCCCACCGTCTTATCAACCAGGGCGCGGCCTCCCAGACCGGTACTTCCAGCACCATCATCGGCACCCCCGGGCGCATCGACAAAGCCCTGTGGGACCAGATGGAGTTCCACGACCTGCCGGCCTTCAACAATGCGCCGTTCGACCCGGTGCGCTTTGCCGAACTCAAGGCGCGCTCGACAGGGGAGGGCTTCAGCAACCCCGGCACACTCACGACCTGGCGCGAGGATGGTCGCGCAGTCTATGCCGCCACCCTGCAAGCCGGCGGCAGCCTCAACCTGCAGGCCAGCGAGTACCTGCAAAACGGCACCCTGCGTGAAAACACCCTGGCGCAACTGACGGGCGAAACAGGCCACAACCCCAACGACCTCGAACTGAGCCCTGATCGCCTCAGCGAAGACTTGACCCAACCGCCGGAATTCCAACTGCCCAGCGGTGAATACGGGCTGTTTATCCCCAGCAGGAATCCGGGCAGCCCCTACCTGATTGAAACCAATCCACTCTTCACCCACCTTGCCAGCTTTCTCAGTTCCCAGTACCTGCTCGACAAGATCGGCTACAACAACGACGAAGCCTGGCGACGCCTGGGCGACGGCTACTACGAAAGCCGCCTGATCCGTGACGCCGTGCTGGCGAAGACCGGGCAACGCTTTCTCGCCGGGCTGGAGAGCGACGAGGAACAGTTCCGCTACCTGATGGACAACGGCCTCAGCGCCCGCGACAGCCTGCAACTGAGTGTCGGCGTCGGCCTCACCGCGCAGCAGGTGGCGGCCCTGACCCACGACATCGTGTGGATGGAAAAACGCCAGGTGCAGGGCGAAGACGTGCTGGTGCCGGTGCTGTACCTGGCAACGGTCGATGCCCATAACCTGCGGGGCGGCAGCCTGGTGCAAGGCCGGGATGTCAACCTGGTCAGCGGTGGCGATATCGTCAGCGTGGGCACCTTGAAAGCCTCGCAGGATCTGACCGCTATCAGCGATGGCAGCCTGCTCAATGGCGGCACGATCAGCGCCGGTGACCGCATCAGCCTGCTGGCCAGCGACAGTATCCGCAATGCGATGGCCGGTGAGATCCGTGGCAGTCACATCGATCTCACCAGCGTGAGCGGCGACATCATCAACGAACGCACCGCCCACGCCAGGCATCAGGGCGACGGCACCCTCGTCACCCATCTCGACACCGCCAGCCGGATCAGTGCCGGACAGCAACTCACGCTTAATGCCGGTCGTGACATCACCAACCGTGGTGATATCAACAGCGCTGGCGATGCCAGCCTGAGTGCGGGGCGCGACATCAACCTCATCGCCGTCACCGACACCCAACAGGTCCGCACCACGGAAAACGGCGGCCACCGCGTCACCCAACACAGCCGCACTGAACAGCTCGGCGCCAACCTCAACGCCGCCGGTAACCTGAGCCTGCACGCCGGGCGCGACATCACGCTATTGGCCAGCCAGGCCAACGCCGGCAAAGACTTGACCGTCGCCGCCGGTGGCAACCTCCACCTATTGGCCGCCGCCAACGAGACCGATCATGAGGTCAACAGCAAACGCGACGGCGCCAGGGTCCATGAGCAAACCACCCAGGTCCGCCACGTGGGCAGCCAGCTCACTGCCGGCGGCACCCTTACCGCCAGTGCGGGGCAAGACATCGTGCTGCACGCCAGCCAGGTTCGCAGCGGCAAGGATGCGTATCTGGTGGCCGGTGGGCAGTTGCAGCTGCTGAGTGCCAATGACAGCGACTACAGCCTGTATGACTACAAGAAAAAAGGCAGCTTCGGCGCACTCAAGACCCAACGCGACGAAGTCACCGACCTGCGCGCGGTGGGCAGCCAGGTCACCACTGGCGGCAACCTCAACCTGATCAGCGGCGGTGACCAGCTTTATCAAGGGGCCAGGCTGGAAAGCGCTGCGGACATCGCCATCACCAGTGGTGGAGCGGTGACCTTCGAAGCGGTGAAGGACCTGCATCAGGAGAGCCACGAGAAGACCAACAACAACGCATTCTGGGTGTCATCCAAGGGCAAGGGCAGCACTGACGAAACGCTGCGCCAGAGTCAGCTGGTTGCCGGGGGCGCCATTGCGATCAAAGCCGTCGACGGTTTGAAGATCGACATCAAGCAGGTCAACCAGCAGAGCGTCACCCAGTCCATCGATGCGATGGTCAAGGCCGACCCGCAATTGGCTTGGCTCAAGGACGCAGAGCAACGCGGGGACGTGGACTGGCGTCAGGTCAGGGAAGTCCACGACAGCTTCAAGTACAGCCACTCCGGGCTGGGCCCCGCCTCGCAAATGATCATTGCCATTGTGATGTCGGCAGTCATCGGACCCATGGCGGCGGCTGCCGCGGGGGGCGGCGTCGGCGGCGCCATGGTCGGTGCAGTAGCCACCGGCGCGTCGACCAATGCCGGCGTCAGCGTGGTCAATAACCGGGGCAATCTCGGTGCGGTTCTCAAGGATGTGACGGCGTCCGATGCCATCAAGGGCTATGGGATTTCGGCGATCACTGCCGGGCTGACGGTGGGCCATTTCGATCGATGGACCGGCACCCACACCCAGACCGACATAGGCAAAATTGTTACATCCGGCTCGCTGGGCACCTGGAGTGGCGTCGGCCAGTTCGCAGCCAACCAGGCGCTGCAGAACGGCACCTCTGTGTTGCTGAACAAAGCCCTGGGGCAGGGCGGCAGTGTCAGTGACGCGCTGAAAAATGCCTTGTTCAACACCTTGGCGGCCGCCAGCTTCAACCTGGTCGGGGATTACACGAAAAACCTCCTGGCGGACGGCTCGGCCCCGAAGGTGGTGATTCACGCCATGGTCGGTGGGTTGCTGGCAGAAGCCACCGGCGGCGACTTCAAAACCGGCGCATTGGCTGCGGCGGCGAGCGAAGCGCTGGTTGGCCACCTGGATGACTTGGTCAAGGGCAACGACAACCTGCTCACCATGAGCTCGCAGATCGTCGGCGTGCTCGCGGCTGCGGCGCAGAGCGATACGGACGCAGCCAAGCTGGAGACCGGCAGTTGGGTGGCGAAGAACGCCACGCAATACAACTACTTGTCACACAACCAACTGGAGCGAGCCGCCAAACAGATAACGCGATGCACCGACGCCTCCTGCATCGAAGACACGACGCGCAAATTCATAGAACTGAGCCTGCAGCAGGACATTGACGCGATAGTCAGCTGCCAGGCCGACCCCGACTCTTGCGCCGCACGCTCCATGGAAGTCGCCAACACCCAGGCGAACCTCAACGCCATCCGCGATATCGCTGACGACGCCTCGCCTGAGGCCCGGGCAGCAGTACAGAACCTTATCAACGGCAACTACGAATTCCAGGAAATGTTAGCGACCGCCACGACCGAGCACTCGGTGGGTGCGATGGTCGATTCGCTCAAGGCGAAATGGGAACTGAGCGACGCTCAGGCGCAGGACATTGCGGACAATTTGAAGATCGCGCTGGCGGTTGGGGTGGGGACTGCGGCGGGGGTGGTGGCTTATAGGCGGGCTGTGGCGGCGTGGTCGAAAAAAGATTTAACACCTAATGACTTTCCAACGGTAGCTGGCAAAATTAGTCAGAAACAACTTAGACATATCGCTGGAAGGCCCGAGCTTGAGGCCCGAGGAGGCGGTGGTTTTTTGAACAGTGTTGATGACGCACAAAAGGTACTAGATGCTTACCGCATAGGACAGGTCAAGATTTTGGGCAAGAATGCTCAAGGGTATCCGGTGGTAAAATTTGAAAATGTAACCGGAACTAATGTTAACGCTGGAGTAGGAATAACAAACCAGCCAACCAATGTTTTTATCATCAAAGGTACAAAAAGCCCGAGTGTCGTTCCCACCAATCCTAATTGGATACAGAAATGAATAATGCTGAATTAGAAGCTTGGAATTTTCAGGTGTTAATGCTTAGTCAAGCATTGTTGGGTGGGATAACTCCAAATTTCCGGATGGTGGTTTTATCCCGTGAAAGTGGTGTTTGGCTGATTAGGTTTTATCTTGAAAAGCATATTGCGGATGATATTTCTGAGATAGAGGATCTCATGTGTCAATATACTGCATATCAAGGGGTGAGTCTGAAGTGTAGGTCGGAAATTTTCGTTGGGAGTGAAAGTCTACCTAATATGTCTGGGGTTGATAGGGCCGTTTACCGTCGCAAAGAATGATTTCGCAAGGTCAAGGGAGTATCTATTTAGTGTGGGCGTCGAAAGTAATTTCGACTCGAGCCTTTCACTGGGAAAATAATTTGGTAAAAACGTCCTATAACGACATCTGAAAAATATTGCGCAGCAAATTTTACCGATAAGGCAGGCAGTTTGATAACAGCTTTCCCAGCTAAGGCAGCGAACTAATGCCATCTCTCCCAGTGTATGTATGGCGTGAACTTCAATTGGCTATGACGCTGCTGGATGAGAATTCATCTTTAAGGGAGGTTTTTGTGGTGGTTCTTTCGTGGATTAGGGGGGACTACAAATGCTTCACGGTTGAGCCGTTTTCGACCTATAGGTTTGATGAGTTTTCGCACATTGATGAGAATTTAATGCCGGTTGAATTTTCATCATTTCTACTTAGCGATATAGCTCATTTGAAGAAGGTGATTTTTGGGTGTCAAGCTAATGAGACAGAGGCTATTGCGAGATTTCTACGTGACACACTGGAACAGTTGATAACTGTTGAGGTCGATAGGAAATGCCCTAGGTGTCTATCCGACGGGATGCGAATTTTTATCGGTAGATATAACGGGTTGCTTGCTTTCCAGTGTAACGTCTGTGGTCATTCCACTTACTCAGATAGTTATAAGGTGGGTAGTGGAGAGTTGGAGTTTGTGAACGAGAAAAAACTACGAGAACTCAACATGATTTAATGGTGCAAAAGCGGCGGGGGTTGCGGACGAAACTGCCGGTTCAATAAGGAACGTCAATCCAGGTTATCCAGACGCTGGGCGAACTCATAACTGCGTTAATTTTTCAATTGCTACTGATGTAACACTGGCAGGTAATCCAGCATCTGCATTGCCGATAAACTCCACCAAGGGTGTTCCGTTGACCGTGCTGGAGAAGCAATATGGAGCTAAGTTTAGCGGTGTGTCTTCACCCGAAACCATCACCCAGCACATGATTGGTGGTGGGGACGGCGCACGTGGGATTGTGTTTGGCTCCTATGGTCCAGGTCAGCCAGGCCATGTATTCAACGTGGTTAATCAGAATGGGGCTATTCGTTATCTCGATGGGCAGACTGGAAAGCCGGCAAATAAGAGTGATTTTAAGACATTGCAGCTACTGAGAACTAACTAATGATTACCTACGAATACGCTTTGGAAAGAGCTCAGGAATATTTGAAAGACTCTGAGATTGCTTTGCAGCTAACACATGAGGGCGAGTTCTCTGAGGGATGGTTTTTTTGCTATCAATCTAAAGAGTATTTGGAGACAGGGAGTCTGTCGGCTCAACTGGCTGGAAACGGACCATTCCTGATTGATAAGGAAACTGGAGAGCTTCATATTTTAGGGACCGCCAAGCCGCTGAAAGAATATCTTGATCACTATGTAATCAGTAAGTCAAAAAAATAAGATTGGTTTTTCGGTGCAAAAGCAACAGTCAGTTCTCCGTTAAAACTTGGCGAAACCAAGGTAATCAACGATGTCAGCACGACTCGTGTAGGAAGGTGGATGTCTCCTGATGAGCGGGTGCAGATGCAAAATACAAATAAAGTGGTGCAAGGCGCTGGAGTACAAACCTTTATTTCGACTAATGGCATCTCCGACTTTAAAGAAGCTGCACCCAGAGGCTCTGTCTATGTTGAGTTTGATTTTCTAGCTAACAGCTTGCTTCAGGGCGGGAATTTTGCGGAAATAACCCTTGTTGAGGATAATTCATGCTCTTTGACCCAGTCAAAACCAGATTCAATGGTTTCAGTGAGGCAATGCTTAAATGGCAATTGGAGGCGCAGTATGATCCAAAGCGGCCAATGGGGAATGTTGCCAAGTCTGATTTGTCCGATGTGATTTCAGCATGGCTAGTTGGCCTCCAAGGCGAGATTGCACCGGTACTTCCCCGCTCTCTGCAATGGATAGATAAGGCCATAGAAAACGACGAGGAATTCGGGCCAGACATTAATGCTCACAGGACAATATTGCACTGGGCAAAAGCTCTGGGTGAATGGATGGAAACGGGCTGGAATTCTGAAGGCGAATGGGGCGCGGCCCGTGTGTATGAGGAAGCTCGCTGGCGTTACGAAAAACGCCCTTGGTCAACGCATGATATTGTCAAAACTGGCTTAGATGACTACATGGCTTTTGCATATCAGAGCGGCGAACACGACGAAGGCTTTGAGGCAGGTATTGAGATGTATCAACGTTGGAGTGGCAAAGGAGAAATATTGCTATCCAGCACTTTGAAGCCCCGAGACTTTGGCTATGCTTTGTGCCTTCATCGAACGGCCCGTCAGGAGTTTAATGAAGACGAACTTTTTAAAGCTGGTAGAAAAATGCTTCAGGCCAATTTGCAAAAAAATTGGTTGGGCGGTGGGCAATATATTCGTGCAGCTACGTGGCTCAAGATTGTCTACTGGCACAACGATGAAGCTCTGACACCGTTACAAACTGTTTTGAAAGCATACGAAAACATGCCTAAAGTACCTCGGCCGGATTTTGTTTCAATAGTATGATCTTTTTGTAATGTCGAATCGATTTGGGGCAAAAGCGACAGGTGGTGCCGGTGAAAGTGCAGGCGCCATGCGCCGATTGGACTATGAAGGTGCTCCCTACCACGGAAAAGTCGATAATGCAGTTAATAGTCGAGCTCCGGTTAATGGTCAAGAAGCGCTAGATTTTTCGATTCAAATTAAACGGAGTCTGACCCCGAGTGATCTCAGATGATTGCCAGTTTTGAGACTGGGGGTTATCCATCAACACCTGTAGGAAAGTTGGTTGGTACGCAATCTACGATGCCGGATGGTTCGCGTGTCCGTGTCATGCAAGCAGATAGCCGTAGTCCTCAGAGGGCTTCGTTTGAAAATGCTAATGGTGGGCCAATAGATCCAACAACGTGCAAGCCACCACAGCCACCGAAAGGTATTTCTAAATCGAAAGAAAACAGTGGATTAGAGAAAGAACGCATATTGAGCAGGTGGACTAATGTTTGATTTTTTAAAGCTTGTCATGTCATTTTCCTCACTTCGTATTAATAGTATTGAGTGGGATGGTGATTTTTTGAA
Organism: Pseudomonas sp. GW821-FHT09D08; assembly: GCF_059416305.1. NCBI lineage: Bacteria > Pseudomonadati > Pseudomonadota > Gammaproteobacteria > Pseudomonadales > Pseudomonadaceae > Pseudomonas > Pseudomonas sp. GW821-FHT09D08. The sequence continues at coordinate 154,523 of NZ_JBWKOX010000011.1, forward strand.
CGTTTCTGGAGACGGTTGGAGCTTTAGCAGTAGTAGTGCCTGGAGGGTGTCTAAGGATGACGACATGTTGTTTGCATGTTGGGATGATCAGGCAAGTGTGCGTATTAAAGTTGGTAGGTCTTTCAGTTGGAAGTGTTTCGTGGATCGCCCAGAATCAGCCCGTAGATCCATATTTTGCACTTTCTGATGGTAGAAGGCTTGATGTATTTTGCTCTTCTGTTTGCGAGCCTTGGGTAATGACTCTTCCGAATAATATTGTTTATGTTGGGAATTCATAGGTGCAATAGGAGGCAAGTGGCGCCAGACCCTTATTGGTCAGGTTTAAAGCAGAATGAAAAATGTAGGTGTTCTTGCCGCAATGACAATATCTGTCTTAGGTCCAGCCTCTGATGTTGACTGTTTTTTTAAGTCAGTTGTGTTTTTTCTTGAGGGCGGCAAAAGAGGAAGCAAGTATCCCTTGGTTACAGAGAAGCTTTATTGCCGATCTTTAAGCAAAAACGAACTGGCTGAGTTAAAGATGGATTTAGAGAGTGTAAGGGCTGAGTTTAATAGCATTCCTGCGGATGGCTTTGATATAAACGCTTTCGGGGTGGACGAGGAGAATACTCGTTTGCTTTTGAATGGTAATACTCTGGCTGACATCTTTGCTCGCTTCTTCAAAATTATTTTTGATGCTGTCGAATGTTCAGATGTTTTTTATAAAGAGTTTAATGAGTACGTCCCTTTAAGAATCGGATTTACCGACGCACCTGACTATATTTTTGATGTGAATCGTTCCGAAGACTTGTATAACTCTCTTGCTTCTGACGAATTACCGTTCTGGCGTCGCTGATCTGTAGAAATTCTATTTTTTATTTAGCACCGGCCTTGCGCCGGTGTTTTTGCACCCTACCTGCACCCTTTCTGCAGTTAAGTGGGGGGTAAACGGGGTCTGACCCAGTGATCCCCAGATCACCCAACGGGTGTTCCAACGCTAATCTTAGAGACAAAGTTGACTCAAGGCGCAGGAAGATATAACTATGTCGTTCTTCAGGATGGTCAGTTAGTGAACCGACTGCTCTGCAATGGCTTGCGCTCGACAACTACATGAGAAGCGCGAGTGGGGGACGGCTATCTCAGTGGCCCCACCACCTGCCGATACTTCTCCACCCCCTGCGGCGTCTCCCGCACCAAACTGATCTCCAGTCCCAACGGATCCTCACGCCGATTCCCGCTCAACTGCCGCCAGCCCTTATCCGCCTCCCACACCCGCACCTGCAAATCACGGACCCCGCTCAACACCACCACGCCATCTTTCGCCGCCGGCAGCGGATAGCGATCCCGCGCGGGTGCGGCAGCGCGATACAAACGGTCGCCCTTGAGCCACCAGCGCACCCGTTGCAGGCCATCGCCGGCGATGGGTGCGCTGCGAATGATGTCCAGCCGAAAGCCTTTGCTGTCGGAACTGAGCACGGTGATCGCCGCCAGTCCATCGAGCTTTTCTGCACTGTTCTTTGAGGGCTCCGGGGCGTTCAGTTCGACGCCGGCGCGCAGGCTGATGTCGCGCTGCAGTTGGTGGAGGGCGCGGAGCAGCACTTCGGTCTGTTCGCTGCTTGCCTGCAGGTGCTGGTCGGCGCGGGTGACGCTGTCCAGGCCGCGCCAGGCGATCACGCTGACCACGGCCATAAGCATGATCGCGACCATCACTTCGATCAGGGTGAAGCCTTGCTCGGATCGGTTCATGGCTGGCTCACCACGCGCATCAGGCCGGCGGTGTCGCGTTGCAGGCTGAGGCTGTGTTGGCCGTCGGACAGCACGATGCGCACGGGTGGGTTGATCCATTCGGCGTCGAGCACCAGGGTTTGCCGGGGTTCGATATTGATGTGCATCGGTGTGCTTTCCCACAGGCGCGGGCGCAGTTGGGTGTCGCCCTGGAACGCTTCGACGCCGCTGCCATCGTCGGTACGGCGGTTGAAGCGAAAGCCCTTGGCGTCGGCGCGCCAGGTGATCGGGCGGCCGTCCGTGCGGGCTTCGGCCTGGGCCACTTGCAGCAGTTGGCTCAGGCGCTCGGCGTCCTTGCGCAGCAGGTGCAGCGGGTCGGGCTTGATGGTCAGGCTGATGGCGGCGCTGGCGATGCCGATGATCACCAGCACCACCATCAACTCGATCAGGGTGAAGCCTTGCTGTTTCATCGGTAGGCCCCTCGAAAGCTGGTGAGCTTGTGAAATAAAAACGTGCGAATTGGCCTGTAGGCTGGTGCCATGGACAAACAGGAGGTCCTTCCCATGGCATTCACCCTGCGTTTCTCACCGGCCCACGGTGTGCAGATCGTGGCGTTGCTGGCGGCATTGGCCGGTGTGGCGGTCTGGACGCCGCTGCTGCTGACGTCCGCCGAGTCCCATACGCCCCAGGCCGCGCCCCAGGTGCTGGCGGCGCGCAGCGATAACCCGGCGCTGCAATGGTTTTCCAATGCGCCGGCGGCGTTGCAGGTCAAGGTCTCTGGCGTGCTGGCCGGGGCGCGCGGTGCGGTGGCGATCCTCAGTCTCAACGACGGCCCGCCGCGCAGTTTCCTGCTGGGCGAGCGCCTCAGCCCGGGCGTGCGGCTCACGGCCATCGAAGGCGACGGGGTCGAGATCGAGCGCGGCGGCGAGAAGCTGCGCGTCAACCTCGACAAGTTGCCCGATGGGCCGGCCTTGCCGCGGCTCACTCGGCCCTGACCTGTGTCTCCACGCGGGCCAGCGGCGGCGCCTCGCGGCTGGCGTCGAGCACCTGCACATTGACTTGAAACAGGCGGCCATCGCGGCTGATGGTCTGCTCGCACCGCAGTTTCAAGCGCCCCTGGTCACAGCTGAAGGTCTTTGTGCCGTCGCGCAAATGCCCCTCCAGGCGCAACTCCGCCAGGCGACTCTGCGCCGCCAGCAACCCCATGGATTTGTCCCGCAGCAGGCCGTTGCCCTGGGTCATCAACCCGGCCACGCGGATGGCAGCGGCCATCGCCACAGCGATAATCGCCAGCGCCACCAGCACCTCGATCAGGGTAAAACCTTGCTCCTTGCGACGGCCGTACATGGGGTTCTCAAAGCCGGGAAACAGGCCCGCAGACTAGCGCCGGCAGTTGACCGATTGGCGACCGAAACTCCCGAGGATTTTCAATACGACTGACATGTGTTCTTGCAACACTGCGCCACGAAATGTACCCAAGCCAAGGAATGTCGAGATGGATATCGCGCGCCTAACATCCCCATTGCAAGGCCCTCGCGGCCAGCGTGGCTTCACCTTGATCGAGATCATGGTGGTGGTGGTCATCCTCGGGATCCTCGCGGCGATGGTGGTGCCCAAGGTCCTCGATCGCCCGGACCAGGCGCGGGCCACCGCCGCGAAACAGGACATCGGTGGGTTGATGCAGGCGTTGAAGCTGTATCGCCTCGACCACGGCACCTACCCGAGCATGAACCAGGGCCTGAAAGTGCTGGTGGAGCGCCCGGCGGATGCCAAGAACAGCAACTGGCGCGCCTACCTAGAGCGCTTGCCCAACGACCCCTGGGGCCACCCTTACCACTACCTCAACCCGGGCGCCAACGGTGAGGTCGATGTGTTCTCCCTGGGCGCCGATGGCCAACCGGATGGCGATGGCGTCAATGCCGATATCGGCTCCTGGCAGTTGTAAGGCGCGCCATGAAAGGGTATTCGCCCCCAGCGGCGAAGCAGCGCGGCATGGCGATTATCAGTGCCTTGCTGATCGCGGCGGTGGTGGCGGTGATCGCCGGCGGCATGCTCACGCGCCAGACCGTATTCACCCGCAGCCTGGAAGCCGAACAGTCGCGCGTGCAGGGCCAGTGGCTGTTGCTCGGTGGCCTTGAACGCAGCCGGCAGATGCTCTGGGAAGCCCGCCAGAAGGACGTGCTGACCCGCCTTGACCAGCCCTGGGCGCGGGCCCAGGCCGGCGTGTTCGAGGGGCGGATCGACGATGAACAGGGCAAGTTCAACCTGCGCAACCTGGTCACCCGCCAGCAGCCCGACGCCGAGCAATTGCAGAGTTTCGAGCGCCTGTGCCGCACCCTGGGCGTGGCCCCGGCCGTGAGCCGGCGCATCAGCCAGCGGGTGATTGCTTCCTATGTACAGAACGGGTTGCCCGCCAAATACCCGATGCTGCGCAGCCTCGACGACCTCAGTGGCCTCGAAGGCCTGACCCCGGAGGTGTTGCAGCGCCTGCAGGCGTACGTCAGCGTGCTGCCCGGCAACACCTGGGTCAACGGCAACACCGCCAGCGCCGAAGTGCTCAGCGCGGTGGTGCCGCAGCTCAGCCTGTCCCAGGCCCACGGGCTGGTGGCCGAGCGCGACAACGGGCATTGGTTTATCAACCGTGGGGATTTCGTCAACCGTCTGCACTTGCCCCAGGTGGAGTTGGAAGCGGTGCAGGTGGGCATTACCAGCGAGTGGTTTCGCCTGCAGGGCCAGGCGCGACGCGAGCGCCGGCGGGTGACGATCGACGCGTTGCTGCACCGCCCCGAAGACCGTGAACCCAGGGTGATCTGGTCGCGGGTGGGCGTATGAAACGCTTGCGCATTGCCTTGCCGCCGCTGGATCAGGTCAGTGCTGAAAGCCAGGTGAAATTTGCCTGGCTCGAGCGTGGCGTGGTGGTGGCCGAGGGGCAGGAAAGCCTGGCGCAATTGGGCAAGCGCCGGCAGGCGGTGGACTGCTTTCTGCACCCGCATGACAGCCTGCTCACCAGCCTGGAGCTGCCGCCATTGCCCGCAGCAAAAAACCAGGCGGCGGTGGCCTGTGCGGCCCAGGCGCTGATCCTCGGGCCGGTGGAACAGATGCACGTGGCCCACGGCCCGCGCGAAAGCGATGGGCGCGTGCAGGTGGGCTGGGTGCCCAAGGCCGGGCTGGAACGGCTGGGCCAGGTCTTGGCCCAGGTGCAGCTCAAGCTGCGCGGCCTGTACCCGGCGCCCTATGCGTTGCCGGTGGGGGCGGCGGCGTTGGACGACGGCTATCTGTTGACCCGCGACAGCCTGCAACAGGGCGCTGTGCACCCGCTGGGGTTGCAGGCGCTCGACGTGCCGCTGGTGGCGGAGGCGCAGCGTTGGAGCGGCACGGTGCCTGGCTGGGGCTTGCATGCTCGCCTCGGTCAAGCCTCCGGCGCCGGATGGGGCAGGGCGCTGGCCTGTGTGGCGCTGGCCGCTGCCATCTGGACCGTCGGCCTCAACCTGTATGCCGCGCGCCAGGTCGACGAAGGCCAACGGCTCAAGGCGTTGATGAACCAACAGGTGCGCCAGGCGTTTCCTGAATTACCCGTGGTGCTCAACCCCTTGCAGCAGGCCCGTCAACAGTTGGCCGCACGTCAGAGCGGCGCGGCTGCCGATTCGGGCCAACGCTTCAGCAGCCTGCTGCAACTGGCAGGCAGCAACCTGCCCTTTATGGTGGGCAGCGTCGATAACCTGAACTTTGAGCAGGGCACCTTGCACTTGGCGCTACTCGCCGACAGCCGCAACCCGGCGGCCGAGGGGGAGTGGCAGGCGGCGTTGGCCCAGGCCGGTTTTGCGGCCACGCGCGATGAACATGGCTGGAGCATCGGCCCGGCGCAGGCCACGGAAAAAACGGAGGCCGGCGATGAATAGGTGGCTGCGCCTGCGCACCCAGGCCCAGGTGTTCTGGAGCGGCCTGGCCCTGCGCGAGAAACGCCTGCTGATCGGCGCCGGGCTGGTGCTGGCGAGCCTGCTGACCTGGCTGGTGCTGGTGCAGCCGGCGTTGAAAAAGATCGACTACTGGCAGGCCGAAACCCCCAAGCTGCGCGCCCAGGCCGAAGCCTTGCAGGTGCTGTTGCAGGGCGTCGCCGCGCCGCGCCAGGCCGACGAAGCCGCGTTGCGCCAGGCCCTGGACAGTGCCGGCCTGCAAGGGCATTACCAGGTGCAGGCGCTGGACGCCGGCGGGTGGCGCCTGACCTTCGACAACGCCCCGGCCGCCGCCGTAGTGGGCTGGCTGCTGGGCAATCCCCGTTCATTTTCCCTGGAGGTGTCCGAGGCGCGTTTGCAACGTGCTGCGGATGCCGTCGATAACTCGGCCGGCACTGTGTCCGGGACCGTTCGCATGGATCAGGCGCCTGGCGCTAAGGAAGCTTCATGAAGTGGTCAGTCCTCCCTTTTCGCAAGGCCGCGCCGTTGCTGTTGCTGGCCTTGAGTGCGTGCAGCAGCCCGTCAACCACGCCGTTACTGGTGGACAGTGAGCTTGGCCAACCCCTGGCTGATACCCGGCGCAGCGGCGATACCCTGCTGGATCGCCAGCGCGACGAAGCGCCGAAACCGCGGGTCCAGCACCCGGTGACCAACAGCGTCCGTGGCCAGGCCCCGGCGCCGGTCAAGGCGCGCAACCCGCTGGGTGACCAGCCGGTGCAGCTCAACTTTGTCGATGCCGATATCCAGGCGGTGGTGCGTGCGCTGTCCCGTGCTACCGGCCAGCAGTTCCTGGTGGACCCACGGGTAAAGGGCAAGCTCACCCTGGTCAGCGAAGGCCAGGTGCCGGCCCATCAGGCCTACGACATGCTGCTGGCGGCGCTGCGCATGCAGGGTTTCAGTGTGGTGGATGTGGGCGGCGTGGCCCAGGTGGTGCCGGAGGCCGATGCCAAGTTGCTCGGCGGGCCGATCTACAGTGCCGGCAGCAGTGGCATGCAGACGCGCACCTTCCGCCTGCAATACGAAAATGCGGTGAACCTGATCCCGGTGCTGCGCCCCATCGTGTCGCCGAACAACCCGATCAACGCCTACCCCGGCAACAACAGCATCGTCATCACCGACTATGCGGAAAACCTCGCGCGGGTCGCCCAGATCATCAGCGGCATCGACACCCCCAGCGCCATCGACACCGATGTGGTGCAGATTCAGAACGGCATTGCCGTGGACATCGCCGCCATGGTTTCCGAGCTGCTGGAAACCCAGGGCGCCGACCAGACCCAGAAGATCAACGTGGTCGGTGACCCGCGCTCCAATTCGATCATCATCCGTTCCGGCAGCCCCGAACGTACGGAGCTGGCGCGCAACCTCATCTACAAGCTCGACAATGCCCAGAGCAACCCCAGCAATATGCACGTGGTGTACCTGCGCAACGCCCAGGCGGCCAAGCTGGCTCAGTCGCTGCGCGGGCTGCTCACCGGCGAGAGCGATTCCGGGGTTAGCGACGATGGGCGTGGCAAGCTCAGCGCCATGGGCGGCAATGGCAATAACAGCCAGGGCACGAGTAATGCCCAGAACAGCAGCGGCACGCCCACCGGCAGTGGCGTGCAGTCGGGCTATGGGCAAGCCACCGGCTCCAGCACCGGCACCAGTACTGGCAGCGGCAATACCGCCAACGAGCAGGACACCGCGTTCAGCGCCGGCGGCGTGACCATCCAGGCCGACGCCACCACCAACACCCTGCTGATCTCCGCGCCGGACCCGTTGTACCGCAACCTGCGGGAAGTGATCGACATGCTCGACCAGCGCCGCGCCCAGGTGGTGATCGAAAGCCTGATCGTGGAAGTGGGCGAGGACGATGCCACCGAGTTCGGTGTGCAATGGCAGGCCGGCAATCTGGCGGGCAAAGGTGGCTTTGGTGGCGTTAATCTGGGTGGCAGCGGCGTGAACGGCACGCCCGCCAGTCCCACCAGCATCGACGTACTGCCCAAGGGCCTGAATATCGGCGTGGTCAACGGCACCGTGGATATTCCGGGGATCGGCAAGGTGCTCGACCTCAAGGTGCTGGCCCGTGCGCTGAAGAGCAAGGGCGGCACCAACGTGCTGTCCACGCCGAACCTGCTGACCCTGGACAACGAAGCGGCGAGCATTTTCGTCGGGCAGACCATTCCATTCGTCACTGGCAGTTATGTGACCGGTGGCGGCGGTACCAGCAATAACCCGTTCCAGACCGTGCAGCGCGAAGAGGTGGGGCTCAAGCTGAATGTACGCCCGCAGATCTCCGAGGGCGGCACGGTGAAGCTGGATATCTACCAGGAGGTCAGCACCGTGGACACACGGGCATCGGTGTCGGCGGGCACGGTGACGAACAAGCGCGCGATCGATACCAGCATCCTGTTGGACGATGGGCAGATCATGGTGCTGGGCGGGCTGTTGCAGGACGGCTACAGCCAGAGCAATGACGCGGTGCCGTGGCTCTCGGATATTCCGGGGTTGGGGGCGTTGTTTCGCAACGAGAAGCGCAGTGTGAGCAAGACCAACCTGATGGTGTTTTTGCGGCCTTACATTATTCGCGACAGTGGCGCGGGGCGCAGCATTACCTTGAACCGCTATGAATTCATGCGTCGTGCCCAGGGTGGGTTGCAACCCGAGCACAGCTGGGCGATGCCGGATGTGCAGGCGCCGCAATTACCGTCGGTGGAGAAGGCGATTCCGGGGGGGCAGCAGCAGGGGCCGAGGGCGGTCATTCGCGCCGTACCGGTAGGCGCACGGCCATGAGTCCAAATGAAGATCCAAATGTGGGAGGGGGCTTGCCCCCGATGAGGGTGTGTCAGCCACAGATATACAAACTGATCCACCGCTATCGGGGGCAAGCCCCCTCCCACATTTGCACTGTGTATTCCTATGGGAGAGGGGTATGAGCCTGCTGCCCTACGCCTGGGCTAAATCCCAACGCATCCTCCTGCGCCCCGGCGACGACGGCATGCTGCTGACCGTCTGCCCCTCCACCCCCGGTTGGTCCATCAGCGAAGTACGGCGCCAGTTCGGCCAGTCGCGGGTTGAGCAGGTACGCGACGACGAACTCGATGGCCTCCTCGCCAGTGCTTATGCCGATACGGGCAGCGCCGCCGCCGTGGTGGGCGCGGCGGAAAACGAGGTCGACCTCGACCGCCTGATGCAGGACATGCCCGAGATCACCGACCTGCTCGACACCCAGGACGGCGCACCGGTAATCCGCATGATCAACGCCTTGCTCACCCAGGCGGCGCGGGACGAGGCCAGTGATATCCATATCGAGCCTTATGAAACCCACTCCGTGGTGCGCTACCGCGTCGACGGCACGTTGCGGGATGTGGTGTCGCCGCGTAAGGCATTGCATGGCGCACTGGTGTCGCGGATCAAGATCATGGCCCAGCTCGACATCGCCGAAAAACGCTTGCCCCAGGACGGTCGTATCGCCCTGCGCGTGGCCGGGCGGCCGATTGATATTCGTGTGTCGACCGTGCCCACCGGGCATGGCGAGCGCGTGGTGATGCGCTTGCTCGACAAGCAGGCCGGGCGTTTGCAGCTGGAGACCCTGGGTATGGAGCCACAGCTGCTGGCGCGCCTCGACACCTTGATTCGCCAGCCCCATGGCATCGTGCTGGTCACCGGGCCTACGGGCAGCGGCAAGACCACCAGCCTGTACGCCGCGCTGGCGCGGCTGGATGCGAGCACCAGCAATATCCTCACCGTGGAGGACCCGGTGGAATACGACTTGCCGGGTATCAGCCAGATCCAGGTCAATGCCAAGATCGACATGACCTTCGGCCTGGCGCTGCGGGCGATCCTGCGTCAGGACCCGGACATCATCATGATCGGTGAAATTCGCGACCTGGAGACCGCGCAAATCGCGGTGCAGGCCTCGCTCACGGGGCATTTGGTACTCGCTACGTTGCACACCAACGATGCGGTGTCGGCGGTCAACCGCCTGATCGACATGGGCGTCGAGCCGTTCCTGCTGGCCTCGTCACTGCTGGGGGTCTTGGCGCAACGCCTGGTCCGCCGCCTGTGCCCGCATTGCAAGCAGGAAGACCCGGCCGCGCCCGGCACCTGGCGCCCGGTGGGCTGTGCGCAGTGCAACCAGATCGGCTACAGCGGGCGGACCGGGATCCATGAATTGTTTTGCGTCGACGACGAGGTGCGCAGCCTGATCCACCAGGGCGCCGGCGAGCAGGATCTGCGCGTGGCGGCGCGCCGTGCGGGGATGTTCAGCATGCGTGAAGACGGCGAGCGCTGGGTACGCAGCGGCGCCACCGCACCGGAAGAAATCCTGCGCGTGACACGGGACGCCTGATGAATCGCTACCGCTATGAAGCCGCCGATGCCAGCGGCAAAGTCGAGGCCGGACACCTGGAGGCCGACAGCCAGAGCGGGGCGTTTGCCGTGCTGCGCAGCCGTGGTCTGACCGCGCTGCTGGTGCAGGTCGAGGGCGGCCAGCAAAGCGCCGCCGGCAGCAGCCTGTTCAGCGCCAAGCTGTCGGACAACGACCTGGCCTGGGCCACGCGGCAGCTGGCGAGCCTGCTCGGCGCCAGCCTGCCCCTGGAGGCGGCATTAAGCGCCACGGTGGAACAGGCGGAGAAAAAACACATCGCCCAGACCCTGGCTGCCGTGCGTGCTGATGTACGCGGCGGCATGCGTCTGGCGGATGCCTTGGCCGCGCGGCCTCGGGACTTTCCGTCGATCTACCGCGCACTGATCGCGGCGGGGGAGGAGTCCGGTGACCTGGCCCAGGTGATGGAACGCCTGGCCGACTACATCGAGGAGCGCAACAACCTGCGCGGCAAGATCCTCACCGCGTTTATCTACCCCGGTGTGGTCGGGCTGGTGTCCATCGGTATCGTGATTTTTTTGCTCAGCTACGTGGTGCCCCAGGTGGTCAGCGCGTTTTCCCAGGCGCGCCAGGACTTGCCCGGGCTGACATTGGCGATGCTCAACGCCAGCGACTTTATCCGCGCCTGGGGCTGGCTGTGTTTCGGCGGGATTGTCGGTGGGTTCTGGGGCTGGCGCCTGTACCTGCGCAACCCCGTGGCGCGCCTGAACTGGCATAGCCGGGTGCTGCGCTTGCCGCTGATCGGGCGTTTTGTGCTGGGCCTGAACACCGCGCGCTTTGCCTCGACCCTGGCGATCCTCGGCGGTGCCGGGGTGCCGTTGCTGCGGGCCCTGGAAGCGGCGCGGCAAACCCTGTCCAACGAGCGCCTGAGCCAATGCGTCAACGATGCCACGGCCAAGGTGCGCGAAGGCGTCAACCTGGCCCCGGCACTGGCGGTGGAAAAGGTCTTCCCGCCGGTGCTGATCCACCTGATCGCCAGCGGCGAAAAAACCGGCTCGCTGCCACCGATGCTGGAGCGGGCGGCGCAGACCTTGTCGCGGGATATCGAACGGCGGGCCATGGGCATGACCGCGTTGCTGGAGCCACTGATGATCGTGGTGATGGGCGCGGTGGTGCTGGTGATCGTGATGGCGGTGCTGTTGCCGATCATCGAGATCAACCAACTCGTTACCTGAATGCATGCAGTTGAGAAATGTGGGAGGGGGGGCCCCTGATAGCCATGGGTATTTACACAACGTTCAGAAACGGGTGAGTTCCTCTGTGGTGAGCGGGCTTGCCCCGCGTCGGGCTGCGAAGCAGCCCCAGTAAAGCAGAATGCGGTGTATCAGAAACTCTGCTGAGGCTGGTTTTGGGGCAGGCCGATATCGCCGGCTCCCAACCTCGGGTTCCTCATTCCGTCACATCCAGGCCCTGCGCCACAGCCCGCGCCGCCTTGGCGAAACCCGCGCTGAAACCTCGCTGTCACCTGCCGCCAAACCGCTCACAATCATGACCAAAACACCCGAGAATCTTTTTAAAAATCAAGCCCTTCCTCCCGAGGTTTTTTCCTTTTGCTGTCATCGGAAGCTGCGAAATTTCCTACCCATGGCCTCACCCCTTGCCACCCCCGAGACACGGCCTGGGACCGAAGCCATGGCGTCATGCAAGAGCCATCTACCCCAACGTACAAACACGACGAAAGGAGATTCTTCATGTTTAAGCGCAACGTTCTCGCGGTATCCATGACCCTCGCTGCACTGTGCTCGGCACAGGCTGCATTCGCTGACGTAAACGGCGGTGGCGCGACTCTGCCACAGCCGCTGTACCAGACCGCCGGCGTCCTGACCGCTGGCTTCGCCCCTTACATCGGTGTGGGCAGCGGCAAAGGTAAGTTGGCGTTCCTGAACAACGACTATAGCCAGTTCGGCACTGGCACCAAGAACGTGCACTGGGCTGGCAGCGACTCCAAACTGTCGGCGGCCGAGCTGCTGGCATACAAAAATGACCACCAAGCGGCCTGGGGCAAATTGATCCAGGTGCCATCGGTTGCCACGTCGGTTGCCATTCCGTTCAACAAGGCCGGCACCGCGGCGGTTAACCTGAGCGTTAACCAGCTGTGCGGCGTGTTCTCGGGTCGCCTGACCAACTGGAACCAGATCACCGGTTCCGGCCGCACAGGTGTGATCAAAGTTGTTTACCGCAGTGAATCCAGCGGTACCACTGAACTCTTCACCCGCTTCCTGAACGCCAAGTGCAGCGAAGCCAAAACGTTCGCCATCACCACCACCTTCTCGTCGAGCTACGGCAACGTGGCCAATAGCGCGCCGGCCGGTTCCGTGGCCGCGACCGGCAGCCAAGGCGTGATGACTGCGCTGAACGCTACGGACGGTGGTATCACCTACATGAGCCCGGATTACGCCGCGACTACTTTGGCCGGTCTGGATGACGCCACCAAAGTCGCCAAGGTTGCCGGTGTTTCGCCTGCGCCTGCCAACGTGTCGGCCGCTATCGGTCAGATCCTTGCTCCAACCCAAGCCCGCCCTAATGGCACGTTCATCGACGCCACCAACCAAGACAACTGGGTCCCAGTATTTGCTGCCACCGCGAGCGGCTCAGCTACCTTTGCTTACCCAACTACCGGTTACCCGATCCTGGGTTTCACCAACGTGATCTTCAGCCAGTGCTACGCCGACGCTAATCAAACCACTCAAGTGCAAGACTTCTTCCTGCGTCACTACGACAGCGTTGATAACAACGACGCTGCCATCAGCGCCAACCGCTTCGTACCACTGCCAAGCAACTGGAAACAAGCGATCACCGACACCTTCGCTACCGTTTCCAGCGCGCAAGGCATCGGTAACACCAGCGTTTGCAACGGCATCGGTCGTCCGCTGTAACCCAAGCGTTCAACGACCCGCAACACCTGATCAGCAACGGCCTGTGCCGTTGCTGATTTTTTTGCGTTAGCAGCCGTATGTGAACTTTGCATGACAGAAGTTCAGTCGCGCCCCTCGCCAACCGCCTAACCCTCATACGTGAGCGTGCCTTGCTCCCTGCGTGATAACAAAGAAGGAAGATCCCCGATGGTCCGCTGCAAATCACCGGTTAACCTGAAAGCCCAAGAGACGATCCTGCGCCTCAAGCCACTGGCCCAGGCCATCGCCCTGTTGATGGTGGCGGGCAATGCCCATGCGGCTACGGCGTTCAGTTCCAGTTGGTTTGCCGACAAGGGCGCGACCCAGGCGGCGACGGCGGCGCGGCTCAGTGCCGGGCAGGTGCCAGGGGTTCCGACGCTGAACCAGCAGGCACGGGTCAACCAGCAGTTGGCACGCTCCATCAGCACGCTGAATACCAGTGTCGCGGCGATTGCCGCGCAACAGGCCGCGCAAGCGGCGGGGCGCCAGGCTGCGTTCGGCCAGGTGTCGACGATTCCCGATGGCTTGGGCAAGGGCGGCTTGCAGGTGGACAACAGCCTGACCCAGGGCTGGACCAACGCCAAGGCTCCGAGCCAGACCCAGGCCGGCGGCAAGACCACGGTGAGCATCGAGCAGACCGCCGACAAGGCGATCCTCAACTGGGAGACCTTCAACGTCGGCCGCAACACCACGGTGGACTTCCAACAGCAATCCAACTGGGCCGTGCTCAACCGCGTCAACGACCCCGATGCCCGGCCCAGCGAGATCCAGGGCCAGATCAACGGCGCCGGCACGGTGATGATCATGAACCGCAACGGCGTGGTGTTCAGCGGCACCAGCCAGGTCAATGTGCGCAACCTGGTGGCAGCGGCGGCGAACATCACCGATGAGCAGTTCACCCAGCGTGGCCTCTACGTCGATACCACCGGTACGCAACCGACCTTCACCGACGCGGCAGGCAAGGTCGAGGTGCAACGCGGCGCGCTGATCCAGACCCACAACGCCGCCACGTCCACCGATGCCGGCGGCTATGCCTTGCTGCTCGGCACCGAGGTTGAAAACGCCGGTACGCTCATCACTGCCAAAGGCCAGACGACCCTGGCGGCCGGCGACAGCTTCTATATCCGCAAAGGCGTCGGCACCGCCGGCAACGAGCGTTCCACCACCCGTGGCAATGAAGTCGCGACGGCCCTCAACGCCGACAGCACCGCGGGCAAGGTCACCAACAGCGGCCTGATCATGGCCTCCACCGGCGACATCACCCTGACCGGCCACCAGGTCCAGCAAAACGGTGTGGCCCTGACCAGTACCTCGGTGGATACGCGCGGCACCCTCCACTTGCTCAACGCGGCCAGTGACACCACCGGCAGCGTCACCCTGGGCGAGGGCAGCACCACCGCGATCCTGCTGGACGCCAGCGGCAGCAGCGCCCTCAATTCCCAGAAAAACAATGGCCTGACTTCGTTCGATGGCAAGCCCGCCAACCTGATCACCGAGCAATTCAACCACTTGAGCGCCGTGGCCGATCGTACCGACCAGTCGCGTATCGAGATCGTCAGCGGCGGCACCGTGGACTTCCAGAAAGGCTCGATCACCCTGGCCACCGGTGGCCAGGTCGCGGTCAGCGCGGGCGGGCGCAGCCTGGTGCGCGATGGGGCGATGATCGACGTGTCCGGCGCGGTGGGCGTCAAGGTGTCGATGGAAGCCAACAACATCAAGATCAACGTACAGGGCAACGAGCAACGCGACGCACCGGTCAACCGTGAAGACGGGAAGCTGATCAACAACGATGTGTGGGTCGACCTGCGCGAACTGGTGTTTGTGCCGGCCGGTACCAGCGGCTATGCCACGGACCGCTGGTACACCGCCGGCGGCTTGCTGGAGGTTGGCGGTTACCTCGGCACCCAGGGCCACTCGGTGGGTGAGTGGATGGCCCAGGGCGGTACCGTGACCTTTACCGGCCAGGACGTGGTGACTCAAAAGGGTGCGCAGATCAACCTGTCGGGCGGCACCGTGGATGTGCAGGCCGGGTATATCCAGCAGACCTGGCTCAAGGGCCCGGACGGGCGTTTGTATGAGCTGTCCAACGCGCCCGGCGACATTCTCTATTCCGGGCTCTATAAGGGCTACGAAGACACCAGCAAGCGCTGGGGCCAGACCGATTTCTACTACAACCCGATGATCGCCAAGCAGCGCCGTTACGAGAACGGTTATACCGTGGGCCGCGATGCCGGCAAGCTGGTGGTCGGCACCACCAGTGCGGTGCTGGAAGGCCAGGTGGTCAGCGGTGTGTTCCAGGGTGATCGCCAGACCCAGGCGCCGAACATCAACCTTGACGGTTACCAGCAGTCGCAGAAGGCCATGGCCCAGCGCGCGCAGTTGATCATTGGCGGCTACACGCCGGTCTACAACAAGACCACCGGCACCCTGCGCTATGCGCTGACCGGCAGCACCGAGCAGGTGCTGATCGACAGCAATACACAGAAAATCGCCGATGGCCTGGACCTCACGACGGCGCTGCCAGCGGATCGCCAAGGCCAGATCGTGCTCGACAGTGACCAGCTCAACGGTTTCCAGTTGGGCGCAATCAAGGTCGCCGCCAACCAGCAGGTCAGCGTCAACGGTGCACTCAACGTGGCGGACGGTGGTGCTATCACCCTGCTCGGGCCAGGCGTCACCATCAATGCCAACCTGACGGCCCACGGTGGCAGCCTCCAGGCCGGGAACATCCTCAGCCAGGTCGATCCGACCAAGGACGGCGCTGTCGAGGACACGATCCTGCCGGGCGACGGCAGTGTGACGGTCGCCGCCGGGGTCAAGCTGGATGCCAGCGGGCGCTGGAATAACCTGCTGCTGGACGCGGCCAACAGCACCGGCGTGGCCTATGTGAACGGTGGCAATGTGTCGCTGCGCAGCACGGGCAACGTGCACCTGATGGCCGGCAGCGTGGTGGACGCCTCTTCCGGCGGCACCCTCGGCGTGGATGGCCGGCTCACCGGCGGCAAGGGCGGCAACGTGACCCTGGGCGCGCTCGGCGCCCTGGGGCTGGACGGCGAGGTGCGCGGCTATGGCGTCACCGGCGGCGGCACCCTGGCGTTGCAGGCGCGCAAGGTGCAGATCGGCGACAGCCCCCTTGCGGCGGATGCCGACACCCTGAAACTGGCCGCTGACTTCTTCAATAAAGGTTTTTCGGCCTACGACATCACCGGCAACGAGGGCTTGATCGTCACCGACGGTACCCAAGTCGATGTCACGGTCCCGGTGTATCGGTTGGGCGCACAGGCGTCGTCGATCGCCACCGGCAGCGATCCGGCCAGTGCGTTGGAGCGCTGGACGCCCATGCTCTATCAGGAAGATCCGACCAGGAGCCTGCTGACCCAGCGCCGTGGCGCCGGCTTGAGCCTGAACGCGGGCTACGTCGACTCCACCGCCGAACAACTGGCAACCACTGCCCTGACGGTGGGCCAGGGCGCGGTCATCAATGTCGACCCCGGCCAGGCCATCAGCCTGCGCAGCGTTGGCCAATTGAACATGGACGGCACGCTGAACGCCTGGGGTGGCAGCGTGACCCTGGGGGGCATCAAGGCTGGGTCTGCCGAGGATGTGAATGCGGCTGGCCATGGTCGCTCCATCTGGGTTGGCGAACATGCGCTGATCGATGTCGCAGCGCGTGCTGCCACGGCGGTTGACAACCTTGGCCGCGCGTATGGCCTGGTCCGCGACGGCGGTACCATCACTATCGGCGGCACGCTCGATCTGCAGACCGGGGTGGCCACGGCCAGTGACGTGTTTGTGGTGGTGCGTGAAGGTGCGCGCCTGGACGCCTCCGGCACCGAGGCCCTGCTGAATGTTCCAGGGCAGGGCATGGTGCGCCAGGCCAGCAATGGCGGGAGTATCAGCCTGGCGTCCAATAACGGCCTGTACCTGGACGGCAGCTTTGTCGCCAGGGCGGGGGGCGCCGGCGCTGCGGGCGGCAGTCTCGCGGTCGCATTGGACAGCCCGCTCTACACACTTAATACCGTGGTTGATCAGGTGCTCAAAGGCCGTGAATTGCTGATCAGCCAGACGCACCAGCGCCACGACCTGGCGGGTACGCCGCAGGAGGCTGCCGGCAGCCTGGAGTACGGCCATGGGCGTCTGGGAGTGGACCAGGTCAGCGCGGGCGGTTTTGACAACCTGGCCTTGATGAGCAACGGGCTCATCAGTGCCGATGGCGATGTTTCGCTGACGCTGGGCCAGAGTCTGCGGCTGTTCGGTACGGCCTTCGGCCTCAGTGAAAATGCCGCTGACAACACCCGGGTCAACCTGGCTGCACCGTATCTATTGCTGGCTGGCGTCAACACGCCAGGCCGGGACGGCTATGTGCGTCCGGCGATTGTGCTGCCTGTCCCGTCCCAGCGTGAAACCGCCGCTCAGTTCAACGCCCGCGCTAGCCTGATCGATGTGCGCGGCAGCGTGCTGTTTGGCGTCAAGGGTAGCCTGCGCCAGGCGGATGGCAGCCTGCTGGATATGGAACGGCGTGGGTTTGACCAGGTCAACCTGACCAGCGAGGGTGACCTGCGGTTTCTGGCAGGGGCCAATGAGAACGGAGTCGCCCTGGGTATCAGCACCCAATTGCTGACCCAGGGCGACATGACCTTGCGCGCGGCGCAGTTGTACCCCGGCACACAGGTCGGCGCGCGGGTGATCGCGGGCTACCTGGGTGAGGCAGGTATCAACGATATCCTGTTCGACCCGTTGCGTACGTTGACCATTGGCCGTACCGGCACGGCCGACGCCGCCATTCCCTATTCGGCGTTCGGCCGCCTGCAACTGGGCGCCGCCACGGTTCGCCAGGGCGGTGTGGTGCGGGCGCCGCTGGGGCTGATCGATATCGGCAGCATGGGCAGTAACCTGGTGCAACTGTTGCCGGGCAGTATCACCTCGGTCAGTGGCAAGGGGCTGGTGCTGCCCTATGGCGGCACGCTGGATGGCCAGGAGTACCGCTACAACGGTCAAAAGGTCACGTTTATCGGCCAGGGCGGGGTGGCCAACCTGAACAGCGACTTGAGCGTCGGCGTCATTCTGGGCGGTACCACCGTCGCCGTGCAGCCGGATGCCACGCTGGACCTCTCCGGCGGTGGCGAACTGCTGGGCGCCGGCTTCATTTCCGGGCGCGGCGGTTCCACCGATGCGCGCTACAACCCGCTGGTGCAGTTCGGCGCCAACGGCGGGTTTGTGCTGCCGGGCCTGTCCACTAACCCGATCTATGCGATTGTGCCCGGGGTACAGCCAGGCGCGGCGCCGGTGGCGGCGGAGGGCGGTGCCGTGGCGCCGTTGATCGGCCAGCAGATCACCATCGGCGCTGGTGTGCCGGGGTTACCGGCGGGCACCTACACCCTGATGCCGTCGACCTACGCCCTGATGCCGGGGGCCTTCCGCGTCGAAATCAATGGGCTGGCCGGGCTTGGCGGCGATGGTGCGACCACGCTGATGCGCAATGGCTCGTGGGCCACCTCGGGGCAGCTGTCGATTGCCCACACGGGGATCAGCAACAGCGTCGCCAGCCAATTGATCCTGACCTCGGCCGATACCCTGCGCCGTTATTCCCAATACAACGAAACCAGCTACGCCCAGTTTGCCAGGGCCGATGCAGCCCGGATCGGCGTGCCCCGGCCGATGCTGGAAGCCGACGCCAAAACCTTGAAACTGTCGCTGCGCCCTGGTGCGGGTGCGGATGCCTTCTCGTTCGAGGGCATCGGCCGTTTCGATGCCGCCCCAGGCGGCTACGGCGGTACGGTGGCAGTGCTGGACCCAACCCGGCAGGGTATCGAAGTGGTCGGCGCGGGCAAGTCCGCCACTGCAGACTTCGCCGGCATCACGCTCAAGGCCGACACCCTCAATGCCTTGGGTGCATCGCGGCTGGTGGTGGGCGGTATGACGGTGGTGGAGTACGGCCAGTCCGGGAACTTTATCAACCTGGCATCCGGCGCGAATGGTGCCAACAGCACGGTGACGCTGCGCGAAGGGGCAACACTGGCGGCCCCTGAAGTTTTTCTGGTGAGCGACACCGGCGCAATTGTGGTGGAGCAGGGCGCCTCGATCAACACCCTGGGCCGCGGCAAGGCCAGTTACGACGCACGTGACGGGTTTATCTATCGGGTTGCCAACATGCTGGCGGTGTCCAATGGGCTGCTCAATGTGGTCAGTGCGCCGTCGCCAGACGGGGTCAGCGGCGGGATTAACATCGGCGCCTGCGACGGCGGCACGTGCAGCGGCCAGACCGGCCTGTACTCCGATGGCAGCATCGTGGCGCTGACCAACAGTACCTTCCAGCTGGGCGACCAGGTGCGCTATGGCACGCGTCACCTCAACCTGGGTGTCAGCACCATCAACCTGGGCAGCGCCGAAGCCCTCGCCGCTGCCGGAAACCGCGTGCCGGCCGGCCTGACCCTGACCCAGGCGCTGCTCGACCGCCTGCTGCGCGGTGACACGCAATTCGGCGCGCCGGCCCTGGAAACCCTGCAACTGTCGGCCCGTGACAGTTTCAATTTCTACGGCACCACGTCCCTGGACACCTATGACCCCGTCACCGGAAAATCACTGCTGAACAACCTGATGCTGTCCACCCCGGCGATGTATGGCGCCGGGGCGGCCAACGATGTGGCGACGATCCACACCGCCAACCTGATCTGGCTGGGCGCCACCAACGCCCCTGGCGCGGTGGTGACGGGCGGCGCGGGCACCGGCAGCGGACGCCTGGACATCAACGCCGAGCGTATCGAATTCGGCTACGGCGAGTTCGGCCAGCCGAGCAAGGTGAAGCTTTTCGACCGCCTGGCCTTGGGGTTCGCCAACGTCAACCTCAACGCCAGCGAACGCATCACCGCCAACCACAAGGGCAGCCTGTCGGTGTACCAGCGCCAGGGCGCGTATGACCCGGTCAACGGCTTCCAGTACAGCGGCGGCAACCTGACGATCCGTACACCGCTGATGACCGGTGAGGCCGGCTCGGTGAACACGATCAAAGCCGGCGGTGCGATTGATATCGGCGCGTCGGCAGGCCCCCGTGGCACGGCCAACGGCCAGGGGGCCGAGCTGTCCCTGCAAGGCGACAGCATTCGTGTGGCCGGTGCGGTGGTGTTGCCCAGCGGCAAGGTCAGCCTCAGCGCCAGGGGCGATGTGGTCTTGACCGATGACGCCTTGATCGACGTGGCCGGCCGCGCCATTGCCTTCAACGATGTGACCCAATACGGCTGGGGCGGCGATGTGTTACTGGACAGCCGCAGCGGCAATATCCGCCAGGCGGCGGGCTCGACCATCGACCTGTCGGCCCAGCACAACCAGGCGGGTAAATTGCGGGCCGTGGCCACGGATGCGGCGGCCGGGACCGTCGACCTGCAAGGCAGGATCCTTGGCAGCAGCAGCGGTTATTACGCGGCTGGCGGCACCTCGATGCCCTACCAGGCCGCTACCGTGGAACTCCAGGCCCAGCACCTGGGCGGCAGCGGTTCCCTGGACCAGCAGTTCGCCGACCTTAACCAGCGCCTCAACCAGGGCGCGGTCTTCGGTGCCCGCAGCTTCCAGCTCAAGCAGGGCGACTTGACCATCGGCAACGGGCTCAAGGCCGGCACCATCAGCGTGTCCATGGATAACGGCAGCCTGCGCGTGAACGGCCTGGTGGACGCCAGCGGTGAGCGGGTCGGCAGCATCAACCTGGCCGGCAAGCACGGCCTGACCCTCGACGGCACGGCGGTGCTCGACGCCCATGGCAGCAAACTGCGGGTGGACAGCTACGGCAAGATCATCGACTCGCCCAACCGCGCCATGGTGGTGCTTGGCTCCGGTGACGGCCAACTGACCCTCGCCGAGGGGGCACGTATCGACCTGCGTCACGGTACTGCTGCGACCGGCAATGACGGGCGCAGCCGCGGTACGCTGGAGCTCAACGCGCCGCGAGTGGGTGGCAATGACATCGCCATCGACGCCCGTGGGCAGTTGACTATCCAAGGTGCGCGTTCGATTGCGCTCAACGGCATGATCACCTACGACGACGCTCCCGAAAAAACCGACCCTACCGCCAGCGGCAAGCCGTATCAGGAAATCACCCAGGGTTACCTGGATGGCAAGCACGCCTTGAGCGACGCCTTTATCAAGGCTGCGTTGCAGAACAGCAACCTGCTGCAAAACAAACTCGCCGGATTGAACAACGCCACTTACGCCGATGCTTTCCACCTGCGCCCTGGCGTGGAAATCGTCAGCAAGACGGCGGACGGCGACCTGGTCGTGCAGGGCGACGTGGACCTGTCCCGCTACCGTTACGCCAGCCTCAACCCCCATAGCCAGCAGGATAATGCCGTCTACGGTTCGGGTGAATCCGGCAGCCTGACCCTGCGCGCCGGGGGGGACCTGAATATCTATGGCAGCATCAACGACGGCTTCGCACCGCCGCCGGCGTCTGCCGATGACAAGGGCTGGGTGCTGTTGCCGGGTATCGATTACCGTGGCGGCACGGTGGTGGTGCCTGGCAACGGCGTGACCCTGGCCGACGGCACCGCCTTCCCGGCCGGCGCGACCCTTAACTATGACCTGCCGATCAAGGGCCTGACCGTCGCCGCCAATACGCGTTTGCCAGTGGCCGCGACGTTGGGCCAGGACCTGGTATTGCCTGCGGGCAGCGTCGTCGCCGCCGATGTGCGCGATGCCGGCGGCACTCTGTTGTTTGCCGCCGGTACCTTGCTCGGCGAGGCGCAGACCTTGGTGGCGGGTACGCAACTGGGCGCCGGTACGCTGTTGACCGAGGGTACCGTGCTGCAAGGCATGACCTGGCCAAAGGGCGTACCGCTGCCAAGCGTGGACCAGGCAGGCCTGACCACTAACATTGTGCTGCTCGATGGCCTCAAGGTCTTGCCCAAAGGTGCGTTGATCCCTGCCGGCACGGATGTCAAGTTGCCTGCCGGGGTCCAGTCGGTGGCGTTGCGCGCCGGTGCGGCCGGGCAGCTTTGGGCGATCTCGCCGATGCTTGCCGAAGGCACCCAGTCGTGGTCGCTGCGCCTGGTCGCGGGCGCCGATACCGAGGCTGCGGACAGTCGCATCCTGCAAGCGCACCCGCGCAGCGGCGACCTGCATCTGGCGGACACTCACTACGGCATGTTCGCCAAGGCATTACCACCCCGTGGCGTGGAAACCTGGACGGCTGCCGGGGTCACCTACCTGGCGGGCGTCGGGGTGACCGTCAAGGCCGGTGATCCGATCGACCAGCGTGTGCTCGACGGCCTCGATAAGGGCTCAATCGATGATTTCTGCGGTGCATCCCCGCAATTCTGCAAGACCACGGGTGCTTACATATTCACTCCGGCGGCAGTCGCTCGATTCGCGAGGAAGGGCATCATCGTAAAGGCGGGGGACGAGGTCACCGAGGCGCTGGCGTTCAGTTTCAGTCAAATTACCGTGGAGCAACTGTGCGCGAGCCCCACGTATTGCCAGATGAAAAACCCGCAGGAATACGCCGCTGCACCGGCAAGCACGCGCTTGAGCGTGATCCGCACCGGGACCGGCGATCTGGAGTTGCTGAGCGCGGGCAACCTGAGCATGGACTCGTTGTATGGGGTGTACACCGCCGGTACGTCTTCTGCCGGCACCTTCCAGGGCGACCCCTACAATCAGCCCAAGGCGAAGCAGGGGGCCACCGTGCTGGGTGATCCTGGCAGCCTGTTCGAGCAGTTCGTCAACGGCTCGTCCACGAGCTTGTACCGGGCCTGGTATCCAGAGGCCGGGGGCAATCTGACGATTAATACCGGGGGTGACTTGACCGGTGATATCACCAGCATCGCCCAGAGCAACATCGGGCGACCCAACCCCAAGGATCTCGGGTTCGATTCGGCGGCAATCGGCAACTGGCTATGGCGCCAGGGCAGCAGCGATGTGGCGACGGGTGGCCAGGCTCAACCGAGCGCCTGGTGGATCAATTTCGGCAGTTACACCGCAGCGGCTGCAGGCGCGGACAAAATGCTCGGTTTCACCGGCTTCGGCACCCTGGGCGGTGGCGACCTGGCTGTCAATGTCGGCGGCGACGCCGGGGTCTTGAACACCCTGGGTTATGGCTTCGGGAACGATGCCGTAAACCCCCATAGCCAAGGCCTGGTCCTGGCAGTGGGCAGCACGGGCAGGGTCGCCAGCGATGGCAGCCTGCAAGTGACCGGTGGGGGCGATCTGCGGGTGCGCATCGGTGGCAGCATGAACCCTGCCAGTGTTGTCGTTGCCAATGCGGACCATCGTGACGGCATGCTGGTCAATCTTCGCGGTGATGTGCAGTTGCGCAGCGCCAGTGTAGGCAGCGTCGATTTGCTGTACGGGGCAACCTCTACCGAACAGAGCCCGGGCGAGACCCGTGCCTTCGACCCGCTGGTCTCGACCCGTGGCGTGGCGCGCGGTGGGCTGACCCTGGTGCCGGGTGACGCCACGTTCAACATGCAGACCCTGGGTGACCAGGTGGTGAAAACCGTCGAAGACCCGGGCCGGGTGCCGGTTAGCCATTCTTCGCCTTTTGCACAAGGCACCACCCTCGGCACCGGCAGCAGTTGGTTTACCCTGTGGACCAAGGACACGGCTATTGATCTGTTTTCCTTGGGCGGTAACCTGACCCCCGTCAGCCTGCCCGACACGCCGGCTGACCTGGCTGTGGCCTACCCGTCAATCGTCAGGGCAACGGCGGCCGGCGGCAGTCTGTATTACGGTAAAGCGGCCCGTGCGCAGGAGAACTCTGACCTCAACTACACAGACCCCCTGATGTTGGCTCCCGGGCCGGCCGGCCAGTTGCAGTTCCTCGCCCAGGGCTCGATCTACGCCGGTGGCATGGCCGTGAGCCAGTCCGGGGCGGCGCCGAGTGCGATGGCAACCCCTTGGAACCCTGCGTACCAGGCCCGTATTGGCAATGCTGTAGTGGTCAGCAACCTGCCGCCCACGGGTAGCCTGGTCAGCCTGTCGCTGTTGGCGTTCGGTTCCGGCACGGCAGCCGCGTCATCCGCTGGCAGTGCTGAGCCGGCGCGTTTTTATGCGATAGACGGGGACCTGGTCGGGGTGAGCAGTGGTCGGATAATCACGTTCAGCAGTGACCCTGGATCCCTGCATGAGGGCGAGACCTGGTATGAAGGGAATGGCCCGGTCCGGATGATGGCCGGACGGGATATCGTCAGCAGTGGGCGTAGTTTTGGTGTGGACAGGACGGACGCGCCTTCGAGCAATAATCTGTTCCTGCACAAAAACGCCAACGATATCTCCATCGTGTCGGCCGGTCGCGACATTCTCTACAGCAACTTCGAGGTGGCCGGGCCTGGCCTGCTGGACGTGTCGGCAGGCCGCAATATCCTGATGACGGGACCTGCGGGCGAGTACAGCGTGACCAGCCTCGGTGGGGTATTGCCAGGCGATAGCCGGCCCGGCGCGAGTATCGTGATGCAGGCCGGTGTCGGCGCCAACGGGCCGGATTACCAGCGTTTTGTCGAGCGCTACCTGAACCCTGTCAACCAGGCACAAGCGGGCGAGTCGTTGCAGGGGGCCAAGGTCGCCAAGACGTACGAAAACGAACTGGTTGCCTGGCTCGCCGAGCGCTTCGGTTTTGTCGGCGACAGCGAGCAGGCCCGCGCCTACTACGCGGCGCTGCCCGCCGAGCAGCAACGGATATTTGCCCGCGACGTGTACTTCGCCGAACTCAAGGCCGCCGGCCGCGAGTACAACCAGGACGGCAGCGTGCGCCAGGGCAGTTACCTGCGCGGTCGCGCGGCGATTGCGGCGCTGTTCCCGGACAAGGACGTGGCCGGTAACGCGATCACCTACCAAGGCGACATCACACTGTTCAACGGCTCGGGCGTACACACCAATGCCGGTGGCTCGATCCAGATGCTCACCCTGGGCGGTAGCCAGACCTTCGGCATCGAAGGCGCGGCACCGCCGTCGACAGCGGGTCTGATCACCCAGGGTTCGGGAGATATCCAGCTGTACTCCCTGGGCAGCATCCTGCTCGGCCAGAGCCGCATCATGACCACCTTCGGCGGCTCGATCATGGCCTGGACCAGCGAGGGCGACATCAACGCCGGGCGCGGCTCCAAGACCACCGTGGTGTACACGCCGCCCAAGCGCGTCTATGACAACTGGGGCAACGTGAGCCTGTCGCCATCGGTACCGAGCACCGGTGCGGGGATCGCCACGCTGAATCCGATCCCGGAAGTGCCGGCGGGGGATATCGACCTGATCGCGCCGATGGGCACCATCGATGCGGGGGAGGCGGGGATTCGGGTGTCGGGTAACGTCAACATCGCCGCCTTGCGGGTGGTGAACGCGGCGAACATCCAGACCCAGGGCAAGTCGTCCGGGGTGCCGGTGTCGGCCGCCGTCAACACCGGGGCCATGAGCTCGGCCAGCGCGGCGGGAGCGGCGGCGTCCCAGGCCGCAGAAAACGCGGCGCGCAGCCAGCAGGCGGCGGCCAAACAGGGCCGGCCGTCGATCATGACCGTGGAGGTGCTGAGCCTGGGCACCGAGCCGTTGCCGCGTGAACCGGAACCTCGGAAAACCTCGGGCTACAACCCCGACAGCCCGGTGCAGGTGTTGGGCGCGGGGCCGCTGAGTGAACAGGCGCGGGCGCGGTTGACGGATGAGGAGCGTAAGCAGATCAGTTTGTAGAACTTTAGAAGGACCTCTCGATGTACCGTTCGGGGCGATCAGTGATCGCCCCATTTTTTTGGGGAAGCAGAAGGGTGGCGAGCTTATAGCCGAGCGGTATTGTGGGGGGCCTCGGTTAAAACTGTGGGTGCGACGATTCGACTTGCTCCCGATGGCGGCCTTTGGGTCGACCATTTGTTGGAGTTGGAATGAGTACATATCCGTTGCTGCGGTAACGGCTGCCTATGGTTCCGCTCTTACAGCGGGTCACTTTGGAAAAGCCCCAAA
>NZ_JBWKOX010000012.1:0-178237 GCF_059416305.1 Pseudomonas sp. GW821-FHT09D08
TGGCTGGAGAGCGGCGGTGTTTATGGCTATCGCAAAATTCATGACGATCTGCGCGAGGTCGGTGAGGATTGTGGTCGGCATCGTGTGGCGAGGCTGATGCGTCTTGAAGGTCTGCGCTCTCAGACAGGGTATCGACGCCGCCCTGGCAAGTACGGCGGTAAGCCAGCGGTCGCCTCACCCAATTTGCTGAAGCGCCAGTTCGATGTCGTAGAACCCAACAAAGTTTGGGTCACCGACATCACCTACATTCGCACGTATGAAGGCTGGCTGTATTTGGCGGTCGTGCTGGATCTGTTTTCTCGTCAGGTCGTCGGCTGGTCAATGAAATCGCAGATGACCAGTGATTTGGCCATTGATGCGTTATTGATGGCGGTTTGGAGGCGAAAACCGAAACAGGAGGTGATGGTTCACTCCGACCAGGGCAGCCAGTACAGCAGCTCCGATTGGCGCAGTTTTTTGAAAGCGAACAATTTGGTTGCCAGCATGAGTCGCCGAGGCAACTGTCATGACAACGCCGTGGCCGAGAGCTTTTTCCAGCTTCTAAAGCGGGAACGGATCAAGCGGAAAATCTATTCCACGCGCGAAGATGCTCGTAGTGATGTGTTCGATTACATCGAGATGTTCTACAACGCAAAACGCCGGCATGGTTTCAACAATCAACTGTCACCGGTAGAGTTTGAAAAGCGTTACGCAATGAGCTTGCAAGGTGTCTAGAGAATCCGGGGCGATTCAGGAAGTAGGCCTGATCTACCTTGGAACGGAAAGCTTTGAGACGCATCCTGACATGGAAGAGAGCTATCTCACTGACTGAACGAATGCTGAGATTCTGCCTCTTCGCGCACAGCACTTGTGCCGTCAGAACTGCTCCAACTCTTGCCTCCCGACCCAGCGTTCCTTAGCCAGATAGCCTTTCACGCCAATGTCGAGAAATGGCCTGGGCGGCAATTTCTGCGGTTCACCAAGCTCCAGCATATCGGCGATCAGATCGTTCTCCACGCCGCAGACGAGGTCCGCCAGCGTCTCGCCAGCAATGGTCTGCTTGGCAATACCGACGCCATTGCACCCCACCGCCGCGTAGACGTTCTGGTCAATCTTGCCCCATCGCGGCGCTCCGTTGCGAGTGATGCTGAAAATCCCATCCAGAAGTGTTCCATTGCCACATCCCTGAGTTCAGGGAATCGAGCCAAGAATACCGTCTTGTGCTGTTCGCGCACCCGTGAGCGAGTGCTCTCATTGACCTGCATGGTCGGGGTAAAATCGAACTGCTGGCGAATCAGGATGCGGTGATCTCGGGTATAGCGCATGGTTGCGCCGCTGACCGCGTTCGCAGGGGTCACGGCCCACTCCTCGACGTCGCCTATTCGCGCGCGCTGCTCCGGCGTCAAGGGCCGGGGCAGCGTGCCATAGGAGGCGACGTTGAACATTTGCCGTTCGAAACCGGGTAACGGCGAGGCACTGCCATTGTTGGCGAGGATCAGCTGGCGTGCGCTGACCGAACCCTGCTCGGTGCTGGCGTAAATCTTCGTGCCGAAGTCCAGGCGGGTCACTGCACTGTTCTCGAATACCGAGACATTTTCTGGCAGGGAATCCGCAAGCCCACGGGTCAACGCCGAAGGGTTGAGCAGGATGCAGCCCGGCGTGTAAATCCCGGCATGGAAAAATGAAGTCCCCAGGCGTTTGGCAAGCGCCGCCTGTTCCAGCCATTCGTAAGGCTCACCGAGCGACTGCAGTTCGTGCGCATGATGCCTGAGCAAGGTCTCGGCCAGCTGAGGCGCGGCAGCGCAGTGATACTTGCCCTTTACGCTCCAGTCGCACTGTATGTTGCGCGCCTTGACGATCTCATTGAGGCTGGCGATACCCGCCTTCATCAGGCGCTTGTAATTGCCCGCCTTTTCCAGTTCTGCAACGGAGCTGCCGACGTTGTGCGGCACATCGATAGCGAATCCGGAATTGCGTCCGGACGCATTGTCCCCCGCCTCGCCAGCCTCGAGCACCACGATCCTGTCGTTCGGTCGATTGTGCGCCAACCGGCGGGCAGCGGCGAGTCCTGCATAGCCGGCGCCGATGATCAGCCAGTCGGCGTCCACCTGCTCCCGCAAGGTCGGATGCGGATGCCGCGATGGAAGAATTGCCGACCAGCCATTGGTTCGGTCATCATGAGGTTTGAGTTTTATGTCCATCTGCAATGCATCCATGAGCCGTCACTTCCCTGGTGGTGTGATGACAAAGAAGACTTTCGCCTTCGAGCCGAAATATTTCACCACCGTGTTTTTGGGAATCCGTAAGGTGGTTTCGGGCCCTCCTTCAAAACGTTCACCGGACTCCAGCTGGAAGCCAAACGCCCCCTCCAGCACGATCATCACTTCGTCGTAGTCCAGCGTCTTGTAAGGCGACTCACCCCCGTCCCATTTCGCAAATCCGGCGAGCAATGCCCCGTCATCGTCCTGTGCGATTGACCAGCCCATTTCGACCCGAGCACTACCGGAGAGCGGTCGCTGGCTGTAGCGCAACTGCGCTTCGTTGACACCGAGTGGCTGGATCATAGCGATTTCCTTTTCATTTGCCGGGCGCAAGCCCAATAGTGATAGGCCGCCCAAATACCGGTGAAGGCGCAGCCCAACAGCACGTAGCGCAGCGATTCGGCCGGATTGTCGATGCGTGGTGCGACGAAGTCAGACAGCAGGCCAACCAACTGTGGCGCGATCGCGAGGTTGGCAATATTCGCGGTAAACAGCAGGATTGCCGAACCTTTGGCGCGCATGCCTGCGGGATAAAGGTTCTGCAGCAGACCGATTGAAGGGCCGATGTAGATGTAGGTGATTGGTATGAAGAGCCAGAGCAGGACGTGCGCGATCTCCAGATTGCTTGTGGCGAACAGGGCGATGGAGAACAGCGTACCGAGCAGCGTTGTCCAGGCCACGAAGCTCGATTGCTGGTACAGGGGCTTGCTTCGCAACAGGAGCATTACCAGCACGGTGACCACCATCATCGCGGTACCGGCAATGCCATGGATCGGCCCAAGCATGGCGTCCGCCGCACCTACCGACATCGAATAGGTACGCACCAGAAAGGACGTCGCCCACCAGAGAATGCCCCCCCAGAAGGTGATGACAGTGGCCCCTGCGATCAGGTGAAACAGCGCCCGACTCTGAAGTGTGTAATGGAATGTCTCCTTGAAGCTGATGTTGTCGCTGTGGATGTCAGGGCTGATGCCCTCATCGTGCACCCTCTTCGGCTCGCGGATGCACAGCCACACCAACAGGGCGAACGGCAGTCCGCACAGCCCGAAGACCAGCAACGTGGTGCGCCAGCCAAAGGCGTCATTCAAGTAACCCGCGCCTGACGCACCGAACCAGGCACCGACACTAGCGCCGATACCGTAAACCGACAGGGCAAAGGCGCGCTGTTTAGGTCGAAACTTGTCGGCGATGATCGAGTGGCTAGGGGGGGGGGTACCGCCCGCCTCTCCGATGCCAACTCCGATACGGGCCAGCAAGAGTTGCCAGAAGCTGCTGCTCAGGCCACAGAACACGGTCATGGCCGACCAAATTGCCACTGCCGCGCCGATCATGCGCTTGCGGTTAGTCCTGTCTGCCAGCGCGCCGAATGGAAGGCCAGCGGCTACATAGAAGATCGCCAGCGACACACCGGTAAGAAAGCCGACCGAGGCGTCGCTGAGTTGGAACTCGTTTTTGATCGGTTCGATCAGAGTGGACAGGACATAGCGGTCGGCAATATTGATCGCATACACTGCGGTGAGAATGAAAAGCGTGGTCCAGGCTCCAGAACTGGCGACCACAGACGATGCATTGGGCGACAAGGTGCCGCTGATGCTGTTCGACGGTATGGACATGTTTACCTCCAGCCGCTCGAGGCGTTTTGGCAACGCTGCGAGCTTTTTTCATTGTTTTAGGTGCGAATGGGGTATCCGTGGAGGAAACGGAGTCAGCCTGATTGTTTGCTGTGTTCGGGTGCGGCCTGGTCGCAAAGATGGTGCGCTGTCATGGTTTTCCCTCGGACGTTATTCTTGTTGGAAGGGATGGACGTCAAAGTCCGTGTACAGGTCCAAACTACCTGCGGTAAGGGATTGGCAAAAGCGCATTATCCTTGTGCACTGCATGCGTCAGGCGCATGTAAACTGCGCCAAGGCGTGACACTTCTCGACCTATGCCTGCTACCAGTAGCGCACAAGTTGTTACGCTGAAGTAGCGACTACCCAGTCCCACAACGTCTGCGCCGTTGGCGTCAGCTCACGGGCTGCTCGATAGGTGATGTATTCACCGAGCCCGGTCTTCAACGTCTCGTCGCAAACCTTGCATAGCTGCCGGGTGCGGAGTTGGCCGGCGATAGCCGCCTTGATCGCCAGGTCGTAGCTGGACACGCGGATGATCGACGCCGTCAGTTGCTGGTTGTCCAGACAACTCGGTGGAAAGGCCGATGGCATCAAGGATTTCGAAGGTTTTGTCGAGTATTGCAGTGCCTTTTGTCCGATCCATCAACCTCTGCCGCGCATTTTGGCCTAGGTGTATCACGATTTGAGAAATACACGACGCACCTACACAGTTAGATCGTGTTCGATTCTCACAACGTGAGACTTATGGCGTACCCAACAACCGACGCTAACGCAGCACCCGCCTCCAACTTGACGCCCTGCCCCAAAAACTCGGTCCAAAGCCTTAGCTTGCGGCCACACCGCAAAAAAATCATCTTTGGCATTTACTCCACGCTCGCTACAAATGATAATGATTCTCACTATTCTAATTTAACAATTCTTAACTGAGTGTTTTCACCGGCGCTTGGTACAAGACCCCTGCCTCTACCCCACACTAGAAAGGAGTTCTTCATGCGTGTTCTGGTGGTCGAAGATGACAGCTCAGTCAGTCACTGGCTCGGCAGCAAACTCCATGCTTGCGGCCATAGCTGCCGCTTGGTGGATAATGGCGAGGGTGCGCTGCAGATCCTAAAAGGTGAAGCGTTCGACGTGGTCATTCTCGACCGCATGTTGCCGCGCATAGACGGCATCGAAGTGCTCAACCGCCTGCACGGTGTGGTGCGCCCGCCAATCCTGATCCTGTCGGCTAACGATCAGTCCAGCGACCGCGTCGAAGGCTTGCGCGCCGGTGCTGATGATTACCTGGGCAAGCCCTTTGACTTCACCGAACTGCTGCTGCGCCTGGAACTGCTCGCCCGCCGTCACAACCAGACCGCCCAGGAGGACCGCATCCAGGTCGAAGACATGCAGATCGACATGGCGCGCCGCGAAGTCACCCGCGCTGGCAAGCGCATCGACCTGACCGACAAGGAGTTCAAGCTGCTCCAGGTTTTGGCCGAGCATGTGGGCCAGACCGTCACACGCGGCATGCTGCTAGAAAAAGTCTGGGGTTATCACTTCGACCCGCAGACCAACCTCATCGATGTGCACCTGTCCAAGCTGCGCAATAAACTCGACAAGGGTTTCGAGCGCGCAATGATTCGTACCGTGCGGGCAATCGGCTATGTATTTGGTTAACCGCAACCTCAAACTGCTGCTCAACACCAGTAACTTCCGCCAAGCCACCACAATTGCCTTTATCTGCCTGCTGGTCGCCCTCGCCTCGATCATCCTCAGCAACCAGCTACTGGCGGTGGTCATGCGCAGCCACGTGCGCGACATGATCCTCACCGACGTGCGAACCCAGCAGTACCACGGGCGCCTGAGCGATGCCCGCGAAGCCGCCAGAAACCTGCAAAACGGCCTAGCCCTGGAAGTGCGTAAGGACCGTCATTCCATCGTCTTCGACGCAGCCGGCAACGCGTTGTTCGGCGACGCGCGCCTGCTACCGCAAATGGACTGCCCCGAGCCGTGCAACACCAACTGGCGCCATGGCACCCTGCTCACCGCCAAGGGCCGTGAAGCCGACATCCTCGGTCTGCTGATGCCCCTGCCCGGTGGCGGCCAATACTTCAGCGGCTACGACCTGCGGCCCATGCTCGAACGCACACGCATGATCCCGCTGATCGCTGGCGCAGGCCTATTAGTGATCCTGTTGTCCATCGTGCTGATCAGCCTGCCGTTCAGCATGCGTAATCTGTACCGCATCAACAGCATCCGCGATGCACTGGCGCGCTACGCCGGTGGCGACCACAGCGTGCGCGTGCCCCATGCGTTGCACGGTGATGAGTTCGACCGGTTAGGCATCGAAATCAACCAGGGCCTACTGCGCATTAACAAGCTGATGGACGAGGTGAAGAACATCACCACCCACATCGCCCATGAACTGCGCACACCGTTGACGCGCCTGCAAAGTCGCCTGCTCAGCGCAGTGGACATGGTCGACGGTCAGGCCCGCACCGAGTTGCTGCAAGCGGTGCAAGACAGCGAGCGCATCCAGAACCTGTTCCGCGCCGTGATGCGCGTGGCCGAAGTGGAGACCGGTCGCCTGGCCTATCAGTTCGAAACCTTCCCCGCCCACACGCTGCTGGCGGATGTGGTCGAGTACTACCTGCCACTGGCCGAGGAGCGCTGCTGCCCGCTGCACATCCAGGCACCCGCCGACTGCTGGCTCTACGGCGACAAGGCGCTGCTGTTCCAGGCCATGGCCAACATGATTGACAACGCCCTCAAGTACGCACCTGCAGGCCTGCCAATTACCCTCAAGGCGTACCAGAACAAGGACTACTCGTTCCTGTGCGTAGCCGACCTCGGTCCTGGCATTGCGGCGCCCCTGCGCACCACAGCGGTGGAGCGCTTCCAGCGCCTGGACACCAGCGGCGGTACACCTGGCAATGGCCTGGGTCTGACCATGATCCGCGCCATCGCCGAGCTACATGGCGGCGACCTGATCCTGGAAGACAACCGCCCGGGGCTGCGCGCGGTGATCCAGCTCAAACAACACCCCGCGGCCTGAAACACGGCGTTCCTTAAGCATTCTTAATAATTCGGCTGTTGCTTGCCAATTGAGAATAAATCTTAATATCGCCACCTCGCCGGGGGCACTTTTCTCCCGGCGCCCCTCTGTTCTCAAGCCCTTCAGGAGCCTCACCATGGCCAACCGCCTTAAAGCTTTTCTCGCTGACGAAAGTGGTGTGACCGCAATCGAATACGGCATCCTCGCCGCCGCCATGGCCGCTGCAATCGGCGTGATCTTCGGCTCCGAAGGCGTGTTCGTCACCGCACTCAAAGAGCGTTTCGCCTCGATTGCCGACCAGATCACCAACACCAGCAACCCTGGCAGCAGCAAGTAAGCGCAGGCGACGGAGAGAGTCATGCCATCCACGCTTGCCATCCTGGTACTGATCCCGGCCTTGTGCTGGGTGATCTGCACCGACTTGCTGTACCGGCGCATCCACAACACCTTGATCCTCACCCTGCTGGCCCTGTGGGTCGCATTGCCGCTGATGGCAGCACTGGGCCAGGGACCGTGGGCAGTGCTCAGCCGCAGCGAGATCCTGCATGAAATCACCGGTTCCCTGACCGGCGCTGGCGCAGTGCTGTTGGTCGGCTACGGCCTGTTCAGCCTGGGTCGAGTCGGTGCGGGGGACGTCAAGCTGATGGCCGTGATGTGCCTGTGGATCGACTGCGACGATCTGATGGCTTTCCTGATAATCACCGCACTGGCTGGCGGCATGCTGGCCCTGGCGTTGCCACTGCTGAACCTGGTGGAAAACGCCTGCGCCCAGGGTTGGCTGAAGCTCGGCCAGCGTTACCCGCAACTGAACATTCCGGTGCCCACGGTGCTGACGGCAGATCGCCCCCAAGGCATCCCCTACGGCCTGGCCATCGCCAGCGGCGCGTTCTACACCCTGCTGTTTCCCATTCAATCCTGACCTCGGGCTGACCCCATGAAAAACCCATCCATTCTTCTACTGGCCGGCGCCCTGGTCGTGGCCGGCGGCGCTGCCTTGCTCGCCCGGGCCTTGCTCGCCACCCCGCCGCAACCGGTGGTGGCGCAACGGGTTGCGGAGCCGGTCGTGGAGCCAGAACCCAAGCAAGCAATCCTGGTGATGTCCCGCGACATCAAACCGGGCGAATTCATCGACACCGCCAGCGTCGAATGGCAAGCTGTCGACCAAAAGTATTCGCCATTGCAGTACTTCGTGCGTGATCAGGACACAGTCGACGTGGTCCTCGGCGCCACCGTGCGCCAACCCATCGCCAAGGGTCAGCCGCTGATCAATAACCTAGTGGTGCGCGCTGGCGAACCGGGTTTCGTGGCTGCGGTGCTCAAGCCGGGGATGCGCGCGATTGCCGTACCGACCAATGCCGTGGCCAGCAGCTCCGGCTTGGTATCGGCGGGTGATCGAGTCGATGTGATTTTGAGCCTGGCCGCCGGAGGCGATAAATCCAGCGGCGCCTCCGATGGCATGCCGAAACTGGCCTCACAAACCCTGTTGCGTAACGTACGCGTGCTGGCCCTTAACAACGTGGCCCGCAGCGACATCAGCCTGCGCGAAAGCCCAGCCGACCTGGCCTTACGCAAGAAGCAACGCCGCGACACCGAGTTCTACGAAACCGTGACCCTTGAGGTGCCTCCGTCACAGGCCGAACGCCTGGCACTGGCGCGGGAAATTGGCACCCTGCAACTGGCCCTGCGCGGCATCGCAGAAACCTCGGGAGACGGCCCGCAACTAGGCAGCCAGGGTGCGACCACGTTGCGCCAGGCCACCCAGATATACGACGGTTTCAACCCGCCGATCCAGGCGTTTCGCGGCGCTCAGTTCGAAATGGTCAAGGCCAACTAAGCCCCCACCACCCCTATTCATAGCCAGCCGCGACGCTGGCCGTACTCGCCTACTCGGAACCCGACACCATGAAGTTCGCCTCGAAGACTCCGGCGTTGACGCTGGCGTGCGCGCTGAGCATCAGCTCGACCTGGCCCCACATCGCCCTGGCCGAAGAAGCTGCCCAGGACTACCCCGAAGACCAGATCATCGGTCCGGTGCACCCCGCCCCCCCCGAAGACGCCCAAGTCACCCAGGCCGAGCAGGACTTCTACACCCCGCCAGCGCCGCGTCCGCACCTGCCGGCCAAGCTTACCGAGGTCAAGGAAACCCAGGACATCCAACTGCTGGTCAAACAAGGCCGCCTGCTGCAACTGCCCCGCGCCGCCGCCAAGGTGCTGGTGGCCGACCCCAAGGTCGCGAGTTTCCAGATGCCGTCCAGCAGCAGCGTGTTCCTGTTCGCCGAAGGTGCCGGCACCACCACCCTGTATGCCCTGGACCACAACGACGATGTGATCGCTGCAATCCGCCTGGTGGCCCGCCACGACCTGGCAGCCTTGAGCGAGCAGATCAGCAACGAGATCCCCGGCGCCCGCGTCGAGTTCGGCCCCTCGTCGGGCAATGGCTTGATCGTGCGCGGCCAGGTCCGCACCCCGCAACAAGCCAAGCAAGTGATCAGCAGCGTACAGGCATACCTGGGTTCCAGCGATGACAAAAACGGCGGCCAAGGGGGTGGCGGCGGCGGTGGTGGCGGTCCTGCTGGAGGCGGCGGTGATGCACCACCGCCACGGGTCATCAACCAGTTGAAAGTGGAGCTGTCGGCCCAGGTCAATATCAGCGTGCGGATCGTCGAAGTGTCCCGCAGCCTCAGCAGCCAGCTAGGCATGAACTGGGAAGCCACACTCAAGAACAACAACTATTTCTTCAGCAACGCCAGCAGCCTGTTTACCGCCACCAACAGTGGTATCACCCCACTGCGCACGGCCACCAACGCGGTGGCGGGCGGCTCCCACACCCGGGGCTCCACCAGCGTTGCCGGCTTGCTCACCGCCTTGTCCGAAGACGGCCTGGCCACGGTGCTCGCCGAGCCGAACCTCACCGCCATGTCAGGGGAGACCGCAGGTTTTGCCGCCGGGGGTGAAGTGCCGATCGTGATCATCACCAACAACAACGTGAGCATCGAATACAAGCAGTACGGCGTGATCATGCGCATGACCCCCACCCTGCTCTCGCCCAACCGCATCAGCCTGCACGTGGCGCCGGAAGTCAGCGACCTGTCGGACGAAGGTGCCGTGACCCTGGAAGGCAACGTGATCCCGGCCTTCAAGGTCCGTCGCGCCGACACTACGGTGGAACTGGCCAGCGGCCAAAGCTTCGCCCTCGCCGGCATGCTGCGCAGCAACATCAACCAGAGCGTCACTGGCGTACCGGGGCTCAAAAATATCCCCGGCTTGGGCCGCTTGTTCGAAACCGAGAAAAGCGACCAGCAAGACACCGAGCTGGTGATCATCGCCACCGCCTACGTGGTCGAGCCCACCAGCCCTGGCGATTTGCAGACACCCGGACGCGGCATTCGCGCCCTCGACACCCAACTGCCGAGCCAGGCGTCCGCCGGCTACCTGTACTGAGTCACGGAGAGATGTCCATGCCTGCAATCAAACCCTTGTTGCCCCTGCTGGCCCTGGCCCTGCTGCTGGGCGGCTGTGACCACCAGATCAACCAGATGCGCGAGAACCGCTTCCAGCCCTACAACCAGGCCAAGGCGCCGAGTGTGAAACCCTCGGCATTGATGGCGGCGCTGCACATCAATGGCAGCGGCAGCCTCACCCCCGACTCCCTGGCCAACCTCAACACCTTGCTGCGCAGCCAGGGCCGCCTGCATAACCAGACCCTGACCCTGCGCCCCTTCACCCCCGCCGGTGAAACGGTGAGCAAGCGCCTGGCGTCGGTGCTGCGTGAGCTGGGTACGCCCGCCCAGCAGGTCATCATCGCCCCGGTACAACTGCGCAGCGCCAACGCCAGCGACGAAGACCTGCAAGTGGTTTCCGAAGCCATGGTAGTGACAGTCCCCGACTGCGCTGTGGCCGATGGCCAGAATTGGACCGTCAAGCCCTTCCAGGCCACCGGCCAACTGGGCTGCGCCAACCGCGCCAACATTGCGCGCATGGTCTCCGACCCGCGTGACCTGGTGCGTGCCCAGGCCCTCGATAGCGGCGACGGCAACACGGCGGTCAACAGCATCACCCGCTATTACGACGATGAGCCGCGTGAGCTGCTCGACATCGACTTCAGCAAGAACTGACCCGGGAGCCACATCATGAACGACTCGAACACCCCGGGCAGCCTGCCGGATCTGCTGCTGTTTGCCGCCAATGCCGAGCAGGCGCGGCTCTACGGCGAAAACCTGGTACGCCTCGGCTACGCGGCTGAATATGCACGCAACGGTGGCATTGCCGCAGCCATCGAATGGACCCGCGCCCATCCGGTGCCAGCCCTGTTACTGGTCGACCTGGACGACGAAGCCCTGCCGCTGCACGCGATCAACGAACTTAGCCAGAGCTGCGATCCGGCGTGCCAGATCATCGCCCTGGGCAGCCGCCAGGACGTCAACCTGTACCGCACGTTGCTGCACCACGGCCTGTTCGATTACCTGATCAAACCAGTGCCGCTGGACCAGTTGGCCGACACTCTCACCCGCGCTGCCGGCAACGAGCAGCACCTGCCCGCGCGCACCGGCCGCACCATCGCGGTCACCGCCGCGAGTGGGGGTGCGGGCACCAGCACCGTAGTCAGCGGCCTGGCGCGCTTGCTCTCGGAGCACCGTCATACCCACTGCGCAGTGGTAGACTTCGACCGTGCCAACGGCGACCAGGCATTGCTGCTGGGCTACGAGGGCGAAGCCGGACTGACGGCCGTATTGGCCAGTGAAGAAATCGACACACGCTTTTTGCAGCGGTCCATGGGCCAGATCAACGAACGCCTGTTTTTGCTCGCCCAGGAAGCCAACCTGCATTCCGCTCCGACGCTGGATGCCGAGCACTTGATGAACCTGGGCGGCAACCTTTGCCATATGTTCAACCAGGTGATCTGGGACCTGCCCGCCGGGCGGCCCTCGGGGGCCCTGGAGGTACTGGCCAACGCGCAGACGCGGATTATCCTCACCGACCTCACCGTACAGGACGCCCGCCACACCCTGCGCCTGCTGCGCGAAATCGGCGACGAGAGCAGCGGCCAGCACCTGCTGCTGGTGGTCAACCCGACACGCAATGCCGGTGCGGGCCTGATTGATCGGGCGCAATTCGAAGCCTTCGTGGGCCGGCGCATCGACCTGGTACTGCCCCATGTCGGCAATGTGCTGAGCCAAAGCCTGTTGCGCGGACCGCTGAGCCTTGCCGGCGTACCGGCGTTCGAAAACGCCCTGCTAGACCTCGCCGACCTCGCCTGCGGCCGCCAACCGGCCAAACGCTCGGGCACCCCATTGAGCATCATCACCCGCTTGAAGCACGCCCTTGGGCGCCCACGCACAGCGGCCTGAGCCAAGGAGAACCGAGCATGCTCATCCGTCAACCGAAGAAACCCCAGGCGCGCGCAACACCCGCGCCTGCCGCCGCCCCTGCCCCTCAGGAAGTACGCGCCACCAGTGTGCAACGCAGCGCCACCAGCAAAGCCGTGGACCTCACCGCCCTCGCCCATCGCAAGCTGATTCGCAGCCAGCTCTACGATCAGATCGACCCGCTCAAGGCCGCGAGCCTGGGCCGCGACAAACTACGGGTACAGATCGAAACGGTGATCCGCCGCATCTGTGATGACAATCGCTTGCAGCTGTCGCGCCAGGAAGAAGAAAGCATCGGCGAAGAGATGCTCAACGAAATGGTGGGCATCGGTCCAATCCAACCGTTGCTCGCTGACGACTCGGTCAACGACATCCTGGTCAACGGTGCCGGCCAGGTGTTTGTCGAGCGCTTCGGCAAGCTGGAACTGTCGTCCATCACCTTTATCGACGAAGAGCATGTGTTCAACACGGCCCAGCGCATCGCCGCCGCCGTCGGCCGGCGCATCGACGAAAGCCACCCGATGGTGGATGCACGCCTGGCCGATGGCAGCCGGGTCAACGTGATTACTTACCCGCTGGCCATCGACGGCACCACCATCTCCATTCGTAAATTCATGCGCCGCAACATGTCCCTGGAAATCCTCGCCGAGCGCGGCGCGATGTCGACGCAGATGGCCGAGGTGCTGCAACGGGCGATGCTGGCCAAGCTCAATATCATCGTCTCGGGCGGCACGGGCGCGGGCAAGACCACGTTGCTCAACGCCCTGTCGCAGAAAATCAGTGACGCCGACCGCATCATCACCATCGAAGATGCCGCCGAACTGCAACTGCAACAGATTCACGTGGTGCGCCTGGAAACCCGCCCGGTCAGCGCCGAAGGCACCGGCAAGGTCGACCAGCGCGACCTGGTGCGCAACGCCCTGCGGATGCGCCCCGACCGCATCATCCTCGGCGAAGTGCGCGGCGGTGAAAGCTTCGACATGCTCCAGGCGATGAACACCGGCCACGATGGTTCGCTGTGCACCGTGCACTCCAATACCCCGCGCGACGCGATCATGCGCATGGAAAACATGGTGATGATGGCGAGCATGCAACTGCCGCTGGAAGCGATCCGCCGCCAGATCGCCAGTGCGGTCAACCTGATCGTGCAGATCGAACGCATGCGCGACGGCGCGCGGCGCGTGGTGTCTATCACGGAAATCTGCGGCATGGAAAACGACGTGATCCAGACCCAGGAGCTGTTCGGCTTCAAGACCACCAGCGTTGATGCCAAGGGCCACCTGATCGGCGAATTTGTCGCCAGCGGCCAGCGCCCGCAGTTCTATAGCAGCCACGCCCATTTGTTCGAAGGGCAATGTTGATGGACGCCCTCCTCGACCTGTTTACCGTGCTGGTATTTGTGCTGGTGCTGCTGGTATTCCTGGCGGCGCGCAGCCTTAACCGCGGACGTCGTAGCGACGAGGCCAACCGCCTGCGCCTGGAACGCCTCAAGGTCTTGTTCGATAGCCACGAAGCCCCGGCAGCCAGGCCTTCCGGGGCATTGGCCGAGGCCGAGAACGTGCTGCGCGAACTGGAACATCCGCCCCTGGAAACCCTGCCACTGCTTGGCCCGGTCATCGCACGGGTGTGGCTCAACCTGCGCGTGCTGGGCTGGCACAAGAGTTTGCGCATGCGCATCATCCTGCTGAGTCTGTGCAGCCTGATGATCGCCGTGCTGCTGGGCCGCGAAACGCCGATGCCGCTGCTGTTCGGCAGCCTGTTCGGCGTGCTCGCGTTTTTGGGGTTCAGCAACGTGCTGTACCGCAATGCACTGGCCAAGCACCTCAAGGAATTGCGCCTGAGCCTGCCCCAGGCCATTGACGCAATCACCCGCACCGCCCGCGCCGGGGTGCCGATCAGCAACGCCTTCACCCTGGTCGCGGAAAATATCCCCGGCCCCCTGGCGGTGGAATTTGCCCTGATCGACAACTGGCTACGCCTGGGCGTGCCGTTGCGCCAGGTGATGCAGGATTCCACCTTGCGCGTGCCGCTGAACGAGTACCGGTTTTTCGCGGTGATCCTGATCATCAACCAGGAGGCCGGTGGGCGTTTGGGTGAAACCCTTGACCGACTGTCCGCCACGCTGCGCGAGCGCCACGAACTGCAATTGAAGATCCAGGCCAAGACCTCCGAAGCCCGTGCCTCGGCCAAGATTGTCGGCGCACTGGTGCCGCTGTCCCTGGGCTACATGTACGTCAATTCGCCCAAGGACTTTCACTTCCTGCTCAACGACCCCACCGGCAACAGCGTGCTGTTCTACGCGTTCGGCAGCGTGACCCTGGGCCTGTTGATCACCCACATGATGGTGCGCCGCGTGCTATGAACCTACTTGACGATCCCCTCGCCCAAAGCGCGCTCGGCGTGCTGCTGTGCGGCATGGGCCTCACGCTGCTTGGCGCGTACCGCCAGCAGCGGCCCGACAACCTGGCAGCGCGCCTGGGACAAAAGCCTGCGGATACGGCACTGCCCAACGTGGACGACAACATCCTGCGCGGCCAGGGCCTGCAACTGTCACCACGCCTGCGTGCGCTGTTGCTGCCGCTCGCCCGGGTGGGTGACAAACTCGCTGGCACCGCCAGTGACCGCGCACACCTGCGCCGCCTGCTGGGCATGGCCGGCTTTCGCAGCCGCGAAGCCCTAGGCCTGTTGATGGGTGGCAAATACACGCTGGGCCTGGCGCTGCTGTGCACGGTGTTATTCGGCGTGCTGGAACCCGGCTCGCGCATGAGCCTGAACGGTATCGCCGGTGGCCTGATCGCGCTGTTTGTCGGCACCACGTTGCCGGAGCTCTGGCTCAAGGTTCGCGCCGGCCAACGTGGCGGGCGCCTTGATCGCAGTCTGCCGGACGCCTTGGACTTGATGGTGATCTGCGCCGAAGCCGGCCTGCCGCTGGGCCGGGTGCTGCAGGTGGTGTCCCGCGAGATGAGCCTGTCGGCCGTGGAAATGGCCGACGAACTGCGCTACACCCAGGCCGAACTGCAGATCCTCAGCGATCGCCCCAAGGCCCTGCTCAACCTCGCCGAACGCACCGGCGTGCGCAGTGTGGAAGTGATGGTCGCCACACTGATCCAGGCCGAGCGCTACGGCACGCCGTTGTCCCAGGCGTTGCGCACAATTGCCGATGAAAGCCGCAAAACCCTGATCCTCAACCTTGAAGAAAAGGCTGGCAAGTTGCCAGCGCAACTCAGCGTGCCGCTGATGACCCTGATCCTGCCGCCGATCATCGCCATGATGGGCGCCCCGGCGATGGTGCGCATCATCCGCCTGCTGGGCAGTTGACAATGACTTTCCGGAGCCCCACTACCATGTCCCGTGCCTTGCCTTTTGTGCTGTTGCTCAGCCTGTTGAGCCTCAGTGGCTGCAGCAGCCTGCCGTCGCTGTACCGTGATACCACCGCCGTCGCCGGCCTCGACAGCAAGGAGGCCAAGGAAGCGCTGCGCCTGGCCCGCGTGCTGCGGGACAACGGCCGCCTGCCTGGGGCCTATGAAATCTACGAGCGCATGGACCAGCGCCAACAACTCAAGGGCGTGTACCTGATCGAATACGCCAGCGTCGCCGCCCAGGTACGTCCGCCACGCGA
Source organism: Pseudomonas sp. GW821-FHT09D08 (assembly GCF_059416305.1). Taxonomy (NCBI): domain Bacteria; kingdom Pseudomonadati; phylum Pseudomonadota; class Gammaproteobacteria; order Pseudomonadales; family Pseudomonadaceae; genus Pseudomonas; species Pseudomonas sp. GW821-FHT09D08. The sequence goes on from NZ_JBWKOX010000012.1 coordinate 15,873, forward strand.
GGCCTTTGCCCTGTACGACCGTGCGCGCCAGGAACTGGGCGGCAACCTGCAAGCCATGCCTGCCGACCAGCGCTTGGCAGTGTGCAGCGGTTTGGCCCGTTCACGCCTGGCCATGGGCGGCGCGGCGCTGGCGGCCAAGGACTTCCAATGCGCCCTCGACGTGGAACCCGACAACCCGCAAAACCTCAACGGCCTGGGCGTGGCCCTGAACATCCAGGGGCAAAACCAGGCCGCACGCGACGCGTTCGAAAAGGCCCTGGCCATCGACCCGGCCAACGTCGCGGCCACCAATAACCTGGCCCTCAACTGGCTGGCCAGCGGCGACCGCGCCAAGGCCATCGGCCTGCTCAACCAGCCCCGGGAAAGCCGTGATGCCGCGCTTAAGCTCAATCTGGCCCTGGCCTACGTGCTCGACGGCCACGACGACACCGCGCGCCGGGTGCTGCAGCAAAGTATCGACCCCAGCTACGCCGAACCCATCCTGCGCGACTTCCAGGCCACCCGCGAACGCATCGCCAACGGCGCGCCGCTGGCCAGTGAACTGCTCGCTGCCAGCCAGCGCCCCCTGGCACTGACCGAGCAACGTTGATGGGCCGTAAGCTCAAGCGCCTGTGGCGCAACCAGGACGCGGTCACCGCCACCGAAACCGCGTTCATCCTGCCGGTGCTGTTATTTGCGGTGATGATCCTGTTCGAACTGGCGCGTATCGCCATGGTAATCGGCGTCGGCAGTATCGCGCTGGAGCATGCGGTACAGGATTTTCGCGCCGAAGAAAGCTTCTACCTCAAGAGCGCCGATGCCCTGCAGGCCGACATCGAAACGCGCATGTTGAGCTACTCCTACGGCTTTCTCGGCGAGAACAACCTGGAGGTCGATGTGCTGCCCTTCGACAACCTGCACCAGTTCGGCCAGGACCGCCAAAGCGCCACTGCCGAGGAGGCCAAGGAGCAGGCGCAGAACTTCAAGTCGCCGCCGATCCTGAGTATCACCGTGGACTTGAGCCAGACCTTCATCACGCCACTGCCAAGCCTGTTCGGCCTGGGCAGCGGCTTCCAATACCAATACCGCCACCTGCTCGGCAACCTGCCCAGCGAGGACCCCAGCGAGGACGACACCTGATGCGTCACCTGCCCCGCCGCCAACGCGGCACTGCAATGATGGAGGGCATCCTGATGCTGCCCTTGCTGATCGGCACGGCGCTGGTCAGCGCCGACCTGTACAACGTGCATCAGGCACGGGCCTACATGGAGCAGTCGGCGCACAACATCGCCTCGGTGCTGGCCGCCCAACCGACGCTGGACAGCGACGGCCTCGATGCGCTGTTGCGCCAGGCAGCGTCGCCCAAAGTCCTGGGTGACTACCAGTTGGTGATCAGCAAGGTATCCCTGGACCGCAACATGACCTGGAAGCCCCTGCAACGAGGTGCCGTCACCGGTATTTGTCCCAGCTACAGCCAAGGCACCCACTACGTCGGCGGCCTGCCGGAAGAACAGCCGGCGGGTGATGACGCCAACAGCAAGACCACCACCAGCAAGCGCGCGCTGATCGTGGTGCAGCTGTGCCGCAACACCAACACCCTGATGCTGGGCAGCGGTTTGCTGATGGACAAGGACATCCAGGCCCTGGCCTTCAGCCGCATGCTCTATGACGAACCGGAGCTGGACAAGCAGCTGTCCCGCGAAGCCGGCCTGGACGACGAAGACGCCAGCTGACGGGCGTATTAAGCATTCTTAATGAACCGGCGATTGCCCGATGTTGGGAATAGTTCTTATCTTTGCCGCCACTTGCACAAGCAACGATGAGCCCCCGATGACACGCCTGCTTTCCCGGTTCCCCTCACAATGGTTGTTGCTGTTGTTGGTCAACGCAGGCCTGGCCTACGAAGGCCTGCACCTGCCCTGCGACGTCATGCCTGCGGTCAAGCCCACATGAAAAACGCCCTCAAGCGCCTGTGCCGCGAACAGCACGGCGGCGTCGCACCGTTCATGGTCTTGGCCATCGGCGGCGCCTTGCTCGCCACCGCGTACGCCATCGACCTGTCGCGCATGACCAACAATGCCGCTCAGGTCAAACGTGCCACCGACTCCGCCGCCATCGCCATCGGCAACCAGCGCTTGATGGACAGCCGCACCAGCGCCGCCGAGCTGAAGAAAATCGCCTGGGGCTACGTGCAAAACAACCTGGGCATGGACAGCGAACTGTTTGAGCAACTGGAGTACGACTCGCTCAAAGTCACCAGCGGTGGCGGCGGCGATGCACCGGTGACCTTGCGTGTGGCCGTCAGCCTGCATGCCGAGCCGATCCTGCTGGGTGGCGAGCGGCGCTTGCAGCAGGTGCATTCCACCGTGGAAGTGGTATCGCGGCCCACCGAAGTGGCGCTGATCCTGCCCACCACCCTCAGCGAAACCTCCTCCAACCTCGCCGCGTTGCGCCGCCTGGGCAAGTCCTTTGCCGGCAACCTGCTGGGGGAAGACAGCGATGCCGACAGCGACAACAAGGTCTGGCTGTCGCTGATTCCCTACAGCCAGTCGGTGAACGTCTACGACGCCAAGGACCCGCAACGTCTCCAGCGCTGGGCAGCCCCCGGCGCGCTCAATCCGGTGGAGTTGCGCAGCCTGTTTCGCAGCGGCTACAGCAGCCTGGCCGACCGGCGCATTCCGGACCGGCGCGCCAACCTGCTGTGCGTCTATCGCGGCCTGGGGCTGGGCCAGAACTACTACTGGGATCAGCCGCCCAACGGCCAATTCAAAATCCACTACCGCCACGACCTGCCGGAAAACGGCAGCCCCGGTGCCCCGGCGATTTCCTGGCGCGGCCCCAACCCGGACTTTGGCCAGGCCGATGGCGTGGTCGACACACGTTGGATGGTGGCCGACAAGGGCTGCCCAAACGCTGCGCTGCTGCCGCTGACCCAGGATTTTGAGGAAATCGAAAAGCGCCTGGACCTGATCAGCACCCGCTTCAACACCAACTACGCCATCGCCATGGGTTGGGCCGGCTCGGCGCTGTCACCGAACATGCGCGGCATCAACGGCTGGGGCGACAACGAGTTGCCCCTGGACTTCAACGAAGACGGCAATGCCGACAACGTGAAGATCATCGTGATGCTGGCCAACACCACCGGCAACTGGTTCGACATCGACAGCTACAACGCCGAAGTCGGCCAGGCCCTGGACGGCGAGAGCAACACCACCAGTTCCACCGATGTGGCCGGGCGCCGCTTTATGCGCCTGTGCGACAGCTTCCGCCAGCGCAACCTCAAGTTCTACTTCATCGGCGTGCGCCCCGGCGACCCGCAGGACTTCGGCCGCCAGCTGTTCGACCGGGTTGCCGGCCCTGGCATCCGCGTGTGCACCAACGGTGCCAAGAACATGGTGTTCGCCGACGCCGAGGACTTCGCAGAAGGTGAAGACCAGATCGACACCCTGCTTAAAAACATCGCCGACAAGATCAAGCACGAGCGCTATGCGCGGCTGATCGAGTAATGCCCACCGCCCCTCTTTCTGCCAAGGATCCCGCCATGACTGCGCCCACCCTGCCCCGCTCCCCACGCCAGCACGCCCTGGCGCTGGCCCTTGAACCACGGATGATGTTTGATGCGGCGGCAGTCGCCACGGCAGTGGATACATCGGCCCAGGCCGAGGCGCAAAACCAGGCGCCCACGTTGAGCGCCGACGCCAGCGATGCCACCTACACCGTGGGCCAGAACGACACCAGCGGCGTGGCGGTGTTCACCCATGCCAGCGCCTCCACGGTGGAGACCGACCAGAGCTTCGACAGCCTGCAAATCACGGTAGACAGCAGCAACAGCAAGGAGGCCCTGGTCATCGACGGCCAGACCATCGCGCTCACCACTGAACTGAGCGGCGTGACCCAGAACAACGGCTACGCGTACGCCGTCACCACCAGCGCCGGCCAGACCACCCTCACCATCAGCCTGTATTCCTCGACCACCGCGGCCGACACCGCCGCCGACCTGCAAACCCTGGTGGATGGCATCCGCTACAAGGCCCTGGACACCAGCGTCGACAGCGGCACGCGCACCATCACCCTGACCAGCATCAAGGACACCGGCGGCACCGACGATGGCGGCAGCGACACCACCGCCCTGGCCATCAGCTCCAGCATCAGCCTGGTCAACGACACCAACCGCGCCCCGGTGCTGGCAGACGCCGGCGTGCCGGACCTGGCCCAGGCCACTACCCTCAAAGACCTGGGCAGCAGCCAGGAAATCGCCTATTCCAGCGACGGCAAGCATCTGTATGCCGCAGGCACCACCGGCACGCTGGTGACGTTTGCGGTGGACGAGCATGGCAACCTGAGCAGCGAGCAGGTGCTCAAGGGCGTGGCCAACTTGAGCAGCGTCAGCGACATGAGCCTGAGCGCGGACGGCAAGTCGCTGTATGTGTTGTCGGGCAGCAACCTGATCACCCTGGATGTGGGCAGCGATGGCCAACTGACCTATGCCCGCAGCAACTCGGTGGGCAGCGCGATCAACATTGCGTTGTCGTCGGATAGCCAACAGCTGTACCTGACCACCCAGTACGGCGGGATGCAGGTGTTCAATCGCGACACGACAACGGGCGCGCTGAGCAGCCTGCAAACCCTCGATGAAGGCAGCCTCGGCGGGGGGCGCAGCCGTACCGTCTACAGCACCGGTGAATACGTATTCGTGGTGTCCAACACCAGCCTGGTGACCCTGGTGCGGGGCAGCGACGGCAAACTGACCAAACTGTCCCTCGGCACGCTGGACATGGGCATCAGCAGCAGCACTGCCACCGCCCTCACCGCCTCGGCAGACGGCCAGTTCATCTACCTGAGCGACGCCAGCCGCGGCCTGATCCAGACCTTCCAATTGCGCGACAGCAGCGCTGGCAAGGAGTTGGTGCGGGTGGACAGCGACAGCCTCGCCGGGGTCGGCAGCCTGGCGCTGTCGGGCGATGGCAGCCGCCTCTTTGCCACCTCCAGCGCCGGCACCCTGAGCGTGTACCGCATCGGCGCGGACGGTAGCCTGACCCTGGCCGGCACGCTGGCGGATGTGCCGGGGGCGACCACGGTGAGTGCATCGCCCGATGGCACCTCAGTGGTGGTCGGCGGCACTAACTTGAACCGCTTCAGCGATATGCAAACCTACCTCACTGGCAGCGATACCACCGTGGCCAGCGGCGTGAACCTAGCCGACAGCAACCTTGATCGCCTCAACGCCGGTCAGGGCAACTACCTGGGCGCCAGCTTCACCCTGCAACGCAGCGGCACGGCGGATGGCAGCGACAGTTTCGGCCTGGCCAGTGGCAACGGGCTGACCCTCTCCGGCGACAAGCTGCTGCGCAACGGTGAGCTAATCGGTACCTTCAGCCAAACCAACGGCGTACTCACCGTGACCTTCAGCAGCCAACTGACCACCGCCGAAGCCAACGCCGTGCTGCACCAGGTGACCTTCCGTAACAGCACCGTTGCCGATGGCAGCGTGATCAGCCTGAGCCTGGTGGCCAACGACGGTGAACTGACCAGCCAGGTGCTGACCCTGGCCCTGCTGGCCGGTAACAACAGCGCGCCGACCCTGAACACCAGCGTCATCACTCCGGTGCCCTACGACACCGCCAAGGCGCAGACCGCGCTGTTCAGCGACACGGCAGTCAACACCGGCGAAGTCGGGCAGGCCTTGCTGTCCCTGGATGTGACGGTGACGGGTGTGTTGAACGCCGCCAACGAATACCTGGTGGTCGACGGCACCCGCATCGACTTGGCCACCTCGGCCAACGGCACCACCACCAGCGGCTACAGCTACAGCTATGTGCGCAGCGGCGACAGCGCCACCCTGCGCATCAGCCGCGACAGCGGCATCAGCAGCAACGCCGTGCAAAGCCTGGTCAACGGCATGGCCTATGTGAATGACAGCAGCGTGGCCGTGAGCGGCAGCCGCACCTTTACCCTCGCCACCTTGCGCGACAACGGCGGCACCGCCAATGGCGGCGTGGACAGCCGCGACGTCGGCATCAGCAGCACCCTGGCGATTGCGCTGAACAATGCCCCCCAGGCGGAGCTCGACCTGAGCGTCAATTCGCGCCTGTATTACTTCAATGGCAGCCTCAGCGGTTACAGCGACTACGTCAGCGGCGTGACCCTGTCAGCCGATGGCAAGACCCTGCTGGTGCTCGGCACCAGCGGCAGCAACAGCAGCGGCACCAGCTACTTGCGCGTGTACAGCCGCGACCCGCTGACCGGCGCCCTGACCCTGGCGCAAAGCTTCACCCAAGGCACCACCGACAACCCGGCCACGGCCGCCATTGAAGTCGATGGCCTGAACACCATGAGCAGCCTGACCGTATCGGCCGATGGCGGTTCGGTGTACGTGGCGGGCTACAACAGCGCGGGCGCCAACCTGCTGCTGTTCCAGCGCGATTCCGCTACGGGCTTGCTGACGTTTGTGTCCGTGGTTGCCCAGGGCAGCAGCGGCCTTGACGCGGCGATCAGCGAGATCGTGCTGTCGGCCGATGGCAAGTCGCTGTACACCATCAACGGCGTCAACGCCCATGACGCGGCCACTGGCAAAAGTGGGGTGGCGATGTTCAGCCGCGACACCACCACTGGCGCGTTGACGTTTATCGGCTCGTACCTGGGGGGCAGCGCCGCACTGGGGTTGAATGCGCCAACCGGCCTCGTGGTGTCGGCCGATGGCACCTCGGTGTACATCAGCAACGCCAGCAGCTCCATGCTCACCGTGCTCAAGCGCGATACCGCCACCGGGGTGCTCACCTATGTCGGTGTGGTAACCCAGGCCAGCATCGCCGCGAGTGCCGACGCGGCCAACCAACCGTCCGACACGCGTTATATGCAAAACCTGCAAGACGTGGTGATCTCGCCGGACGACAAGTTTGTCTACGTGACCTCTGGCAGCTATGCGTTTGTCTCGATCTTCCAGCGCCAGGCCGATGGCAGCCTGAGTTACGTGGGCTCGGTGGACGCCTACCCCCTCGCCAACTCCCTGGCCCTGCGGGAAATGGCCCTGTCCGCCGATGGCTCGGCGCTGTACGTGAGCACCTACGGCGGCCAGTCGCTGCTGGTGTTCAGCCGCGACAGCCAGACCGGCAAGCTGACCTTCGTGGAAAACCTCAAGGGCAACAAGAACTACAACCACCTGGCGGTGAGCAGCGACGGGCTGAATATCTACACCGGCACCTCGACGTTCATCGCCGGGCTGGACGTGCTGAGCGCAAAAGCCAACAGCACCTACATCACACAAAAACCCACCATCTTCACCGCCAGCCTGGGTTACGGCGACGTCGATATGGACGCACAGGGCAGCTACCTGGGCGCCAGCATCAGCGTGGTACGCAGCGGCGGCGCGTCGGCCGATGACGTGTTTGGTTTCAGCGCCGGCAACGGCCTGAGCCTGGTGGGCGGCAAGATCATGCTCGACGGCCAGGCTATCGCGGACGTGAGCAACAGCGGCGGTACGCTCAAAGTTACCTTCACTGCCGCCGTGGACAAGACCCAGGTCAACCAGGTGCTGCACCAGTTGACCTACGCCAACAGCGCCGCGAGCCAGCCGGCGCGGGTTGACCTGGTGGTGAGTTTCAGTGATGGCAGCAAAAGCGTGAGCACCGCGCTGGTGCTGATGCACGCCGAAGCACCACCCGTGGACCCGGCCGAACTGCCGAGCATCGGCGGTGATTCCGGCTCCCTCGAGTACGCCGGCACCACTGCCGAAAGCGTGCTGGCCGGGGCGCGGGACAGCGTGGTGTCCAGCGATGGCAAGTTTGTGTACGTGGTGAGCATTGCGTCTGAAGGCGGCTCGTCGGCCAGCGTGTTCAGCCGCGCGGCCAATGGCAGCCTGACCTACGTGCAAAGCCTGTCGGATGCGTCCATCGCGGGCCTCGCCGGGGCATTGAAGGTGCAACTGAGCAGCGACGGAGCCAGCCTGTATGTGGTCGGCAATGACGCCAACAGCCTGGTGGTGTTCAACCGCGACAGCAGCAGCGGCCAACTGACCCTGGCCACGACCCTCGCGGGCGGCGACAGCCAGACCATCACCAGCGTCGCCAGCCAAGGCAGCCTGGTATTCGTCGGCGGCGCCGATCAGGTGCGGGTGTACCAGCAAGCCAGCAACGGCCAACTGAGCCTGCTCGGCACCTACACCGATGGCGTCGCGGGCATGGACGGCCTGCAAGGCGTGGCCCAGATGCTGGTGTCGGCCGACGGGCGCTTCCTGTTTATCGGCGCCAACGGCGACAACAGCATCGCCACCGGCCTGGCGATCAACAGCGACGGCAGCCTGAGCCTGATCAACAGCCTGGCCGGCAGCAGCGCCGACAGCAGCTATTTCATCAAGGCCCTGAGCCTGTCCGCCGATGGCAAGAGCCTGTATGCGCTCAACGACGACACCCAGCAAACCCTGCAAGTGCTGGCCATCGGCGCAGACGGCCGCTTGAGCCTGGTCAGCAGCGTGGACGTGACGGGCGTCACGGATATTCAGGTGTCCGCCGATGGCAGCGCGGTGTTTGTGATTGGTAGCCAGATCCAGGTGTTCAGCCGCGACAGCAGCGGCAACCTTACCCAACGCCTGAGCTTTGGCAGTTGGGACAACCCGTGGAACATCAGCTTTTCCGACCTCACCAGCTTGAGCCTCAGCCCTGACGGCAAGCAGCTGTACATCAGCGGCTCGGTGAGCTGGAGCGAAACCCTGATGACCCTCAATGTCGGCCTGCCCGACGTCACTTACACCGAAGGCGACAGCGCCGTGGTGCTGCTGCCCAGCGGCCACCTCTCCGACGCCCAGTTGGATGCGGCCGACAACTACAACAACGCCAGCCTGACCATCAGCCGCGACGGCGGCGCCAACAGTGCCGACACCTACACCTTCATCGACGGCAACGGCTTAAGCCTGGTGAACGGGCAAATCCTCAAGGACGGCGTGACCATCGCCCAATTCAGCGATGCGGGCGGCGTACTGAGCGTGACCTTTATCGCCAGCACGACAGCAGCGGACGCACAAAACGTGCTGCGCCAAATTGCCTACCGCAATAGCAGCCAGGACCCTACGGCCAACGGCAGCACACCAAGCCTGGCGATTGTGCTGGATGACGGCGACGGCAATACCGCATCCGCGCAGGTGAAGGTCAACCTGATCGGCATCAACGACCCGGCAACCCTCGACAGCACCGTGCTGGACCCGACGCTGCACGAGGACGATGAATTCGTCAGCCTGTTCAAGGACACCGTCATCGACACCATCGAGGCTGACCAGCCGATCTGGCATGTGGTGCTGACCCTCGACGCCGCCAACGCCCACGACCTGCTGCGGGTGGCCGGGGAAAAAATCGACCTCGACACCGCCACCAGCGGCACGCGGCAGACCCCAAGCGGGCTGTCCTACAGCATCAGCATCAGCGGCAATGTCACCACGGTGACCCTGTACCTGATGCGCTCGGCCAGCGACACCGCCGCGCTGATCGACAGCATTGGCTTCAACAACAGCGGTACCGACCTGGGCGGCACCCGCACCATCGGCCTGAGCATCAACGAGTACAGCAACAGCGCCGGCGAAACCCGCACCACCCTGGCCGAGAGCGTCAAGGTGAGCCTGGCTGGCCCCACCGAAACCAACACGGCACCAAGCCTGGACAACAGCGGCAGCGTTACCTACACCGAACGCGGCGATGCAGTGGCCATCGCGCCCAACGCCGTGGTGCACGACACCCAGATGGACCGTTTCAACAACGGCCTGGGTAACTACAACGGCGCCACCCTCAGTGTGACCCTCGGCAGCGCCACCAGCCTGGACAAGCTCGGTTTCAGTGCTGGCAACGGCCTGACCCTCAGCGGCACCGCGCTGCAAAAGGACGGCGTGACCATCGGCGAGCTGAGCACTGCCAATGGCGTATTGAGCATTCGCTTCAATGACGACGCCGGCACGATTCCCACCACCGCCGATGTGCAGAACGCCCTGCGCCAGATCACCTATGCCAGCGACAGCCACACACCCGCAGCCAGCGTCAGCCTGAGCGTGACGCTGAGCGACCGCAGCCTCAGTTCCAGCGTGCTGGCGCTGACGCTTAACATCACCGCGATCAACGATGTGCCGGTGGTGGGCAAAGACCCGCTGCTGTCCCAGGGCGACCTGGCGATTGTGCAGAACCTGAGCCAAATACCGGGCCTTGGCAACCTGACCGAAGTGAGCCTGTCGCCGGACGGGCGCAGTGTGTACGTGAGCGACGGCAGCGGCGCCATCGCCCTGCTCGCCCGCGACCCGGCCACCGGCAGCGTGAGCTATGTGAAAACCCTGACCAACAGCGGCCTGGAGTCGGTGCAGCAACTGCTGGTGTCGGCCGATGGCAGCCAAGTATATGCGCTGGGCGGCGACACCTTGGTGGTGTTGCAACGCGACACCACCAGCGGCGAACTGAGCCTCAAGCAAAGCCTGAGCAGCGACGACAGCAACAACTATTCACTGTTCAACCCCATCAGCGTGCAGGAGTCGGCGGACGGCAAAAACCTATACCTGTTGACCGACAGCGGCGTGACGATCTTCAGCCGCAGCAACGGCCAATTGAGCTACCTGAACAACCTGGGCAACGATGCCTGGTCGGCGCCTTATCAGCATCAGCCGGTGGCACTAGTGACGGCAGGTGACTATGTGTTCGTGGTCACCGACCCGAGCGCAAGCGACTTTGCCAATACGCTGATCGCTTACAAGCGCGATGCCGATGGCAACCTGAGCGTGGCCGGTTACGTGCGCGACACCCAGGCCGACAGCACGGGCAACACCGTGTCCATGGCCAACCCCAAGCACCTGGCCGTGTCAAACGATGGGCAACTGCTCTACGTGGCTGGCGCCAACTCGATCCAGATGCTGCGCTTCAACCCGGCCGACGGCAGCTTTACCGACCTGGGTATTTTGGCCAACGGCCTGGCCACGGTGAACGATATCCAGCTTTCTGCCAACGGCGAACTGCTCTACATCACCGGCGCCGACGGCAGCGTGCAACGCTACAGCACCGCTAATCAGGGCCTGACGTTGATCAACAGCGTGGCGGCCAGTGAGGCGCCGGCACTGGTCAACGCCTCGGTAATCGGGCTCTCGGCAGACGGCGGCGTCGTGGTGTTGGGCAGCGGCATCGCCGTGCTGCATGCCGAAGCCATGGCGCCGACGCCCTACGAAATTGGCGCGGCGCCGGTGACCTTTACCGAGCACCTGGTGCTGTCGGATGCGGAACTGGACGCGGCGAACAATTACCAAGGCGCGAGCATCAGCGTCAGCCGCAACGGGGGCGCTGTGGCCGATGATCACTTCGGCTTTGTCGAGGGCAATGGCCTGCGCCTGGTAGATGGGCAGCTGCTGCAAGGCAGCAGCGTGCTGGCGAGCTTTGTCGATAACGGCGGCACCCTGACCGTTACGTTCAGCGCAGGCGTGAGCAGCGCCCAGGCCCTGGCGATCTTGCATCAAATCACTTACAGCAACAGCGCGACCGCCACCGCCAACGGCGCCTTGGTGCTGAGCGTGGTGCTCAACGACGGCGAGAACAACAGCCAGGCACAACAGGTCACGTTGCAGGTGTTCAACCCCGACGCCAACCTGCCACCGCAAGTCAGCCCCGACGCCTATGTGCCACCGAGTGCCGAGGCCGGCAAGCCCTACCAAGTGGTGCTGCCCACCGACCTGTTCAGCGACCCGGACGGCGATGTACTGACCTTGCGCATGGATGGATTGCCCGAGGGCCTGCGCTTTGATCCGGCCAGCCGCACGCTGTCGGGCACGCTGGCGTCCACAGGTACGCTGACCCTGACCCTGGTGGCCAGCGACCCGGCTGGCGCCAGTGTGTCGCGCACGTTGGTGTTGGAGGTCAAGCAGGCAACGGCGCCGGTGGTGAATGCCGAGCCGCAGAACACGGTGACGCCGGTCGTTCCCGGCCAGCATGGTGGCTGGATCGCCCCAGCGCCGATGCGCGGGCAACCCGCAGCCGATGTGGGCCGTGGCGTGCAACCGGGGTTTGCGAGCCTGCCTCTGGAGGCTGCGCCACTGCCAACCTGGCTGGGCCTGGGCAGCGTCAGCGGTCTCAACGACCACGATCCGGCAGGATTGGAAACGCCCCCTACCCTCAGCCCGCTTGGCGCCCTGCGCCCGGTGGAGCGCGGCAGCCTGCTCACGCGTTTCCAACTGCCCGACAGCATTGCCAGCCATAGCAGCGCGACCTTGCGCCAGGCCGATGGCAAGCCACTACCGGCGTGGATTCGCTTCGACAGCCGCACCGGTCGCATCCAGGTGGAAAGCCGCCACCTGGCCGACCTGCCGCGCTTGAAGCTGCACCTGGAAACCCGGGACAACCAGGGCAACAGCGTGCAGATTCCAGTGGAGTTGCACGTTGAAGACGCCTCCCCCGCCAGCGCCGAGGCAGCACCTGCGGCCGACACCCACCAGGCCACGCTGAGTGCGCACCTGCAAGCCAGCGGCCAAAGCGGCCTGTTGGCACGCAGCCAGGCGTTGCTGCGTGCGCTGTTTGGCGGCGACGACAAAAACGCGGCCTGATCCGTGCGGGTTCATTAAGCATTCTTAATGAACCCGACATGGCCGATGTTGCGAATAGTTCTTATCTTTGCCACCGCTGCCTCACGCCACACCAAGATGGCGGCCTGCACCGCACTTTTTCAGGGGAATACATGTGATCAAGCAGCAACCGCTCGCCCAACGCCTGCCGTTACGTCTCGCTATCGGCCTGGCCGCACTCGCGCTGAGTGCCTGTGCGGTGACACCCGAACCCGAGACACTGGACCAGCAGATCGCCCAGGCCAGCGCCGACCGCGCGAAAATGTTCAACGGCCAGGAACCGGTGACCCGGCCAATCAGCCTTGAAGAAGCCATAGCCCGCGCCGTGAAGTACAACCTGCAACAACGCCTGGGCCTGATGGAGCGGGCGCTGGAAGACAACCTGCTGGATGTGCAGAACCTCGACATGCTGCCCAAGCTCGCCGCCCGTGCAGGCTGGCGTGGACGCGACAACATTTCCGCGTCGTCCAGCGAGTCGATCCGTACCGGCAACCAGTCGCTGGAACCGTCCACCAGCCAAGACCGCAGCACCCACAGCGCCGACCTGCAAATGTCGTTCAACGTGCTCGACTTCGGCCTCGGCTACTTCGGTGCCAAGGCCCAGGCCAACAAGGGCCTGGCCGCTGAAGAGCGCCGCCGGCGGATCGTCGCCGACATCATTGCCCAGGTGCGCAGCGCCTATTGGGAAGCGGCCACCGCCGAGCGCTTGAAGCCCGAAGTGCAACAGGCCCTGGTGGATGCCCGCAGCGCCCTGACCAATGCGCGCCAGACCGAACAACAACGCCTGCTGGCACCACTAGATGCACTGCGGTTCCAAAAGGGTTTGCTGGAAATGGTGCGCCAACTGGAAGCCGTCGACGGCGAACTGGCCAGCGCCAAATCGCGCCTGGCGGCTTTGATGAACCTGCCGCCGGCCACCGATTACCGCCTGGTACTGCCCAACGATCAGCAGATGAACCAGCCGACCCTGGCCTACAGCCTGGATGACCTTGAAGCCATGGCCATGGTCAAGCGCCCGGAAGTGCGCGAAGAAAGCTACCTGGCGCGCAACGCCGTGCTGGAAACCCGCTCGGCATTGCTGCGCCTGCTGCCGGGGGCATCGCTGTTCGTGGGCAGCAACTACGACAGCAACAGCTACACCGTGAACAATCGCTGGGCCGACGCCGGTGTGCAGGTGAGCTGGAACCTGATGAGCGTGCTCTCCTACCCGGCCATCACCCGTGCCGGCGAAGCCCGCAGCGCAGTGGCCGATGTGCGTCGCCAGGCCTTGCGCATGGCGGTGCTGACCCAGGTGAACGTGGCGTGGCAGCAGTTCCAGCAGGCCAACACCCTGTTTGATCGCTCCAACGAATTGCAGCGCATTCAGCGCGGCATCCTGCACCAGACCGAAAACGCCGTACAAAGCGACGCCCAGACCCTGGTCGAACGCGTGCGTACCCGTACAGAGACGGTGTTGGCCACGCGCATCCGCGACCGCAGCTACGCCCAATTGCAAAGCGCCTACGGTGCGGTGTACCAGGCGGCCGGCCTCGACCCGCTGCCGGCACGCTTGGCCGACAACAGCGTGGCGGCCCTGAGCCAGGCGATTGCGGACAACAGCCTCGCCCTGGCCCAAGGCAAGACGCCCGTACCGCACCTGCCGGGAATCAACCAGAGCCGCGCGGCCATCGCGACAGCCGCCCCTACAGCGCCGCGCCCAGTGAGCGCCCCGCTCCAGACCCTGGACATGTGGAACAGCCTCGGCTCCCTGCAAGGTGCGCCGGTGGTTCCCGTGACCCAGAAGCGTTGACTGCCACCCCGGCCACTGCACAGCGGCCGGGGCTTACCCGATTGACCGAGACCCACTCCCCCATGCTTAGCCTTCGCCGTATCACGTTGCCCCTGTGCCTGTTATTCACCGCCATGGCGGTCGCGGCGCAGGAGCCAGCGCCGTTGCAACCGCCCACTGCCCAGCCCGACACCCAACCGCAACTGCGCGTGCAGCTCAGCGCCAGCCGGCGCACGGTGTTGTCCAGCGAACTGGCGGGCAAGGTGTTGGAACTGGACGTCAAGGAAGGCGCCAGCTTCAAGAAGGGCCAGCGCTTGGTGACCTTCGACTGCGCGGTGCATCGCGCCCAGCTGAACCACTCCATCGCCGCCGAAGCCGCCGCCAGCAAGAAGCTGGACGTGGCGCGGCGCCTGGACAAATTGCAGTCGATCAGCGTGTCTGACCTGTCCCAGGCCCAGGCCGACGCCAACATGGCCCGCGCGCAAAGTGGCGTGGGCCAGGTGATGGTGCAGCGCTGCGCGATCAACGCGCCGTTTTCCGGACGGGTGGCCGAACGCAAGGCACAACCCGGCGAGTACGTGGCCGAGGGCAAGGAGCTGCTGGCGATCTATGATGACAGCTCGTTCGAGGTGGAGTTGATCGTGCCGTCGCACTGGATGGTGTGGCTCAAGCCAGGGCACACCTTCAAGGTACGCCTGGATGAAACCGCCCAGGAGTACCCGGTCGAAGTCACGCGCCTAGGCTCGGTGATCGACCCCATCAGCCAGTCGATCAAAGTGTTCGGGCGCATCACCAGCAACGACCCGCAACTGCTTCCCGGCATGAGCGGCAATGCCCTGCTCGCCCCCCAATCATGAGCCCCAACAACGTACTGGCCGACCTGCTGCAACTGGAACAACGCCTGCGCTCCGCCACGGGCCTGCAAGCCTTGGGCTTTCAGTTGGTGAACGACACGCGGCTGTTGCTGGACTATCGCCAGGCATTGCTCTGGCACGCGGGCGAGCAACGCTGGCAGGCACTGTCGGGGCTGGCGGTGGTGGAGCGGGATGCGCCTTTCCCGACTTGGCTGGGGCAGCTGTGCAAGCACTGGCAGGCTGCCGAGGACGCCGGGGTGATACACCCTATCGACCGCCACGCGCTCACGGCCGCCGATGGGGCGATCTGGGCCGAGCATTTGCCCCAGGTGTTGCTGTGGCTGCCGATCAAAAATCCCAAGGGTGAGCTGTTGGGTGCGTTGTTGCTGGCACGCGAACAGCCGTTGACCAGCGCCCAGCAGCACCTGCTAGAGCTGTGGCTGAATGCGGCCGGGCATGCTTGGCAGGCGCTGGTCAATCCGGGGACAGGCCGTTTGATCAAGCCCGCGTTCAAGCGGCGCCAACTGCTGATCGGCGTGGGTCTGTTGCTGGCGTTGCTGCTGATCCCGATTCGTCAATCGGTGTTGGCCCCGGCGGAAATCGTCGCCCTGCACCCCAGCGTATTGCGCGCACCGATGCAAGGGGTGGTGGAACGGGTACTGGTGCAGCCCAACGAAAGCGTAAGCGCCGGCCAGCCGCTGGTACAACTGGACGCCCGCGAGCTGCAAAGCCGACTGGAGTCGTCGCGCCAGGCGTTGTCCATCAGCGATGCGGAGTTCCGCCAGGCCCAGCAGCAGGCTCTAAGCGATGAGCGCAGTAAGGCCAGCCTTGCCGTCTTGCAGGGCCGGCGCGAACAAGCACTGAGTGAGGTGGCGTTTTTGCAGGAAAACCTCAAGCGCACCCTGATCACTGCGCCCCGCGCCGGTGTGGCCGTGTTTGATGACCCCAGTGATTGGGTTGGGCGCCCGGTGTCGCTGGGCGAGCGCATCATGCTGGTGGCCGACCCGCAGCAGACCCAGCTGGAAATCCTGTTGCCGGTGGGTGATGCGATCGAGCTGCAACTGGGCGCCGAGACCTTGCTGTTTCTTAACACCGCCCCCTCGGCGCCGTTGCCGGCCACCTTGCAGCGCTTGTCTTACCGCGCCAGCCCGACGCCCGACGGCGGCATGGCCTACCGTCTCAAAGCTGAATTCGACAGCCCCGACCCGCGCCTGCGCGTCGGCCTCAAGGGCACAGCCAAGGTGTATGCCGGGCGCACCAGCCTGATCTACTTTCTGCTGCGCCGCCCACTGGCGACCGCGCGTATCTGGCTGGCCCTGTGAAGCTGCCGCCGCTGCGCCAGGAGCTGTTATTGCATGAGGGCCCGCAGCATCGTGACGGTTCGCCGTCGTGGACCCTGGAAGACCCCACCCGCGGCCAGTTCTTCCGTTTGGGCTGGCCCGAGGTGGAGATACTCGGGCGCTGGGGGTTGGGCGAGCCCGAAGCCATTGCCCAGTCAATCAACGCTGCCACCACCTTGGCGCTGGGCAAGGACGACGTTGAACAGCTCAAGGCTTTTTTGCACAACAACCAGTTGCTGCAAAGCACGGGCGATGAAGACAACGCTCGACTTGCACGCATTGCCCAATCACAAAAAACCGGCTGGGGCCGCTGGCTCCTGAAGAACTACCTGTTCGTGCGGATTCCGCTGGTGCGTCCGGACCGCTTCCTGGCGCGCAGCCTGCCATGGGTGCAGATGTTCTACAGCCGCACGTTTTTGCGCCTGACCGTGGGCGCCGGCCTGCTGGGGCTCGCGCTGGTGGCGCGGCAGTGGGACAGTTTCATCCACACCTTCCTGCACTTTTTCACCCTGGAAGGCGCCGCCCTCGCCGGCCTGACCCTGCTGCTGACCAAGGTGTTGCACGAGTTGGGGCACGCCTATACCTGCAAGCGCTTCGGCGGTCGCGTGGCAACCATGGGCGTGGCGCTGCTGGTGATGTGGCCGGTGCTGTATACCGACACCTCGGGCGCCTGGCGCCTGCGCAGTCACCAGCAACGCTTGGCCATCGGTGCGGCCGGCATGCTCGCCGAGCTGAGCCTGGCGGCCTGGGCCACCCTGTTGTGGAGTTTCCTGCCCGACGGCATGTTGCGCAGCGCGGCGTTCATGCTGGCGACAACTACCTGGGTGCTGACGCTGGCGATCAACCTCAGCCCGTTCATGCGCTTTGACGGCTACTTTTTGCTGTCGGACCTGTTGGGAGTGCCCAACCTGCAACAGCGCGCCTTTCGCCTGACACGCTGGCGCCTGCGCGAGTGGTTGTTCGCGTTCAACGAGCCGCGCCCGGAGCGTTTCGAGCTAGGGCTGGAACGCACGCTGGTGGTCTATTCGATTGGCACCTGGATCTACCGGTTCTTTCTGTTTTTGGGCATCGCCCTGCTGGTCTATCACTTTGCCTTCAAGCTGTTGGGCATCCTGTTATTCATTGTCGAGATTCTATACTTCGTGCTGCTACCCATCTTCAACGAACTGCGCGAGTGGTATGCGCGCCGTAAGGACTACCGTATGAACCGCCATGGCGTAATCACCTTGCTGGTACTGGGCGGCACGTTGCTGCTGGGCTGCATTCCCTGGAGCAGCCGCGTGCACGCCCCCGCCCTGCTGCGCGCCGAACAGCAGGCCGGGCTGTATGTGCCGGTGGCGTCGCGGTTGGCCGGCATTGAGGTACAGCCGGGGCAACGGGTGCAGGCTGGGCAGGCGTTGTTTCGCCTGGAAGCGCCGGACTTGCGCCAGGAGTTGCAAAGCCTCGACCGGCGCATCCTGACCCTGCAATGGCAAAACAGTTTCCAGGTGCTCAACCGCGAAACTGCCGCCAACTTGCTGGTGGTGCGCCAGGAGTTGGCCGCCGCCCGCGAGCGTCAACAGTTGCTGCGCCAACAGATGAGCCACCTCACGGTATACGCGGCGTTCGACGGCGTGCTGGCCGATCTCGCCGAGCCGCTGGAACCCGGTGAATGGCTGGCCGCCGGCGAGTGGCTGGGCACATTGGTGGGGGCGCAAGGCGGCCGGGTCGAGGCGTTCGTCGAGGAGCAGGATCTGGCGCGGCTACGCCCCGGCAGCCGCGCGCGGTTTTACCCGGAAAACCTGGCGTATCCGCCTGTGGACATGAATCTTGAAAGCCTCGGCCAGACCGCCGTTCGCCGCCTCACGTCCACCCCGGAACTGGCCTCGGTGTATCAAGGCGCGATTGCCGCCACCCTGGATCACGAACGCATCCCCCTGCCGGAAAAGGCCTTGTACCGCGCCCTGCTGCGTCCTGATCCGGGCAGCCCCACCCCGAGTATGAGCCTGCGCGGAACGATGCTGCTGGAGGGACAATCGCAGAGCCTGGTGATGGGTGCCTGGCGCCGGGTAATGGCGGTGCTAATCCGTGAATCGGCATTCTAGGGCTTTGTATGAAGCGTTCTTAATGGTTGGCTGATTGTCGATGGGGTTGCCGGTTAGCCATGATTCCGGCCTCTTGATCAAACAGGTGACAACATGACCACTCAGACCCTCGAAGCCCACGTCTCGCGTGCCAAACGCATCAAGGCCGCCACCACCCGCGACCACGACAACATCAACGAACTGGTGATGCAGGCCAAGCCGTTTGACAGCCACGACCGCTACGTCCAGTTCCTGCAACTGCAGCACATCTTCCACGGCGCAATCGACGGCCTGTACAAAGATGCCGAACTCAACCGTCGCCTGCCGGGCCTGAACGAACTGCCGCGTTTCGACGCCGTGCGCAGCGACCTGGCGGACCTCGGCCAACCCCTGCCCGCAGCCCCAGCACCCGCTGCGGTGAACGGCCCGTTCGAAGCCTTGGGCTGGCTTTATTGCAGCGAAGGCTCCAACCTGGGTGCGGCGTTCCTGTTCAAGGAAACCCAGCAACTGGGCTTGAGCGAAAACCACGGCGCCCGCCACCTCGCCGCCCACCCTGGCGGTCGCGGCTTACACTGGCGCCAGTTCATCGCCCTACTCGACAGCCAGGAACTGGATGCGCAGCAGGAGCAGCAGGCGATCCAAGGCGCGATAGATGCGTTTGATTTTTATCGGGCCCAGGTGCGGAACGTATTTGTTTAATTACATCGCCTATTCCCCCTGCGATAACCGCTAGAACTGAGTTTGCGCATCCTCTCCAGGTGCGCCCCGCTCGCCTGCGAAACACCCATCGTTTTATTCCTCGCGCCAATGGCGCGCGCTGCATTCATGACTGACTCCCACCATGTGAAACATTGGCGCGCCAGGATCGCGAGCGCTGTATGCGGTCCTCAATATCTCTCTAGGATCAAGGCAGATCCATCAGGGCGGGGACACGCTGACCGCCCCCCTCGACGCAACTAAAAGGCATTGGCGGCCCATGTCCGCCAATGCCTCAGCAATCAACAACAATAATTAGACAAGGCACCCATTAACAATAACGAGCGCTATGCGTTGGAAGACTCCGTGCCTGTCCATACGCCGCCTGAGGCGCCTTTGGTCAAGCCGGAGGCAGCCACAGCGGCCACAAAAAGAAGTCGCTATCGATTCCTGATCCTAGCCGTGATCACCATCGTCCTTGCCTTGAGCAGCGCCGACCGTGCAGCTATTTCGGTGGCAGGCTCGGACATGAGCAAGGAGTTGGGCATCAGCTCGGTGAAAATGGGCTATCTGTTCTCGGTCTTCCGTTGGGCCTATGTGATCTTCCTGCTTCCGTCCGGCTGGCTCACCGACCGGCTCGGCTCGAAAAAGACCCTCGCGGCGGCCATCGCCATCTGGTCGGTGTTCACCATCGCCATGGGCCTGGTGCACTTTATCGGAATGGTAGTGCCGCTGCTGGCGCTGCGCTTTTTGCTCGGCATTACCGAATCCCCCGTGGGGCCGGGCTGTACGCGGGTTATCGCGTCCTGGTTTCCCTCCTCTGAACAGGGCATGGCCGGCGCGATTTTCAACAGCGCGCAGTGCACTTCGCTGGCGCTCTTTCCCCCCTTGATGGACTGGCTGTGCTACCGCTCCGGCTGGGAATACGTGTTCATTGTGATGAGCCTTGTGGGCCTGGGGATCGCGGTGGTGTGGTGGAAGGCTTGCTACCTGCCGGTCAGGCATCCAAAGATGAACGCCGCCGAGCTTGAATAGAGTCGCGCCGGCGAAGGGCTGGTGGCCTCTATCCCAGCACTGTGCGGACTCATCGGCGCCATCTAATCCGGGTTCTTTTCGGATACTTTGACCTTCGGCAGTACCTCGACCGCTTTGCGCCTTCCCGTCAACGAGCCTTCGGGTGACAACGGGAGCTCGCCGGACGCAATCAAATCAGTGGCAAGCCCCGTCAGCACTCGAAGATGGAACATTAGATCGAGTTCAGGGCCCTGCAGACAATCCGCGCGGTAATTTCGAAATTATCCATGGTGAGTCCATCGATTGGCGAAAAACCTTTTAGTCGCTCATGAGGTTTACACAGCGTCCGATATATCCTCCATGCATCCACATCCGGAGACCGCGTTAATAGCGTGAGCACCAACTTGTGCCGTAACGGATCAAGCTGCCAATCCGGAAGCCGCAACCCCCTATTCCCTAGACTGATAGCCAACAACCGGCTCGCTTTGATCTCGCGACTCACCTGTTCCCTTGACATACCCGCCAAGCGAGCAAACTCCGGTACCGTCAAATTAGTTGGTGCTTCGTACGCCGCAAGCATTGCCAGACGCTCCCGCTGTATATCCGAAACCACCGGTGCCTCCACGCTCATCTGAGGCACCTGAAGGCACTCAGCAACTCCCTGCTCAATATGCCTCGCCTCAACCCTTTCCGACGTAACTCCCACGTCATACACCATCGAACCACTGGCTGCCCCCACCGCCTCCGGCAATGAGGCCGTCCCCTCTAGTCGAATCGTAAGCGGTGAGCTCGCAGCATCGTGTTTATCCTGCGCCCACAACTCCAACCGATTCGCCCAATCCTGCATCATGGTCCGCCGCTGCTCGACATACCGAGCGTGGTTATAGGTCGCACTGACCTGGTCAGGATCAGCATGGGAGAGCTGCGCATCTATCCAGTTTTTAGGGTAACCAATCTCATGCAATGCAGTGGAAATCGTTGCACGCATGCCATGACCAGTGAGCTGATCAGCTAAGCCCATTCGATGCAGTGCGTTGTTCAACGTGTTCTCACTGATACGTAGCTGCAGGTTGCTACGATGCGAGAACAGAAAGCGTTGCGCAGGCACAACCTGATCGAGCAGGTAGCGCACAATTCCCAGCGCCTGCACCGACAGCGGAACGATGTACGGCGGCATCTCATCACCGGCCTTATCGCGCTTGCGCATCTTCACCTGGAGCTGCTTAACCACCTCAGGTGGAATCACCCACAGCTGCTTTTCCAGATCGAACTGATCAGGCGTGGCGTAACGCAGCTCGCCCGTCCGAACACCGGTCAACAGCAGTAGACGAAGCCCCAGCTTTGTCTGTAGCTGGCCACCATAATTGCGAATTCTCGAAAGCAGTTCCGGCAGTTGCTCCATCAACAAATAAGGGTTGTTCGCCACCGGCGGCTTGGGCAGCGCCACCACATCAAGGTCGGAGGCAGGATTGACTTCGAGCCCTTCGACTTTCACCAAGGCATAGCGAAACAACTGGTTGAACCAGGTGCGGCATTTTTCGGCCATGGTGAAGGCTTTTCGCTGCTCGATGACACTGATGACGCCCATCAGGTCGTGGCGGGTAATGCCCTTGATGGGGCGTTCGCCGAGGGTGGGCAGGATGTCTTTTTTAAAGACTCTGAGGATTTGTGAGAGCGTGCTTTGACGTCCTTCCTTTAGGCTCAACCGGCGTAGGTCGACCCACTCGTTGTACACCGCTTCAAAGGTTTGCTTTACGGCAATCTCAACCTCATGGCGCTGTTGCTTGCGGTGCTCACAGGGGTTGATGTTATCAGCCAACAATCGTCGTGCTTCGTCACGCCGAGCACGTGCCTGTTTAAGACTGATTTCAGGGTAAGCGCCGAAAGACATGCGCTGTTGACTTCGCTTCCAGTAATAACGGAACAGCCAAAGCTTACTGCCCGACTTGGTCACCCAAAGAGATAGGCCATCAAAATCGCCGAGAGTATAGTTTTTACCGGTAGTCCGGGCATGCCGGATTGTGAATTCCGAAAGAGGCATGGTGAGCTCCTATAAGAGAGTCAGCACCTGATGCTCGTCTGAAGACCTGAAAGGACCCAGCAACAATACGAATTCGAGTCTGTCGTAATGTTGTACTTAATCCTGTACTTGCTCGTACTGGATTACCCTGGACTCCCCCGGCTTTCAGTAGTTTTCCGCAGCAACGCAAAAAGACGCCTAAGCGTCTATTTCGCGGATCCCAGCGCCCAATGGACATCTGTGGATCAATATTTGGAGCGGGAAACGAGACTCGAACTCGCGACCCCGACCTTGGCAAGGTCGTGCTCTACCAACTGAGCTATTCCCGCTTGGTGATGCGCATTCTATAGAATCCTCAGCACCCGTCAACCCCTTGATTCAAAAAAGTTTTATTTCTTTTCAACGGTGGTGCGCAGATGCGGCCAGGCGGCGCGCAGATATTGGAGCATCGACCACAGGGTCAGGCCCGCGGCGATCAGCAGCAACGCATAACCCGTGAGGACCCAGAACGAGAAGTCCGACGGATTGGCCAGCAGGATAACCAGCGCAAGCATTTGCGCGGCGGTTTTCCATTTGCCCATGTTGGACACGGCCACGTGGGCGCGGGCGCCGATTTCGGCCATCCATTCGCGCAGGGCCGAGACGACGATCTCGCGGCCGATGATGACCGCTGCCGGCAGGGTCAGCCACAGGTTGCCGTGTTCCTGCACCAGCAGGACCAACGCGACGGCCACCATGAGCTTGTCGGCCACGGGGTCGAGGAACGCGCCGAAAGGCGTGCTTTGTTCCAGGCGGCGCGCCAGGTAGCCGTCGAGCCAGTCGGTGGCGGCGGCAAAGGCAAACACTGAACTGGAAGCCAGATAACTCCATTCGTACGGCAAATAGAACAACAAAATGAAAATAGGGATGAGCAGGACGCGTAGAACGGTGATCAGATTAGGGATATTCATCGGCACAACTGGCTACGAGGTGGAAAGGCATTCTATTCGCTATGCAGATTCGCATAAATCAGCTCAGCGAGCTTTTTACTGATACCGGGTGCTTTGGCTATCTCGTCAATGCTGGCACGGGACAGCTCCTGCAAGCCACCAAAATGTTTAAGCAAGTCGCGACGCCGCGTCGGGCCTACCCCTGCCACCCCTTCCAGGGTTGAGGTTCGCCGGGTTTTGCCACGGCGGGCGCGGTGGCCGGTAATGGCAAAACGGTGGGCTTCGTCGCGAATCTGCTGGATCAAATGCAACGCGGGTGAGTCGCCCTTCAAAGTGAACTCATGGGCGGCATCATTCAAGTACAACGTCTCGAAACCCGCCTTGCGCGTCGTGCCCTTGGCCACGCCCAACAGGATCAGGTCAGGCACCGCCAGCTCATTGAGCACGTCGCGGGCCATGGACAGCTGGCCCTTGCCACCGTCGACCAGGAGGATATCCGGCAACTTGCCCTCGCCATCCTTCAACTTACTGAAGCGGCGCGTGAGGGCCTGATGCATGGCGGCGTAGTCATCGCCGGCGGTGACGCCTTCGATGTTGTAGCGCCGGTAATCGGACTTGATCGGCCCTTCCGGCCCGAACACCACGCAGGATGCCACCGTGGCCTCGCCACTGGAGTGGCTGATGTCGTAGCACTCCAGGCGCTGGGGCGGCTCCTCCAGGTTAAGGACCTCAGCCAGGGCGTCAAAGCGTGCGGCGACGTGCTGTCGGTTGGCCAGGCGCGCGCTCAGGGCTTGCTCGGCGTTGGTCACCGCCAGTTGCTGCCAGCGTGCGCGGGTGCCACGCACGCGGTGGCTGATGTCCAGCTCGCGGCCGCGCAGTTCGTGGATGGCTTCGATCAACGCGGGGAAGTCTTCGTGCACCACATTGACGATCAACTCCGACGGCAGGTCGCGCTCGGGGCTGCTCACGTAGTATTGGCCCAGGAAAGCGGCCATGACTTCAGCGACCTCCTCGTCAATACCGGTCTGCGGAAAGAAGTTCTTGCTGCCCAGCACTCGCCCACCGCGCACGCTGATCAGGTGCACACAGGCACCGCCCGGATTGACGAAGGCCGCGATCACGTCGACGTCGCCGGTGCCGCCTTCCATGCTTTGCTGGTCCTGGACACGGCGCAGCAGCGAAATCTGGTCGCGCAGCTCGGCGGCCCGTTCGAAATCCAGGGTGCTGGCCGCCTGCTCCATGGCGGTGGAAAGCTCATCGGTGAGGGCATTGCTGCGCCCTTCGAGGAACATCACCGAATGGCGTACATCCTCGGCGTATTCGGCCGGCTCAACCAACCCCACACAGGGCGCCTTGCAGCGCTTGATCTGGTACTGGAGACAGGGCCGGGTGCGGTTCTTATAGAAGCTGTCTTCGCACTGGCGCACAAAAAAGGTTTTTTGCAGCAGGCTCAGGCTTTCACGAATGGCCCCGGCGCTGGGATAAGGCCCGAAGTACTTGCCCTTCGCTTTCTTCGCCCCACGGTGAATGCTCAGGCGTGGGAAGTTGCCGTCGGATAAAAACACATAGGGATAGGATTTATCGTCACGCAGCAGAATGTTGTAGGGCGGCCGCCATTCCTTGATCAGCGTCTGCTCAAGCAGCAGCGCTTCGGTTTCGTTGGCGGTGATGGTGGTTTCGACCTGGGCGATACGGGCCACCAGGGCGGCGGTTTTCGGCGCGAGACCGGTCTTGCGAAAGTAGCTCGCCAGACGGCTCTTGAGGTTTTTGGCTTTGCCGACATAAAGCAGGCGCGCCTCGCTGTCGAACATGCGGTACACGCCAGGGCGGCCACTGCAGGTTGAGAGAAAGGCACTCGGATCAAACGGTGTGGTCATGTCAGGCGCTGGCGTCCACCATGCCGTGGCGCACCGCGAGCAGGGTCAATTCAACATCACTGCTGATGGCGAGCTTCTCGAAGATGCGATATCGGTAGGTGTTGACGGTCTTGGGCGACAGGCACAGCTTGTCGGAGATCGTCTGTACCTTCTGGCAACCGACGATCATCAGGGCAATCTGGATTTCCCGCTCCGACAGCGCATCAAACGGCGAGTCGCTGGTGGGCTGGAAGGACTTGATGGCCAATTGCTGGGCGATCTGCGGACTGATATAGCGCTGGCCGGCAAACACCAGGCGAATGGCCTGGACCATTTCCGCCAGGCCCGCACCTTTGGTGAGGTAACCGGCAGCGCCAGCCTGCAGCAGGCGTGTCGGAAACGGGTCTTCCTCGCACACAGTCACCACCACGACCTTGATGTCCGGATGGCTGCGCAGCAATTTGGTCGTCGCGCCAAGACCGCCGATGCCAGGCATCTTGACGTCCATCAACA
Source organism: Pseudomonas sp. GW821-FHT09D08 (assembly GCF_059416305.1). NCBI lineage: Bacteria > Pseudomonadati > Pseudomonadota > Gammaproteobacteria > Pseudomonadales > Pseudomonadaceae > Pseudomonas > Pseudomonas sp. GW821-FHT09D08. Next base: position 41,470 of record NZ_JBWKOX010000012.1, read on the forward strand.
CCACATCGGGTTTCAACTCCCGGGCCTTGATCAGGGATTCCTCGCCTGACTCGGCCTGACCGACTACTTGCAGGCCATCGATGTCAGCCAGCATTCGTGTAATGCCTGTACGAACGAGATCATGGTCATCGACTACTAGCACCCTAATCAAGCAGACACCTCGCGAAATGGTCTTATAGGTTGCTGAACACCTTAGCAAAAAACCAAGGCACAGACCTAATAGCACGCGTCATATAGAGAGAGATTGATTGAGCGACAGCCAACCGCCGGGCGGCGGATGGCTCATTTTGCTGGGCGAAGGGTCAGGAATCCTGGGGCTGGGGCTTGGGTTTTCCATTCATCGCAATCGAATGCTCGGCCAACGTCGAGGTCAGGCGACGGATCGCAGCCTGGTCTTCCTTGAACATTGCGCGATAATCCCCGAGGACTTTCTCTTCAATCTGGCTCAGATTCTCCAATTGAATCGGCGTGGCTGCGCCGGTCAACACGTAAAGCACATCCACGCCTCTTTCGGCGACACGAGACAGGTAATCCGCTTTAGGCGCACGCCCTCCACTTTCATATTTACCTTGTGCGTTGGCTTCAACGCCTCCGATTTCACCAAACATTTTTTGCGACAGGCCAAGCCGCTCCCTTTCTTGCCGTAAACGCGAACCGATTCCACTCATTTGGATGTATGATCCTATTTGGCACACCCCAAGAGGTGACACATTCATCTCTTCATTAAACAAACTTGAACGGTTTTGAACTATGCCCGGAATCCGTACCGCTGCACAAGCCAAGGCCTGGCTGGAACATCAAGGAAAGTCAGTTCAAGCGTTCGCCCGTGAACATGGCGTAGATCCGGCAACCACCTATCAAGTGCTCGCTGGGCGCAAAAAGGGACGGCGCGGGGAAGCCCACAAGGTAGCGGTCCTTTTGGGCATGAAAGAAGGGATCATCCTTGCTGAGACGGGAGACCTGAACAACGATCAGGAAATCGGCGCCTGAGGCCAGTATGCGCTTATAAGGAGTGGTTGCACGCTTTAGCTTGAGCGACAAACACGCTCCATACGCCAGAAGCAGTCCTCTTCACCTACGATGCTGAGCCCCATGCGCTGATAGAGCCCCCTGGCCGGGTTGGTCTTGAATACGGTCAAACGCAGCAGTCCCAACGCTTGCGCCTTGAGCGCCATTTGCTCCAACACCCAGCCACCCGCGCCCAACCCGCGATACGCCTCGAGCAGATGCAACTCGCGAATATAGAGGGCCCGGCTGTCGCGACTCAGGCTGATAAAGCCCAAGACCCTGTCGTCCCGGCAAATCAGCCAGTTTTCCCGATCGGCCCAGGCCGTATCAAAGCCGTCGTTGGACCACCACAACCCGTACTGCAGGTAGTAGCGGGCCATGGCCTCGTGGGTCAACTTCCGCGCAAAGGGCAGGTCCTGGTCCGTTGCAGCGCGCAGGTGAAAAGCCATTAGAGAGCCATCACGTGGCTGACCCAACCCCCGCCATCGCGACGGGCAATCAGCAACGCATCCCCCACGCCGGGTACAGCAGCAAGCAAACGGCCATTGGCGGCCCAGATCGCACTGCGACCGGCGCAGGCCCAGCCACCCGACGGGCCGCCATGATTGGCCATCAACACCAGCAGGCCATGTTCAGCGGCATAGCCTTGGAGCAGCGCACTGTCCGTGGCGTAGCCGCCCTCACTGATCAACACCCCGGCGGCATACACCGTGGCGCCCGCTCGCGCCGCGGCACGGGGATGGCTGGCCTGGGAAAGATCTGCGCACACCGCCAGCGCAATCCGCTCATTCCCTCGCTCAAGGACCGCACCGCCCTGCCCTGGGACAAACACAGCCTCTTCGCCGGCATGCAGATGCTGCTTGGTGTAGACCGCCAGGGAGCCATCCGCTCCCAGCACCAACGCACCGATCAGCACGCCCGCCTCTGGCGTCAGTCGGATCGGCATTCCCACCACCGCCGTCAGTTGCAGCTCACACGCCATCTCGCGCAGGGGGGCCAGCACCTTGTCCTCTGGTGCGATCGCCAATTCAGCGGCCAGCGACGGCTCATACCCCGTCAACGACAACTCGGGGAACACCAGTAATTGCACACCCTGTTCCGCCGCCGTGCGCATAAATGCGAGGTGCCGTTCAATATTGGCCGGGACATCGCCCGCGATGGAAATGGATTGAGCAACAGCAAGGGTGAAGGCAGTCATGGTCGCGTCCAAGCAATCAGTATCAAAGAGCAAACAGCATATCGGCACTCCCCCCATAGCCGTAAGTCCCCCACCGCAATAGAAATTACTGATTGAATCTGCCTGCGTGCCTCGAGTAAGCTCCCCCCATAGATTTGGAGACACACCATGTTGCAACTCACCCACACTCAGGTTTGCCCTGCTGCCAGCGCCCAGCGCTCGGTGTCGGCTACCCGCGTGAACGGTTCGAGCGCACTGGTCAGCTTTTATTTTGGGTATTGGTTTAGCCACTGGCGCGCCTGATACCTGAAATCGGCGCCCACTTACCAAGGGGTCGCCTACCAGAGAAATCTAACCCCCGGTCGGCTCCCCGACCGGGGGTTTTGTTTTTTCAGGCCTCCATAAACCTTTCAACTTGATCAAGAACACTTAAGGGAATCACGACATGAACTACGCCACCTATTACCGCTACGACCTCTGCACTGCCTGGCGATTTAGCCAGCTCCGCTCGGGACAGCCTGCCGCCTCCGATCGGTCACCTATCGGTGGCAAACCAACACACATCGCCGATACGGCGAATTGTCGAACACCCCAGTAGGCCGAGCGCGTGGGAATAGCCCGCCGCTTGCCCAGGAAACCTTGAATATGAACTCCTCCGTCGCCGCTCTGCCCCTCTCTGCCTTGAACAGTGCCAATGAAGCCCTGACCCAGCGCCTGCCCAGCTCACTTGAGCTCAAGCACCAGTTGCCCCTCAGCCCGTTCCTCAACGAACAGATCCACGCCCATCGCCAAGCCGTGCGCGCTATCCTCAATGGCGAAGATTCACGCTTGCTGGTCATTGTCGGTCCGTGCTCGATCCATGACCCGGCATCGGCCATGGAATACGCCCGCAACCTGAAGAAACTGGCCCTCGACGTCGGCGACCAGATGCTGCTGGTGATCCGCGCCTACGTCGAAAAACCCCGCACGACGATCGGCTGGAAAGGCCTGGCCTACGACCCTCGCCTGGATGGCAGCGATGACATGGCCGCCGGCCTGACCCTGTCCCGCGAGCTGATGCGCGAAATGCTGCGCCTGGGCCTGCCGGTCGCCACCGAGTTGCTGCAACCCATGGCCGCCGGTTACTTCGATGACCTGCTCAGTTGGGTGGCGATTGGCGCGCGTACCACCGAGTCGCAGATCCATCGCGAGATGGCCAGCGGCCTGGGCATGCCCGTGGGCTTCAAGAACGGCACCGATGGCGGCGTCGCGATTGCCTGTGACGCCATGCGCTCGGCGTCCCACCCGCACCGCCACTTCGGCGTCGACAGCCAAGGCCATCCGGCGATCATCCAGACCCCGGGCAACCCCGACACCCACCTGGTGCTGCGCGGCGGGCATCACGGGCCGAACTACGATGTACAGAGCGTGGCGCGGGTAAGACACGACCTGGCCAAGTCCAAGGTCACCCCGCGGATCATGGTCGACTGCAGCCATGCCAACAGCAACAAGGACCCGCTGCGCCAACCGGCCGTGTTCAACGATGTGCTGGAGCAGCGCTTGCAGGGCGATACCTCGCTGATCGGCATGATGCTCGAAAGCCATTTGTTCGAAGGCTGCCAACCCTTGAGCCCGTCGATGAAATACGGGGTGTCGGTGACCGATGGTTGCCTGGGCTGGGCCGCCACCGAGCAGTTGCTGCGTGCGGCTGCCGAGCGCCTGCGCGCTTAAGGCTGATCGATCGAGGCGCTGCTGCCGCAGGTACAGCGCCTCATGAGAACCTGCGGCCCACAGGCCATTCGTGACGTGCAGGCAAGAGTCCTTTTCGGCGTCGACGGTGTTTCCGAAGCAACGACGAGGGGATACTCAACGCCATTGCCTACGGCCCTATTGGAGTTACCGATGTCTACCCTCACGCCAAAAGTCCCTGCCTTCGGCCTCGGCACCTTTCGCCTGCAAGGCCAGGTGGTGATCGATTCCGTCAGCACCGGCCTGGAACTGGGCTACCGTGTCATCGACACCGCACAGATCTACGAAAATGAAGCAGACGTTGGCCGGGCCATCGCCGCCAGCGGCATCCCGCGGGACGAGCTGTTTATCACCAGCAAGATCTGGATTGCCAATCTTGCTGAAGGCCAACTGATCCCAAGCCTCAAGGAAAGCCTGCGCAAGCTCGAGACCGATTATCTGGACCTGACCCTGATCCACTGGCCATCGCCGGAAGACCAGGTGCCCGTCACCGAATTCATGGAGCAGTTGCTGGAAGCCAAACGCCTGGGCCTGACACGCCAGATCGGTGTTTCCAACTTCACCATCGCCCTGATGAAGCAGGCCATCGCAGCCGTGGGTGCCGAGCACATCGCCACCAACCAGATCGAATTGCACCCTTATCTGCAAAACCGGCAGGTTGTGGATTTCGCCACCGCCAACGGTATCCAGATCACCTCATACATGACCCTGGCCTACGGTGAAGTACTCAAGGATCCGGTGATCCAGCAGATCGCCGAGCGCCATCAGGCCACCCCGGCGCAAGTGACCTTGGCCTGGGCCATGCAATTGGGCTATGCGGTCATCCCGTCCTCAACCAAGCGTGCCAACCTTCAAAGCAACCTCAAGGCCCTGCAACTGACCTTGAGCGCTGCTGACATGGCGCACATTGCCGGGCTGGAACGGGGCCAGCGCTTGACCAGCCCCAAGGGCATCGCGCCGAAGTGGGACTAAGCCCCGGCCACCGGTGTGCGGGATAACTCGCGCAGCCATGGTAATACCCGCAGGCCGGCCGTGGCCTCGGGTGGGTCGATGATGTCCATGAAGTGTTCGAGATTGACGTTGTCCGGCACGCCGGGCAGCCGCACCAGCACCGCCGGCGTTACACCGGGATGCGCGCCCACATCCAGGTGATCGTAGACCAATACATGGCGCACCTGGGGCTGCGGCCCACAGGCCTGGGCCGTCAGCCCCGCATTGATGATCAGCACGTCGAAAGGTTCGGCCGGGATAGCCGTGAGTATCTGGACTTCCTCGAAGGTCTGTACCGGCACGATCCGGTGGTACCCCAACTGATTGAGCATTTTTTCGATGTACAACCGTTGCAGGTGCTGTTCATCGGCAATCAGGATGGTCAGTGCTTTGTTCGGCATGGCAAACCCCTGGGCAGGCAGCGCTCGTCAGTGAGCGAGGCCCATTTTCCAGACATATCCCGAAGACAAAATCAGGCATGTTCCCCCTTCGCGTAGGAGTTCTCCCAAATCAACCGAATGGCCAGCTCCCGCAGTCAAGCCTGATTGCCATACCGGCCCAGGCTGTGATGCAACTGTTCGATGGCCGAAGCTACCGCTTCTACCGCAGCGTCCGATGCATCGCTGTCGTGCCGCTCACACACGCTTTCCAATGTCTCGCAGCACGTGATCAACACCTGAGCCTTGACCATGCGCGCGCCCCCTTTAACGCGGTGAGCCAAGTCATGGAGCTTGGCGAAATCAGCCGGCGATTTCAGGGACGGCAACAGCGCACGGTCTTCCTCGAGGCTCTTGAGCAACGGCATCAGCAGCTCGTTGAGAGCATCCTTATCACCCTGCGTCAGCATGATCAGTGAACTTAAATCAAACGCCACTTCCACTTCATCCGTTAGCACGCCAGCGGTCCGTGATGCCAAGGCCAGGCGCAAGTCCTCAAGCCCGGTCGGCTTGAACAGGCAACCGTCCATGCCTGCTTGCCGGCAGCGTTCGGCTTCCTGCGACAAGGCATTGGCGGTGAACCCGAGAATCAGGCACGGCGCCAGCCCACGCCGGCGTTCCTGTGCGCGAATATCACGCGCCAATGCGTAACCGTCCTTGAAGGGCATATTGCAATCGGTGATCACGCCGTCAAAATGTCCGGCCTGCCACAGTGACAACCCTTGGGCGCCGTCCTCGGCCAAGGTGATGCGATGCCCCAGGAAACTCAGCTGTCGAGCCAGCAGCAAGCGGTTGGCCGGGTAGTCATCCACCACCAGGATATTCAACCCGCGCACTGGCGGAACGTGGGGGACCGGTACATTGGCTGGCACGGCCGAGGTCAGCGCCAACGTCAACGTCACATCCACCCGCGTGCCCTTGCCCAGCACACTGCTCAAGTGCAATTGACCGCCCATCATCTCGCACAGGTTACGACTGATCACCAACCCCAGGCCCGATCCGCTTCGCGCCGGCTGTTCGTTGTTGCTGCCCTGGATAAAGGGGTTGAACAAACGCTGCTGATCTTCGGCACTGATGCCAATACCCGTGTCCTCCACCCACAACCGCAGGTGCAACTGGTCGTCGGCCAACACCGGTGCACCCTGGGCGCCCAGGCGCACCTGGCCGAAGGCGGTGAACTTGATCGCGTTACCCAAGACATTGGACACCACCTGCTTGAAGCGCAGCGGGTCAACCAGCACGGGCCGGTCGATCAACGGGTCGAGCTCGACCTGCAGCACCAGGCCCTTGTCCCGCGCCAGCCCCTCGAACACCCGCGCCACTGAGGCCAGCAGTTCGTACAGATTGGCCGGCTCCAGGCTCAGGGACAGGTGGCCGGATTCGATTCGCGCAATGTCGAGAATATCGCCGATCAACTCCAGCATGCTCCGGGACGCCACCGACGCAACCTCCAACGCATCACGGTCAGCCACGCCCTGCTCGGCGTTCTTCAGAGCCAGTTCGATCATGCCGATCACCGCATTCATGGGCGTGCGAATCTCATGGCTCATGGTCGCCAGGAAAGTGGTCTTGGCACGGTTTGCGGTGTCGGCCTCCTCCTTGGCCACCTGCAACTGCCCCAGCAAGCGCTGGCGCTCGCTGACATCCACCCAGCCGGCGATCATGCCCACGACGCTGCCATTGCTGTCACGGTACGGGAGCATCCATTGGTAGATGGTCAACACCTCGCCGCCGGGCACCTTGAGCACACGGTCATGAACCTGCGGCTCGCCCAACTCCATCAAACGCAAATAATCGGCATGGAACGACTGGGCCTGGGGCGCGTTACCCGTGTCGGTTTCCACCACGGTCTTACCGATGACGTCTTCCAACTTGAAGCCGAACACATCCAGGTAGGCGTTATTGCAGGCCATCAGGCGGCCCAGGCGATCGCGCACATAGATCGGGTGCGGCGTGCCGTCGATCAACACACTCATGAACCGCATCTGGTCGCTCAACGCACGCTCGGCCTGGGCGCGCTTGCGAATCAGGCTGCGCAGGTAGAACACCCATCCCAGGGTGACCAGCAGCAGCAGTGCGGCCAAGCCAAACCCCTGGAGGATGATGTTGCGGTGACGTGTCCAGTAGTTGTCTTCGATGATGATCTCGCTGCGCCAATGGTTGGTCAGCTCGTCCATTTCTTCTGGCGTAATGCTCAACAACGCCTTGTCGAGGATCGAGTACAGCTCCAGTTGGCTGCGGTTGACCCCAAAGGTCACGCGCGCAGGCTCGCTCCCGATAGTGCTGGTGATGCGTAGCCGCTTGCGGTAATTACGGGCGATCATGTAGCGCGCGCTCATCAGTGAAACCGCGGTCGCATCGACACTGCCGTTGACCACCAATTCCATGGCCTGCTCCGGGTTCTCCACGTCGACAAACCCGATGCCTGGGTAGTCCCGGCTGATTTGCGCGGCCAGGCTGTTGCCGCGAAGAACCGCCAGGCGCTTGCCGGTCATATCCTCCAGGGTAACCAGATGCTCGTCGTCGGTGCGCACCACCAAGACATAGGGACTGGACAGATAAGGTCGGGTAAAACGGATCTTTTCAGACCGTTCGACACTCGGCGTGACGACCGCCAGCATGTCCACGCGACCGGTACTGGCCTGTTCAATTTGCCGGGGCAGCGAACTGCCCCGCTCCACATCAAACTTCAAACCTGTGCGCAAACTGATGCGCGACAGCACCTCGGCGCTCAACCCTTCGAATTGCGCTTGTTCGTTGAAAAAAGACAACGGCACGAACTTGTCGAGCACCGCCACTTTCACCCGCGGATGCTTCTCCAGCCAGCGCTGTTCACTTGCGCTCAAGCGCAGTTGCTCCGCCTCCAGGAATCCGCTGCCACCGGCACTCCAACGGCGCAGGATTTCCATATGCTCGCTGGCCGTAACGGCAGCCAGCGCGGTGTTGATGATGCCCAACAGGCGGGTATTGTCCTTGGCGAATGCAAACCCGAAAGGGTTGACCTCCAATGCGGAAAAATCCGCCATACGCACGTTATTAAGGTAGTTCTTGTTGATCAGATAGCGGGTGCTGATGGCGTCACCCAGGTACACATCCGCCTGGCCGAACGCAACGGCACCAAGCGCTTCGAAGGTCGAGGCAAACAAGAGCAATTGCGCATCGGGGTAAAAGGCCTGGACGGCCTCAGGCTGCATATAGTGGTAGAGCATCGCCAGGCGCTTGCCTGAAAGGTCAGCCTTCAGCGCCTGGTTTTCTCCCGCACGCGTCACCAATGCGGGTTGGTCGTTGGCGTAGGATCGGGACAGCACCAACTCCGGGTCGGCCGCCTCGAACCCGTTGGCCGACCCCACGAAATCCACTGCGCCCGTCTTGAGCGCGTCGATCACCTCATCGCGGGTGTCGTAGCGCTTCACGTCGATGGTGATATTCAGCGCCTGGGCAACCAGTGCCGCAAAATCGGCCGTGATGCCTTCAAGCTCCTGGTTGTTACTCAGGTCAAAGGGCGCGTAGTCGGGCGCCGACACCCCCATCGTGAGTGTGCGGCGCTCACGCAACCAGCGCCAGTCGGCTTCGTCCAACACCAGGGAAGAGTTTTCAAGGGTGGAGTGGCCCAGAAGTTTCAGATCGTGCGGTTCCTCCAGAGCCATCACCGCCCACGGCAACAGCCCCATCAGCAGGATGGCCGCGCGTTTCACACGCCGGGAGGTGACCATTTCAGATCAGATGATTGCGCTGGGCGAACTTGGACAGATGCACCACCGACGACATACGCAACTTCTCCTTGAGCCGCGTCTTGTAGGTACTGATAGTCTTGTGGCTCAACAGCATGTCGTCGGCAATATCCTTGTTGCCCAGGCCCAGCGCCAGCTTTTGCAGGACGGTCAATTCGCGATCGGATAGCGCCTCCACCAACTCCTGCTCGGTCGATTGCAGGTCGTCGCGACGCACCGAACTGGTGGGCAGGCTGGGGAAGCAACTGTAGCCGGACCTGATCGCCCTGATCGCCTTTTGCAGCTCATCCAGCTCACCGGTCTTGGCGACAAACCCCATCGCCCCGGCGCGCATGCAGCGAGTGGAAAAAAACACCGCCAGATACGAGGTCAGCACCAGGATCCTGCAGGGCAACTCCAGTGCCTTGATCCGGCTGATCACCTCCAACCCACCGAGCTTGGGCATCGCCAGGTCGAGAATGACCAGGTCCGGACGTTCTTCACGAGCAATCTGCATGGCGTCAGCGCCGTTCCCCGCTTCGTAGATGGTATCGAAGCCTTCCTGCTTCAACAGATACTTCACGGTGGCGCGTATAAAAGGGTGATCATCCACGATTAAAGCTTTGTTGCTCATAAGACTCCCCTGGGAAGATCAGTACGCTTACATATCACGCGAGACCCCACTACCTGTGAAAAGTAACAGTTCCGACAAGCGGCACTGATTACTCGGTCAAACACCTCAGGCAGTACAGGCCCCTCCTTTTGAAAAACACAGTAAACATGTGAAGCCACGCCTTAATTCCTGAACAGGCGCAAGCGCGCAACCTTAGCAACCGCGTGCTTTTTCAAATGAAGGGATAATCTCGACTAAATGTAGGACTTTTCCTCAGAGTCCTCCAGAAGCTACTCGGTGGTGCTGGGGCTCCAGAACGCCTGTACCACCAGGGTCGACCGGGAAATTCGCGCCACCAGGGCGTCCAACTCGTCACCGTCTACCGAGGTCACCGCCAGTGTGGCTTCGATTTCAACCTCCTCGGCGCCGAACGGTCGTACATCGACATCGCTGGCCGGGTAGTTACAGCGCGCCAGTTCAGCTTCCAGCAACGCCAATACCGCGGTTTGCTGGGTACGCCGGGCAATCACATAGAGGATGTTGGTGACCTCCGCCGACACCACATCCAGCGGTTGGCGGTTGATGTTATTGACGATGGGCCGCAGCAGCGTATTGGCCGCCAGCACGAACAGCGTGCCCAACAGCGCCTCGAGGACCAGGTCGGCACCGGCGCACGCCCCCACCGCCGCCGACGCCCAGAGCGTGGCGGCGGTGTTGAGACCGCGCACATTGCCTTCTTCACGCATGATCACACCGGCCCCCAGAAAGCCGATGCCCGATACCACATACGCCACCACCCGCACGGCGCCTTCCGCACCGCCGAGGCGGTTGGCCATGTCAACGAAAATCGCCGCGCCCACCGCCACCAGTACGTTGGTGCGCAGGCCCGCCGTGCGTTGGCGGTACTGGCGCTCGAAGCCGATCAGGCCACCGAGGATAAAGGCAGCGGTGAGGCTGACCAGGGTATCGATCAGGGAGTTGAGGTTGATGTTGTCGATTGCTTGCATGGGAAACCGTCCCTGTTCATTGCCAGCCAAACTTACGGATGTAGTAGCCCTTCACCGCCTGGGTCAGCGCCATGTACGCCAGCAGGATCACCGGCAGGAACACAAAGTACAGCGACGGCAGCGCCTGCAATTTGAAGTAATGCGCCAGCGGCCCCATCGGCAGGAAGATCCCCACGGCCATGATCACAGCGGTCATCACCATCAACGGCATCGCCGCGCGGCTTTGCAGGAACGGGATTTTCGGGGTGCGGATCATGTGCACGATCAGCGTCTGGGTCAGCAGCCCCACCACGAACCAGCCGGACTGGAACAGCGTCTGGTGGTCAGGGGTGTTGGCATCGAAGACATACCACATGAGTGCGAACGTGGTGATGTCGAAAATCGAACTGATCGGCCCGAAAAACAGCATGAAGCGCCCCACATCCCCTGGCTGCCAGCGTTGTGGTTTGGCGAGCATTTCCTCGTCGACGTGATCGAACGGGATCGCGATCTGCGAGATGTCATACAGCAGGTTTTGCACCAGCAGGTGCATCGGCAGCATCGGCAGGAACGGGATAAACGCACTGGCCACCAGCACCGAGAACACGTTGCCGAAGTTGGAACTGGCGGTCATCTTGATGTACTTGAGCATATTGGCGAAGGTGCGCCGGCCCTCCAGCACGCCCTCCTCCAGGATCATCAGGCTCTTTTCCAGCAGGATGATGTCGGCGGCTTCCTTGGCGATATCCACCGCGCTGTCCACCGAAATCCCGATATCCGCCGTCCGCAGCGCCGGCGCGTCATTGATGCCGTCCCCCATAAAGCCCACCACATGCCCGTTGGCCTTGAGCAGGCGCACGATGCGTTCCTTGTGGCTGGGCGTCAGGCGGGCGAACACATTGGTGGTTTCCACGGCCTTGGCCAACTGGGCGTCGGTCATGTCCTCGATGTCGTTGCCCATCAAAAGGCCCTGTTGCTCCAGACCCACTTCACGGCAGATTTTAGCGGTGACCAGCTCGTTGTCGCCGGTCAGCACTTTGACCGCCACACCATGGGCTTTCAGCGCCTTGAGAGCGGGCGCAGTGCTTTCCTTGGGCGGGTCGAGGAACGCGACGTAGCCGATCAGCGTGAGGTTGTTTTCATCCGCCAGGCTGTAAGTGTCGCGCCCCGGGGCCATCGGTTGCGCAGCCACGGCCACCACCCGCAGGCCTTCTTCGTTGAACGCGGCAGTGACCTGGCGAATGCGCGCCAGCAGCTCGTCGGTCAGCGCTTCGTTGACATCACCATGACGCACGCTGTTGCACACCGAGAGGATCTCCTCCACCGCACCTTTGCAGATCAGCAGATGCGGCCGGCCCTGCTCGGCCACCACCACCGACATGCGGCGGCGGTTGAAGTCGAACGGGATTTCATCCACCTTCTGGAACGCGGTGCCGACCTTCAGTTCGCGATGCACCTCCACATGCTCCAGCACCGCCACGTCCAGCAGGTTTTTCAGGCCGGTCTGGTAGTAGCTGTTGAGGTAAGCCATCTCCAGCACATCGTCGGACTCTTCGCCCCACACATCCACATGACGCGCCAGGAAAATCCGGTCCTGGGTCAGGGTGCCGGTCTTGTCGGTGCACAGCACATCCATCGCGCCAAAGTTCTGGATCGCATCCAGGCGCTTGACGATGACCTTCTTGCGCGACAGGAACACCGCGCCCTTGGCCAGGGTGGACGTGACAATCATCGGCAGCATTTCCGGGGTCAGGCCCACGGCGATCGACAGCGCGAACAGCAGCGCTTCGGTCCAGTCGCCCTTGGTGAAACCGTTGATGAACAACACCAGCGGTGCCATCACGAACATAAAGCGGATCAACAGCCAGCTGACCTTGTTGACGCCGTGCTGGAACGAGGTGGTCGCACGGTCGGTGGCCGTCACGCGTTGGGCCAGCGCACCGAAATAGGTGCTGTTGCCGGTGGTCAGAATCACCGCCGTCGCGGCGCCGGACACCACATTGGTGCCCATGAACAGGATGTTCTCCAGGTCCAGCGGGTTGCGGGTGTTGGTGTCGTGCTGCTGGGCGAACTTCTCCACCGGCATCGATTCACCGGTCATCGCCGCCTGGCTGACGAACAGGTCCTTGGCGCTGAGCACGCGGCAGTCGGCGGGGATCATGTCCCCGGCAGAGAGCACGATCAGGTCGCCCGGCACCAACTGCTTGATGGGCAATTCGACGCGTTTGGGATCATCGCGGCGCAGCACCGTGGCGGTGTTGCTCACCATGGCTTTCAAGGCATCGGCGGCCTTGTTGGACTTGGCCTCCTGCCAGAAGCGCAGCAGGGTCGAGAGCACCACCATGGAGAAAATCACCGTGGCGGCCTTCATGTCTTCGGTCAGCCAGGAGATCACCGCCAGCAAGGTCAGCAGCAGGTTGAACGGGTTCTTGTAGCAATGCCACAGGTGCACCCACCACGGCAGCGGCTGCTCGTGCTCGACTTCATTGAGGCCGTATTGCACGCGCAGGGCATCGGCTTCCAGGCTGCTCAAGCCCTCGGTATGGCTGCCCAACGTACCGAGCAATTGCACGGCACTGCTATTGGCCGCGACCACCAGGGTTTGCGCCAGGGTGGGCGGCACTTCGCGGCTGACGCTGGCATCGGTGACGGTTTCGAGCATCGCCAGGCGACGGAAATGCCGGGCGATATGCCGGGTCCGCAGGAAGCCGGCGAAGAACTCTTTCAACAGAGTGAGGTTCATGGTGTGTTACTCCTGCGCGAGGAAAAAACCTTCGTGCAGGTACTGCCTGCCCCACCGCGCCCGCTTCGTAGGCACAGTCAGCCCAGCCCGCCCGCCGAAAAAGGCAGGCGCGTCCGTAGCATCCCGAGGCTAATCGGGTGCTGGTCAGCGTCGATGAGAGGGATCGCACAGGGGCCAGGACTGGCCGCTGTCGGGATGCCGCTTCTCGCTAGGTGGCGAGACAACGGCATCGAAAAAAATGCGCGTTATCTTGCCAAGTATGTGCCGGTTACCGAGACCGGCCGACAACTGTCACTCGAACAAGTACCCACTGAGGGTCTCCGCTATTGATGAAAACGCGCGAAGCTTACGCCCCGATTTAAGGAGAGTAAACCGTAGGAAAGTTTCCATATGGTGAATAAGAAGATTCTTCAGGGAGGGTTCAGGAACCCCCAGCCTGAAGCCGCCGATGCTTGAATGTGAGGTGGCAGCTGCGTACGAGGTGGTGGGCCAGGTTTTTGCGAAATTAATCGTCCCGCGTCAGCACTTCCAACAACTCAATCTCAAAGCGCAGATTGCTGTTGGGCTTGATATGCGCGCCCATCGACCGTTCGCCATAGGCCAGGTGCGCCGGCACAAACAACCTGCGCACCCCGCCGACCTGCATGCCCATCAACCCCTGGTCCCAGCCCTTGATCACCCGCCCGGTGCCGATCACACACTGGAACGGCTTGCCCCGCTCCCAGGACGAATCGAAGACCGTACCGTCTTCCAGGGTGCCGGTGTACTGGGTGGTGATCAGTGCGCCCTTGACCACGGCTTTACCGGTGCCTGGGCGAGTGTCGGTGATCTGGAGTTCGTCGGGGCTCATGGTGGTTCTCGTTGAAGGTGTAAAGGCTGGGGTTTTCCCAGAATCGGTGGGGTTTGACAAGTGCAGGAACAGTCGCAGCCCTGACATTTCCCTTTAACTTGCAGGACGTTTCCGAGAGAATCCCAAGCGATTGCGTCGCTCAAGCGAGGGAGCTTGCTTCCGTTGGGCTGCGCAGCAGCCCCGTTGCTTTAGTACTGCCCCCCCCACAAAAATCCCGTAGATATAGCGTCGGCCCGACTTGAACACGCCATAAGCCGATACAGAGTGCTCGCTTGTGCTTACTTACGCAGAGAGCTCACGCAGCGCTGCCGTCGCCAAAAAACCTGACCGCGATGCATAGCGATGATCCTTTTGCACACGCTCGTCAATCCGCTGCAAGAGGTGTTCCGGCAGAGAGGCATTGAACCGCACTGATTTCCCCAGATAAGGCGTGAGGTCAAAGTCGACTATCGCCCAGACACCACCGGCAAAATCCGGATTACCCAAATGGGCATCAACCTCCAGCGCCTGAGGAAGCTGTTCCTGATCGGCAACCAGGCCTTCGAGGTGGAGAGCCAATGCCTCACGTACATTGTCCAGCGCTTCGGAAAAAGACCCGCCCGCCGAGAAACACCCCGGCACATCAGGGACGGTCACGCTGTAATCCGAATCAGCATCTTTGTGTACTACCACTGGGAATTTCATTGTTCCTCCTCTGAACGAGCCCGTGGGAGCTCGCCCAATTCATCCAGCAGGCAATTATTTGAGACCGGCTGATTTGAGAATACTGTGCAGAGTGCCCTTGGCAATCTCTGACTTGGGATGAGGGACGGTGACTCTTCCCCGCTTCACGGGGTGCTTGAACTGATGATGACTGCCCTTCACCGCCACCTCAAACCAACCATCCGCAACCAGCAGGTCAATCACCTCTCGACTTCTCATTGCCTCACCCTTAGGTGTGTATATTACACACCGCCAAATGGCAATGCGTTTTTTGTACACACGAGACACACCAATAAAAAAGCCCGCTCTACCGTCAAGCGGGCTTGTGTGACGTAATGATGACGGTGTCCAAAACCCTTATGCCAGCGCACTAGTGTGAGTTTTTGTGCCCCGATCTTTTGTCGACCGTGCTTTCGGTCATGCGCCTGGTGGACTGTTGCTTCAGCTCATCGACCTTTTGGATGGCCTGCTTATAAGCCTGGCGTAATTGTCGACGATGTGGGTCGCTTCCTCTTTGCTATTGCAGGTACGGGCGGCAACGATGTTGACCACCGCGTCTCTATCCTCCGCCTTCAACGCAGGTTCACCAGAGGCTTTCACACGCTCGAACCATTGTTTCAGCGCGTCGCCCGCTTGAGCAGTACACCGTGCAGGCCACCACGATCCTTTTACAGTGATTGACCGTCTCAGTCTGGCGAGCCAGACACCCGCTCATCCTCGCGCAAAGGCACCAGGCCATCTGGTGCATTCGCACCCCACGCCGCGCAATTACCCTGCACTATCCTGACACCGGGCTGTCGTACTTTCATGCGTCTAAAACCCGGAGAAACCATGACCCAGGATGTCCTCGCCAAAGAAACCAATCGCCGCCAACTGCAGCAGATCATCTCCGGGCTGTCCGACGGGATCATCCTGGCCGAAGTCGACCAGACCATTCTCTGGGCCAATGAAGCCGCGCTGGCCATGCACGGTGTGGAGGACGTCACGGCACTGGGTGCCAATACCCAGGAATACGCCGAACGGTTTAGCCTGCGCTATCGCAATAATCATCCCTTGCCCCTGGAGAATTACCCCCTCGCCCGCGTGGCGGCAGGCGATGAATTCAGTGATGTGGTAGTGGAGGTCATGCCCACCGCCGATGAAGAAAAAACCTGGGTTCACCGCCTTCGCAGCCTGGTCATCAGCGATTCCCACGGCACGCCTGAATTGCTGGTGCTGATCCTCAGCGACGCCACCGAATGGGCCAGCGCCGAACAGCGCTTCGAGAAAACCTTCAACGCCAACCCGGCGCCGGCGGTGATCTGCCGCCTGAGCGACCTGCGCTACATCAAAGTGAACCAGGGCTTCCTGGAGATGACCGGCTATAACCGTGACCAGGTGATCGGCCGCTCCGTGTATGAACTGGACGTGCTGGAGCATGCCGAACGCAGGGAGCTGGCCGTTCAGCGCCTGGGGGAAGGCGCGACCATCCCGCAGATGCAGGCCGAGCTGAAACTGCCCGGAGGCGGCAGCAAACTGGTGATCGTCGCCGGCCAGCCGCTGGACATGAACGAGGAAGACTGCATGCTGTTTTCCTTCACCGACCTGGAGCCACGCCGCAAGGCCGAAATCGCCCTGCGCCAGAGTGAAGAGCGCTTCGCCAAGTCGTTTCGCCTGACGCCGGTGCCCACCTTGGTGTGCAGCGCCGCCAACCGCCAGGTGGTGGATGTCAACGAAGCGTTCATGACCATTACCGGGTACACCAGCGAAGAGCTGATCGGTAAATCCATCGAAGACATCAACTTCATCGACAACCAGGAGGCGGCCGCTCAGTTGTTCGCCACCCTGGAGAAAGCCGGCAACCTCGATGGCCAGGACCTCAAGGTGCGCAAGAAAGGTAACGAGGTCATCGACTGCGTGGTCTCGGCAGACACGGTGATCATTGAGGATGTGCCCTGCTATCTGCTGGTGATGATGAACATCACCGAACGCAAGCGCTCGGAGCTGGAGTTGGTGGCGGCCATCGAGGAAGTGATGCAGGACGCGTCCTGGTTCAGCCAGACCCTGATCGAGAAACTGGCCAATGCCAAGAGCGTCAACAGCCCCAACCTGCCGAACGTGGCCTTCACCGACCTGACCGCCCGCGAGCGCGATGTACTCGGCTTGATCTGCGAGGGCCTGGCCGACAAGGAGATCGCCTCACGCCTGAAATTGGCGCCCAACACGGTGCGTAACCATGTGGCCACGGTGTACTCGAAACTGGGGGTGCATAGCCGTAGTGCAGCGATTGTCTGGGCCCGTGAACGCGGGCTGTTTGCCGGTGAACTGCGGGTTAAGAAAACCCGATAAAAGTGCAAATGCACTAGTGCGGTTAGTGCGAATTCGCCTTATCCCGCGCAGTCCCAATCCCTAACCTTCAGGGTGTGAGTACAGGGCTTTCAACCTGTGCCGTCGTAAAACGACACCCTGAAGGAACCCACATGTTTACGCTCTCTCAACTGCGAAATTGCATCGAAGAAGGCCTCGCGCCGCTGACATGCGAGTTCACCCTGTGCCGGGATGCGTCGCTGACCCTCAAGGTCTACGACGCCGACACCGGCCGGGTGGACCTGGTGGTGACGGGGATCAGCACCAACCGGCTGCAGACCCCGCAAGACGTGGAAAAGATGGTGGAAGAACTGCGCTACGAACTGCAAAGCAACAACATGGGCAAGGTCACGCTGGAAGACGCGCCTTCAACGACGAACCAATGAAATAGAACACCCCGCCCGCGACGATGAACGCCCCCAGCATGTAGAACATGTAATGGGCCGGCAGGCTGGCCAGCACCAGCCCGCACAACACCGGCCCCAACGCCGCCCCCAGGTTGGACAGGTTCTGCGCCCCGTAGTACATGCCCCGCAGGTGGTCCGGGGCGATCCGGTCGATAAACATGTATTCGGCCGGGAACACGATGATTTCCCCCACGGTAAAGACCGCCATCGCCAGCACCCACCAGAGCACGCTGGTGGACAGCGCAAAACCAATCAAGCCCAGCATGAACATGCCCAGGCCGGCGATCAGCCATTGGCTGAGGTAACGGTGGGAAATACGTCGACCAATCACGTACTGCAAGGCGATCACCAGCACCGCGTTGGTGGTGAGCACGGCGCTGATGACGGTGTAGGTGTATTCAGCACTGGTGGTGGTGACCAGGTACTGCGAGAGGTAGGCGGTGAACTGGCCGAACACCACGGCGCTGAGCACACCCCCAAGGGTGAAGCACACCAGGCGATGGTCACGCAGCAGCACGCGGCCGACGGCCAGGAACGGCACCGGCTTTTGCGTCACATCGATGGTCGCCAGGGTGCGATCGCCCCAACGCCAGTACAGCAGGAAAAACCCCGCCCCCAACAACGCCGACAGGATGAACGGCAGGCTGATATCCAGCTTGGCCACCATCGCCCCAAAGAACGGCCCGGCGGCATAGCCGATATTGGTCAGGGTGTACTTGATGGAAAACACTTCACTGCGCGCATCTTCCGGCAGCAAGCTGGCAAAACCGGCCTTTACCGCAATATCGATGACCGCGTAGGCCAGGTTGATCAGGATCAGGCAGCTGTAGAACGCCCAGATGTTCTGCGCCAGCACCGTACCGATAAATCCCAGCCCAAACAGCACGCTCAACCCCAGCAACAGTCGATAACTGTTGATGCGGTCGACCAGAAAACCGCCATATACGCTGAGCAGCGAGCCAAGGATCAACGAGCTGCCGATCACCAGCCCGACCTGGGTGATGTCGAGGGCAAATTGGCGGGTGAGGTAGATCACCAGGTAGGGAAAGGTAATCGCCTTGGCCAGCGTCAGCAGCAACGTGGCGGACAACAGCAGGTTCACGGCGCGGGGGTAGTTTCTTATTGTGGCAAGCATCCTGCTCTCTTTCTTTGAAGGTAACACGGTCTTGATGGCCGGTTACCTTACCGCAAGAGCCGAAAAAAAACGCGGGTCATTTCTTGACGGGCGTGATCTCCAGGATGGTGCCGTTGGTGGTTTTGAGCAGCACGAACCTGTCGCCCACACGGGCCCACTGGCTGTCGGCTTCAGGCTGCTTGAGACCGCGTTTCTTCCAGTCGCTGACCGCCGACTCCTTGCGCATCAGGATGTCCGGGGCACGGTCGCCTTCTTTCAAATCACGGGTATTGATGTTCGAAGGCTGCACGGTTTCCTGGGGGGTATCGCCGGCCTGCACGACAAAGCTGGCGGTGGACAGGCTGGCGGCGACCAGGACACAGGCGGCTAGGGTTTTGGACTTCATGGGTGCTCCTTCAATGAATGATGCGTACCCAGGTTCCGACCGCAGGCGCATGAAATCATTCAGCCTGTTGAACCTTGATCGCCTGTGATGAGCATAGGTATCTACACAACTTTTCAGACCCTGACAAATCTCCCTGTGGTGAGCGGGCTTGTCCCGCGTTGGGCTGCTACGCAGCCCCCAAAACCAGCCGCTACAGAGTGTCTGATACACCGCGTCTTCTTTAATGGGGCTGCTACGCAGCCCAACGCGGGACAAGCCCGCTCGCCACAGGGTATTCACTGGCTTACGCATCTCGCCCATTGCCGCCATGAAATAAATCCTGTAATTTTTCATGAAATTATTAGATATAAATTTCATGAACCAGCAAGAAGAACTCGACGCCCTGGCGATCCTTATCCACGACCTGCGCAAGTACAAGAAGCTCACCCTCGCCCAACTCGCACAGAAGATCGAGCGTTCGGTGGGCTTCCTGTCCCAGGTGGAACGGGGCTTGTCGCGTCCGACCGTGGCGGATCTCACCGCCATCAGCCATGCCCTCGATGTGCCCACCACCTATTTCTACAGCCTGTCCAAACCCAAGGCCGTGAGCTGGGTCACCCGTCCCAACGAACGCCGCACGGTGTATTACGCCAACGGCATCACCGACATCCTGGTGTCCCCCAGCATGAATGGCGCCTTCTCGATGCTCGATAGCCTGCTGGCACCCGGTGCCAACAGCGGTGAACAAACCATGAGCGACCGCGCCGAGCAGGCCGGTTTTGTGCTGGAAGGGGAATTGACCCTGTGGGTAGAGGGCGAGGCCGATTCAGTCACCCTCGGCCCCGGTGACAGCTTCCACCTGGCCAGTTTCGCCCACTGCCGCTACGCCAACCTCACCGACCTGCCCGCCCGCGTGCTGTGGGTTTACAACTAGGAGCAACACCCGTGAAAAGCCAAGCCTCCACGTTACTGGCCGAAGTACGGACCTTTCGCCAGAACCATCCCGACGTGCGCTATGTCGACCTGATCGCCCTGGACATTCCCGGGCATTTCTACGGCAAGCGCTACCCCATCGAGATGCTGGAAAAAGTCGCCGCCGGCAGCCCCTTGAAGCTGCCGCAGAACGCCGTGCTGCTGGGGGTTCAGGGCGGGCTGTTCAAGATCGGCGACTACTGCTTCCACGACGGCGACCCGGATGCCAACCGCCGCCTGGTACCGGGCACGCTCAAGCCGGTGAGCTGGGAGTCGCAACCGCTGGGACAGATGTTGATCACCTCGGACGGCACCGAAGCGCCGATCGAATTCGAACCTCGCGAAGTCCTGGCCAAGGTGCTGGAGCGCCTGCACCACAAAGGCATTCACCCGGTGGTGGCCTTCGAACTGGAGTTCTACCTGTTCGACAAAAAACTCGACAACGGCCTGCCGCAATTCGCCCGCGACCCGCTCAGCGATGACACCGACGACCAGCCCAACCTGCATATCGAACGGCTGTCGCGCTTCAGCGAGGTGCTGGACGACATGGCGCAGACCGCCAAGGACCAGGGCATCGACATCACGGTGATCACCGCCGAACTCGGCCCCGGCCAGTTCGAGATCAATTTCGGCCACCTCGACGACGGCCTGCGCGCCGCCGACTGGGCAGCCCTGTTCTGTCGCAGCACCCGCGGCGTGGCGCTCAAGCACGGCTACCGCGCCAGCTTCATGGCCAAGCCTTACCTGCAATTTCCCGGCAGCGGCATGCATGTGCATGTCAGCCTGTACGACGGTGCGGGCAACAATGTGCTCGCGGCGCACCAGCAGCAACCCCTGCGCCACGCCGTGGCCGGTTGCCTGGAATTGCTGCCCCACTGCATGCCGATCTTCTCGCCCAACCACAACGCCTTCCGCCGCCTGGGCGGTACGGTCAACGCGGCCACCCGCGCCTGCTGGGGGTTTGAAGACCGCGATGCGTGCGTGCGCATTCCCGACTCCGACCCGCGCAACCTGAGGATCGAACATCGCCTGGCCAGTGCCGACGCCAACCCGTATCTGGTGCTGGCGGCGATCCTGGTCGGCCTTGAACATGGCCTTGAAGCCAGGCAAGAACCTATCGCGCCACTGAACGAGGACCGCAATAGCGGCACCGATTTCCCTGTGGAAATGCTCGATGCCGTGCGCGCCATGCAGCATCAGCCGGTAGTGCGCGATAAGCTGGGCGCCGAATTTGTCGACGTGTACTGCGAGAACAAACGCCAGGATCACCTGGCCTTTCAACAAGAAATCCATGCGCGGGAATACCGCTGGTTTCTCTAACGACGGAATAACCGATGACCGACCAAAGCGCCCCGGCCCTCAAGGACATCTTCAACGTCGAACGCCTGGAACACATCGCCAGCGAGATGACGGCGGTGTACCCGGCGTTCGACGCCAAGGGGTTTCTCCAGCACGCCAAGGCCGGGCTCGCCGAGTTATCGGTAATGCAACGTGTGGCGCGAGTCAGCGAAAGCCTGCACGCAGTGATCCCGCTGGACTATGCCCAGACCCTCAAGCTGCTCTACGCCCTGGCCCCGCGCCTGAACAGCGGGTTTGTCAGCCTGTGCCTGCCGCACTACGTGGCGAGCTACGGCCTGGATGACTTCAAGCGCTCCATGGCCGCGCTCAAATACTTCACCCCCTTCGGCTCGGCTGAGTTCGCCATAAGACCCTTCTTGCTCCACGACTTCGAACGCACCCTGGCGGTCATGCAAACCTGGTCGCTGGATGACAACGATCACGTGCGCCGCCTCGCCAGCGAAGGCTCGCGCCCGCGCCTGCCGTGGTCGTTTCGCCTGGCCAAGGTGCAGGCCAACCCCGAGCTGTGCGCGTCGATCCTCGACAACCTCAAGGCCGACAGCAGCCTCTACGTACGCAAATCCGTGGCCAACCACCTCAACGACATCACCAAGGACCACCCGGATTGGGTGCTCAGCCTGATCGAAGGCTGGAACCTGGATAACCCGCACACCGCCTGGATCGCCCGCCATGCGCTGCGCAGCCTGATCAAGCAGGGCAACACACGCGCGCTGACGATCATGGGCGCAGGCGCCAAGGCCGAGGTGAAGCTCCATCACCTGAGCGTGACGCCGGCGGTGATTACCCTGGGCGAGCGGATCAACCTGTCATTCAGCCTGGAATCCACCGCTGCCACTGCACAGAAACTGGTGGTGGACTATGCCATCGATTACGTCAAAAGCGCCGGGCACAGCGCGACCAAGGTGTTCAAGCTCAAGGCATTTACGCTGGGCGCGGGTGAACGGCAGAGCATCCGCCGCGAGCAGCATATTCGCGCGTTGACCACGCGCAAGCACTATCCCGGCAGGCATGCGGTGCATGTGCTGGTGAATGGAGAGCGATTGGGCAGTGCCGAATTCGAATTGCGCGATTAACCCGATGTCACCCACACCACAGATCACTGTGGAAGGGTTTCATCCGTTGGATTCGCCGAGCAACAGTGGCTGCTCCCGCGCGCACAATTCCACCACGTAATCCCACAGCACCCGCAACCGCACCGACTTGTGCAACTCCCGGCGCGAGCTGATCCAGTAGCTGCGCTGGATCCCCTCCCCCGGCAGCAACGGCACCAGCTGCGGGTCGCCCGACGCCATGAAGCACGGCAACACCGCAATCCCCAATCCGGAGCGTGCGGCCTGGTGCTGGGCGATGACGCTGGTGCTGTGGAACACCACCTTGGGGTTACGGCAGAAACTGCTGAGGAACTTCAGCTCCTGGCTGAACAGCAGGTCATCGACGTAGTCGATCCAGGCGTGGGCGGCGAGGTCTTCGCGTTTTTCGATAGGGGGATTGCGGTCCAGGTAAGCGCGGCTGGCATAGAGCGCCAGGCGGTAATCGGTGAGTTTGCGCGTGACCAGTTGATCGACGCTGGGGCGTTCGAGGTGGATGCTGATTTCCGCCTCGCGGTTGAGGATGCTGACGAAGCGCGGCACCGCCACCAGTTCCACTTCCAATCCGGGATAGCGCTCGAACAGCCCGCCCATGCGGCCGGCGAGGAACATCACCCCCAACCCTTCGGCCACCCCGAGGCGGATCTTGCCCAGGGGTGCAGCGGCGTGGGTCAATTCGTCCTCGGCCAGCAGCGCGACGTTTTCCATGGCCTCGGCGTGTTTGAGCAGGGCTTCGCCGGCGGGGGTCAGTTCGTAGCCCTGGGCGTGCTGTACGAACAGCGCGGTGCCGAGGCTCTTCTCGATGGCTTCGATATGCCGGGCCACCGTGGCGTGCGTGGTTTTCAGGCGCTGCGCGGCGGTGAGCAGGCGGCCGCTGCGCTGCAACTCCAGAAAATACCGCAGGTCATTCCAGTCGAACATGTCGCCTCCATTGCATGGCCCGGATAGCGCTGTTTAAAAACGCACAGCAGCTGGGTAAAAACTAACATTTTTAAGACGAAAACTAACAACTAGGATGGAGCCAATAAGAAAAACAAGCGAGACCTCAGATGCCCATTGCAGCTGCTGAATACGATTATGTGGTAGTAGGCGCCGGCCCCGCAGGCTGCCTGCTCGCCAATCGACTGTCCGCCAACCCCGCCCACCGCGTGCTGCTGCTTGAAGCCGGTGGCCGCGACAACTACCCCTGGATCCATATCCCCGTCGGCTACCTGTTCTGTATCGGTAACCCGCGCACCGACTGGTGCTTCAAGACCGAAGCACAGGAAGGCCTGCAAGGCCGTGCGTTGAGTTACCCACGGGGCAAGGTGCTCGGCGGCTGCTCGTCCATCAACGGCATGATCTACATGCGCGGCCAGGCCCAGGACTACGATGGCTGGGCGGCGGCAGGCAACGGTGGCTGGGCCTGGAAAGACGTGCTGCCACTGTTCAAGCAGAGCGAAAACCACTTTGCCGGCAGCTCGGAATTCCACAGTGACGGCGGCGAATGGCGAGTCGAGCAGCAGCGGCTGCATTGGCCGATCCTGGACGCCTTTCGGGACGCCGCAGCGCAAAGCGGCATTGCCACGATCAGCGACTTCAACCAGGGCGATAACGAAGGCTGCGGCTACTTCCAGGTCAACCAGAAGGCCGGGGTGCGCTGGAACGCGGCCAAGGCGTTTCTCAAGCCGATCCGCCAGCGGCCCAATCTCACCGTGCTAACCGAGGTCGAGGTAGACCGCGTGGTCCTGGAAAACGGCCGCGCCTCGGCCGTGATCGGGCGTCAAAACGGCCAGCCAGTGAGCTGGAAGGCGCGCAAGGAAATCGTGCTGTGCGCCGGCGCCGTCGGCTCGCCGGGCATCCTGCAACGCTCGGGCATCGGCCCGTCCAGCGTGCTCAAGCCGCTGGGTATCGACGTGCGGCATGAACTGCCAGGCGTCGGCGGCAACCTGCAGGATCACCTGCAGCTGCGGCTGATCTACAAGCTGGAAAACGCCCGCACCCTGAACCAGATCGCCGGTACCGTATGGGGCAAGATGGGCATGGGCCTGCGCTACCTGTACGACCGCAGCGGTCCGCTGTCGATGGCGCCCAGCCAGCTCGGCGCATTTGCCCGTTCGGGCCCGGAACAGACCTCGGCCAACCTCGAATACCACGTGCAGCCGCTGTCCCTGGAGCGCTTTGGTGAACCACTGCATGGGTTCCCGGCGTTTACCGCCTCGGTCTGCGACCTGCGCCCGCAAAGCCGTGGCCGCATCGATATCCGCTCGGCCAATCCGGCGGATGCGCCGCTGATCCGGCCCAACTACCTCAGCCACCCGGAGGACCTGCGGGTGGCCGCCGACGCGATTCGCCTGACCCGACGCATCGTCGCCGCACCGGCCCTGAGCCAGTTCAAGCCGGTGGAATACCTGCCGGGTGATTCGCTGCAAACCGAAGAACAACTGCACGAAGCCGCTGCGCGTATCGGCACGACGATCTTCCATCCGGTCGGCACCTGCCGCATGGGCAGCGATAAAGACGCGGTGGTCGACGCCCAGTTGCGCGTGCATGGCGTGCCCGACCTGCGTATCGCCGATGCCTCGGTCATGCCGCGCATTACCTCCGGCAATACCTGTTCACCGACGCTGATGATCGCGGAAAAAGCCGCGCAGCTGATCCTTTCGCCGAACACTGTAGGAGCGAGCTTGCTCGCGAAAAACGCAAAAGCGCCGCTGCCCTCCGGGTTTCCCGCGTAATTGTTGACAACGTTCGCGAGCAAGCTCGCTCCTGCAAGGAACTGAGAAATAGCGGCGCTGAGCCTGGCGCCGACAGTGGAACAACAATAAATAATCACTGTGAGGGCTTCCCGATGTCAGAACATGCTCAAACCCTGGGCTCGGCCACCAACGCGAGCACCGGTAACGAATCAAGAAAAGTCATCTTCGCCTCGTCCCTGGGGACGGTGTTCGAGTGGTATGACTTTTTCCTCTACGGCGCCCTGGCGGCGGTGATCAGCAAGCAGTTCTTTGCCGGGGTCAACGACACCACGGCGTTTATCTTTGCCTTGATGGCCTTTGCGGCCGGCTTTGTGGTACGCCCGTTCGGTGCGCTGGTGTTCGGCCGCCTGGGCGACATGATCGGGCGCAAGTACACGTTCCTGGTGACCATTATCCTGATGGGCGTGGCGACCTTCTGCGTCGGCCTGCTGCCAACCTACGCCAGCATCGGCATCGCGGCGCCGATCATCCTGATCGTGCTGCGCATGCTGCAAGGCCTGGCATTGGGCGGCGAGTACGGCGGTGCGGCCACCTATGTGGCCGAGCATGCGCCGGCCGGCAAACGCGGCCTCAACACCAGCTGGATTCAATCCACCGCGACCCTCGGTTTGCTGCTGTCGTTGCTGGTGGTGCTGGCATGCCGGTACTTCACCGGCGATCAGTTCGAAGTCTGGGGCTGGCGTATACCGTTCCTGTTCTCCATCGTGCTGCTGGGCATCTCCACCTGGATCCGCATGAGCCTGCATGAATCGCCGGCGTTCCTGAAGATGAAAGAGGAAGGCAAGGCCAGCAAGGCGCCCATCCGTGAATCCTTCGGCAAGTGGGAAAACCTCAAGGTCGTGTTGATCGCCTTGTTCAGCATCAACGGCGGCCAGGCGGTGACCTTCTACGCGGCGCAGTTTTACGTGTTGTTCTTCCTCACGCAGTTCCTGCGGATGGACCCTGCCCTGGCCAATATGCTGCTGATTATCAGCGTGGTGATCGGCGCGCCGTTCTTTATCTTCTTTGGCTGGCTGTCCGACAAGGTGGGTCGCAAGCCGGTGCTGATGCTCGGCCTGCTGCTGGCCACAGCACTGTACTTCCCGATCTTCAAAGGCCTGGCGCACTACACCAACCCGGCGATGGACCAGGCCAGCCGCCAGGCACCGATCACCGTGCTGGCCGACCCGGCCACCTGTACCTTCCAGTTCGATCCGGTAGGCAAGGCGAAATTTGACAGCCCGTGCGACAAGGTCAAGACCTTCCTGGTCAAGCAAGGCCTGCCGTACAGCAGTGCCGCCGCCCCGGCCGGCAGCCCGGTGCAGGTCAGCGTGGGTGAAGTGCGCATCGACGGCTTCGACGAGGCAGCGCTGCGCGGTGCAGTGGCCCTGGCCGGCTACCCGACTTCGGCGGATGTGGCACAGGTCAATAAGGTGATGGTGGTGGTGCTGATCGTGGTACTGATCCTGATCGCCGCCATGTGCTATGGCCCGCTGGCGGCGCTGATGGTGGAGCTGTTTCCAACGCGTATCCGCTACACCTCGATGTCCCTGCCCTACCACATCGGTAACGGCTGGTTTGGCGGGTTCCTGCCGACCGTGTCGTTTGCGCTGGTGGTGTACACCGGGGATATCTTCTATGGCTTGTGGTACCCGGTGGTGGTGACGGGGGTGAGCCTGATCGTGGGGATGTTCTGCCTCAAGGAAACGCGGCACGTGGATATCGATAACAACTGAATAAGCTTCAAGGGGCAGGCTGCAAGCGCCAAGTAAAAGCCAATCGGCTCTTTCTTGAAGCTTGCAGCTTGAAACTTTAAACTGTACATCCATACAGATAACAGTTGCTCAATTCCCTTCTTTTGCCCATCCTGCTCTGCATTCAACTGTGTAACGAATGGGCTGACCATGCGGCTGTACCTCTGTGAAAAACCCTCCCAGGCCAAGGATATTGCGGCCGTGCTCGGCGCCAGTCGCCGCGGCGACGGTTGCTGGTTGGGCAATGGGGTCACCGTCACCTGGTGCATCGGCCACCTGCTGGAAACCGCCCCGCCCGACGCCTACGACGCCAAATACAAACGCTGGGTACTGGCCGACCTGCCGATCGTCCCGGAAAAATGGAAGATGCTGGTCAAGCCCAAGACCGCCAGCCAGTTCAAGGCCGTCAAGCGCCTGCTGGGGGAAGCCCAGGAACTGGTGATCGCCACCGACGCCGACCGTGAAGGCGAGATGATCGCCCGCGAACTGGTCGAGCATTGCCGCTATCGCGGGCCGATCCAGCGGCTGTGGCTGTCGGCGCTGGACGATGCCTCCATCCGCAAGGCCCTGGCGGCGCTCAAGCCCGGCGCCGAAACCTTCAGCCTGTACCACTCGGCCCTGGGCCGCTCCCGCGCCGACTGGCTGATCGGCATGAACATGAGTCGCCTGTTTACCCTGCTGGGGCGCCAATCCGGCTATCAGGGCGTGCTGCCGGTGGGCCGGGTGCAAACACCGACCTTGCGCCTGGTGGTGGACCGCGACCGCAGCATCGCCGACTTCGTGCCCGTGGCGTACTGGGCCATTGATGTGGACCTGCGCCACCAATCCATGACGTTTACCGCACAATGGCGCGCGACCGAGGATGCCTGTGACGACCAAGGCCGCTGCCTTAACCCGCAATTGGCCCGGGACGCTGCCGACGCCATGACCAACGCCGCCAGCGCACGCCTGATCAAGCTGCGCACCGAACGCATGCGCGAGGTGGCCCCCCTGCCTTTCGACCTCGGCACCCTGCAGGAAATCTGCTCGAAGAAGCTCGGCCTCGGCGCCCAGGAAACCCTGGATATCGCCCAGTCCCTCTACGAAACCCACAAGGTCATCACCTACCCCCGCAGTGACTGTGGTTACCTGCCATTGAGCCAGCACAGCGAGGCGCCGAAGATTCTCGCCGCATTGGGCCGTGGGGATGCGGCAGTCCATGAGCTGATGCCCCATATCGATCCCCAACGCCGCTCACGGGCCTGGAACGATGCCAAGGTCAGCGCGCACCACGGCATCATTCCCACCGGCGCCGGCAAGGACGTCGGCCAACTCACCGGAAAGCACCGTGCGGTCTACACCTTGATTCGCGCGCGCTACCTGGCGCAGTTCCTGCCCAACCATGAATACGATCGCACCCAGGCAGATTTCGACTGTGCGGGCCAGGCGTTGCGTGCGGTGGGCAAAGTGGTGATCGAACCAGGCTGGAAACGTGCCTTGCCCGAAGCCCTGGCTCCGGCGAAGGGCCGTGAAGCACCGGCACCCCAGGCCTTGCCGACACTGGTGCAGGGCCAGGATTACGCCGTGGCCAAGGTCAACCTCAAGGACCTGTGGACCCAACCACCCAAGCCCTTCACCGAGGGCGACCTGATCAAGGCGATGAAAAACGTCGCCAAGCTGGTGGAAGACCCGCTGCTCAAGCAAAAGCTCAAGGACACCACCGGCATCGGCACCGAAGCCACCCGTGCGGGGATTATCCAGGGGTTGCTCGACCGCGGTTACCTGGTGAAGAACGGCAAGGCGCTGTCGGCCACCCCGGCAGCCTTCAGCCTGATCGACGCGGTACCCCGCGCCATTGCCGACCCCGGCACCACCGCGATCTGGGAGCAGGCGCTGGACATGGTGCAAAGCGGCGAGATGAGCCTGGAAGAATTCGTCGCCAAGCAAGCGGCGTGGATGAGCAAGCAAGTGGCGCGTTGCAACGGCATGCGCATGACCATCACCGGGCCGGCCAGCCCGGCAGGCCGAGGTGCTGCGCCGTGGAAAAAGAAGCGCAAGGCGGCCCCTCGCAAGACCGCCACTGGCCCAGAGCGCGCCAGGAAACCGAAAAAAACCGGGTGAAAGGCGAAAAAAACCGGCGAATGACGTTTTTCGACGGGTTTAACGCCGCATTGGACCTTGCCCCGGCGAGTGCCGTCTAGGATTCTGTAGGGGATAACAACAACACCGGAGTGGCCGCCATGAAAACCGTCGCACAATTGCTCAAAGCCAAGGACCAGAAAAACCAGGACGTCCACACCATCCAATGGGACCACACTGTGTTTGAGGCGCTGGTGCGGATGTCGGAGAAAAACGTCGGCGCCTTGCCGGTGGTCAAGGAAGGCACGGTGGTAGGGATCATCAGCGAACGCGATTACGCACGCAAAATCATGCTCAAGGGCCTG
This sequence comes from Pseudomonas sp. GW821-FHT09D08, assembly GCF_059416305.1. Lineage (NCBI taxonomy): Bacteria > Pseudomonadati > Pseudomonadota > Gammaproteobacteria > Pseudomonadales > Pseudomonadaceae > Pseudomonas > Pseudomonas sp. GW821-FHT09D08. The sequence goes on from NZ_JBWKOX010000012.1 coordinate 70,979, forward strand.
TCGTCGGTCACTACAAAGGTCCATGAGGTCATGAGTTCGCCGGTGATAACCGTCGATACCCATAAAAGTGTCGAAGCGTGCATGAACATCATGACCGACAGTCACCTGCGCCACCTGCCGGTGGTCGAAGACGGCAAACTGCTGGGCCTGCTCTCCATCGGTGACCTGGTCAAGGAAGCCATCGCCGAACAGGCAGACCTGATCAAGCAGTTGGAGCAGTACATCCGCGGCGAATAGGGGACCCCATGCTCGACACCCTGGAACATCAACAGGACCACCTCGACACCCTGCACCGCGCCATGTCCGAACGGCGCTTCCTGGTATTGACCGGTGCGGGCATCAGCACGTCCTCGGGAATCCCCGACTACCGCGACAGCGAAGGCGTGCGCCGGGGCAAGGCGCCGATGATGTACCAGGAGTTCCTCGCCACCGCCCAGGCGCGGCGGCGCTATTGGGCACGGGCGATGCTGGGGTGGCCGAGGGTACGTATCGCCCAGCCGAACAACGCTCACCGGGCACTGGCGACCTTGCAACAACGCCAGCACATCAGCGGCCTGATCACGCAAAACGTCGACACCTTGCATGACCAGGCCGGCAGCCATGACGTGATTGAACTGCACGGCAGCCTGCACCGGGTGCTGTGCCTGGATTGCCAGTTGCACAGCACCCGCGACCTGATCCAGCGCCAGATGGAAATCGATAACCCGTACCTGGCCCAAGTCCATGCGGTACAGGCGCCTGATGGTGACACCCTGCTTGATCCCGCGTTTGAAGAGCGCTTCCAGGTCCCCCGCTGCCCCCATTGCCAGGGTGAGCGACTGAAACCGGACGTGGTGTTTTTTGGCGAGAACGTCGCACCGGCGACGGCGGCCAGGGCGATGGCGGCGGTAGCGCATGCCGAGGGGCTGCTGGTGGTAGGTTCATCGCTGATGGCTTACTCCGCATTTCGCCTGTGCAAGGCAATGATCGAACAGGGCAAACCGGTACTCGCCATCAACCTGGGCAAGACCCGGGGTGATGAGCTGTTGCAGGTAAAGATCGAAACCTCGTGCGAACAGCTTCTGCCCTTGTTGGCAGACCGCCTGCAGTCAACCCCACCTCAGCCATAGCGACCGTCCAGCGCAAAAAATGACGCTCGAGTCACGTATTTGCCGTATCTCCCCATAGCCACGACGAATTATGTAGTGATCAAAAATAATCACTACATAAGCGTTGACGTAACCTTTTTGTCCTTGCATGATCTAGACGTCTCCCGGATCGGGAGCGTTGGTAACAAGCGTTTTGAACAAGCTCGTCTGACCGCCGAGCTGTTTTTTCCGGATGTGCACTGCCCACAAGGCAGATTGATGAAGCTGACCGACCCGAAAGGATCGGTACAAGGCGCTCAAATGCGGCTTGTCTTCGTTATGAAACCATTGCGTAGCAGTTCATCAGCAAGACTACATGCATCAGGTTCAAGACCCTGCCCGTATTCGGCAGACCGTCACTGACGCCCGGTTTTCCAAGCCGGAGACAACTAAGCAGTTTTAACGGAATCAACTGATAGATCGCCAACTGGTCAAGGGGCTTACACATGAATCTGAACAACCAACCAACTATCGATGAATTGGCTGAGATGTTCGCAGCGCAGAAAGACACACTCGACGACCATATCCTTTGGATTGGCAAATCGGGCGAAGTGCAAATCGACTGCCTGGCGCCCCACACCGAAGAAGCCGAGTTCGACCGCAATAACCGTGAACTGGCGGCGCGCCTGAAGATGTACCGCCGTGGCCAGGGTTATGTCGGCAAGAAGGCCGCGGCCGATCGCAACTTTATCGAGCAAGTATTCCACACACTTAATACCGAATGGCAGAACCTCAAAGGCCAATCGCAAGTTAAAGTGATTGATAGATACTGCTGATAACAGTGCACCTTTAAATTTAAGCCCGCTGGTTTATTCGAGCGGGCTTTTTAATACCTGTTTTATAACACCGCCGGAAACCTGCCCTTCCCCGCCTCATCCCGAAAAATATCAAACAACACCTGCGCCGCCGCTGACAGTTCATGCCCAGGCTTGGTCAGCACGCCAATCGGCCGCTCGATCACCGGATCGGTCAAGGTGATGCAATGCGCCCCCGCCTCCTGCATCTGCTGCGCACACAAGGCCGGTACGGCGCTGACACCCAGGCCGCTGGCGACCATCTTGCCCACGGTTGCCAATTGATGGCTTTCCAAGGCCACCGGCAACTTCATCTTCAAGGCCCCCAGGTGCTCCTCCAGCATCACCCGCACCGTGGAAGGCCGCTGCAACGTGATAAACGGATGCTCCAGCAAGGTTTTCCAGTCGACCTCGGCACACTGTGCCAGCAGTGAATCACCGGGCACCACCGCAATGAAGCGGTCCAGGTACAACGGCGTAAAGGCCAGCGACGAGCCTTCCGAGGGTTCAAACGCGACGCCCAGTTCCACATGGCGGTCGCGAACCATCTCCAGCACTTGCTCGTTGATCAAGTCATGCACCGTCACGTTCACCTGGGGGTAACGGGCGCGGAATATCTTCAGGATCGGCGGCAGCAGGTTGCCGGCAAACGACGGCATCGCCGCCACGGTCACCCGCCCGCGTTGCAGGGTGAACAGCTGACGCAGTTCGTCCTCGGCATTGTCCCAATCGGCCATCAGCCGACGGGCCAGGGGCAGCAGGGATTCGCCCTCGGGCGTGAGGGCCACGTTGCGCGTATTGCGGCTGAACAAGCGCCCGCCCAGCCCTTCCTCCAAGCCCTTGATGGTCAGGCTCAACGCCGATTGAGAGAGGTGCAGGCGCTCGCATGCGGCGGCAAAACTCAGGCTTTGGGCCACGGCCAGAAAGGCACGCATCTGTTTAACGGTCATGGCGCTACTCCGGGCGGCGGGTTGACTATGCTGTTTTCTAAATCAATCAACCTTAAAAAACAACTTAACAAATCAATCCGTCGGCGCAACACTCGATTCATTGGCTGGCCCACAAACAATAAAAGAGGTGCATATGGCAGGTTTCGATAAACGCGTGGCGTCCTACGAGGAAGCACTGGCAGGCCTGGAAGACGGCATGACCGTGCTCTCCGGTGGTTTCGGCCTGTGCGGTATTCCGGAAAACCTCATCAATGAGATCAAGCGCAAAGGCACCCGTGACCTCACCGTGGTTTCCAATAACTGCGGCGTCGACGGCTTTGGCCTGGGCGTGCTGCTGGAAGAAAAGCAGATCAGCAAGGTGATCGCTTCCTACGTCGGTGAAAACGCCCTGTTCGAGAAACAATTGCTCAGCGGCGAAATCGAAGTGGTCCTCACCCCCCAAGGCACCCTGGCGGAAAAAATGCGCGCAGGCGGCGCCGGTATCCCCGCCTTCTTCACCGCCACCGGCGTCGGTACTCCGGTTGCAGAAGGCAAGGAAACCCGCGAATTCAACGGTCGCCCGTACCTGATGGAAGAATCCATCACCGGCGACTTCGCCATCGTCAAAGGCTGGAAAGCCGACCACTTCGGCAACGTCATCTATCGCCACACCGCCCAGAACTTCAACCCGCTGGCCGCCACCGCCGGCAAGATCACCGTGGTCGAAGTCGAGGAAATCGTCGAACCGGGCGAGCTGGACCCGGCGCAGATCCACACCCCTGGCATCTACGTCGACCGGATCATCTGCGGCACGTTCGAGAAGCGCATCGAACAGCGCACCGTGCGCAAATAATCCGCTCCCAGCCCGAACAATAAGGACTCCTAAAATGGCTCTTACCCGCGAACAAATGGCTCAACGCGTCGCCCGCGAAATGCAGGACGGTTTCTACGTCAACCTGGGCATCGGCATTCCGACCCTGGTTGCCAACTACATCCCCGAAGGCATGGAAGTCATGCTGCAGTCGGAAAACGGCCTGCTCGGCATGGGCCCGTTTCCTACCGAAGACACCATCGATGCCGACATGATCAATGCCGGCAAACAGACCGTGACGGCGCGCATCGGCGCCTCGATCTTCTCCTCCGCCGAATCCTTCGCGATGATTCGCGGCGGCCACGTCGACCTCACCGTGCTTGGCGCCTTTGAAGTGGACGTACACGGCAACATCGCCTCATGGATGATCCCCGGCAAACTGGTCAAGGGCATGGGCGGCGCCATGGACCTGGTGGCCGGTGCGGAAAACATCATCGTGATCATGACCCACGCCTCCAAGGACGGTGAGTCCAAGTTGCTCAGCCAATGCAGCCTGCCGCTGACCGGTGCCAACTGCATCAAGCGTGTACTGACGGACCTGGCGTACCTGGAAATCGAAAATGGCGCTTTTGTCCTCAAGGAACGCGCACCTGGCGTCAGCGTTGAAGAGATTGTGAGCAAGACCGCCGGTAAACTGATCGTCCCGGACCACGTTCCAGAAATGCACTTCCAGTGAGGACAGATTCCATGCAAGACGTCGTGATTGTTGCTGCCACCCGCACCGCCGTGGGCAGCTTTCAAGGTTCACTGGCCACCATTCCAGCACCGGAGCTGGGCGCCGCCGTGATCCGTCGCCTGCTGGAGCAGACCGGTCTGGACCCAGCCGAAGTGGATGAAGTCATCCTCGGCCAGGTACTCACCGCGGGTTCCGGCCAGAACCCTGCACGCCAGGCCTCGATCCTCGCCGGACTGCCCCACGCCGTGCCGAGCCTGACCCTGAACAAGGTCTGCGGCTCGGGCCTGAAAGCCCTGCACCTGGGCGCCCAGGCCATCCGTTGCGGTGACGCCGAGGTCATCATCGCCGGCGGCATGGAGAACATGAGCCTGGCACCGTACGTACTGCCTGCTGCGCGCACGGGCTTGCGCATGGGCCATGCCAAGATGATCGACAGCATGATCACCGACGGCCTGTGGGATGCGTTCAACGACTATCACATGGGCATCACCGCCGAGAACCTCGTGGACAAATACGGCATCAGCCGTGAAGCCCAGGATGCTTTCGCCGCCGCGTCCCAGCAGAAAGCCACCGCCGCCATCGAGGCCGGGCGTTTTGTCGATGAGATCACGCCGATCCTGATTCCCCAGCGCAAGGGCGACCCGATTGCCTTCGCCGTCGATGAGCAACCTCGCGCCGGCACCACCGCCGAATCCCTGGCCAAGCTCAAGCCGGCGTTCAAGAAAGACGGCAGCGTCACCGCCGGTAATGCTTCCAGCCTGAATGACGGCGCCGCTGCGGTGCTGCTGATGAGTGCCGACAAGGCCAAGGCCCTCGGCTTGCCGGTATTGGCCCGTATCGCCAGCTACGCCAACGCGGGCGTCGACCCAGCAATCATGGGCATCGGCCCGGTCTCAGCCACCCGCCGCTGCCTGGACAAAGCCGGTTGGAGCCTGGCCGACCTGGACCTGATCGAAGCCAACGAAGCCTTTGCCGCGCAATCCCTGGCGGTAGGTAAAGAGCTGGAGTGGGATGCGGACAAGGTCAACGTCAACGGCGGCGCCATCGCCATCGGCCACCCCATCGGCGCGTCAGGCTGCCGCGTGCTGGTCACCCTGCTGCACGAAATGATCAAGCGCGATGCCAGGAAAGGCCTGGCGACCCTGTGCATCGGTGGCGGCCAGGGCGTAGCCCTGGCCCTCGAACGCAGCTGATAAAAGAGCAACACGGAAAAGGCCCGGCTCCACGAAAAGCCAGGCCTTTTCTTTATGCGGTTTCCCTGAAGAAACACAGTCCAAATGTGGGGGCTTGCCCCCGATGAGCATGGGTATCAACACAACTTTGTCTAAACGCTGCCTCCCCCGGCAGAAAGGGCTTTTGTGGCGAGCGGGCTTGTCCCGCGTTGGGCTGCGAAGCAGCCCCAAAACCAGCCTCTACAGAGTGTCAGATACACCGCGTTCTTCTTTAGGCGCACGGTAATCCACTCCGCGACCACCATCAGCCCTGCAAATCCTGCACGATACTTTGCGTTAATTCTCCGGACCCGCTTTAATCGCCACCAATGTCCCCCGCACACCTCAAGGAACTGCAATGCGCCATCCGGACGGCACCCTTCAATCGCTTCGCGCGCCCCTGTTGATCCTGTTGGCCGGCCTGGCCCTGCTCGGCTGTTCACCCAAGGACCACTCCCGCGCCACGGTGATCAATGGCGAACAAGGCCGGGCCGGTGCGCAACTGGCCTATGAGCACGAACTGACCCTGGCCCTGCCCGGCGCCCTGCTCGCGCCGCGCATGCAGGCCACCCGCGAGGCCTGTGAGTCGGCGCGGTTTGGCGCGTGCAATATCCTGGGCATCACCGAAGACAGCAACGGCGGCGAGATCATCCTGCGGATCGCGCCCACCGGGGTCGAACCGATGGTCGCCATGGCCGCTGAAGGCGGCAAACTCGGCCAGCGCATCACCACCGCCGAAGACCTGGCCGACGCGGTCGCCGATGTGCGTCGCCGCCAGGATCGCCTGCAAGCCCAGCAACAGCGCCTCGATGAACTTGCCAAGCGCAAGGACATCAGCGTCAGCGACCTGATTGCCTTGAGCAAGGAGCAGGCGGGCATTGAAAACGAACTGCAGGAACTCGCCCAGGTTGCCGCCGGCCAGCAGCGTCGCCTGGATACCAACCGCGTCACCCTCAACTTCCGCTCTGCCGACGGCGCCAACCAACCGTCACGCTTCAGCCGGATGTTCAGCAACCTGGGGACCAACCTGGTGGACGGCACCGCAGACGCCCTGGAACGCGCCAGCTATGTGCTGCCGTTCGTGATCCTGGCGTTTCCGGTGGTGTGGTTGTGGGTGTGGCTGTGGCGCACATTTGTCAGGCGCCGCAGCTGATCAGCGCTTCATGCAGCGCTGGTACCGCTCATCCACGCGCTTGGCAAACCACGCCGTGGTCAGGTTGCGGGTGATCTTCGGGCTTTTGAGCACGATGCCCGGCAGGATCGCACGGGGCATCGGCTTGCCGGCGGCCTGGTCGGCCAGGGCAAACACGCGTTTGTAGAGGGTGGTGTCTTCAAAATCCAGCTGTTCGCCCTGTTCCAGCTGGCTGCGAATGCTGGGGTTGCGCATGTCCAGCTTCGCGCCCAATGAGCGCACCGCCAGTTCGGTGGTGCCGGGCAGCAATGAGCCGTAGCGAATCAAATCCCCGTCCAGCGCCAACTCAGTGCCCGACGCGCGGCTGACCGCCGCCTGGAACGCCGCATTACGGCTGGCGTACCACCCCGCATTGAAGTCGGCAAAGCGATACAACGGCTGGTCATAGCTCACCGGATAGCCGAGCAAATGGGCGATACCGAAGTACATGCCGCCGCGCCGGGTGAAGACTTCCCGACGAATCGTGCCATCCACCGTGTAGGGATAACCCCGCGCCTGTTTCTGGGCGAAGTCGATACTGACCTGCATGGGACCGGCGGTGTGCACCGGATTGAAACCGCCAAACAGCGTATTCCCCAACGGCACCATGCTGATGAAATCATCGAAGATGCCACTCAAGTCCTTCTCCGTGCGCGCGGCACTCAAACGGTCGGCATAGGACTTGCCGGTAGGCGAGCGCAGCTGCAGGGCGCTGCGCACCACAAAAGCGGGCACATGCACCTTGGCGGCACGGCGCAGGATTTCATCCTGGGCGATCTTGCCCATGTTGGGCACGGGCGGGTCGACCTGATAGGTGGATTCCTGCTCGGTCACCGCCAATACGGCACAGATATTCTCGGTACTGGGGTAGATCTTTTGAGTGTCAAAGGCGGTGTAGATGTCCTGGGCCCAGCCGTTGCGGTCTGGAACCTTCGCCGGGAGCAAACGCACGATCTCGGCCTTCACCTCGGCTTCGCTGCGCGCTGGTTGCTGCGGGCCGCGTGACGTGGAACAGCCGGCCAGCACCACCAATGAGGTGAGGCAGAGGATCAGGCAGCGTGGGGACATGGGGCTTCCTTGAGGACGATGGGCCAGGCGTTGCGGATATGGACCGGTAAGTCTAACGCGGGTTCGACGATTCGCCTTGTCGCCGGCCAAGGTTGGACCTGGCGTTCGCGCAGCGCTGAAGGCTTTTTGATACGTCGCCAAAAAGGGACGATAGCCGCTGAAAGCTCCCACGTAACGGCAAGATAAGCTCTACAGCCCCAGCCTGAAAACCGCTGCAAAGTCCCTCGCCTGAATACACAGTGCGAGGGATTGCAGATGGTTGTTTTCGTTAAAGCCCCGGTTGAAGGGGCGGCGTCTTGAACCCGGCCATCGGCAGGCTGGCCCTGACCCCGATGGATGTGAAGACGGTCGACGTTGAAAGCGTCTTCCGTGACTTTCGCGAATGCCTGAATACGTTCGATGACTGGGCGCAAAGCTTCTGGCGCTTCTCGGCGCTGGAGGTCGAGCAGGTCTTCAAGGTCGGCGATGAGGTAGCGCTGGTCGCGCCGATCAATCGCTCAATCATCCCCAGCAGCACCGTCGCCACGTGCCCGGCCAATGGCACCCTGACGCTGGTGCATATGTTCCAAAGCACGCGCTTCGTGCCCATCGGCGACACGCCGGTGATGCTGCAGCGCGTCGATCCCAATGGCGGCCCGTTGGGCGAGCCGATCCACAAGACCATCGGCCCCAGCGGCCTTCTCGAAATCACCGAGTGTGATCGCAACCAGCCGTACCGAATCAGTTTCTACCCCAACGTTTCCAGGGATCACGTCCAGGCGCTGTATGGGTCTTATCAGTCGGTGATCGCGGGGTTGGAGGCGCGCCTGCGTGAAGAGTGGGCCCGCACTTTCCAGGATCAGTGGAAAGACTATGCCGAAGCCAAGCCCCTCGATCGGCGCCGAATGCTGGAAGCAGCGTTTTTCAGCGGTCTTGGAAAAGCCCTCTTCAATTTGTGGGACAACGTTACGCAGCTGTATGACCTGCTGGCAGACCTCAAGCCCAACAGCGAAAAGCTGTTGGTCTACCTCTCCCAGGCCGAACTCGATGAACTGTTGAAGCTCGGCAACGACACGATTGCCAACGGTTTGCTGGTGCTCAGCGATGAGCCGCTGCTGTTTATCTACCTGTCGGCGATGGTCAGTTGGATGCGCCTGCTGCCACCGCCGCAGATGAATGAACTGTGGGGTGAGATCACTGGCGAGGTCCTGATCAATTTGCTGTTGATTCGTGTATTGGGGGCGATGGGGGTGGTGGCGCGGCTGGGGGCTCAAGTGCTGAGCGCTATCAAATCCAAGCGCGCGCGGGAGTTGTTGGAGTTGCTGGCCAGGCAGCTTGTAGAGCCGGGGTTGGAGCCGCATGTCGAAGCGGTGAAGCCTTTGCTGCTCGGTGGCCCCGCGACAGCGATCAAGACTGTGCCGGTTGCGCCGTTGAAGGTTGGGGAGCATGTGGTTTCGAACCCGGTGTCGGCGGTTCGTAACAAGACACAGAAGACCGTGTTGGTCAGGCAGGAGCCTGTCGATGATGTGCCGGTTTCAGGGAAGAACCCGAACGGGGATGCGGCGGCGGCTTCGGATAATACCGTCACCAACGGCTGCCCCGTGTCGATGGTTACCGGGGAGGAATTGCTCACCCTCACCGACGGCACGTTGGATGGGATCTTGCCATTCGAGTGGACCCGGCTGTATCGCACCAGTGCGGTGGAAGTGGATGACGGGTTGGGGTTTGGCTGGAGTCATTCGCTGGCGCATCGGCTTGATGTGTCGGGCGATTCGGTGGTGTGGACGGACCATGAGAACCGCTCGATTGGGTTTCCACTGCCGACTGTTGCTCGACCCGCCATCACCAATAGTTTGGCCGAAGCAGCGATCTATTTAGGTACGTCGCCAGATGAATTGGTGTTGGCCCAGGCATCACGGTTCTATCACTTTCGCGACGGGGTGTTGGTCTCCATCAGCGATGCGTATGACAACCGGCTGCGGATTTCCCGAGATTATTTGGGGCGGATTGAGCGGCTGGATAACGGTGTCGGGCGTTCGCTGTTCCTGCGCTATGCATTTGGCCACATCGTGGCGGTGGACTATCAGGTCCAGCGCGCCAAGGGGCATGAACCCTTCGAGTGGGTGACCGAGCAGACCGTTGTTTCCTACGCCTATGACGACCTGGGACGGTTGGTTTCGGCGACCAATGCCGTCGGCGAAAGCGAGGTTTATCGCTACGACGATCAGCACGTCATTCTTGAGCGGGGCTTGGCCGGTGGGGCGAGTTTCTTCTGGGCGTGGGAACGGGCTGGCAAGGCCGCGCGATGTGTCCGGCATTGGGCCAGTTTTTCCCAGATGGATACGCGGTATGCCTGGGGGGACGACGGTCGGGTCACGCTGCATAACGCCGATGGTAGCCAGGAAGTGTACGTCCATGACGACCGGGCGCGGCTGGTGCAGCGGATTGATCCGGACGGTGCCCAGCATTTCAAATCCTACGATGCCAAAGGCCGACTGACGGTTGAGCAGGATCCGCTGGGGGCGGTGACGGCGTATCAGTACGACGAAGCCGGACGTTTGGTGGCGTTGTTTCCCGGGGATGATGAGCCGACGTCCTACGAGCATGACAATGGTTTCGTACGGGTTATGCGCCGTGGTGAGGCGGTCTGGAAGTACGAGCGTAATGACCAGGGCGATGTCATCCGCAAGATCGATCCCGATGGTCATGTTACGGATTACAGCTACGACCAATACGGGCAACTGGTTGGGGTTTGGTACCCGGATCACAGTTGTCAGCGGCTGGTGTGGAATGAGCGCGGACAGTTGCTTGAAGAGCAACTGCCGAATGGCGGGATCAAGCGTTATCGCTATGACGATCTTGGCCGGCAGGTGGCGCGCGAGGATGAGCATGGCGCGCTGACCCAGTATCAGTGGGACAGCGTGGGTCGGTTGGTTCGCGTCGTATTACCAGGCGGTGCATGTCGGGAATACAGCTACAACCCCTACGGCAAAATCACCGCAGAACGCGACGAACTGGGCCACGTCATCCGCTACGAATACGCCGACGGGTTGCACCTGATCAGTCGGCGCATCAACGCTGATGGCACTCAGGTCAAGTACCGCTACGACAACGTGCGGTTATTGCTGACCGAGATCGAAAACGAAGTCGGCGAGACCTACCGACTTGATTACCACACCAATGGCCTGATCCAGCAGGAAGTCGGCTTTGACGGGCAGCGCACCGCCTACGTCTACGACCTCAATGGCAACCTGCAGGAAAAGACCGAACACGGTGACGATGGCAGTCAGCTCATTACTCGCTACGAGCGCGATCACGCCGGACGCCTCGTACGAAAAACCCTGCCCGACGGCAGCCTTGTTGAATATGCCTACGACCGCCAGGGCAACCTCCTCAGCGTCGACGACGGCCACTGGGCGCTGGCCTACGAATACGACCCACAAAACCGCCTCACCGCCGAACACCAGGGCTGGGGCACCTTGCGCTACGGCTACGACGCCTGCGGCCAGCTTCAACACCTGCGCCTGCCCGATAACAACCGGCTGGTTTTTAATCATGCGAAAGGCGGCCACCTCGCCACCGTCGAGTTAAACGGCACGCTGCTGACCTCTCATCTGTTCAAAGCCGGCCAGGAACACCAACGCCAACAAGGCCAACTCCTCAGCCATTACCATTACGACGACCAACACCGCCTGCACGCCCACGCGATCACCCAGCAACAGGACCACCTCTACCAACGCCAATACGACTACGACAAAACCGGCAACCTCACCCGCCTGCTCGACACGCGCAAAGGCGAACACCACTACCACTACGACCCGTTAGGCCGCCTCACCCGCGCCGACCATTCCCAAGACCTGCAGGAACGCTTCGGCCACACCCGCGCCGGCAACCTGCTGATGCAAGACCGCCCCGGCCCCGACATCGTCGCCGGCAACCGCCTGATGATCCAGGGCGACCGCCACTACGACTATGACGCCTTCGGCAACCTCATCCGCGAACGGCGTGGCCGTGGGCACGCGCTGATCACCGAATACCGCTACGACTGCCAGCATCGGCTGATCGGCATCACCCAACCCAACGGTCAAACCGCCAGTTACCGCTACGACCCGTTTGGGCGGCGCATCAGCAAAACCGTGGACGGCATCACGACGGAGTTTTTCTGGCAAAGCGACAGGCTGATTGCCGAACACCATGCGGATCGCCATCGCAGTTATCTCTATGAACCGGACAGTTTCCGCCCTCTGGTTCTGTTGGAAGGCTTTGGACCGCAAGACACCAAAGCCTTCCACTACCAACTCGACCACCTCGGCACACCGCAGGAACTGACAGACCCAGAGGGCGAAATCGTCTGGTCCGCCCACTACCGCGCCTACGGCCAGATCAGCCGTCTCGACAAAGGCAAAATCGACAACCCGCTGCGTTTTCAGGGCCAGTACTTTGATCAGGAAAGCGGACTGCACTACAACCGTCATCGCTACTACAATCCGGATGTTGGTCGCTACCTGACGCCTGATCCGGTGAAGTTGGCAGGTGGGATCAACGCCTACCAATACGTGCCCAATCCTACGGGATGGGTGGATCCGTTAGGCTTGAGCACATGCCCAGGTGGGGATGGATGTAAGCCAAGCACGAGCGTTCCGACGCCCACGGAAAGTGTCAATCACGGAGAACCCGCTTTACCGCAACTAACACGTGCGGAACGACAGGCAAGAATTGATGAGCTTGCGGAGTCAAATATTCACCGACATCTATCGGAGTTGGAAACGTCAATTCCGGGAGCGCACTTCCTAGAAAAACACGGAGCTCAAACATCATTAATATCTCAACTTGAACGAGTAGAAACAGCTAGGAACCCCACCACCGGCGAAATCGAGACCTTCGATAGAGGGAGAAACGCGGGACAACCCAGACCACCAAGCGCAGCTACGCACTTTCTTAGTCACAGAGATCAATTCAATGCAATTGAACGAGCTATTTTAATATTCAAACTGAATGGCAGAGCGCAATCCCCAAAACCAATGGACATGGGAAAAATTGTCGGTGAGGGGTATAAAAGAGAGGGACTTATATATGGAAAGCAGTCAAAAGCCGTTGTGCATTTAAACAGAGACGGAAAACCAATCACTGCTTATACGGAGTTCGAAGAATGAAAAAGAAACCAGACTTGGAAATATTGAGAGGCCTGCTATTCACTTACTGTATAGAAAATACAAAAAATTTAGAGCGAGAAGAAACCATAGCATCAAAAAACATCAATGATGAAACTGAGCTTTCAGAGCTTTTTGATATTTTAACCAAGCCGGAGTTTTTATCATACCGAGAAGATGAGCAGCTTTGGTTCATAGAAACGATCGAGCATTATCTGTCGACAGACGAAGACTTCGAATCTGTTTTTTACTTGTTCGACACCTATTTCGAGGACGACATAATTGACAAAAGACACTTTATGACAGTGTTACTAAAATGTCTCAACACTTATAAAAGCGAAGCAGCGTTCAGAAATTGAAACGATTGGCCGGTCGTTAAAGCGTTATCTAAAAACAAATCACCGCCTCCCAGATAAACCACACTCCCCTGTGGCGAGCACGCTCACCACAGGGTTTGCACTGCCCTTAGATCCCAGCCAACGCCAAGTCCATAGCAAAGTAAGTAAAGATCAAATCCGCCCCCGCACGCTTGATCGACCCCAACGTTTCCCGCACAACCCGATCCTCATCGATCGCTCCCGCCTGGGCGCCGAACTTGATCATCGCGTATTCGCCGCTGACCTGGTACGCCGCCACCGGCAGGCGCGAGGCTTCGCGGATGTCGCGGATGATGTCGAGGTAGGCACCGGCCGGCTTGACCATCAGTGCGTCCGCGCCTTCCTGTTCGTCCAGCAGCGATTCGCGCACGGCTTCGCGGCGGTTCATCGGGTTCATCTGGTAGCTTTTGCGGTCGCCCTTGAGCGCGCTGCCGCCGGCTTCGCGGAAGGGGCCGTAGAGGGCCGAGGCGAATTTGGTGGAGTAGGCCATGATCGGGATATGGGTGAAGCCGGCCTCATCCAGCGCACGGCGGATGGCCTGGACCTGGCCGTCCATGGCGGCCGAGGGGGCGATCACGTCGGCCCCGGCGCGGGCAGCGGCAACGGCCTGCTTGCCGAGGTTGACCAGGGTCGCATCGTTGTCGACATGGGCACCGTGCATCACGCCGCAGTGGCCGTGGTCGGTGTATTCGCAGAAGCAGGTGTCGGACATTACGATCATGTCCGGCACCGCGTCCTTGATGATCGAGGACATCCGCGAGACCAGGCCGCGTTCCTTCCAGGTGTCGCTGCCGTTGGCGTCCAGGTGGTGGGACACGCCGAAGGTCATCACCGACTTGATACCGGCACGGGCATAGCGCTCGATCTCGGCAGCCAGCTTCTTTTCCGGGATGCGTTGCACGCCGGGCATGCTGGTGATCGGCACGAAGTCGTCGATGTCTTCTTCGACGAAAATCGGCAGCACCAGGTCGTTGAGGGTGAACTCGGTTTCCTGGAACAAGCCACGCAGCTCCGGGGAGCGGCGCAGGCGGCGTGGGCGGGCTTGGGGGAACTGGCTGGTCATGGCTGTCCTGAAAAAGTGGCGGGAAATCTTTGGGGCGAAAGCTTATGCCCCAAGGCCCCGGCAGCACAAATGCCCAGGGGCCAACAGTGTATTGCCGGGGCCGTAATAATGTATTGATCTAGAGCTGTAGACGCCCTTCGATGCACACCGCAACGGCGCCGCCGACCCAGATTTCATCACCCTGGCGCTCGACGCGAATACGCCCCGCACGCCCCATGGCCGTGCCCTGGCTGACCACGTAGCACTCAGGCGCGAGTCCTTCGCTGAGCAGCCATTGCGCGACGCCGGCATTCAGGCTGCCGGTGGCCGGGTCTTCCTGGGCCCCGTCGCCTGCGACAAAGGCACGCACCTCAAACTGCGCGTCCACGTCGTCAGCCGGGTTGCAAGGAGCAATCACGCCGACGGCCAGCCCAAGCAGCTGCGAATAGTCCGGCTGCAAGGCCAGGACCTGATCACGGTCAGCCAGCATCACCGCGAGCCACCCCGCGCCATTGTCGACCCACTGGCTGCGCACAATGGCCCCCGGCACCAGGCCCAACCCCAGGCGAACGCGCTCCAGCAACGCGGAGTCCACAGCGCCGGCGCGCATCAACGGCGGTGCAATAAACGCCAGTTCATCGCCTTGACGCCGAATACGCACCAGGCCGATTTCACACTCCTGGATAATCTCTTCGCCTTGGGGCACCCCACCCGCCTTGAGCCACGCATGGCAACTGCCCAGCGTCGGGTGCCCGGCGAATGGCAGCTCCTGCAAGGTCGTGAAGATCCTCACCCGGTAGTCCGCCCGAACATCGCGCGGTGTCAGCAAAAACGTGGTTTCACTGAGGTTTGTCCATTTGGCGAAGTCAGCCATCTGTTGGTCGCTGAGGCTGTCGGCGCCCAGCACGACGGCCAGCGGATTGCCCTTGAGCGACACGCTGCTGAATACATCCAGTTGTTTGAAATCGAAAGTCGGCATGTGTCAGCTCGGAATATTCAGGCCACGGATGACCGCCGGCCGGGCGACAAAGCCGTCCAGCGCGCGCAGTACGTTAGGGAAGTCGGCAATGCCGACCAGATCGCCCGACTCATAGAAACCGATCAGGTTGCGAATCCAGGGGAAGGTGGCGATGTCGGCGATGCTGTAGTCGTCGCCCATGATCCAGGTGCGGCCGAGCAGGCGTTTTTCCAGCACGTCCAGCAGACGACGGGATTCGGCGGCGTAACGGTCGCGGGGGCGCTTGTCTTCGTAGTCCTTGCCGGCGAACTTATTGAAGAAACCCAGTTGGCCAAACATCGGACCGATGCCCCCCATCTGGAACATCAGCCATTGAATCGTTTCATAACGTGTCGCCGGATCTTCGGAAAGCAACTGGCTGGATTTTTCCGCCAGGTAGATCAGGATTGCGCCTGACTCGAACAGCGCCAACGGCTGACCCGCCGGGCCGTCGGGGTCGATGATCGCGGGGATTTTGTTGTTGGGATTCAGGGACAGGAACTCGGGGGAAAACTGGTCCTGGGTCTCGAAACTGACCTTGTGCGCCTCATAAGGCAGGCCCAGCTCTTCGAGCATGATCGAGACTTTTACCCCGTTGGGCGTGGGCAACGAGTACAGTTGCAGGCGCTCCGGATGCCGGGCGGGCCATTTGCTGTTGATCGGGAACGCGGCGATCGGGTTCATCGGGAAACTCCCTGGCGGAAAGCCCCCATGATAATCATCTGTCCCACGTCCTGCATGGGTCATCAATGCGCAACATCAGCGGGCTATTATCCCCCGTGGGCGAACCAATACGCCCGCGTGCACTCTTAAGTGCGCTCAAACGGTGAATGGAGGCACCTCGCTATACCGACACGGAACACCCGCAGGACGCCCCAGGCGTCATTGGGGCCAGGCTTGTCCGCCTTAACGTGACGCACGAAGACTCGAACCCATAATGACGATCAAGCCTCTGCGCCTTGTGCAACGACTGAAACACTACGCCTACATCCTGTTGCCCCTTTTGCTGGTGAGCGGCGCCATGGTTGCCGCCCTCGACGCCCGGGAAAGCCGTGCCCAACCGGTGGATGGCGTGCAAACCCTGGTGTTCCTGCGCCACGCCGAGAAACCGGCCGGCGGCCTGGGCCAACTCAATTGCCAGGGGTTGAACCGAGCAATGAACCTGGCCACCCTGCTGCCGGAAAAATTCGGCAAGGCCAACTTCGTGTTTGCCGCCAACCCGACGCGCAATGTCGAGGAAGGTGAGCTGGACAACTCCTACAGCTATATTCGCCCGTTGATGACCATCAGCCCCAGCGCCATCAAGCTGGGCCTGCCGGTGAACATCAAGTTCTCGGCCAACGACACCAGCGACCTGGCCGACGAACTGGTGGAAGACAAATACCACAATGCCACCATCTACACCGCGTGGTCCCACGGCTACCTGCCGGAGTTGATCAACAAGGTGGCCAGTGAGGCCTCCGGCGAAAAACATACGATTACCGACGACTGGTCCGGCAGCGACTACGACACGCTGTACGTACTGACGCTGACCTGGCACAACGGCAAAGCCTCGCTGCTCAGCCGCAACTACAAGCAGGGCCTGAACGACGGTGAAGAAACCTGCCCGCAGCCAACACAGGTGAGTGCCGATAGCTGAGGGCGTATGATGCACCGCTATTGACTCATCTGCGGACCCTCCCCCATGCCCAACCTCGCCTCCACCCAGCCCGTCCGGGGCTGGTCGTTCTGGTGGAAACCTGCCCTCTTCCTACTGGTAGCCTGTGTCGGCCTCTACTACGTGAAGTGGTCGCCCTACTACTTCAAGGCGTTTGTTGCCGCGGACAACCACAGCATCGGCGCCTCGATCCTCAACGATCAACAAAGCTCGCCATTGGCAGCAGCGCTGGCCTACGCCCAGGTGTATTTCCTGGCGATCTGGAAAGCTGCCGTACTGGCGGTGATCCTCGGCTCGCTGCTGCAAGTGCTTATCCCCCGCGACTGGTTGCTGCGCCTGTTTGGCCGTGCCGGCCTCGGCTCGACCTTGCGCGGCGGGCTGTTTGCCTTGCCGGGGATGATGTGCAGTTGCTGCGCGGCGCCCGTCGCTGCTGGCATGCGCCGCCAGCAGGTGTCGGTGGGCGCGGCACTGGCCTTCTGGATTGCCAACCCGGTGCTGAACCCGGCCACGCTGGTGTTCATGGGCTTTGTGCTGGGCTGGGGCTTTACCGCCTTGCGGCTGGTGGCGGGCATTGTGCTGGTGGTCGGCGTGTCACTGGTGGCACAGCGCATCGCACGGCCGGACCAAGTGCCGGAAGTTGCCTTGGACGCGGTGGCCGAGGCCAGCCAGGTCGAAGCACAACCCTTCTTCAGTCGCTGGCTGCGTACCCTGTGGCAGCTGTTCTGGAGCACCATACCGATCTATATCCTGGCGGTGCTGGTGCTCGGTGCCGCACGGGTGTGGCTGTTCCCCCACGTGGACGGCGCCATGGCCAACAGCCTGGTGTGGCTGGTGCCCCTGGCGATTGTCGGCACGCTGTTTGTGATTCCTACAGCGGCAGAGATCCCCATCGTACAAACCATGATGACCCTGGGCATGGGCACCGGCCCGGCCGTGGCCTTGCTGATGACCCTGCCCAGCGTGAGCCTGCCGTCGCTGTTGATGCTGCGCAAGGATTTCGATGCGCGGGTACTGGTGACGGTGGCCGGGCTGACCATGCTGGTGGGCGTGGTGTGCGGGTTGATCGGCGCGCTTATCCTCTGAGGGCGCGCTCGCGCAGATAGGCCGTGACTGCGCCCTGCTCTCCCGCAAACTCGATGCGTGCGCCTTTGTTTTCACGCTGGAAGGCGTACATCGGGTCGTAATACTCGCGCAACAGCCCTTCAATCCAGGCGCGATGCAGGTCCACGGCGCCGCTGCGCAGCTGTTCCGCCAGGGCATCCTGCATGATCGCCTGCAACCGCTGGAAACGCTCGCCGCCCAGGCGCTTGTGGATATTGGCCAGGCCCTGGGTCAGGCGTTCGGCAAACAACGCCTGGCCCTGTTCACCAAACACCGCGATAAATTCTGCACAAAGGTCAATCACGTAATCGCGCAGGATGCGCTCGACACGGCCTTCGACGCTGTCTTCCAGCCACACCATCGGAAAGGTCTGCATGCCCTTGTGCAACGGCAACGGCAGCGCACAGCTGCCGATCATGCGGCTTTCATCCTCGACCACGAATTGCTCGATACCGCCCGCGCGTTTTTTCAGCAGGTCCACCGCCAGGCGGTTTTCGAAGTCGATAGTGGAGGGTTGCGCCGTGGCGCGTTTGCCGAAGCTGGAACCGCGGTGGTTGGCATGGCCTTCCAGGTCCAGGGCGTTGCGCAACTGGCCCAGCACCTCGGTCTTGCCGGTGCCGGTCATGCCGCCCAGCAACACGAAATCACATTGAGCTGCCGCCTGGTCAAGGGTATCCAGCAGGAAGGTCCGCATGGCCTTGTAGCCACCGCCGACCCGCGGGTACTCGATGCCGGCTTCGGTCTTCAACCATTGCTGCACGATCTGCGAACGCAGCCCGCCCCGGAAGCAATACAAGTAACCATCAGGATTGGCCTGGGCAAACCGTGCCCATTGTTCGATACGCTCAGCCTTGATCGCCCCCGACACCAACTCATGCCCCAGCACAATCGCGGCTTGCTGGCCCTGCTGCTTGTAGCAGGTGCCGACGCGCTGACGCTCGTCATCGGTCATCAACGGCAGGTTGATCACGCCAGGGAACGCGCCCTTGGCGAACTCGACCGGCGCGCGGGTATCCATCATCGGCCGGTCGTTGAGGAAAATGTCGCGGTAATCGGTGATGTCAGTTGCCATCAAACCACCTCTACCGCGTGGGTCTGTCGCTCAACCAATTGGCCGATCGGCTCAAGGCTCAAGCCCAATTCAGCCGCCGTCGCGCGGAACTCGGCGTCGCCTTCAGGGGTGACCGCGATCAGCAGGCCACCGCTGGTCTGCGGGTCACACAGCACGCGTTTGTGCAATTCCTGCAGACGCCCGACCTTGCTCGAGTAGCTGTCGAAGTTGCGCAAGGTGCCACCCGGCATGCAGCCCTGGTCCAGGTAGTCCTCGATCCCGGGCAGACGTGGGACTTTGTCGTATTCGATACGTGCGGTCACAGCGCTGCCGTCCGCCATCTCCACCAAATGGCCCAACAGACCGAAACCGGTGACATCCGTCATTGCCGTCACACCGGCCAGCTTACCGAAACGGCTGCCGGGTTTGTTGAGGGTGCACATCCAGTCACGGGCCAGGCCGATATCCGCCTCACGCAACTTGCCCTTCTTTTCGGCGGTGGTGAGGATGCCGATGCCCAACGGTTTGGTCAGGTACAGACGGCAGCCCACAGTGGCGGTGTCGTTGCGCTTCATATGGCGCTTTTGCACGATGCCGGTGACGGCCAGGCCGAAGATCGGCTCGGGCGCGTCAATGGAGTGCCCGCCCGCCAACGGAATGCCGGCTTCGTCGCACACCGAGCGGCCGCCACGAATCACTTCACGGGCGATCTCCGGCGCCAGCACGTTCACCGGCCAGCCAAGAATGGCGATGGCCATCAACGGGTCGCCGCCCATGGCGTAGATGTCACTGATGGCATTGGTGGCGGCGATGCGGCCGAAATCGAAGGGATCATCGACAATCGGCATGAAAAAGTCAGTGGTAGAGACCACGCCACGCTCATCGTCGATGGCATACACCGCCGCGTCGTCGCGGGAGGCGTTGCCCACCCACAGGTTGGGGTCAAGGTTCTGCGCACCGCTGCCCGCCAGGATCACTTCCAGCACCTGGGGCGAAATCTTGCAGCCACAACCCGCGCCGTGGCTGTACTGGGTAAGGCGAATCGGCTCGTTCATGGTGGACCTCAAGCTATCAAGTGGGCGGATTCTAACAGACAGCAAAAGGCCGGCTGGGCTCTTGTGAGCACAGCCGGCCTTTGGGGTTGCAGCGTTACTGCCGGGCAGCGAGCAGACGCTTGTGACGGTTGCGCCGAGCGATGTTCAGGCACTCGATGGCGGCCGAGAAGGCCATGGCCGCGTAAACGTAGCCTTTAGGCACATGGGCACCGAAGCCTTCGGCGATCAGCGTCATGCCGATCATGATCAAGAAGCCCAGGGCCAGCATCACCACGGTCGGGTTGTCATTGATGAACTTGGCCAACGGCTCGGCCGCCACCAGCATCACGATCACCGAGGTCACCACGGCGATGATCATGATCGGCAAGTGCTCGGTCATGCCCACGGCGGTAATGATGCTGTCGATGGAGAACACCAGGTCAAGCAACAGGATCTGCCCGATGGCTGCGGCAAAGCCGATGGCCACGACATTGCCGGTACTGGTCTTCTCTTCGGGCTCAGGGTCCATGCTGTGATGGATCTCGGTGGTGGCCTTCCAGACCAGGAACAGGCCACCGGCGATCAGGATCATGTCCTTCCACGAGAACGCCTGGCCGAGCACTTCGAACACCGGGGTGGTCAATTGCACGATAAACGCAATGGTACTCAACAGGCCCAGGCGCAACACCAGCGCCATGCTGATACCGATGCGTCGTGCCTTGGCCCGATGCTTCTCGGGCAATTTGTTGGTGAGGATCGAGATAAAGATCAGGTTATCGATGCCCAGCACGATTTCCATCACGATCAAGGTGGCCAGGGCAATCCAGGCGGTAGGGCTGGCGGCCAGTTGTAAAAGGTAATCCATAGGTCAGTCCTGACGTTGTGCTGGGGAGATTAGGTTTCTTTGGTGTTCGATTCAGACTCGTTTTCTTCCTGATCGTCCTTTTTCTGTGGATTGATCAGGCCGTTTGTCGCTTCACTCAATGCCTGCTCGGCCGCTTTCTGGGTGTCATCGATGGCTTGCTTGGCCGACTCGGTGGCTTTGCCCATGACCTGTTGCGCGCTTTTTTCGACCTGATCGCAACCGCTGATCATCACCAATGAAAGCGCAAGCAACGATGCCGCGCCCAGGGAATTGAGTTTCATCATGTCTTCCTCGTTAGAACCATTGGGTCCAAATAGTGGCCCCGCGATAGCGAGGCATTCTATGCAGGCAAACAGTTCAGGAAAATTCGTATTTTTCTCGCGTATACTTCGGTTTTTACGAAGTGACGATCATCATGCTCAATTACCGACAGTTGCATTACTTCTGGGTAGTGGCCAAGACCGGTAGCATCGTGCGCGCCTGCGAGCAGTTGAACCTCACGCCCCAGACCATCAGCGGGCAGATCAGCCTGCTGGAGCAAACCTACGGGATTGCGCTGTTTCAGCGGGTAGGCCGCCAGCTTGAACTCACCGAAGCCGGGCGCCAGGCCCTGCCCTATGCCGAACAGATGTTCCAGACCGGCAATGAACTGGAGGCGATGCTGCGCGCGCAGCCCAATGAGCAACAGATCCTGTTTCGGGTCGGTGTGGCGGATGTGGTGCCCAAGTCCATCGTGTACCGGCTGATCGCGCCGACCATGGAATTGAGCGAGCCCCTGCGCATTACCTGCCGTGAAGACAAACTCGAGCGTTTATTGGCCGACCTGGCGATCCAGCGCCTGGACCTGGTGATCTCCGACAGCCCCATGCCCTCGCACCTGGATATCAAGGGCTACAGCCAGAAACTGGGGGAATGTGGCATCAGTTTTTTCGCCACCCAGGCATTGGCTGACAGGTACGCCGGTGACTTCCCACAGTGCCTGCACGGCGCGCCCCTGTTGATTCCCGGCGCGGAAACCGTGGTGCGCAGCCGCCTGCAACGTTGGTTTGCCGAGCAGCAGATCCAACCCAGGATCATCGGCGAGTTCGATGACAGCGCCTTGATGCAGGCCTTTGGCCAATCCGGCAGCGGGATCTTTATCGCGCCCAGCGTGATCGCCGATGAAGTAGTGCGCCAGTACGGCGTGGCGTTGATTGGCCAGACCGATGCCGTCACCGAGTCGTTCTACGCGATCTCGGTGGAACGCAAGGTCAAGCACCCCGGCATCGTGGCGATTACCGAAGGTGCACGGCGAGAGTTGTTTACCGCCCTGCCCTGAGCGTTCAGGCGTTGGACGCGACCGCTTGCCTGGCGGTCATCAGCCACAGCGCCAGCAGGATCGACACCAGGATAAATCCGGAAGCGGCAAAGCCCAGGCTGCCGAGGCCGAGGGTGTCGATCACATGCCCGCCGACCATGGCCCCCAGGCCAATGCCCAGGTTGGCCCCGGCGATATTCAACGACGCCGCAAACGCCGGGGCATGAGGTGCGGCCTTCATCAACCGCACATGGCTGACCAGGAACAGCGCCGCCTGGGTCACGCCCCACACCGCCATCGCCGCCGCCAGGCCGACCGTGGAATGGATCGCCGGTACCAGCGCGACCATGCCGGCGATCATGAAACCGCAGAACACCATGGAAGCGATCAGCGGGTGACGGTCCACCGCACGCCCGCCCAAGGCGTTGCCGATCAGCCCCACTGCGCCAAAGCCCATCAGGCACCAGCCCACCAGCGTGCCGTCGAAACCGGCCAGGCGCTCAAGGATATCCGCCAGGTAGGTATACGCCGTGAACATGCCGCTGAATACCAGGACCGACAACAGGATATGGCCTTGCATCAGCGGGTTGCGCAGGATCTTGAACTGCGAGCGCAACGACACCTGGTCGTTCTTCGGTTGGGTCACCGGCAGGTAGATAAACAGCAGCAAGGCCTTGGCCAGTGCGACCACGGCGAGGATCGCAAACGCGGCGCGCCAGCCGAACATATCGGAAATCAGCGTGCCCACTGGAATCCCGAACACCGTGGCGCAGACGATGCCGAAGCCGATCTTTTCGATGGCGCGCCCAGCGTATTCGGGACCGACAATATCCACCGCCGTTTCACTGGCCAGGGCCCAGAACACCGGCAGGCCCAGGGCCGGGATCAAGCGCGCCAACGCCATCACCCAGATATTCGGCGCCAATGCGGCCACGGTATTGGCCACGCCGAACAGGAGCAGGATGCTGATAAACAGACGCTTGCGGGGGAAACGGGCGCAGTAAGCCGTCAGAAACGGACCAAAGGCCGCCACGGTAAACGCAAACAAGGTCACCAGCAGGCCGGCCTGGGACACGCTGACGTTGAGGTCCCGGGCAATGGACGGCAACAGGCCGACGATAACGAATTCTGTGGTCAGCACGGTAAAACCGGCGGCCGACAGCAGCAGGATGGGAAACAGCATGAAAACTCCAGAAACGGCGACATCAACGACAGCCCGAAGGGCCCGCTGACGGAGAGGAAAGGTGAGAGGGCAGAATCTTAACAGAGTATGTCCGGCTTTTGCGAAGCCCCGGCGACCCAATGCCGCAGCGGCCGGGACAGGTCCAGCGGCATGCTAGACTTCGCGCCCCGCTTCCTACAGCCCTTTCCGCCTGCATTGCTGTGCCCTTAAAAAAACTAGAGACAACCTTCATATGACTGCTGCCCCTTCCCTTTTCCAACGCCTGGCCCGCATCAGCCTGGTCACGCAAATCGTCATCGGCTTGATCGCCGGCATCCTGCTGGCCCTGCTCTTGCCGGAGGCGGCCAAGGCCACCGGGTTTATCGGCAAGGTATTTGTTGCCGCGCTCAAGGCCGTGGCGCCGATCCTGGTGTTTGTGCTGGTGATGGCGTCGATCGCCAACCATAAACACGGCCAGGAAACCCATATCAAGCCGATCCTGTTCCTGTACCTGCTGGGCACCTTTGCCGCCGCCGTGGTGGCGGTGATTGCCAGCATGTGGTTTCCCTCATCGCTGGTGCTCGCTACCCATGACGCCACCGTGAGCGCTCCCGGCGGCATCGGCGAGGTCTTGCAAAGCCTGCTGTTGAGCGTGGTGGACAACCCCATCAGCGCACTGATGAACGCCAACTTCATCGGCATCCTGGCCTGGGCCATCGGCATGGGCATTGCCATTCGCCATGCCGGCGAAACCACCCGCACGGTGCTCGACGACCTGTCCAACGGCGTGACCCTGATCGTGCGCGTGGTGATCCGCTTCGCCCCGCTGGGTATCTTCGGCCTGGTGGCCTCGACACTCGCCACTTCGGGCTTCGGCGCCCTGCTCGGCTACGCCCACCTGCTGGTGGTGCTGATCGGCTGCATGCTGTTCGTGGCACTGGTGGTCAACCCGGCCATCGTGTTCTGGAAACTGCGCCGCAACCCGTTCCCGCTGGTGCTGATGTGCCTGCGCGAAAGCGGCATCACCGCGTTTTTCACCCGCAGTTCGGCGGCGAATATCCCGGTGAACCTGGCCTTGAGCAAACGCCTGGGCCTGCATGAAGACACCTACTCGGTGTCGATTCCACTGGGTGCCACGATCAACATGGCCGGTGCTGCGATCACCATCACCGTGTTGACCCTGGCGGCCGTGCACACCCTCGGCATTGCCGTGGACCTGCCGACCGCCGTGCTGCTCAGCGTGGTCGCGGCGATCTGTGCCTGCGGCGCGTCGGGTGTGGCCGGCGGCTCGCTGCTGCTGATTCCCCTGGCATGCAGCCTGTTCGGTATCCCCAGCGAAATCGCCATGCAGGTGGTGGCCGTAGGCTTCATCATCGGCGTGTTGCAGGATTCGGCGGAAACCGCGCTCAATTCGTCCACCGATGTGCTGTTTACCGCGGCCGCGTGCCTGGGCAAGGAAGAGCAGTCGGCTTAAGCGCCAGGCGTAAAAAAGCCCGGGGTGGTTCAGGAATGAACCACCCCGGGCTTTTTTTCGAGCCTTAGAAAGCGCCCATGTAGTCACGCTTGCCCACTTCCACACCGTTGTGACGCAGCAAGGCGTATGCGGTGGTGACGTGGAAGAAGAACTGCGGCAGGCCGTAGGTCAGCAGGTAGGACTGGCCGCTGAAGCGCTTCTCTTTCGGCGTGCCGGGGCGGGTAATGATCTCGATGCCTTCCTTGCCGTCGACTTGCTCGGGCTTGATGGTGTCGACAAACGCCAGCACCTTGGCGATCAGCGCTTGCAGGTCGGCGAAGGTGACTTCGGTATCTTCGTATTTCGGCACTTCGATCTCAGCCAGGCGTGCGGAAACGCCCTTGGCGAAGTCGACGGCGATCTGCACCTGGCGCACCAGTTGGAACATGTCCGGGAACAGCCGCGCTTGCAGCAAGGCGTTGGGTTCGATGTTCCTGGCGGTGGCGTGGGCTTCGGCTTTGTTCAGCACATCGCTCAGGGCGCTGAGCATTTGCTTGAAGACGGGGATGGAGGCGGCGTACAGGGAAATAGTCATGGCAGTCTCATGGGTAATGGCAGGGTTGGAACCAGCGGCGATTATAGACACGCCAGGCGCTTGTCTTTTATTTTTTCCGGCTTAGGCTAGTGCGTTCACTGCATAGGGAAAGCGCGATGACCGACGAGCACGACACCGACACCCCTGAGCCGCGCCTGAACAGCACGGAAATTCGCGTCCTGGGTTGCCTGATCGAAAAACAGGCGACCAACCCGGAAACCTATCCCCTGACCCTCAACGCCCTGGTCCTGGCCTGCAACCAGAAGACCAGCCGCGAGCCGGTGATGAACCTGAGCCAGGGCCAGGTTGGCCAGAGTCTGCGTGCGCTGGAAGGCCAAGGCTTCACGCGCCTGGTGATGGGCAGCCGCGCCGACCGCTGGGAGCATCGCGTGGACAAGGCGCTGGAACTGGTGCCGGCCCAGGTGATCCTGACCGGGCTGATGTTCTTGCGTGGGCCTCAGACGGTCAACGAACTGCTGACCCGCAGCGGGCGCATGCATGACTTCGAGGATGCCGAGCAGGTGGTGCATCAGTTGGAGCGCCTGATCGCCCGCGGGCTGGCGCTGCTGGTGCCGCGCCAGGCAGGGCAGCGGGAAGATCGCTATACCCATGCGCTGGGGGATCCGGCGGACATCGAGGTGATTATCGCGGCGCGGGGAAGCCCGGTGGAGCGCTCTGCCGGCGCAGTCTCGCTGGATCGTATCGAAGAGCTTGAAGCACGAATTGCAGCTCTGGAAGAGCGATTGGCGCAGCTGGAACAGGCCTGACACGGTCAACCAGTGTGGGAGGGGGCTTGCTCCCTCCCACATTTAGAGCCGCAGCGGCCTTCAGTTGCGGGCGAAGGCTACTGCCGCCTGGAACTGTTCATCCGTAGGTCGCACGCCGGTGTACAGCACGAATTGCTCCAACGCCTGGATCGCAATCACCTCCAGCCCAGTGATCACCCGCTTGCCTTTGGCCCGTCCACGCACGATCAGTGGCGTTTCGGCGGGGATCGCCACCACATCGAAGACAGTGTGCGCGGCATCCACGGCATCCGCGTCGAACGCCAGGGCATCCGCCTCGGCCCCGCCGGTCATGCCGATGGGGGTGACGTTGATCAGCATCTGTGGGCGCAAATCGCCCAGTTCCGCCTGCCACTCATACCCCAGGTTCTGCGCCAACGCCCGGCCTGCCGCTTCGTTACGCGCCACGATCACACCATTGGCGTAACCGCCATCCCGCAAGGCGCTCGCCACGGCCTTGGCCATACCGCCGCTGCCACGCAAGGCGAAGGTCGAATCCTGCGGCACGGCGTGTGTCTTGAGCAATTGTTCGACGGCGATGTAGTCGGTGTTGTAGGCCTTGAGATGGCCATTGGTATTGACGATAGTGTTCAGGGAGTCAATGGCTTGAACCGAATCGTCCAGTTCGTCCACTAAGGCAATGGCGGCCTCCTTGAAGGGCATGGACACCCCGCAACCCCGGATGCCCAACGCGCGGATACCACCTATCGCGCCGGGTAAATCCTGGCTGCTGAAGGCTTTATAGTAGAAGTTCAGCCCCAGCTGTTCGTACAGGTGGTTATGAAAACGCAAGCCAAAATTCCCAGGGCGGGCCGACAGCGACATGCACAGTTGGGTGTCCTTGTTGGGGTGCATCTGCATGGATAACTCCTTTGAGTAAGCAAATCGGTACAGACCTTACACAACCTTTACCTAGCGGCCGTGCTGTTTTTCAGAAATACGTTGTCTTAAAAGTATCCCCGCGACATTACTTGAGTCTATTGATTGCAGACCACAAGCGCAGGGGCTAACCGAGGAATGACCATGATTCGTACAATCCCCAAGATCGCCTTGCTGGTAGGTGCACTCGCTATGGCAGGCCAAGCCTCCGCCCATGGTGGTGGATGGGGTGGCCCAGCCGTCTTGGGTGCCCTGGTCGGCGCCGCCGTAGTGGGCTCCGTGGTGGCCAGCCAGCCCCGTGAGGTCTATGTGCAGCAGCCGGTCTACGTGCAACCGCAGCCGGTGTATGCCGCGCCGCCGCCCGTCTACTACGCACCACCGCCACCGGTGTACGTACAGCAGGAGGTCTATTACCGCCCTGCGCCGGTCTACTACGGCCCACCGCGCGGCTACTATGGCCCGCCCCACGGCTATTACCGCCGCGGCTGGTAAGTCTCAACCGTCAGCTATGCAACAGGCCTCGCCCACCCGCGGGGCCTTTTCTTGTGGGTAACGTCCGGATTTATCCTGCCAAGGTCGCTCTGAGGACAATGGCCGGGCTGCAATCCCACATGCTTAAGGTCGAAAGTCTACTTGCCCGAACGGGGCTCACGCTGTCATGTTTGTGTCACGCCACACTCCCACTATCAATCCTGTCCACTCCATAACAACAAGGACGACTGACCATGCCCACACAAAATCCGCACCGCACCGCTGGCCTGTGTACGTCCAGCAAGGTCTACAGCGCGCTCACGGAGCTCAAGCACCTGGAAGGCCACCGCAGCGCCAAGTTCCTCGCGCTGCTGGCGGAAAACCTGGTGCACAAAGGCCTGCTTAATGAGCAGGAAGTGGTGAGCATGCTCGATCAAGTGGTCGACTGAAGCCTTTTGTTGATGTCGACTATCGAGCCAGATGATTTTTCCTGAGCGCCTGTGCCCCGTAAGGTGACCTCCATAGCGATTGGAGGTCCTTATGCCCACTGTTCAAATCATGTCCGTCATCGGCAGCGCCGTCCCTGCCCCGCTTCGAGAGCTGGGTTTGCTGGCGTGCTGGTACGTGGTGCGCGACGGCGAAGCCATCAGCGGCCCGCTCACGTCCCTGTCTGACGCCGAAAAACAACTGCAGCAAGCCTCGAACTTCCGCCTGCACGCCTGAGACTCAAGGCAACGGCAACTTGACCCGCGGCTTGCTCTCGACAAACAACGCCCAGCTGGACATGAACAGCGCCGCCACCAGCGGCCCGATCACGAACCCGTTGAGGCCGAATACCGACAGGCCGCCCAGGGTCGAGATCAGGATCAGGTAGTCCGGCATCTTGGTGTCCTTGCCCACCAGGATCGGGCGCAACACATTGTCCACCAGGCCGATCACAAACACGCCGAACAGGCCCAGCACCACACCCTGCCAGATCGAACCGCTCAACAGGAAGTAGGCGGCCACCGGCCCCCACACAATGCCCGCGCCCACGGCCGGCAGCAGTGACAGAAACGCCATCAGCACCGCCCAGAGCAACGCACTGGGAATGTCCAGGAACCAGAAGATCAAACCACCCAGCGCCCCCTGGGTCACGGCCACCAGCACATTGCCCTTGACCGTGGCGCGCACCACCCGATTGAACTTGAGCTGCAACCGACGCTTCTGCGGCTCGGCCAGCGGCACCGCCGTACGGACCTTGCGCACCAGTTCCGGGCCGTCCCGCAGCAGGAAAAACAGCAGGTACAGCATGATGAAAAAACTCACCAGGAAATCAAACGTGCCCTGGCCGAAGCTGAACGCCTGGGTCGCAAAGAACTGGCTGCCCTGCATCGCACTCTTGACGATCTTCTCGCGCAGCCCTTCCAGGTTGCCCATGCCGAAGCGGTCCAGCAGGTGCTGGAAGTACGGCGGCAGGAAGTTCTTGAACTGCTCGATATAGCCGGCCACGTCCAGCTTGCCGCTCTCGACGTTTTTGTACAGCGTGGCGCCCTCTTGCACCAGCAACGCGCTGGTAATGATCACCGGCAGGATCGCGATCACCAGGCACACCATCAAGGTGGCCAGGGACGTCAGGTTGCGGTTCCAGCCGAAGCGCTGCTGCAGGCGACGTTGCATCGGCGCAAAGATGATGCCGAGGATCACCGCCCAGAACACTGCACCGTAGAACGGCAGCAATATCCAGATAAAGGCGACGGTCACCAGGGCCAGCAGGAGCAGCAGGGTCTTGAATTGCAGGTTGGTTTGATTCATGTCCGATCCATGTCAGAAAAGCAGGCCGCGCGTGTGCGTCCAGCTGCTTAGTCCACCGCAAATCCCGGGAGTGCCATCTTTGTTGAGGTAAGCGTAGACCCAGATCAATAAAGCCCGGCACATGTTGGGCTACGCTCGCGGCCTTTTGCGATCCGATCCCCATGCCTCTCGTCCTTGCCCCCGAACTGCTCGCCCCCGCCGGCACCCTGAAAAACATGCGCTACGCCTTCGCCTACGGTGCCGATGCGGTCTACGCCGGCCAGCCGCGTTACAGCCTGCGGGTGCGCAACAACGAGTTCGACCACGCCAACCTCGCGCTCGGCATTCAGGAAGCCCACGCGCTGGGCAAGCGGTTCTACGTGGTGGTAAACATCGCGCCACACAATGCCAAGCTCAAGACCTTCCTCAAGGACCTCGCCCCGGTGATCGCCATGGGCCCGGATGCGCTGATCATGTCCGACCCGGGCCTGATCATGCTGGTGCGCCGGCACTTCCCGATGATGCCGATCCATCTGTCGGTGCAGGCCAATACGGTGAACTGGGCCAGCGTCGAGTTCTGGCAGCAGCAAGGGATTTTCCGGGTGATCCTGTCGCGGGAGCTGTCCCTGGAAGAAATCGGCGAGATTCGCCAGCAGGTGCCGGCCATGGAGCTGGAAGTGTTCGTCCACGGTGCCTTGTGCATGGCCTATTCCGGGCGCTGCCTGCTCTCGGGCTACATGAATAAACGTGACGCCAACCAGGGCACCTGCACCAATGCCTGCCGCTGGAAATACCAGGCCACCCCGGCGATGGAAAACGCCACGGGCGATATAGTCCAGGTGTATCAACCGGAACCCACACTGGGGATCGGCGCGCCCACCAACCAGGTGTTCCTCCTGCAGGAAGCCAACCGCCCCGACGAACAGATGCCCGCCTTCGAGGATGAACACGGCACCTACATCATGAACGCCAAGGACCTGCGCGCCGTGCAGCATGTGGAGCGCCTGACCCACATGGGCGTGCATTCGCTGAAGATCGAAGGCCGCACTAAATCGCATTTCTACTGCGCCCGCACGACCCAGGTGTACCGCCAGGCAATCGATGATGCCGTGGCCGGCCGTGCGTTTGACCGCAACCTGATGACCGATCTGGAATCCCTGGCCCAACGCGGCTACACCGAAGGTTTCCTGCGCCGCCACGTGCACGACGAATACCAGAATTACCAGAACGGCAGCTCAGTGTCCGAGCGCCAGCAGTTTGTCGGCGAGTTGACCGGCGAGCGCCGCGGCGAACTGGCTGAGGTCAAGGTGAAGAACCGCTTTGCCGTGGGTCATCACCTGGAGCTGATGACCCCAGCCGGCAACTTCCACTTTGACCTGGCCAGCCTGCACAACGCCAAGGGCGAAGCCATCGATGTGGCGCCGGGAGATGGACACACGGTGTATGTGCCCCTGCCGACCGAAATGGACCTGCGCTTCGGTTTGCTGATGCGCGACGTCTAACGGGTCGCAGCACAGAACAGGTGGATCGCCTCGCAGGCCTGGCGCAACGAGGCGTCGTCCAACGCGTAGGCGATGCGCAGGTACGGCGCCAGCCCGAACGCACTGCCGGGCACCACGGCCACATGGGCTTCGTCGAGCAAGGCATCGGCCACGTCTTCGTCGGTATGCAGCCGCTTGCCGGCCGGCGTGGTGCGGCCCAGCAGGCCGGCGCAGGACGCAAAGGCATAGAACGCACCGTCCGGGTTCATGCATTCCAGCCCCGGGCTGGCGTTCAGCAAGGCCACCACCAGGTCACGGCGCTGCTCGAATACCGCCCGTGACTGCTGGATAAAGTCCTGCGGGCCGGTCAATGCAGCAATCGCGGCCTGCTGGGAAATCGCACTGGCCCCCGACGTCTGCTGGCCCTGGAGTTTTTCCATGGCGGCCAGCAACCAGCGCGGGCCGGTGGCGAAGCCGATGCGCCAGCCGGTCATGGCATAGGCCTTGGACACGCCATTCATGGTCAGCACCCGTGGCGCCAGGCGCGGCTCGACTTGCGCCAGGGTGTGGAAGGTTTGCCCGTCGAACAGCAAGTGCTCGTAGATATCGTCCGCCAGCACCAGCACATGGGGATGTTTCAACAGCACCTGCGCCAGGGCCTGCAACTCCAGCCGGCTGTACACGGCGCCGGTCGGGTTGGACGGTGAGTTGAGGATCAGCCAGCGCGTGCGGGGGGTGATCGCCTGCTCCAGCGCCGCCGCGGTCAGCTTGAACCCCTGCTGGGCGGCGCACGGCAAAATCCTTGCGGTACCGCCGCACAATTCGACCATTTCCGGGTAGCTGACCCAATAAGGCGCGGGCACGATCACCTCGTCGCCTGCATTCAAGGTGGCGGCCAGGGCGTTGTAGATCACATGCTTGCCGCCGTTGCTGACCAGGGTGTCCTGCCAGGTGACGTCCAAGCCGTTTTCGCGACGGAACTTCTGCGCCACGGCTTCACGCAACGCTCGCACTCCGGCGACCTGGGTGTAACGCGTATGGCCGTTGCGGATCGCATCGATACCTGCCTGGCGGATGTGTTCCGGGGTGTCGAAATCCGGCTCCCCGGCACACAACGAGATGATGCTTGCGCCCTCGGCGCGGCGTGCGGCCACGCGGTCGATGATACGGTAGGTGGCAGACGGTCGGGCCTGGGCCAGGCGCGTGTTCAGGCGTTCAATGGTCATGCGTCCTTCCTCTGCAAGGTGTGATAGCCCAAAGACTCACGCGCCTGCCTGAGTGTCCTGCCGGCCTCGATCTGCGCGCGGATCCGGGCTTCCACCGCCTCGATCTGCCGGGCCGTACGCGCGACCTCCTCGGCACGGGCACGCGGCACCACCAGTACGCCATTGGCGTCGGCCACCACGATGTCCCTTGCACACACACGCGCGCCGCTGATCGCCACCGGCTGGTTCACCGCCAGCACTTCCACACGGTCCTTGCCGGTACGCATATAGCGGCCCTTGGTGAACAACGGATAGCCATCGCCGAGGGCTTTGCTGACATCCCGGCACACCCCGTCGATCACCGTAGCGGCAATGCCCCGGCTGCCTGCGTACTGGGTCATGATGTCACCCCACACCGTGCAATCGCTGCGCCCGGCGTTGGCGATAACCACCACATCCCCCGGCAGCACGTCTTCGATAAAGTCACCGACCGAGCCCGGCGGCATACTCGCCGGGACGTATTGCACGGTAAACGCCGGGCCCACCACGGTGCCCCGGTAGTTATCCAGCGGTGCGATGCCCAGGCATTGGCCGGCAATCCCGAGTTTATCCATGGCATCCGACACACCCGGTGTATCGAGCCCGGCAAACAGGGCGACAAGGTGTTGATCGTTCATCGGGCAGGCTCCACGCGGATGGCTTCGAAATGGCTGTCGTGCATCACATCGGCCACCGAGCGGCCGCTGCGCACGGCCTCGACCATGCCGGCTTCACGGGCGGCG
Source organism: Pseudomonas sp. GW821-FHT09D08 (assembly GCF_059416305.1). Classification (NCBI taxonomy): domain Bacteria; kingdom Pseudomonadati; phylum Pseudomonadota; class Gammaproteobacteria; order Pseudomonadales; family Pseudomonadaceae; genus Pseudomonas; species Pseudomonas sp. GW821-FHT09D08. Next base: position 103,962 of record NZ_JBWKOX010000012.1, read on the forward strand.
ATGCGCTCACCCAGGTCCAACACCTGCTCGATAACGGCAGCGGGGATGAACACCGTGCCGCAGCGGTCGGCAATCACGAAGTCGTCCTCCGACACGTTCACACCGCCCACGCTGACAGTGACGCCGGAATCGACCTGCACCACCCGGTTGCGCGCGCTGATCATGGTCACGCCACGGCCATAGACCGGGTAGCCGATGGACGCACTGCCGTCGATATCGCGACTGCAACCGTCGATCACCGAGCCACGAATGCGCCTGGCCACGGCGGCATTGGCGATGATGTCGCCCCAGCAGGAGATCCCCTCCAGCCCACCGGCGATCACCAGCACACGGTCGTCGGTGGTGATCGCGTCGATCACCGGGGAAATCAGGTGCACGGCGGGCGCGGCGTCAGTCTTGGGCGCCAGCTTGACCGTGCTGGCCCGGCCCACCACCTTGGGGCAGTCCCACAATGGGCGGATGCCCACCACTGCCCCCGGCAGTTGCAGGAAATCCAGTGCGTCGGAGACCGTATTGGTGTCGAGTTCAGCCAGGCGCTGAAGCGGGTCGGGAAGTGGCATGAGGTGAGCCCCTGTGGTGAGTGGGGCTCAAGTCTCACTGAGGGGCGGTGATAGGTATATTCGTATTAACGGTGGATAACCATACGCTCAACCTATGAGAATCAGATCCTGAACTGGCCGACCAATTGGCCCAAGCGTTGGCCCAGGTCCGCCAGACTGCGCGACGTCTGGGCGCCCAACTGGGTTTCATCGGCCACGCTGTCCACCGCCACGGCGATCTGATGCACGCTGCGGTTGATCTCTTCGGCGACGGCGGTCTGTTCTTCGGCGGCGCTGGCAATCTGCGCGTTCATCGAGTTGATGGTGCCGATCAACTGGGCCATGGTGTCCAGGGACGCCCCGGCTTCATTGGCCTGGGCCGAGGTGCCATCGCCAGCATCGCTGGAGCGGCGCATCGCATCCACGGCCGCTTCAGTGCCTTTTTGCAGGCGGTCGATCATGCCCTGGATTTCCTGGGTGCTGGTTTGCGTGCGGCTGGCCAGGGCGCGCACCTCGTCGGCGACCACCGCAAAGCCACGCCCGGCCTCCCCTGCCCGCGCCGCCTCGATCGCCGCGTTGAGCGCCAGCAGGTTGGTCTGTTCGGCGATGGAACGGATCACGCTCAGCACACTGACAATCGACGACACGTCCTGCTGCAGGCTGTCGAGGGACACACCGCTGCTGCGGATGTCATTCACCAGCGCATGGATCTGCGCGATGCTGCCGTCCACCACCCGCTTGGCGGCCTGGCCTTCGGCGTCGGTCTGTTGCGCGGCCACCGAGGCGCCCTGGGCACTGCGCGCCACTTCTTGAGCGGCCGAGGACATCTGATTGATCGCCGTGGCCACTTGGTCGGTCTCGTGACGCTGGCGCTCCATGGCCAGCTCCGAGCGCTGGGCCTGGTCGGACACCTGGCTCACCAGGCCGGTGAGTTGGGTGGTCATTTCAGTGATCTGGCGCACCAGGCCGTGGATCTTGTCGACAAAGCGGTTGAACGCGCCGGCCAGGTCGCCCAGTTCGTCCTGGCTGGTGATGGCCAGGCGGCGGGTCAAATCGCCTTCTCCGGCAGCAATGTCGTCGAGGTTGGCTTTCATCAGATGCAGCGGGCGCAGCATGGTGTTGGCCAGCAGCATGCCGACGGCGGCGATCACCAGCAACACCACCACGGCCACGCCGAGGATACTCAGCAGCACGCCTTCCATGCGTGTTTTCACTTTGGCTTCGACCACCGCCACCTGGGCTTCGATGCCATCCAGGTTCACCGAGGTGCCGATGACCATGTCCCACTTGGGCAAGTATTCGGTGTAGCCCATCTTGGGCACCAGTTCGGTCTGGCCGGGCTGGGTCGAGCTGTATTGCAGGTAGTGGGTGCCGTCCTTGCCGACCTTGACCAGGTCGCGGTTGACGTAGACACCGTTGGGATCACGGTTGTCCTTGAAGCTCTTGCCCACGCCGTCGGGGCTGTTGCCTTTGAACAGGCGGATGGTCTCGGAGTCGTAGCCGAAGAAGTAACCGTCCTTGCCATAGCTGGTGTTGGACAGCAGCTTGACCACCTCGGCCCGCGCTGCCGTATCGCCGGGGGCGGCCGCGTCATAGAGCGGCTTGATGGTGGTCATGGCCACTTCCACATAACTTTGCAGGGTGGCCTTGGCGTCGTTGAGCAGGCGCTGGCGGGTTTCATCCACCTCGTTGCGCGCCTGGCCCTGGAGGATCCACACGGTGGTCAGGCTGATGACCACGGCGAACAGCAACACCGGCACAACGGCGAGGGACAGGACTTTGGCCTTCAGGCTCAGACGCATGGCTTTTCTCTCTTATTGGGCGACTTGAGAGGTTATCGGCCAGCGCCGGTGAATCTGTAGATCAGAGCGTCATCGCCGCCAACCAGCCAAACGCCAGCAATGGGAGGTTGTAGTGCAGGAACGTCGGCACCACGGTGTCCCAGATATGGTGATGCTGGCCGTCGATATTCAGGCCGGAGGTCGGACCGAGGGTGGAGTCCGAGGCGGGCGAACCGGCATCACCCAGCGCCCCTGCGGTACCGACGATGCACACGATGGCCAGCGGGCTGAAGCCCAGTTGCACACACAGCGGCACGAAAATCGCCGCCAGGATCGGCACCGTGGAAAACGACGAACCGATGCCCATGGTCACCAGCAGCCCCACCAGCAACATCAACAACGCCCCCACCCCACGGCTATGGCCGATGAACGCCGCCGAGGTTTCCACCAGCGAACGCACGTCGCCGGTAGCCTTGAGCACTTCGGCAAAGCCTGACGAGGCGATCATGATGAAGCCGATCATCGCCATCATCTTCATGCCTTCGGTAAACAGGTCGTCGGTGTCGCGCCAGCGCACGATGCCCGAGACCGAGAAGATCAGGAACCCGGCCAGGGCACCGATGATCATGGAGTCCAGCCACAACTGGATGATGAACGCCGAGGCAATCGCCAGGCCGGCCACCAGTAGGGTCAGCGGGTTGTACTGCACCGCCACTTGCTCGACCCGTTCGATTTTCTCCAGGTCATACACGCGCTTCTTGCGGTAGCTGATAAACACCGCCACCAGCAGCCCGACCACCATGCCCAGCGCCGGCAGGCTCATGGCGTGGGTGACGTTGACCTGGCTGATGTCCACGCCGCTCTTGGCCACGTTGGCCAGCAGGATCTGGTTGAGGAAGATATTGCCGAAGCCCACCGGCAGGAACATGTACGGCGTGATCAGGCCGAAGGTCATCACGCAGGCGATCAGGCGGCGGTCCAACTGCAATTTGGTCAGCACATACAGCAGCGGTGGCACCAGCAACGGGATAAACGCGATATGGATCGGCAGGATGTTCTGCGACGCAATCGCGACCACCCACAGCAGGCCGATCAGCAGCCATTTGACGTGGTTGCCGCCGCTGGCTTGCTGACGGTCGACCAGCAACAAGGCCTTGTCCGCCAGGGCGTGGGCCAGGCCGGACTTGGCAATCGCCACGGCGAAAGCGCCGAGCAAGGCGTAGGACAAGGCCACGGTCGCCCCCCCTCCCAAGCCACCGTTGAACGCCTTGAGCGTGGCCTCGATGCCCAGGCCACCGGTCAGGCCGCCCACCAGGGCGCCGACAATGATGGCGATGACCACATGCACGCGGGACAGGCTGAGCACCAGCATGGTACCGACCGCGGCGATGACTGCGTTAATCATGGTTACCTCAAGCAGAAACATACAAAACAGGCATGCCCGCGCCCGGGCGGCCATCGGATGGCAGCCGGCGTGCAGGCTTGAAGGAGGTCTTATTAGAGGGCGCGCACTGTGCAGCAGGTCGCGCCCCATGTCAAAAAGCGGCGCCGCTTTCAGGTTTAAATTGATCGTTTGAATAAAGAAAATGCCAGATCGGCCGATAACCGGGCTCTATGTGTTTTCAGGTAAGGATGTGCCGATGTCCCTCAGACAGCTCTCCATTCAATGGAAAATCACCCTGCTCGCCGGCCTGTGCCTGCTGGGGATCGTGACCCTGCTGGTGGGTTTGTCGTTGTACCGCATGGCGCAGAGTTCCGAGCAGGTCAAGGCTTCCAGCATGCAGATGCTCGATGAAGCGGCCCAGGCTCGCATCGAGGCCCAAGGTGAGGTGCAGGCCGCGGGCATCCGCCGGCAATTCATGGACGCCTACCAATATGGGCACGGGTTTTCCCGCCAGGTCCTGTTCCTGCGTGAGCAAGCCGAAAAACGCTTCCTCGACGCCTTTGACACCCGCGAAGACCTGACCCGCCAGGTCAAGGCCGCCCTGCAGGCCAACCCGGAACTGCTGGGGCTGTCCCTGGTATTCGAAGCCAATGCGCTGGATGGCAAGGATGAGTTGTTCGCCGGCCAGGCCGAACTGGGCAGTAATGACAAGGGCCGCTTCGCCCTGTACTGGTCGCAGCCGACGCCGGGCACGCTGACGTCGATGGCACTGCCGGAAAGCGACATGTCCGACACGCGCGTCGGCCCCAGCGGCGAACCGGCCAACGCCTGGTTCACCTGCCCGCGCAGCACCCTCAAGCCGTGTGTGATCGAACCGTACTTTTATGTGATCGACGGGCAAAACGTGCTGATGACCAGCATCGTGTTTCCGTTGACGGTCAATGGCAAGGTGATCGCTTCGTTGTCGGTGGACATCAACCTCAACAGCCTGCAGGCCGTGAGCCAGCAGGCCAGCCAGAAGCTGTATGACGGCCAGACCCAGGTCAGCATCCTCAGCCCCACCGGTTTGCTTGCCGGCTACAGCGCGGACGCCAGCCAGTTGAGCAAACGCCTGGATCAGGTCGATACGCAAAACGGCGCGCAATTGATCAGCGCCCTGGCCGGAGGGACACAGACCCGCAGCCTGCGCACCGACCATCAGCTCAAGGTGCTGGCGCCGTTCGCGCCGATTCCCGACGGCAAGCCATGGGGCGTGTTGCTGGATGTGCCGGAAAAAGTCCTGGTGGGGCCGGCTGAAGCACTGAAGACCCAGATGGACGCCGATAATACCCGCGGCACCCTGCTGGAATTGGGCCTGGGCCTGCTGGCCGCCGTGATCGGCCTGATCCTGGTCTGGCTGATGGCCCGCAGCGTAACCCGACCGATCCTCGGCGTGGCCCATATGCTTGAAGACATCGCCAGCGGCGAAGGCGACCTGACCCGCCGCCTGGCGTATGACAAACAGGACGAACTGGGCCAGCTCGCCGGCTGGTTCAACCGTTTCCTCGACAAGCTGCAACCCATCATTGCCGAAGTCAAACGCTCGGTGCAGGACGCCCGTGGCACCGCCGACCAGTCCGCCGCGATCGCGACTGAAACCAGCGCCGGCATGGAGCAGCAGTACCGCCAGGTCGACCAGGTGGCCACCGCCTCACACGAAATGAGCGCCACCGCCCAAGACGTGGCCCGCAGCGCCGCCCAGGCGGCCCATGCCGCGCGGGATGCCGACCAGGCTACCCGCGACGGCCTGACAGTGATCGACCGCACCACCACCAACATCGGCCAACTGGCGGCTGATATGAGCACCGCCATGGCCCAGGTCGAAGGCTTGTCCGCCAACAGCGAGAAGATCGGCTCCGTGCTCGAAGTGATTCGCGGCATCGCCGAGCAAACCAACCTGCTGGCGCTCAACGCGGCAATCGAAGCCGCCCGCGCCGGTGAGGCCGGCCGCGGGTTTGCCGTAGTCGCCGACGAGGTACGCAACCTGGCACGGCGGACCCAGGAGTCGGTGGAGGAAACCCGCCTGGTGATCGAACAATTGCAGAGCGGCACCGAAGAGGTTGTCGGTTCCATGGGCAACAGCTATCGCCAGGCCCAGGGCAGTGTCGAACAGGTCGGCGAGGCCGTTACCGCCCTGCGCCAGATCGGCGATGCGGTCACGGTCATCAGCGACATGAACCTGCAAATCGCCAGCGCCGCCGAAGAGCAAAGCGCGGTGGCCGAAGAGATCAACCACAATGTGGCGACCATTCGCGATGTGACCGAGTCGTTGTCGGAACAGGCCAATGAGTCGGCGCGGGTGAGCCAGGCATTGAACAGCCTGGCGAATCAGCAGCAGGGGTTGATGGACCAGTTCCGCGTCTGAGGGTCGCAGGCAGTCCAATGTGGGGGGCCCACAGAAAGCCCCCTGCCACATTTTGATCTACGGTGTGTCAGCCATGGCGCTTGGGTAATTCGATCAGCGCCTTGAGCCCGCCCAGTTCGCTCTCCTGCAACTGCAACACCCCGCCCCACACCTCGGCAATATCGCGCACGATCCCCAACCCCAGGCCGTGGCCGTCGATCTGTTCGTCCAGGCGTGCGCCCCGGCTGAAGACCTGGTCCCGTTGAGCCTCCGGAATGCCGGGGCCGTCATCTTCCACGGTCAGTAGGTAACTGTGCGGCGTCTCGGCGACCGTCAAGCGCACCTCGGCATCCGCCCATTTGCAGGCGTTGTCCAGCAGGTTGCCGAGCAGCTCCAGCAAATCCTCGCGGTCCCAGGGCAATTGCAGGCCCGGCGCGACGTGGTAGCTGAGGTCCAGGTGTTCGCCATGGATCATGTTCAAGGTGGCGAGCAGGCCGGGCAGTTCTTGTTCACAGTCGAACAAGGCACCCGGCAGGGTTTCGCCGGCCAGCCGGGCGCGATTGAGTTCACGGTTGAGGCGTTGCTGCACCTGCTCCAATTGTTCGCGCAGCAGTTTGCTCAGTTCGGGGTGATCCTTGAGCGCCTCGCTCGAGGCGGCGCTCAACAGCACCGCCAGCGGGGTTTTCAGCGCATGCCCAAGGTTGCCGAGGGCATTGCGCGAGCGCTTGAGGCTGTCTTCGGTGTGGGCCAGCAGGTGGTTGATCTGGGCGACCAGCGGTTCCAGTTCCAGCGGCACCTGGGTGTCGAGTTGCGAGCGTTGGCCTTGTTGCAGTTGGGCGATCTGGTTACGCGCGTTTTCCAGCGGGCGCAAGGCGCGACGTACGGTGACTCGCTGCAAAAACAACACCAGCAGCAGTGCCGCCAGCCCCAGCACCAGGCCGATCCGACGCATCAGGCGAAAACTTTCCCGCACCGGGGTGTAGTCCTGGGCCACGCTGATGGAAATCGATTGGCCAAAGCGCTTGTAGTCCGAACGCAGCACCAGCAATTGCTGGCCTTCGGGCCCCAATTGCAGGTTGCCCTTGAGCCCGGCCTCCGGCAGTCGGGGCAATTCCTGGTCCCACAGCGAACGGGAGCGCCAGTGAGTGTCGGCAAAATCGATGCGGAAGTAATGCCCGGAAAACGGCCGCTGGTAGGCCGGCGACAGGCGCTGTTCATCCAGTTGCACACCGTTGGGCCCGCGTACCAGGGCGACCAGCAGGTTCTCGGCATCGTTGCGCAACCCGGCTTCCAGATAGCGTTGCAAACCGGCCTCGAACAACCACAGGCTGGTTTGCGCCAGCACCACGCCGACGATCACCATCACGCTGATCAGGCCCAGGCTCAGGCGGCGCTGAATCGACTTCATGCAGGGCTGGCGCCAAACCGGTAACCCTGGCCGCGCCGGGTTTCGATCACGCTGCGGCCGAGTTTGCGGCGCAGGTGGTTGACGTGCACTTCAAGCACGTTGGAGTCGCGCTCGGTCTCGCCGTCGTACAAGTGCTCGGCCAGGTGGCTTTTCGAGAGGATCTGTTCGGGGTGCAGCATGAAGTAGCGCAACAGGCGAAATTCTGCGGCGGTCAGTTGGATCTCGTCGCCATCGCGCAGCACGCACTGGCGGCCTTCGTCCAGGTGCAGGCCGGCAGCCTGCAAGGTGGGTTGGTTGGCCTGCCCGTGGGAGCGGCGCAGCAGTGCCTGGATGCGCAGGTGCAGCTCTTCGGGGTGAAAGGGTTTGCTCAGGTAATCGTCGGCACCGGCCTTGAGCCCTTCGATACGCTCGGCCCAGGAATCGCGGGCGGTGAGGATCAACACCGGGGTGGCCAGCGCGGCGGCGCGCCATTGCGCCAGCACCTCAAGGCCGGGCAAACCAGGCAGGCCGAGGTCGAGGATGATCAGGTCGTAGGGTTCGCTGCGGCCCTGATACGCGGCGTCACGGCCGTCGGCCAGCCAGTCGACCGCATAACCCTGGCGCTGCAGGCCGGCCAGCAGTTCATCGGCCAGGGGTACGTTGTCTTCCACCAGGAGCAGGCGCATCAGTCTTCCTCATCTTTGATCAGTACACCGTTGGTGGCGTCGAGTTTGATCTCGCGCACCACGCCGTCGGTGGTCACCAGTTCCACTTCGTAGGCATATTGGCCGTGCTTTTTCTCAAGCTCGGCTTCCAGCAGGCGCGAGCCGGGATACCGCGCCATGGCCTGCTGCAACAGTTGCTCCAGAGGCAGGATCACCCCCTGCTGGCGCAGCGCCAAGGCTTCGTCCTGGTTGAGGTCGCGGGCCTGCAAGCCTGAGCAGAACACCACCAGCACCAACGCCACTCGACTGCCGGCGCGTAAATTTACCTTCATTACGTATCCTGATGATTCTTGAGAACCTGCCCGGTGAGCGCGTCCAATTCGACCTCCCATTCAATGCCGTCGGCATCTTGCAGTTCGACTTCATAGACATACTTGCCGTAAGCCTCGTCCAGGTCGGTGTCCAGCAGTGTTGAACCGGGGTGCAGGGCCTGGGCTGTGGCTTCGAGCTGGTCGAACGCAACAATTGTAACAGTGGCGGGCACGGTCAGTGGTTTGTCGGGGTCCACGGCTCCGGCCTGGGTCGCCGTGGAGGCGATGATAGCGGCGGCGACCAGAGCAGTGAGGCGTTTCATGATGAGTCTCCGTTACACGATGTTTTTCCTACACCGGCCACGGTAGCGGCTGCAACTTAACTGAAACTGAATTGCCACCATGGCAATTTCCAGCAGCCGCGACAGGCTACGATGCTTATTCAGGATTCACGCGGTATCGTTAACGTTTTTCGCGAGCACGCTTGCGCCTGCACCTCGCTTCAACAGAGACCGGTATGACAGCCATCCACATCAAGTTCCCCGCCCTGACCCTCAAGGCCGGCAAACGCGCCTTTGCGCGCATTCGCGAACAGGGCTTCAAGCCTGCGGATGTCGGCACCCTTCCCGGTGCGGCCGGCGGCCCCAAGGCGCTGGGGATCCAGGGCCTGGACCTGGCGCTGTTCGGCGACTGGCTGCCGCGCGCGCCACGGGAGCGGGCGTTGATCGGCGCATCGATCGGTTCCTGGCGGTTTGCCAGCGCCTGCCTGCCCGACCCGGTGCAAGGCCTGCTGGACCTCGGCCGCCTGTACAACGAACAACGCTTTGCCAAAGGCGTGACCATGGCCGAAGTCAGCCGCAGTTGCCAGCGCATGCTCGACGACCTGCTGGCCGGCCGCGATGCGCGGGTGCTGGACAACCCGGACTACCGGCTGAACATCATGGTGGTCAAGAGCCACGGCCTGCTCGCCGATGACCACCGCGGGCGCCTGGGTTTGGGCCTGTCCTCGGTGATTGCCGACAACCTGCGCGGCCGTGCGCGACTGGCGCGGCATTTCGAGCGGCTGATCATCCACGACCCGCGCCAGGCACCGCCGGTGCACCCGCTGAAGGATTTCCCCTCGCGCTTCCTTGCGCTGGACATGGGCAACCTGCGCCAGGCATTGCTGGCGTCCGGGTCGATCCCCATGGTGATGCAAGGCGTGCGCGACCTGCCCGGAGCCGGCACCGGCACTTACCGCGACGGCGGCCTGCTGGACTACCACCTCGACCTGCCCTACCACGGCGACGACATCGTGCTGTACCCGCACTTCACCGACCGGGTCATCCCCGGCTGGTTCGACAAGGGCCTGCCATGGCGGCGCAGCAACCCGCAAGGCTTGCAGGATGTATTGCTGCTGGCGCCGTCCAAGGACTACCTGGCCCGCCTGCCCCACGGCAAACTGCCGGACCGCAGCGACTTCAAGCGCTTCATGGGCGACGACCCGAGCCGCAACAAGTACTGGCAAACCGCGATGAGCGAGAGCCGGCGACTGGGGGATGAGTTTCTGCAACTGGCCGATAACGGTGGCCTTGGCGAGCGCTTGCAGGCGCTTTGACCCAGCGGTATGCGCGGCATGGGATCAAGCTGTTAAACTCGCCGCCTGCCAGATACCTGACCGAGCTGAAAATACTGTGGAAATCTTCAAAGAGTTTACCTTCGAGTCCGCCCACCGCCTGCCCCACGTACCGGAAGGCCACAAGTGCGGGCGCCTGCATGGGCATTCGTTCAAGGTGGCGATCCACCTGAGTGGCGACCTGGATCCCCATACCGGCTGGATTCGTGACTTCTCGGAGATCAAGGCGATTTTCAAGCCGCTCTACGAACGCCTCGACCACAACTACCTCAATGACATCCCTGGCCTGGAAAACCCTACCAGCGAAGTGCTGGCCAAGTGGATCTGGACTGAACTCAAGCCGCTGCTGCCGGAGCTCAGTGCGATCCGTATCCACGAGACCTGCACCAGTGGCTGCATCTATCGCGGCGAGTAAGCCTGCGCCGTTAAAAAACCACCCTTGCGGTGGTTTTTTTGTGCATCCCGTAGCACCCTTGCCTTTCTTCGCGACCGAGGAGATGTCCATGGAAACTACCTGGCTGGCCCAGGCCAAACGCTTGCAAGCCTTGGCCTCCACGGGGCTGCACTTTTGCACCGATGATTTCGAGCGCGAACGCCTGGAAGAAATCGCCGAGATTGCCCACAGCATGCTGGCGCAGCTGGGCAATGTGCCCCTGGAGCGCATCACCGGGCTGGTGTCGGATTTCGCCCAGCGCTATTCGACGCCGATGGTCGACGTACGTGGCGCGGTGATCGAGGGTGAGCGGATTCTGTTGGTGCGCGAGGCCACCGACGGTTGCTGGGCGCTGCCTGGTGGTTATGCCGATATCGGGTTGTCGGCGGCGGAAAACATCATCAAGGAAATTCGCGAGGAAGCCGGGCTGAGCGTTACTGCGCGGGCACTGTATAGCGTCACCCACAAGGCCAAGGGGTTGTACCGGCCGGATGTGCGGGATTTCTACAAGTTGTATTTCCTGTGTGAACGGGTGGATCAACTGGCGCCGGTGGCCGGGTTCGAGACCACCGAGGTGGGCTTTTTCAGCCTGGACGAGCTGCCGCCGCTGTCCCGTGGACGCACCATCGAAAGTGATCTGGAGGCGGCGTTCGCCTTTCATCGCGGCGAGACCACGCAGACGCTGTTCGACTGATCCAATTTGTATCACTGCTGCACCGCTTTCGTGCCCGACTGGGCACAACGAACACTCCCGCCTGCGTTCCCCGCCTGTTTGGCTATAAATACTGTGCACGGTGCACAGCCGCGACCGTGCGCCTGTCACTGCCGGTGATTTGGCACGCCCGGTGCAACAGGCCTGCGTCACTCATTCAGGGAGCACGCACATGACGCAGCAAGAACCGGGCAACGATTACCCCTTAAGCGAAGTCCCCATGCATGCGCGCAAAGGCCTGGCGTCGACCGCCATGGTGCTGCTGGGCTTTACCTTTTTTACCGCGACCATGTTTGCCGGCGGCAAGCTCGGGGTGGCGTTCAGTTTCACCGAGATGCTCGGCGTGGTGGCCCTGGGTAACCTGCTGTTGGGTATCTACGCCGCAGGCCTGAGTTACATCGCGTTCAAGAGCGGGTTGAACTCGGTGTTGATGGGCCGCTTCTGCTTTGGCGAGGTGGGCAGCAAGCTCAGTGACTTGATCCTCGGGTTCACCCAGATCGGCTGGTACGCCTGGGGCACCGCCACGGCGGCCGTGGTGCTGGGCAAGTATTTCGAGTTGAGCCAGGGCAGCGTGCTGGCGTTGATGGTGCTGTTCGGCCTGGCGTTCTGCGCCACGGCCTACGTGGGCTATCGCGGGCTGGAGATTCTTTCCTACATTGCGGTGCCGGCCATGGGCCTGTTGCTGTTGCTGTCGATGTGGGTCGCCACGGTAAAAGTCGGCGGGCTGGATGGGCTGCTGGCGGTGGTGCCGACCGGCGAGATGGATTTGTCCACGGCGATCACCCTGGTGTTCGGCACGTTCGTCAGCGGCGCCACCCAGGCCACCAACTGGACGCGGTTTTCCCGCTCGGCCAAGGTCGCGGTGCTGGCCAGCCTGATAGGGTTCTTTATCGGCAATGGTTTGATGGTGCTGATCGGCGCCTATGGCGCGATCGTCTACCAACAGCCCGACGTGGTCGAAGTGTTGCTGCTGCAAGGCTTCGCCATGGCGGCAATGGCCATGTTGCTGCTCAATATCTGGAGCACCCAGGACAACACCATCTACAACTTCGCCGTGGCCGGTTGCAACCTGCTGCGCACCAAACGCCGCAAAACCGTGACCTTGGCGGGTGCGGTGATCGGCACCTTGCTGGCGTTGCTGAGCATGTACGACATGCTGGTGCCCTACCTGATCTTGCTGGGTACGGTGATTCCGCCGATTGGCGGGGTGATCATGGCGGACTTCTTCTACCGCTGGCGCGGCCACTACCCTCGCCTGGCGGATGTGCGCCTGCCAGCCTTCAACTGGGCCGGGCTGGTGGCGTACGCGGTGGGTACCGTGCTGGCGTTCAACTCGCCGTGGGTCGCGCCGTTGGTGGGCATCGCAGCCGCGTCGCTGACCTACGTCGCACTCACCGCCGTGCTGCGCGTGCCTTTGGCTGATGCCCGGGCATGAGCCTGACCATTGCTGAGGTACTGGCGTTGCCGGGGCTGGAATCCATGCGCCTGCGCGCCGGGGCTGCCGCCCTGGATAACGTCGTGCGTTGGCCTTATGTGGCGGAAAACAGTGGGATCGCCGAGTGGGTGCTGGGCGGTGAATTGGTGTTCGTCACCGGCATCAACCACCCACGGGATGAGGCCAACCTCCTGCAACTGCTGGACGAAGCCTGCCAGCGTCAAGTGGCCGGGTTGGTGATCCTGACGGGAGCGGCGTATATCCAGGCGATTCCCCAGCGCTTGCTCGACGCCGCCGAAGCCGCCGGCATGCCGCTGATCGAGCAGCCCTACTCGCTGAAAATGGTGCTGGTGACCCAGGCGATTGGTTCGGCGCTGATCCAGTCCGAGCAACTGGGACGCTCGCGGCACGACGTGCTGGAGCGCTTGCTGAGCGGGGATTATCAATCCCTGGATTTGCTGCTGCATCGGGCCGTGCAATTGAATATGCCACTGGCCGGGCATTGGCAGGTCGCCCAACTGCAATTGGAAGGCAGTGAGCTGCTGTTTGCCGAGGGGGACGCGGCACAGGTGGAGGCGCAGTTGGCGCGGCAACACGACGCTATCAGTCGGCGCTTGCGTCAATTATCGGCGGTACTGCCGGTACTAGGGCGCGCCGGACAATGGACCCTGCTGCTGCCGGCACCGGATGCCGTCACGGCCTTGGCCAACCGCCAGCAACTGGCCAACTGGCTTAACCCGCTCAACCTGCGCCTGGCGCCGCTGAAATTGTTTATCGGCCTGAGCGCCGCTGCACACCCACCCGCGCGCCTGGCCCAGGCGCAGGACGAAGCACGCCAGGCATTGGTGGCCGCACGACGCTTCAGCGAGCGTGCCGGACTGTGCGTGTATGACGAACTGGGTGTGCTCAAGCTGCTCAGCGGTGTGCGTGATCGCGCCCTGCTCGACCAATTCCTCAATGAACGCCTGGGCCCGCTGCTGCGTCACGACCTGCACCACGGCCCCAGCCTGATGCCGACCCTGGAAGCCTGGTTTCACGAGAATGGTAACCTTGTGGCTGCCGCCCAGCGCCTGGCCTTGCACCGCAATACCCTGACACACCGTGTCCAGCGCATCGAAGCCCTGTGCGGTCTGACACTGGATAACGCTTATGACCGCCTGGACATCGGCATCGCCCTGATGATCTGGCGGCTGTCTGCCTGATTGTTTTTAGCCAAGAGGAACTTGCCCATGCACATCATCAACGCCCGCCTGCGCAACCGTGAAGGCCTGCATGATCTGCACCTGGAACACGGCCGGATCGCCAGCATCACCCCACAAACAACAGCGCCGGCAGTGGGGCCCAATGACCTGGACGCAGCCGGCAACCTGGTGATACCGCCCTTCGTCGAACCGCATATTCACCTTGATGCCACCCTCACCGCCGGCGAACCGCGCTGGAACATGAGCGGCACCCTGTTCGAAGGCATCGAGTGCTGGGGCGAACGCAAGGCCACCATCACCGAGGAAGACACCAGGACCCGCGCCAAAAAAACCATCCAGGCCCTCGCCGCCCACGGCATCCAGCATGTACGCACCCATGTCGATGTCACCGACCCCGACCTCACGGCGCTCAAGGCCATGCTGCAAGTGCGCGAAGAAAGCACGCACCTGATCGACCTGCAAATCGTCGCCTTTCCCCAGGAAGGCATCGAGTCATACCGCAACGGCCGCGAACTGATGGAAGAAGCTATTCGCCTGGGCGCCGATGTGATCGGCGGCATCCCCCACTTTGAATACACCCGCGACCAAGGCGTGAGTTCGGTGAAGTTCCTGATGGACCTGGCCGAACGCACCGGCTGCCTGGTGGATGTGCACTGCGACGAAACCGACGACCCGCACTCACGCTTCCTCGAAGTACTTGCCGAAGAAGCCCGCAGCCGCGACATGGGCGCCCACGTCACCGCCAGCCACACCACGGCCATGGGCTCCTACGACAATGCCTACTGCGCCAAACTGTTCCGCCTGCTGGGGCACTCGGGGATCAGCTTCGTCTCTTGTCCCACCGAAAGCATCCACCTGCAGGGCCGCTTCGACAGCTTCCCGAAACGCCGTGGTGTCACTCGGGTCAACGAACTGCTGGAGGCCGGCATGAACGTATGCTTTGGCCAGGACTCCATCGTCGATCCCTGGTACCCGCTGGGCAACGGCAACATCCTGCGCGTGCTGGAAGCCGGTTTGCACATCTGCCATATGCTCGGCTACCGCAACCTGCAAAGCGCCCTCGACCTGGTAACCGACAACAGCGCCAAGGCCATGGCCCTGGGTGACCGTTACGGCCTAGAAGCCGGGCGCCCAGCCAACCTGCTGATCCTCTCGGCCGACAGCGACTACGAGGTGATTCGCAGCCAAGGGCTACCGCTGTACTCGATTCGCCACGGCAAGGTGTTGATGAAGCGCCAGCCGGCGCAGGTGGAGTTTGTCTAAGCACCCAGGTCAGACGATCGAGTCGAGATCCAGCGGTTGCACCCTCCCCAGCTCACTCTGCGCAGCGGGAGGGATGCTCGCGACCTGAGGCAACGCCTGGTTTTCACGATGGCGGAACCAGCGCTTGAGACTGGGTTGCAGGTTGGAGGAGTGGCTATGGCTGCCGTAGACATCACGCGCTTCAAGACGACGCCAGCGCAGGGTTTGCAGGCGTTCGCGACTGGTGTGCAGGCGGTCGATCTCAGCGTTCAGCGGCTCATGGTAATCATAGGCACGGTCGTTGGCCGGGCGCTGTCGAGTCAGTTCACGCCGCTTGTCTTGCAGTTGCTTGCGCATGGTCGCAAGGGCATGGTCGAGCAGTTCAAACTCCCGTTGGGTCACCACAGGACCGTTGCTATCCACAGCTTGTTGCCAGCGACGCAACGTCGCCCAGGCGGCGGGGATGTAGCTGGCAGTCATGAAATGCTGTTTGTATTGCACCAACTGTTTGATCAGGCCTTCGCGATCGGGCATGTCACCGCGCGTTTGCCAGGCTCGGTTGCGGCCGGCTTCTTCAATGGACTCGCAGCCCGGCCTCCACAGCACGGAGGAATGCGTACCGTCCGGGAGCACGATGGGCATGAAGTGCTGTTGATCGCCGTGGTGTTGGTAGGGGTTGCCGCCAATACGCACCAGGCCGGCGGCGAACAACAGGCCCCCGGCCGTGGGGGCGCTGAATAGCTTGACGGCACCGGGGATCCAGAGTTTGGCGGTGGTGTTCATCCAAGGGGCCGGGACGCTGGGGACCGGGTCGTTGTGGTTGACGATGCGGTGGTGGACCAACGTGGAAGCGCCGGCAGTGAACTCGGCATCGGCGGCGCGGGGGGCGCCGTAGGTGTAGAGGAGGATGTTGTAGTTACGCTCAGGAATACGACGTAACGCTTCTGCCAGTAACAACGCAATTGCGCCGCCCAAGCTATGACCACAAATAACTATTCGTTGGCCTATGTGAAATTGACTGAGGTAACGCAGCACGAAGTCACGCACAGCCCGGTAAGCCTGATAGAAACCCTCGTGCGCCTTGCCGACCCCGTCGGCGAATGCAACCTGGTGGGCGTTTGCATCCCGTAGTGCATCGGCCGTGCTGAAAGTTCCGCGCACTGAAATCAGGATTACCTCATCGTGATGGGTGATGAACGCCTGGGTGTCAGTGCCGTCTTTTTCGTCATCAAAGAAGTGCAAACTTGCGGGATGTTCCTGCTTCTCGCCCAACTCCGGGCGATTCTGCAGGTACAACTCAGGGTCGAATGGCAGGATTTCGAAGCGCTTGGAATAAGGGACATCTTCATAAAGAGGATAAAAGCGCCGGGTTTGCTCGGGATCAACTCGCCAGGCTTCACGGTATCCAGACAGTTGCTTGCCAAACAGATTCCCAACGCTGGGGTCCAGCGGGAAATGGACTTTATCAACGGGTTTCTTTGAGGGTTCCTGCCCAAAATCGCAGTAACTCAACGCTGCAAACAAAGCCAACTGATACAGGTTCAAAGCACAGAACTCATCTTCAGTGGAGAGCATCGGGCGCAGGGCTCGCAGCGGTCGAACTTCGAGAACGGTATGCTGGCTGGGGAACAGCACGATACCCGACAAGGTTGGCTGGGGCGGGCCAAAGCCCAGGTCGGCCATCATTTTTAATGCGTGGCGCTGGGGGCGGTGGGGTGTTTCTTCCACGGGGGGAAGATGGGCGATATGGCGAACCAGATCGCTTACTTCAACCTGGTAAAACCGATCTGAGCTCTGTCGTCCTGGATTGCTTTCAGTTCGCCGACCATCGACGCTTGAAAAACGGGTTTGTTCAGCTCGGACTTGAAGATCGGTGATCGGTAATGGATAGCTGTCTCGCTGCTGCAATGTTGAATAGTAGCCCCTCCGTGCCTCATATGGAGCATCTAAAACCAGCACGACAGGACCGCGACACTGCCCCTCCAACCGTGCAAACCCTTCTCCATTCAAATGGCCTTTGTACCGCTGCCCTGCGCTGTCAACAACCTCATATCTAAGCCCTCCATAGGCTTTCCCATCACCTGATTCATCCACCAGACAAAAACTCAGCCAACCTCCATGCAATGCGCAAGCAGGCATACTTTCATCAAAAAAAGGGTGCTTCCATTCTTCCATCGTCATGCCTGGATATCCTTATTCAGTACAAGTTGGATAGATGTCGCATATACGCCCATCGGGCATTGTGATGGGCTTGAAGTCGGTAGTATTCCCGTTACAGAACGCATAAAGATCATCAAAATCCGTCCCTAGACAACGCTTCCACCCACTAGGAAAACGAATCCAGTTATCGCCCATGTAAGGTCGCTCTTCGGGATTGAGTCCTACTTTTATCAGTACCTTTTGTCCTCCCAGTTCATCTCGCAGCAAACCACCTCTCGTACCAGCGTTAGATAGCGCCCCACTGTCACTCACATATCCACATTTAAGGACCTTTATGATTACGTGCTTCCGCCCCGCAGTCCGAAACAACCACTGACACTGCCAAGACAGCTCCTTAACTCCCGACTCCGGCATTCCAGGCCTATCCCCCTCCAGATGATCCCTAATGGAAATCCCCCCTATATCCCCCCCAACGTCCGAATCCCGCTTGCCCCACTTCGCATAAAGATCAAAATCCACACTTCGCAGCACCAACGGACACCCCTGTACCGTTTCACTCAGCGGCAACTCATAACTCGCACGACTCGCCACCGGCACGTACTCAGTAAAAAAGACCTTCCGCTCCGGCCTCTTGCCTCGGCGCCTTGGCAAGGTGCAGGTCTCACCCGTTGCAGGCCCATAGTTGGCGGCAGTTTTAAGTTTAAACTCCGCAGGTAAATCCACCTCCAAGGTAAAGCGATCAACCGGCTTCATCGCACATCCCGAAAGTCCCGCCATCGCCAGCGCAAGCAGCACGCCCCATACACGCTTACTCATCCTTGTTCTCCAACATGAGCCACTGCTGCTTAACTCGTTCAAAGTGATCCTGCGGTGTTTCTCCAACCATCGGCTGCCAACGAATCACACTGCTGCAGGTGGCCTCTTCCAGCCGTCGCACGACCAGGAACTCCAGTTGTTCCGGGCCGCTCCATTGCCAGGCGCGAGCCTGTTCAAGGACCTGGGTCAGCCAAACCCTGGGGTCTTGGAATTCAACCAATGCCGCCAGGTCTTCACTGTGTTCAGCCAGCAGGTAACGCAGGATATTGGCGTGCAGGATGGCGCTGGCATTCGGGTTGGGCGTGTTCAGCCAGGGGGCCGGCTCGGGCACCGGATAGTCACCGGGGGCTGGGTTGTCGCCACGGTGCCAACTGCCTTCATGCCAGTAGCACACACTGATCAGTGGGCCGAGGAATGCTGGCCAGTGTTCAAGGCCCAGATGGTTCAGTGCCCGCGCCAACGTACGATTGTCGTGAAGGCGGTATAGCGTCCGGTTATTCTCCGGTCCGATCAGCAGCCGGTCGCGCCAATGCCGGGACATGTCCGTCAGGTCCGCATCCGGCAAGCTGCCCAGCCACCCCCAATTCATCTCTGGTTCTTGCAGAAGATCGAGCAACGCGGGCTCCCCTCCCTGATCCAGCAACAGGATCACGGGGCCAGCCGTGGCCATTTCCGCCAGTGGGGTTTGTGCGTAGAGGTGGCAGTACGCTGGAAAACCGCGTGCCGCCAACATTGGCTGGCAGGCTGCGTTTTTTCCCTCAAGCATCAGGCACAGCCTGTGACCTGCCTGCTGCTGTTGGCTCATCCATCGGTTTGGAAGGTTTTCCATCAGGCTGCCCTCCCGCCGACGGTGCAGAGGCCTTCGCGGCAGTCCTCGCATACCGGACAGAAGTCCGCATCCAGTTGCCTGGCCAAGTACATGATGGCGCCCTGTGTGGCGGAGATTTTCGGGCTCTGCGCAACCAACAGGGCGTTCGCCGACCCGGTCGCGGACGGGGTTCCACCTAGGGTGATGGGCCGACTGCTGAAAATGCCGCCTGCCTGGATCACCAGGTGCTCTCCGCCGGCCTTGAAACTCAGTTGTACGCCCGCGTCGATCACCAGGCTGGCGCCGGCCTTGAGATGCACCTGTTGCCCAGCTTCAATCACCAGGGTTTGCCCGATATAGGTCCGGCTGTCGCCCTGCACGTCCAGATGGTCGCTGGCCTTGAGCACAACCTTGCGGTCACCGGTGACGTGACGATGCTCCTCGCTTTCCAGGTGCGCCGTACTTAACCCTCGGATGATTTCACGCCGCTCACCGGCCACTTCCAGGTGACTGTCATGCCCCACCTGCTGCTCCAGGTCCCGCTGGGCACGAAGGTAGATGAGCTCCTTGCCACGGCGGTCTTCCAGGTGCAATTCGTTGCCGCCACCTCCGCCCGGGGTGCTGCGACTGCGCAAGACGCTGCGGGTCTTGTGTTGCGGCAAGGAATAGGTCGGCATGTGCAACGCATTGGGCAGGCAACCGTTGATCAGCGGCTGGTCCGGGTCGCCCTCCAGGAACGTTACCAGCACTTCCATGCCCACCCGCGGGATCATCGTTGCGCCAAACCCGTCTCCGGCCCAGCCAGATGCCACCCGCACCCAACAACTGCTTTTGTCATCGCTCTTGTCCAGTCGGTCCCAGTGAAACCGTACTTTCACCCGGCCGTATGCATCGCAATGCACCTCCTCACCGACAGGCCCGGTCACCGTAGCGGTCTGGGTGCCTTGGATGGTCGGCTTGGGGTGCTTGAGAGGGGGGCGATACGGTGCAGTCCAGGGTGTCGCGGTGAAACGGTTGCGATACCCCTGGAATGCATCCACCTCCTCACCAGTCGCATCCTCCAGCACCTGCGGTTGATAACCCTCGTGACGGACCGAAGTGATCAACCATAAATCATTGCAGGCCGGATCCGGATGGTCGTGCAGCTCAAGAAAATGCCCACTGCGCAGCACCGCTTGGTCGCTCTTGCCTAATGCCCGATATCGGCCGATCTGAAGGCGCTCCAACCCCCTGCGCGCCAGGCGCCCCCCCCGTGCATGGCCGGTAAACCCAGCCGGGTAGCGGTAGTCCTCAAGGGGTTGCGCTGAGGCAGAACCCGCGCTGTCTTGCAGGCATAAGGACGGATGCTCGAAGTCATGATCACGACGCACCGTTCGCTGGCTGCGGGTCGCCAGGCGTATGTCGAAACCCTGGATAACCCGTGTCTCGGCCAGCGGGCCGCCGGCAGCTGAATAACGCTGCGCAGGCAGGCGCTGAAATACGGTCTGGTCGTCGCCAAACACCAGCACATGCTGGTGCTCGCTGTGACGGAAGTGGTAGTGAATGCCCTCCTCTTCACACAGCCGCTGGATGAAATGCAGGTCGGTTTCCGCGTATTGCACGCAGAACGTACGCGGCGGGTAGACCACCGGCCCCAACTCAAAGGCATAGCGGTCGGCCAGGATGCCGTGGTGTTCGAGGACTGCCGCGATGATCTGCGGAACGTTGCGCTGCTGGAAAATCCGCTGGTCGCATCGATGGGCAAGGTAGGCGAGATGCGGCGCCAACGTCAGGTGATAACGGGTGAGCCGCCGCCCGGGATCATCGCGGCCAATCGCGTAAACCTGCCCGTGCAGGCCTTCGTCGGCGTCGCCAAACGCCAGGTAGGCGGGCTGGTGGAGCAGTGACTCCAGATCCAGTGAAGGGTTTTCGCTGACCACCTGCACCTGGATGAAAAACGGCTGATCAAGCACCTCCTGACCGTTGAACGCCAATACTTGAAAGTCAGTCTTTATGCCTGGAAGGATTAATTTGAAACGTGACGAAACAAACGCGTTAACCATCCGTTGTTACCCGCCATTATCGATAGTTATTACCGGACTGAGATACTTCCCCCGCCAAACATCAAATAAGTTGCCGAGAAAAAGCGCCTGAACGCCTTGAAGCTTAGCGATTTCAGGAAAAAATCGACCTCGAAAAAATAAAAAAGAAGTTTCGTACGACTGAGATTGAAGTGTCTTTTACAAAATAATAAATCGAGTCAATGAGCCACTTCTCAAACATAAGAAATGCCCTACACCAACTTTTATCTGGTCAATTAATTAATAGCGAAACAGCTGACACCCACTCAGGGCGTCAATTGCTCAAAAGACTTCATGTCCGAGGCCGTGCAGTCCCGAACAGACTGACGCTCAGCAGCGTATCGACCTGGGTATGCAAACGTACCGGCGCAGTGCCACCCGGCATCACCACCGCAACTTCACCACCCTCAACCCAACCCGCTCGCCACGCCGCACAGGCCACGGCACTGGCGCTGGTGCCGGAGGATGCCGTGGGGCCCTCTCCCCGCTCGAACACCCGGGCAACCACCCGGTTGCCGGATTGCCTGGCGACCCATTGCAAATTGACTCCGGCCAAGCATGGCTCGCCGCTTCCTGCCGGGGGGGCGAAGGCAATCGCCTGCAACGGTTCGAACAGCGCTGGCTGTTGCATCTGCAGATTGTCCGGCAAGGCTGACAGGTGTTCGACCAGGGTCACACAATGAGGATTGCCCACACGCACAAACTGACTGTGCGCCCATTGTGGGTTGATTGCCGCCAACGCCTTCACATGGCTCAGTTCAATGCCGCTTTGGAGCACCTGCTCCACCCCCTGCGCCCCCACAGCCGACGGCCCGAATCCGGGCAACCCCAATGCCAGCCAGAATCCAGAACGGTGCCCATAGACAGCAGGCTCGACCCGAGTCACCAACGGCGACACCCCGTCAGGCTGGTCATGATGCACGCGCAAATCACAGGCCTCGGTCATCAAGCCCTGGTCAGTAAGCGCCTGGGCAAAAATCGTCAACCCATTGCCACTGCGCTCGGCCAGGGAGCCGTCGGTGTTCACGATCAACAGGTCAAACGGCGGCTCGGCCTGGAACGGGCCCACCAGCAAGCCATCACAGCGGTGGGCCTTGGCATTGGCCGGGCGCGGCGTCGAGCCCCACTCGCATTCGGACCTTATGGCCGATGCAGCCCACGCCTCGCGAGTCCTCGCGGCCTGCGCCGCGCTGTTGGGCACCTCGATACCCTGCTGCCGCAAAAAACCCGGGCTGGCGACCCCGTAAATGTTGCCCCGTGCGTCATAGAACTGGGTCATGGCGCCACTTGCCTCGCTCTCTTCATCGGTGCGTCCGCTCGGTTGCCTACAGGATTGGGCCAGCAGCGTATTACACCATGCAGGGTGTGTGGGAGGCGGTCTGGAAGGTGGTAATCCACCATGAGAAACCCGGGGTTCACCAGTTCCCACGGCAGTTACACACCTTCCAGAACGCCTCCCGCGACAACCCATGTGTGGTTACCCACGCCTATAGCGTTCCCGAATTTGTAAAAAAAATTCAGCGCCGCTTATCTTGAGGGGAACCCGGCTCGCCCCTCAAGGCCTGATGTGCAAGGATGTCGCGCCGGACATCGTTCGTTGAACGCTAAACCAAGGATTTTTCATGACTGCCATCCCCACCTCTGCGCCCGTGGTTCCCGGGCGCCTGGAGCAAATGTCGACCCGCATCGCTTTCTTCATCGCAGGCTTCGGTATCGCCGCCTGGGCACCCTTGGTGCCCTATGCCAAGGCACGCGCAGACCTGAGTGAGGGCACGCTGGGCCTGTTGCTGTTGTGCCTGGGGGTGGGTTCGATCATCGCCATGCCGGCGGCGGGCGCATTGGCGTCGCGCTTTGGCTGCCGGCGGGTGCTGACCGCCGGCACGATCATGATCTGCCTGGCCTTGCCGATGTTGGCCACGGTCAGTTCGATTCCGCTGCTGATGGCCGGTTTGTTCCTGTTCGGTGCCGGCCTGGGCACAGTGGATTCCACAGTCAACTTGCAGGCGGTGATTGTCGAGCGAGCCAGCGGAAAAACCATGATGTCGGGGTTTCACGGGTTGTTCAGCCTGGGGGGGATTGTCGGCGCGGCGGGTGTCGCCGGGCTTCTGGGGCTGGGCCTGTCGCCACTGCAGGCGACCTGGGTGGTGATCGCTGTCATGGTGGCGGCGCTGCTCAAGGCCGGCCCCCACCTGTTGCCTTATGGCAGTGAAAGCTCAGGGCCAGCCTTTGCGGTTCCCCATGGCGTGGTGCTGTTTATCGGCTGCCTGTGTTTTATTGTGTTTTTGGCCGAAGGCGCGGTGCTCGATTGGAGCGCGGTGTTCCTCAGCGCCGAGCGCGACCTGGATGAAGCCTACGCCGGGCTGGGCTACGCGGCGTTCGCCTTGACCATGACGGCGGGGCGATTGACCGGTGATGCCATCGTACGGCGCCTGGGCGCTACCTGGGTAATCATGGCCGGTGGCGCGCTGGCTGCAGCCGGTATCTTCCTCGCCACGCTATCACCCGCCTGGGAAATGGCGCTGTTGGGTTACGCCCTCGTAGGGGCCGGCTGCTCGAATATTGTTCCGGTGCTTTACACCGCCGTCGGCAAGCAAAACGTCATGCCGGAACACATTGCCGTACCGGCCATTACCACCCTGGGGTATGCCGGCATTCTGACCGGGCCTGCCGTAATCGGGTTCATTGCCCATGGCAGCAGCCTGGCAACCGCCTTCCTGTTGATCGGAGTGCTGCTGGTAGCGGTGGCGGTCAGCGGGAAAATACTGCGGGTATGAACCAAGAACAACATGAGCCTCTTGAATCGTTCAAGAAGCTCATTCACGCCTGGGCGATTATCTGCCCCTCTCCTCCTTGTCGTTTTTCAACCAGCGATCAATGCTGTAGTTCTTCAACCAGCCATCATCGTTATGGCTGCCGAAAATGTTGGTTCCGTTAGCCTTGGTGCTGTCCAGCGAAGCCAACAGCCCGGGACGTTCGACCAGGTTCTTGGCCATGTATACCTGCTGCTCGCTGTATTTCTTCTTGGGTAACCCAGTGGCCATATCCCGCACAACCTGACCACTTTTGTCTATTTCGTCAGGGTCCTTGCTCATCTCGATAATCGTCTCTTTCTTCACATACCGGTGCTTCTCGAAAAAAAAGGTGCGGTCTTCCGACTTGTCCCGCAAGTCATCAAACATGCCCCTGAACGCCTGGACGACCTGTGCGTCGGTTTTCGTATGGTAGGGGTCGGCGCTCTGAGTGTTGGGATTGGTATTGCCAATCATCAAATCGGCGGCTTTGTCCAGGCTGGACGGGGTGATTTCACCACGCTTGTCAACAATCGAGTAGCCCAGTCGTGGGCGATTGAGTATCTCCCTGGCAAGCATGATTGTACGTTCGTAGACCTTGCTCTCGCTGGGCTTCTCGTTGGCGATGTCCGTCAATGACCTCAGGGTCAGGCGGCCATCTTTCGTAAAATCACCCAGCATGGAAAAGACGCTGCGCAGTTGAGACGCCAACTCGTGGTCGTGCGAACTGACATAGGGGTTCCCTACATTCGTCATGCCCCCGTAGAGGTTTTGACCGTCGAAATGCCGCTGGGCACCGTTCGCAAACCTACCATCAAATGAAGGCTGCGCCGTGGGGAGCGATTTGCCCAGCGCGCTGGCATCTACCACGGGTCGGGCATGGCCGTTCCCCGTCGCTGTATTCACCCCAGGTGGGAAGCCTCCTGGATTATTGATCCTGTAACTCATAGTTCATCTCCAGCATAGTTAGATTCCGTGGAAGCCAGCGATTAAGTGGCTCTCGGAAAACAGTGGTTCCGGAGAGAGGCCAAATGGACTCCAGTAAAATTTGAGTGTTTGTAACCGCACGGCAGCATCAACCTAGTTTCTGCTTGCGCCACCAAGCGGTCAGGCCATTGAGCAGGCCGGCGTTTTTCAGTGCAGTCGGATTGTCATGGGAGCTCTTTTCCTCCACCGGCAGGCCGCGGAAAAAGTCACCCGCAACGGGCGCCTGGAATTTGTGCTGGCCGACAAAAGCCTTCATCCGCTGGGCTTCGGCCGCATGTACATTCGAAGGGGCAAAGGGATCGCGCGAGGCGGCGTCCCTCTCCAACACCGTGGTGTCCTCTGCAGAGGGGTTGCGAAAATGCTCTTGGCAACTGGGCTGGGATGAACGAAACGAGGTTGAAGTCATTGGTTAGCCCTCACTCAGAATCTGAAAACCGCCGGAATTGATTGATTCCGGTGGATAAAATCTATGTGGTGAATTGGCGTAAACAGTTCCTGAAAGGATGGATGCAGGCGCCGCATCCGATTCGCGGCGCCTGGATGTCGCTCAGCGGAACAGAAAGTAAAGCCCAGCCCAACTGATCCTATCGTCACCCGGCCTGCTGAGCAGGTCATCCATCTGCCTCAGTACATCACTGCGTTTTAGAATTTCCTGGGACAACTGGATCAGGTAATTCCTGTCAGAGTCGTCCGTCAGGTTTTCGTAAGCCAGGTTTTTCAAGTCGTTGACGTGCAGTTCTCGGTTCGAGTGGGGGCCTTTCAACTTCTCGAAAGACCTGAGCATCTCACCAGCCAATTCCCCGTCAGTCTTGTACTTGAAGTAGTTTTGTCCGTAGATAACCGCGTTCACATTATTCCGGTCGATCAGACCATCGAGTGCACCGGTCGAGGTGTGCCGGTCAAGCGCGCTCATCAGTTCCGGACGTCGCAGCAGTTCTTTGGCCAGGCGAATGTTCTCGTTGGTGCTGGGAAACGGAGACCACCCTTTATTCGCCATCGCTCGAATGCTGTCGTTGCTGATATACCCAGGGTTCCTTGGGTCCCTGAAGGCATTGAAGTTGTCACGCAACTGCACGGCCAATTGTTCATTGTTCTTGAGGGAATAATGCGGATCAGGCCTGCCTGGCCAAGTAGGAAAGGGTCGTGGCGGTGGGTTGCTGATGACAGGCAGGGGGCGGGGTGGAGGATTGCTCCAACCTGGATGGTGCGGTGGTCGCCCCCAACCCAACCATGGGTTCACCCAATGCCTGACCTGATCCAGTAAGCCCGACTGCGCAGGAGCGGTTTTCTGATGGGCCACCGGATCTGCAACACTATTACGCGCAGTCGCCGGCGATTGACTGCCGAACACCGGCCCGGCCGCGCTTTCCCGGGACTGGAAGCTGACGTTTGCAGCGTTTTGACCGCTGAAGGAGGGTGCGGCCGGTGCCGCAAGACTGTTGTTTGCCGCAGGGCTGGATTTGACCTGCGAAGGATCAGGGTTTGATGAAGTGGGTACGGGTGTATCGAGCATCGATACCGACATAAGTTTCTCCAATACGGTGAGCGCAATCTTCAGCCGGGCGCTCCAACCATGAAGTCGAAGCTTGTCAGCTAGCCCATGTGTGGTTTTTTGTCGGAATTGGTTCCTGATCAAGCAGCAAGATGCGCCGAAACAGTGTAGGAAATGGGCAGAAGAATCGCAGCCCGGCCAAGGGCTGCGATATTTCCAAACCGGGACGAATCAGAACCCGACGCTGGCCTGAACGAAGAACGTACGCGGCTCGCCCAGGTACAAGCCGGCATTGTTATCACTGGAACGGGTGTAGTGCTGCTGGTCGAAGATGTTTTTCACGCCGACGCCCACCTTCAGGTTCGACAACTGTTCGCCGAAGTCATAACCGCTGCGCACATTGACCGAAACATAACCTGGAATATCGCCGAACTGCCCGTCCGCCGAGCCTTGGGTGACGTAAGTGCTGGTGGTACCCGGTGCGCGTTGGCCGGACTGGGCGTACACATCCAGGTTGTGGGTCCAGTGATTGATGTCGTAGCGCAGGCCCAGGGTGGCCACCTCACGGGAGTACAGCGGCAGGTCACGCCCCTTGAAGGGTACATCGCCTTCGGAGGTGGCTTTGGTGTAGGTGAAGCCGGCATTCGCCGTAAGGCCGTCGAGGCGCGGGTCCAGGTTCGACAGGTCGTAGTGGGCCGAGGCTTCGATACCCGTGTGTTGGGTAGCGCCGAGGTTGGTCCAGCCCACATCGTTGCTGACGTATTGCAGCTCATCCGAGAAGTCGATGTAGAAGAAGGTCAGCTCGCCGCCCCACACGCTGTCGTTGTAGCGTGTCCCCACCTCGTAGGTCTTGGCTTTTTCCGGGTTCAGGCCGTTGGCGGTCTGGTCGCCGGTGCCGCCCTGCCCGAGCTGGAAGTATTGCAGGCTGCCAAACGAGGTCTCGTAGTTGGCGAACAGTTTCCAGGCATCGGACACGTGGTACATCACGCTCAGTGCCGGCAGCGGTTCGTTGTTGTGGATCTCGCGGCGTTTTTCCTGAGTGCGAGTGCCGTTCAACGCAACCACCGGGCGGTCGTGCCATTCGGTGCGGATGTCTTCGAAGCGAATACCCGGGGTGATGGTCCACTTGCCGATATCGACTTTGTTATCGATATAAAAGGCGTTGGCCTCGGTGCCACCGGTGCGGTCCTGGTAGACATGACCATCACTCTGCCCGCCCGGTGTCGGTACGTTATTGACCAGGTTGAGGCTGGTGGCCTGCTCGTGCATGCCTTCCTTGAGGTAGCGATAACCGACGCTGACTTCCTGGGTGCTGGGGCCTACATCGAACACATGGGACACCCGTGGTTCAATGCCGAAGGTGTAGTAGGTGCGCGGGTAGGAGCCGAGGGTTTTCAGGTCGCGGTTGGCGATGTTGCTGCCACGGAAACTGTCGGAATAGTAGGTCAGCACTTCAGCCTGGGTACGGTCGTCGATCTGCCGGATGTACTTGAAGGACACGTCCTTGCGGCGGCCGCTGAAATTGTCCCAGTCACGCACCGATTGGTAGGGGTTGGCGTCGAACTGCTTCTGGGTCAGGCCACCAGGCATGTCGGCGCTGGCGTCGTAATAGTGGAAGTTCAGCGAGAAATCGTCCTGGTCGGTCGGCGCCCAGTGGGTCTTGAAGATCACGTCGTCGATATCGTTGCCGTTGTTGCTGTTGCGATAGCCGTTGCCATTGACCCCGGAGTACAGCAAGGCCGCGCCGATGCCGTTATCGGCCGTGCCGCCGATAAAGGCGTTGTCGATGTGCTTCCAGCCGCCGTGGGCCGAGGTTTGCAGGGTGCTGCCGACTTCGCCGGAGAATTTCTCGGGGATCGCACGGGTCACAAAGTTGATCACGCCACCGACGTTCTGTGGCCCATAACGCACGGAGCCGGCGCCGCGTACCACGTCGATGCTGTCCAGGTTACCGGCGGAAATCGGCGCCATCGACAATTGTGGCTGGCCATACGGGGCGAACGCCGCCGGTACGCCGTCGATCAGCACAGTGGAGCGTGGCGACAGGCGCGACGTCAGGCCGCGTACGCCTACGTTGAGGGAAATATCACTGCCGCCAGTGCCGTTGGCTTCCTGCACCTGCACGCCGGGCACGCGGCGCAGTACGTCGCCGACGTTCATTGCGCCCTGCTCGACCATGGCTTCGCGGCGGATCACCGTGCGCGCGCCGGGGTGGTTCTGCACCACTTCGGCGTCGGCATCGCCGAGCCAGTCACCGACCACCTTGATATCGGTGGTGCCCAGTTCCAGAGGCGCGCCGGCCTCGCCGGTGCCGTTGCCCAGCGGGCGCAGGGTCACGGAGCCCGCATCGATCTGATAGTCCAAGCCGCTACCTTGCAAGAGCTGGCGCAGGGCCTGTTCTGGGGAAAGGTTGCCGTCTACCGCCGGCGCCTGCTTGCCGGCGACCAACTCGGGGCTGAAGAACACTTGCAGGGAAGTCTGCTGGCCCAACTGGCTCAGCGCCGCGCCCAAGGGTTGGGCCTGGATATGAATACCCTCGGCAGCGTAGGCCAGAGGCAGGGAGGTGCTGACAGCGAGCACCAGCGCCAGAGGCACCCAGTGGGAGATTTTATTGTGATGGGCGGCAAGTTTTTTCACGTCGAACCTAGTCCTGTGATCGCAAGAGTGCACGGCTGTTAATACAAACCAGTTGCAGTTGCAGGAGAAGACGAAGAACTCGGAAAAAACCTGAATCTCAGCGTGAAATAATTTCCTGGCTGCCGTCCGGCAAGGTCCGCAGGGCCACGGGCAGGATATGGGGCAAGGCCTTGAGCAAGGCATCGGTGTCATTGGCCTTGAACACACTGGTCAGTCGCAGGTTGCCAACGGCAGGTGTGCTGACGCGCAACGGGCGCTCGCGATAACGCGACACCTCACGGGCGACTTCACCCAGGGAGGCGTTGTTGAACACCAGTTTGCCGCTGCGCCAGGCCGTCAGTTCCTCGGCATTCACTGCGTAGGACGCTGCCACCAGGCCTTGGTCATTGATATGGGTCCCCAGCCCCGCCGTCAGCGTCACCCCCTCGTTCGGTGAGCGCCCTTGCACCTTCACCGTACCGGCCTCGACCACCACACGGGTCTGGTCGTCATCGCGACGCACATCAAAGCGCGTGCCGGTGACCGTCACCTGCCCTGCACCGGCGGCGACCACAAAGGGACGGCGGGTGTCATGCTCGACACTGAACATGGCCTCGCCCTGCTTGAGTTCAACACTGCGGCGGCCTTTTTCGTAGTGCACCGAGACAACACTGCGGCTGTTCAAATCCATCATCGAGCCGTCGGGCAATGCCACCTGGCGATGCTCACCCAGGCGCGTGCTGAAATCGGCCCGGTAGGGCTTCGGATGATCAAGGCCGCTGAACAAGCCGAGCCCCAAGGCCACGGCAACCACACTGGCCGCGACGGCGTAACGCAACACGCCACGACGTTTTGGACGCCCGGCCGGCGCCTCGCCCAACGCCTGCAAGCGGGCCTTGGGCACCAGGTCGGCGGCGCTCCACAGGCCTTGCAGCACATCGAATTCATATTGGTGCTCGGGCTTTTCACTGCGCCACGCATCAAAACGCTCGCGCTCGGTGGCGTCCAACCCAGCGTCTTGCAGGCGTACAAACCATTGCGCGGCTTCGTCGCGGGCACGGTTATCCATCATGGAAGGTCCTGTTTCAGAGCGAGCTTGTGTCATGGGGCCATCGCGTCCAGGCGGTCACGCAAATGCCGCAGGGTGCGGATCATATACTTTTCCACCATGTTCTTGGACAAGCCCAGGCGCTCGGCGATCTCCTGCTGGGTCAGGCCCTCGATCTTCTGCCAGATAAAGATCCTGCGGCAGTTGAGCGGCAACTCGGCCAATGCCCGCTCGATGGAGTCCGCCAGTTGGATCGCGTGCATGAAATGCTCCGGGTCACCGCCGTGGGGCTGGCTCTGATCAAAGGCTTCCAACGCCATGGCTTCGCGCCGGTCTTCGCGTCGGTAGGCGTCCACGGCGATATTTCGCGCAGTTTGATGCAGATAAGCGCGCGGTTGCTCTACCTGGGAGGTGGTGGTCTCCAGCACTCTCACAAAGGTGTCATGGGCCAGGTCCTCGGCCTGCTGACGGTTTCTCAGGCGGCGTGTCCAGGTGCCGATCAACTCTTCGTAGTGCTCGAAAAAGCCTGTTCTGCGGGGCGGCTGAGGGATCATCGCGAGGGCACTGGGGAGGCGGGGCGTGAATAGTAATGCTTCCTATTAAGTGGAGCAATTGCTACCCGTCGACCGCGCCACTGCCTGGAAACTAAAGCGCCTGTTTAAGGCGACTCAATTTCTCCCGGCTGCCGCACACGCTCATCTGGCACCATTTGCGCAGTTTGTTCTTGGAGATATCCAGGAATAGCCAATCACAGTCGGTGGCCGTGCAGCACTTCAGCACGCGAAGATCACCGGACACCAGCAACTGCGTGGCCTCGATCGCCAGGCGCCCGATCAACATTGCACTCAGTTCCTGGGCAGAGGTGCAGGTTTTCCACGCCCAGGCCGGCGTCCCGTCAACCGTGCGCAGCACCCGCCAGGTGGTGCCTTGCTGGAAATTCAGGTTGATCTGCTGCAAGGCGTCATCGGCCGCAGCCTGGCGCAAGGACAATGGATAAAACACGGCATACAGGCATTCGCGGAACGCAATGATGGCGTCCAGATCCGGCTGGTAGGAAATAGGCGACTCAAACACCATGGCCTTGTATTCAGCGAACTCCTGGGCAGAGATCAGCGAGGCGTGCAGCGCCCATTCAAAGAAAAACTGAAAACTGGTGAGCCGCTCTTCCATGACCTTGAGTGGGGAACCAGGGCGGCGGCCGTTGGTGGTATTGATGAAGTCCAACACCTGGGCCCCGCCGATCAGACGGATGGATTTTGCAGTGCCGGTGAAATGCGTCATGCCTGCTCCTGAAAAAACGCGGTATGCCTGCGATGGCGCAGATTACCTTGTTTTCTGAAGGTGCAGGCACCGCCACCGCGGCGCAAAGACCAGCGGCTATGTACGCCCGTCGTTGCGGGCCATCCAATCGAGAATAGTCGCGACAGACTGTTCGACAGACAGCGCCTGGGTGTCCACGTGCACTTCCGGAAAGATCGGCACGTCGTAGTTCGAGTCAATCCCGGTGAAGTGTTGGATCAACCCCAGGCGGGCTTTTTTGTACAAGCCCTTAGGGTCACGTTGTTCGGCCGTTTCCAGCGGCGCGTCCACATGCACCTCGACAAAATGCTCATTGCCGATAATGGCGCGCGCGTAATGCCGGCTGGCCGCCGACGGTGAGATCAGCGCCACGATCACCACCAGCCCCGCTTCCAGCATCAAGCGCGCGACCTCCGCGACCCGCCGGATATTCTCGTCGCGGTCGCTGTCGGTAAAACCCAGGTCGCGGCACAGGCCGCCGCGCACCGAATCGCCGTCAATGATGCAGGTCAAGCGCCCCTGCGCCTGCAAGGCGCTGTCCAGCGCATCGGCAATCGTCGACTTGCCGGCCGCCGAGATGCCCGTCATCCAGATGACCAAGGGCTTTTGCCCCATACGCGAGCGTTCCGCGCCGAGATGGCTGAACGCAAACGCATGCAGATTCCGCTCTGGACGTTCCGCAAAATGACTCATGGCCGCTCACCCTCCGTCACCGCCACAGGCGGTTTACCCAACAGGAACACCATCACGCATTGCACGAACAGCAACAGCGCAACCACCCAGTAGACGGTTGCGAACGAGCCGGTCAGGTCCTTGGAGAAACCGCCCAGGAAGTTGCCGCACACGCCCCCCAGGCCGATCAGCACATTGGCAATGCCGAATGCCTGGGTCAGTCGGCTGACCGGCACGATTTGCCCGATGTAGCTGGGGACAAGCCCGAAGATGGGGTAGAACGCCAGCGCAAACAAAAATGCCGCCAGGTAGAACAGCGGGAGGCTGTTGAAACTGAACACCAGGGTGGCGGCCAGCCCCGCACTCAGAAAGCACATGGCCAGCGACGCCCTGACGCCCACCTTGTCGGCGATCCACCCCACCAGAAAGCCCGAGGCCATGCCCACCGCACCGATGGTGGTCCAGACAAACCCGGCGTCCTGCACCGACACTCCCAACTCATCCCGCAGAAACGGAGCCAGGTAAGTCTGGAACGGCAACAGCGCCATCCCGTTCAAAAAGGCAATGGCCCAGGTCAGGTACAGCGAGCGACTCAACCAAGGTGCGTGACTGTCGAAGACCGTCGAACGCTGCCCGGAAAAACCGGCGTCCTTGTCCGCCACCAGGTTGCGCAGCAGAAACCAGGCCACCACGCACAGGGCCACCGAGATCAGGCCCGCGGTGAGCCAGATCGAGCGCCAGCCACCCTGCAGGGTGAGGAACGACACCAGCAAGCCATTGATGAACACGCCGTAGCTGGTGCCGCTGGAAATCAGCCCCATGACCCGCGAGCGATTCCCCGGGCTGAAGCCCTTGGTGACAATCTCCGCCAACGGGATGTACACCGAGGCCGAGCAGCCGCCGAGCAAAATCAACAACGCCCCGGACAGCCAGATACTGTTGCTGACACTCAGCCCCAACAGCGCCAGGGAGGTCATCAGCGTCGACACCAGGCTGATTTTCCAGCCTTCGAAAAAACGGCTGATATAACTGGTGACCGATGAAAACAGCAGGAAGCCGATCTGCGCACCGCCGGTGATCAGGCCCACCGTGGTGTAGTCGAAACCGATGTCGCGGCGCATGTCCACCACCAGGTTGGCGAACAGGTAGACGCCAAACCCGTAGGTACTGGCCACGAACCCGGTCAACACCACCGCCAGCACGACGCTGTCCAACGGGCGCGCGCTACTGTGTACCAGTGTGCTCATCAGGTACTCCTTAAACGGCGCGTGCGGTGTGGATGACAAAATCACAATTCATCATGTCGTAGTCACGCTGGAAATCCCCGTAACTCTCATGGGCGCAAAATCCGGACTTGAGCACCTCCCCCTTCAACTCACCCGGCAACAGCGGATAGACCTGCAACCGGTACTGCTCGGCGTCATCAAAGGAGTAGATGAACTCACACACGTGCTCATCCACCTGCCCCAGGCCGACGGATGCCTGCGTGCCGCAGTAATAGTAATGACCGCTGGATTTGAACTTGCCTGCGCGAATGGCAAAGAAGTTACGTTGATCCACAATCAGCAAGCCGCCCGGATTGAGCAATGCCCTGAATCTCTCCAGCACCTCCAGCCGTTCATGGGCGGCAAACACATGGCACAACGAACTGCCCAGGCACACTACGGCATCGAAGCGCCCCAGCTCGGCGGGATCGAGGGCCTGCCAATCCCGGTAGTGCGATTCGATCGCCAACCCGCGTTGCCGAAAATTCTCCCGGGCCTTGGTCAACATCGTGCTGCTGCCGTCCGTGGCGACGACATCGAACCCCGCCTGCTTAAGCTGGACCGCATGAAAACCACTGCCCGTGGAGACGTCGATCACCGACTTCACGCCGTGCTGCTTCAGCAGGTTTTCAAAGAACCCGTTCTCCCCCGCCTTTCTTTTGTCCCAATCGATCAAGTCATCCCAGCGCTCGACGAATTTTTTCGAGTATTGCGTGGCGTAACTGGCGACTTCGCCGCGCTTGTGCACCGACATCCGATTCATCACACACCTACCAGGTTGAATGTTTGAAAGACAGGTATTTGCTCGACAGCTCGCGGGCAAATTCGGCGGACTGTTCGATGGACATGGTTTTCTTCGAGTACCCCAGCATCGCCTGCATCACGGCCATGCATTGCGGGTTATAGGTGACCGAGCCATCGCAATGAATTTCATCGATGCCATCCTGGCTCTGGCAGATGGTATTGATGCGCACCGCTTCGTCCTGGGGGCAGTCGGCGCTGAACTGCACCTTGATCTGCCCCTCCTGCAGCCACACCGGATAGCCGCCCGGCAACCCCAGCGGGCCGGGCGCGTGCACCAGCACCGGCGTGGGCGAAAACAGCCCTTCGATCACGGTGACGGCCGAGCACGCCGTGAGGAACTGCCCATCGATACCGCCCAGGCGGCGGAACTCGGATTTAACCGTGGAAAAAATCGCTTCGGCCGGCAGGTGGGCCGCAGCCGGGCGGTCGCGCACCTCATACAACAAGCGGTAGCTGGCACGCGGGGGCAAGCCGCCGCGCGGCACGTAGTGGCTGAAATAGTGCTGGGCATACAGATGCACCTGCACATCGGCGGGCGCACACTCCAGCAGCCGCGCGATGGAAAATCGCAGCGCCGGGATCAGGTTGGCTACATTGCCCACGCCAATATCCGGCGCCAGCCCGACCCTGGCCAGGATCGGGTTGACCGCATCGGGAAAGGCCGCGTTGACCGTCCTGGCCGCGATACCGGAGGCTTTCACCGCCTGCATCAAGTGATGCATCAGCGTCAGGTGCATGGGCAGCCAGGGGCCGAACTGCGCCTGGTCGAGCTGCTCGAACGAGAGCCTGGGCAACCCGGTGATCACCCGCCACGACTGCAACGACGCGCAGTTCACCACCAGGTCCGGCGCCTCTGCACGCAGCACCTGGGTGACCCGGTCGATATCGGTGAGGTCGGCGATCACCGGCTTGATCGTGATGTCTTGCCCCAACTGTGCACACGACAGTGCCACCAGGTTGCACAGCCGCACGGTCGCGTCTTCATTGCGCCCCAGCACCACGAATTCAAAGGCATTTTTCGGCCCGAGAATCTTCAGGATCTGCAGGCACAGGTTGCCTGCGCCCACCAGCAGCAGTTTCTTCTTGGGGGCTGACGGGCTCATCGTGGGTAGGCTCCGTTGTCTACCGGAATGACCTTGCCGGTGACATGCCGCATGGCATCGCTGAT
Organism: Pseudomonas sp. GW821-FHT09D08; assembly: GCF_059416305.1. Classification (NCBI taxonomy): domain Bacteria; kingdom Pseudomonadati; phylum Pseudomonadota; class Gammaproteobacteria; order Pseudomonadales; family Pseudomonadaceae; genus Pseudomonas; species Pseudomonas sp. GW821-FHT09D08. Next base: position 139,035 of record NZ_JBWKOX010000012.1, read on the forward strand.
CACCAGCAAAATGACCTCGGCAACACCGCCGGGCAGGATCGGTTCCTTGAGGATCTCCTGGCGCGCGTACTCGGCGCGGCGGTATTCAGGGATGGTGTCGTAGATGGCGGTGTCATGGATCAGCGCCGGCGACACTGCGTTAACCCGCACGAACGGCGCGAAATTCCAGGCATTGGCTTTGGTCAGGCCGATCACCGCCGCCTTGGTGGCGCCGTACAAGGCATCGCAACTGCCCACTTCGCCCGCCACCGAGGCGATATTGACGATGCTGCGCGGCGCCTCGTGTTTCATCTCCCGTTCGGCGAAGTCTTTGGAGAGATAGACCAAGGCCTTGAGGTTCACAGTCAGGATTTCGTCCACTTCGGCATCGGAATAGGCGTAGATACTTTTGCCGTGGTAAATACCGGCGTTATTGATTAATGCATGAATAGTTGCGTGGCGCTCGTACAGCGCAGGTATAAACCCCTTGATCAGCGCATTATCCGAAAAGTCTGCGAAATGGGTTTCCAATACATCCGCCGTATAAGTGCGCTGTAACGCACGCAGGCCTTCGGCATCCTTGTCGGCACCAATAACGAAATAACCTGCCTGGATAGCCTTTTCCACAGTAGCCCGGCCGATCCCATTGGCCGCACCGGTGACAATCAACTTTTTCATACAACAATCCTTATTGGCAAAATTCATTCATGCGTGCGTAGAAGGGTCGGTGGTATTCGTAAAAGGCTTTTAATTTTGGCGACCGATCGAAAGCGTCCATATCGATAGCAGGTTTATCCGGCAGAGCAATGCGTTCACTGTTCTCCGCCGCCACATGCCAACTTCTCCAGGTTTTCCACTGTCGTGGACATTCGCGTTTCCATGTCATGGCGTGGGGCAAAAATTCAATCTGCAAGTAGTCACACAGTTTACGAATGACACGCTCCGGCTCGGCGGCAAGGTCATCGGCATTAATCACATAAGGCACTTTTCCGATGAGTTTGGTGACCACACAAAAAATCTCGTACAAGGCTTTATGCCCGATGGCCTGCACGGGCATATCGGGGTGTACCCGGTGATGGGAAATAATGCTGCTGGCGGGTTCGCGAATAATAAAAATATTGTGTTGTTGCGCCAGGAAGTCCCGGTCAACTTTCAAGTCATCCAGGCAGTGGTAACACATGTCTTTGTGAAAGACATTGGTACTTTCCCGGGCCTTGAGCAGTTGCTCTTTGATGCCTTGATAGGTGGTGGGCAAACTGTGATCCCATTCATCCGAAGGAATCACTGAATCTGCGGAAAACGCCATATGGGCAAACGGCTCGTGGAAGACCTCAAAATCCCCCCGCTCGATAAACACCCGTTCCAACACGGTGGAACGGGAACGCGGGTGCGCCCACAACCCGACCATCTTGTTCATGCCAGCACCCCGTATTCAGCGGCCAGGATGGCGTTGAGCGAGCGTGCGAAAGGCTTCGCCACCGGACACAGGCGCACGCAGTAATCGGTCAGGCGCCGATGCGCGCTGTTGGCCTCGTTGCAGGCGTTAATAAACGCCTCGTGATTGCCAAAGTCGTAGGGCTCGATGCTGTCGATGAAATAGGCTTCGCAGAAGTACGGAATGCGAATGAGCCGGGCGAACGTCTCAGCCGGCGCCTGCTGGGGTTCACAGGCGGGTGCCACCGGTTTGCCGTGGCTTTCACGCTCGATCAGAAACTCCACCACCTCCGGCGTCAGCGTGTAGCACGTGGTGGTCAGCCCGGTCTTTTCCAGGTGCCAGCAGTGCTTGTGGCCACGCTCGTCAACGTCGACCTTGATACTGGAAAGCAGGGTCTTGACCGGCACCTTCGAAGCCGCGACCAGGGCCTGGATCTGCTGGTAGATCATCAGCTCAGCCCAGCGCATGTCCTCCGGGCCCAGCGTCAGGCCACGCTCGGCGGCCTGCAAGGCGAACTCGGGCTGGCAGGAAAAACGCCCGATCATAAAGGTGATCACATACTTGCAACGGCCGGTGTCGACGCCATTGCGGTGGGCGCAGGCGATGCCCCGCTCTATCGCCTGGATACCGGCCTGGAACTGCGAAACGGTGAAGCAGAACGTGATGTTGACCGAAACGCCTTGGGCCACCAGGTGTTCGATCGTCGCGAAACCCTCCAGGCTGCCCGGCACTTTCACCATCACATTCGCGGCCAGGCGATGCAGCTCCAGGCCCCGCGTGGTCATGCGTTCGCTGCACCGCACGTCCGACGGGTCGACCTGGGCGCATAGCCAACCATCGGCCTGAGCCGATTGCACCCACAGCGGCTTGAGCATCGAGGCGCCTTCTGCAATCACTTCGTTGTACAGCTGCTTGCGCAATTCCCCGGGAGACAGGCTGGCCAGATTAAAACGCGACGACCAATACTCTTTCTTGTCGAGGATCGCCGCCGTCACCAGCCGGGGATTGGTGGTCACACTGCTGAAGCCCCAGGGCTGGGAGAGATCCTGCGGCATCAACTGTTCGATATGGGCGGCGGCCGCGGGGTACTTGTCCAACAAATGCTGTTTATACGGTGCGTACACCACGGGCGACGAATCCCACCACACTTCCGAACGTGGATCATTACGTTTAAGTCGCTCTATATAACCCAGTGTTCCCACAACACTTGCTCCTTGAGTAACGTGATCAATGAGGGTCGGTAACTCACGCATATCGGCAAAAGGTAACGCGCCGGCTTCGGCCAATATTCGATGTCGAGATAACGGACCAAAACCCAGGACTTTTATAGTGGCTGCCACGGCGGCTTGAATCCCTGTGACACTGTCTTCAATCACCAGCGCATCACAGGGTTCAACGCTGTAAGTTTCACACGCCGTTAAAAACACCAGCGGATCAGGCTTCCAACGCCCCAATTCATAACAACTGAATATTCGCCCCTCGAAATAAGGCAACAACCCCACAAGGCGTAAACACTGTTCTATCTTATTGCGCGGCGCACTCGAGGCTACGCAATAGGGAGTTTCCAGCACTTCCAATACGTCAAGTATCCCATCAGTCGCTTTCACATTAAGCGTCAATGCTTCCAGCGCTCGAACTCGGAAGTCCTCTTCAAACTGAGGGGGCAAACAAATACCCAATAACGGTTCTACTTCGCGCAGGCAATCGGCAATCTTCCTTCCACGAAAGTGCTCAATGAAATACGCACTATCCAGTGTCTTGCCGTCCTGTACGTGAGCATTAAGCATGCCGATCAATACAGACAGGGTGATCTCTTCGCTTTGGACAAGTACACCGTCGCAATCGAAGATGACTAACTTAGGCAACGGCGTAGCTCCCTGCTCTGGTAGTTCCCCTATAGCTGCCGATAAACACATAGGCATCTCTTATAGGTGACTCCGCATGACTTCCGAACTACCAGCGGAACGGGTTGAGGTGTGCTTATAAGACACGGGGCAAAAAACCCTGTCAAACGCTTTTTAGCGGTTTTTTAGTATCTTATGGTTATTTTTTATTATTCTGTTATTCCATTTTTCACCATGGTTGTAGTCGCTAATTTCACACGGCTGAACTTCCGTTACGCACCGCCAGTCAGCTACTTGAACTCACGAATTCAAGGTCGGGTGGGCAATGCATATCTCGTTGGAGCAACAAGTGGCACTGGTAACGGGCGCCAGTTCCGGTATCGGCGCCGGTGCGGCCAGGGCCCTGGCGCAAGCCGGCGCTGCGGTGGTGCTCAATTACAACAGCCAGGCCGCGCCTGCCGAGGCCTTGGCAGAGCAGATCAACGCCGAGGGCGGCCGGGCGATTGCCATCGGCGCCGACGTGTCTAAAGAAGCCGATGTAGAACGCCTGTTCGCAAAGACCCTCGAGGCGTTCGGCCATCTGGACATTCTGGTGGCCAACTCCGGCATGCAGAAGGACGCCGCCGTCGTCGACATGACCCTCGACGACTGGAACGCCGTGATCGGCGTCAACCTCACCGGCCAGTTCCTCTGTGCCCGTGCGGCCGTGCGCCTCTTCAAGCGCCAGGGCATCCGTGAAGGCGTATCCCGCGCCGCCGGCAAAATCATCCACATGAGCTCGGTGCACCAGTTGATCCCCTGGGCCGGGCATGTGAATTACGCGGCGTCCAAGGGCGGCGTTGAGATGCTGATGCGCACCCTCGCCCAGGAGGTCAGTGAACAGCGCATCCGTATCAACGGCATTGCGCCGGGGGCGATTCGTACGGCGATCAACCGTGCCGCCACCGAAGGTGCGGCGGAACAGGCGCTGCTCAAGTTGATCCCCTATGGCCGGGTCGGCGATGTGGAGGACGTGGCCAACGCCGTGGTATGGCTGGCCAGTGACGCCTCGGATTACGTGGTCGGCAGCACCCTGTTCATTGATGGCGGCATGAGCCTTTACCCGGAGTTTCGTGACAATGGTTGATTTGAAAAAAGAACCACAAAGCGCCATCGATGCCCACGGCATCATCGGCGACATGCGCAGCGCAGCGCTGGTAAACGATAAAGGCAGCATCGATTTCTTCTGCTGGCCGGAGTTCGACAGCCCGTCGATCTTCTGCTCACTGCTCGACACCCCCGATGCCGGCACGTTCCAACTCACCCCGGACCTGCCCAACGCCCGCCGCGAACAGATCTACCTGCCCGACACCAATGTGCTGCAAACCCGTTGGCTCAGCGATGAAGCCGTGGTGGAAATCACCGACCTGCTGGTCATCAGCGAAGAAATCGACGACTTGCCCCTGCTGATTCGCCGCGTACGCGTGGTCAGCGGCACAGCCACCCTCCACCTGCGCTGCGCCGTGCGCCATGACTATGCGCGAGCGCCCACCGAGACGAGCCTGGATAACGCCAGCGTCTGTTTCAACGCCGATGGCCAGCCGGGCATGCGCCTGTGCGGCAGCCATCCGTTGCAGATCGAAGATAACGCCGCCGTGGCCCGCTTCACCCTGGATCAGGAAGAAGGCGCCGAGTTTGTACTCGGCGGCCAGGACGATGAGCGTGTGGGCAGTGTCTGCACCGACCTGGCCCTGGCCCACACCTTGAAGTTCTGGCGCGGCTGGATTGCGCAGTCGAACTACCGCGGGCGCTGGCGCGAAATGGTCAACCGCTCGGCCCTGGCCCTCAAGCTGCTGACCTCGCGCAAACACGGCGCAATCATCGCCGCGGCCACCTTCGGTTTGCCGGAAACGCCTGCGGGCGAACGCAACTGGGACTACCGCTACACCTGGATCCGCGACGCCTCGTTTACCGTCTACGCGTTTATGCGCCTGGGTTTTGTCGACGAGGCCAACGCCTATATGCGCTGGCTCAAGGGCCGGGTCAGCGATTGCTGTGGCCAGCCGACCAAGATCCATATCCTCTACGGCATCGACGGCCGCCAGGAGCTGCCCGAAACCGCGCTGGAACACCTCGGCGGCCACGGCGGCGCCAAGCCGGTGCGCGTCGGCAATGGCGCGGTCGACCAGGTCCAGCTGGATATCTATGGCGAGTTGATGGACGCGGTGTACCTGGTCAACAAGTACGGCGAAGCCATCTCCCACGAGGGCTGGAAACACACGGTGGAAGTCGCTGACCAGGTGTGTGAAATCTGGAACCAGAAAGACGTGGGCATCTGGGAAATGCGCGGCGAGCAGCATCACTTCCTGCATTCGCGGCTGATGTGCTGGGTGGCCCTGGACCGTGCGATCCGCCTGGCCTCCAAGCGCTCGTTGCCGGCGCCGTTTGCACGTTGGGACCAGACCCGCCAGGCGATCTATGCCGATATCTGGAGCAACTTCTGGAACGAAGAACGCGGGCATTTCGTGCAGCACATCGGCAGCACCGCCCTGGACGGTTCGATGCTGCTGATGCCGCTGGTGCGTTTTGTCGCCGCCACCGACCCGCGCTGGCTGAGCACGTTGCAGGCGATCCAGAAAAGCCTGGTGCGCGACGGCATGGTCTACCGCTACCGCAACGACGACAACGCGATCGACGGCCTGCAAGGCACCGAAGGCGCATTCGCCGCCTGCTCGTTCTGGTACGTCGAATGCCTGGCCCGCGCCGGGCAAGTGGAGAAGGCCCACCTGGAATTCGAACAACTGCTGCGCTACGCCAACCCGCTGGGCCTGTATGCCGAAGAGTTCGACAGCCAGGCCCGCCACCTGGGCAATACGCCCCAGGCGTTGAGCCATCTGGCGTTGATCAGCGCGGCGACGTTCCTGGACCGCAAGCTCAGTGGCGAGAAGACGACCTGGCAGCCCTGAGGCGCCCTGCCCTGCCTTTACAGGCAGGGCATCCCGTCATGTCTTTCGACTAGAGTTCCAACACCTGACAGGAGCCCACCATGACCATCACCGCCCCCCTCCTCTACGTGCGCACCTCCATGCTCGATGTGGCGTATGAAACCCACGGTCCCATCGACGGCGAGCCTGTGATCCTGCTGCATGGTTTCCCTTACGACCCACGCGGCTATGACGAGATTGCGCCGGTGCTGGCCGAACGCGGCTACCGGGTGCTGGTGCCGTACCTGCGCGGTTATGGCCCTACGCGGTTTATCAACGCGCAGGTGATGCGCTCCGGCCAACAGGCGGCGCTGGGCAAGGATCTGCTGGATTTCATGGATGCGCTGTCGATCCCGCGCGCCACCCTGGCCGGGTATGACTGGGGCGGGCGCGCCGCGTGTATCGTCGCGGCGCTGTGGCCCGAACGGGTACGCGGGCTGGTAACGGGCGATGGCTATAACATCCAGGACATTGCCAGGTCGCGCCAGCCACGGGCGCCGGTGACGGAACATCGGTTGTGGTACCAGTTCTACTTCCACACCCAGCGCGGTGTGGACGGGCTGACGGCCAATCGCCGCGAACTGTGTGAGTTGCTGTGGTCGCTGTGGTCGCCGTCCTGGGCCGAAGGGCCGGGGCTGTATGGGCAGACGGCGCCGTCATTCGATAACCCGGACTTTGTCGAGGTGGTGATTCACTCCTATCGCCATCGTTTCATGTATGCGCCTGGCGATCCGGCGCTGGAAGCCATCGAGCAGGCCCTGGCGCGGCAACCGGCGATTGCGGTGCCGAGCATTTCGCTGTGCGGCGCCGATGACGGCGTGGGCCCGCCGTCGCAAGAGGATGACGACGTGGAGCATTTCAGCGCTTTTTACCGACGCCAGGTATTGCCGGGCGTGGGCCACAATATTCCCCAGGAAGCACCGCAGGCTACCCTCGACGCCCTGTTTGAATTGCTCGCCTAGGCCACCGGCGAGAACCGCTCGCGGTAGGCCTGGGGCGTCACCGACAAGGCCCGCATAAAGCTGCGGCGCAAGGTTTCTTCGCAGCCGAAACCACACTGCACGGCGATGCGCTTGATCGACGTGGTGCTGTCGGCCAGTTGCCGGCGCGCGCTTTCGACACGGATCAGCTCCACCGCGCGCGCGGGCGTCTGGCCGGTTTCGGCGCGGTAGTGGCGCACGAAGCTGCGCTCGCTCATGCCGGCCTGGGCGGCCAGGGTCGGAATACTCAAGTCGAGGGTCAGATGTTCGGCTATCCAGGCATGCAGTTCGGTGAAACGGCTGCCGCCCTTTTGCAGGGACAGGGTCACGCTGAATTGCGACTGGCCGCCGGGGCGCTTCAGGAACACCACCAGGTGCCGCGCCACTTCCAGGGCCACGGCGCGGCCCAGGTCCTCTTCGACCAGGGCCAGGCACAGGTCGATGCCGGCGGTCACACCGGCGGAGGTCCACACCGCGCCCTGCTGGATAAAGATCGGGTTGGGCTCCACGGTCAGCGCCGGAAACTTGCGCGCCAGTTCTTCGCAACGGGTCCAGTGGGTGGCGACGCGGCAACCATCGAGCAAGCCACTGGCCGCCAGCAAAAACGCACCGGTGCACACCGAGGCCATGCGCCGGGTATGCCGGGCTTTTTCGCGCACCCAATCCACCAGTGCAGGCTTTTCAGCGGCGCCGTACACGCCCCAGCCACCCGCGATCACCAGGGTGTCGCAGGGCTGGTCGACCGCAGGCAACGGCTCGGCCACCAGCGCCAGGCCGGCGGAGGTCATTACCGGTCCGGCCTGGTCGGCGATCACCGTGACCGCGTAAGGCAACGGCACGCCACGCTGGCGCGCCAGGTCATTGGCCGACGCAAACACCTGCAGCGGCCCGGTGACGTCGAGCACCTGGGCATTCTCGAAAGCGAGTACGTGGACAATTCTGGGCATAGTTGGCGTGATTCGTGGGTTCAATGGCGTATTCGCCAAAGCCTAGGCCGCTAGAGTGAGGTCGTCTACCCCTTTCTCGGAGCTTCATTCATGACCTTGCAGATCGGCTTTCTGTTGTTCCCCGGCACTCAGCAACTGGACCTGACCGGCCCCTACGACGTATTGGGTTCGCTGCCGGACGTGAAACTGCACCTGGTATGGAAGGACCTGGCGCCGGTCACCTCCAGCACGGGCCTGGTGTTCACCCCTACCATGACCTATGCCGACTGCCCGACGCTGGATGTGATCTGCGTGCCCGGCGGTTCCGGCGTGGGCCCATTGATGGAAGACCCGCAGACCCTGGACTTCCTCAAGGCCCAGGCGCATACCGCACGCTACGTGACCTCGGTGTGCACCGGCTCGCTGGTGCTCGGCGCGGCGGGGTTGCTGCGCGGGCGCAAGGCGACGACGCACTGGGCCTACCACGACATGCTCGCCCCGCTCGGCGCCATCCCGGTACAGGAGCGCGTGGTGCGTGACGGCAACCTGTTCACCGGCGGTGGCATTACCGCCGGTATCGACTTTGCCCTGGTGCTGGCGGCGGAACTGTACAGCGAAGCGGCGGCGCAACTGGTGCAGTTGCAGATCGAATACGCGCCGGCGCCGCCGTTCAATTCGGGTCGCCCGGACACAGCGCCTGCGCATGTGCGGGAAGAAGCCAACAAACGCACCGCCGAATCGCGCAGGGTGCGCGGTGAAATCGTCGCGCGCGCAGCAGCACGGCTGGGCTGAGCCTGTACCTGTGGTGAGCCAGCTTGCTCGCGCTGGGGCGCGAAGCGGCCCCAAGCTTTGGAGGGGCTGCTGCGCAGCCCCGGCGCGAGCAAGCTCGTTCACCACAACAAGTTCGTCTGGCCACAACAAGCTCGTTTGGCCCCAGACCGCTTGCTCGCCGCACAATCCCTTCACCCCATGGGGTCAGGTTGGGCGCGACATCACCGCCAGGCGCACCGCCAGCACGCTCAGCACCGTCGCCAAGCCCCATTTCTGTAGCCAGGCGCCTTTTGGGCGCCTGGCGAAGAAGCGGCTCAGCGCCCCGCCGAAAATGCCCAGCAGCAGGTGAAACACCCCAGCGATCAAGGTCAGCACGCCGCCCAACAGCATCAACTGCACGGCGATGGAGCCGGCCTGGGGCCGTACGAACTGCGGCAAAAACACCACAAAAAACAGCAACGCTTTGGGGTTGAGCAGGCTGTTCAGCATGGCCTGCAGAAACACCCGGCCAAGGGGCACACGGTGCAGGTGGGCAGTATCTGGCCCAGGTTTTTTCTGCAGCGTCTTGAACACCAGCCACAGCAGGTAGACCACACCCGCATAGCGGATCACGTCAAAGGATGGCGGCCAACTGGCGACCAACGCCGTCACACCGCTGGCGGTCAATGCGCTCAGCAGTATGTCGGCGACACCGATGCCCAGGGCCGAGGCCACTCCCCCACGCCAGCCGTGGGTGACGCCATGGCTGATCACAAAGGCCATGTTCGGCCCCGGGGATAACAGCAACAACAGCACAGCACCTGAAAAAACCGCCAGGGTCGCAAAGTCGATCATGCTCAAGCCGTCCACCGGGGAAAAGCCTGCAGATTAGTGCGTGGGCCCGGGGCGAACAAAAAATTGTGCTGGATACATTGTTCATCGGCAATTGCGAATGGCCACGACCAGCGTCTAGAATGCGAAACATTATCAATTAAGACTGCTGCGCCAGGATGCCCATGTCGAGCGATCACCCACTGGACCATGCCGCCATCGGCCAGCTTTATCACACCCATCACTCCTGGCTGCGCGGCTGGTTGAGCCGACGTACCGGTTGCCGTGAACGTGCCGCCGACCTGGCGCAGGAAACCTTTGTGCGCCTGCTCAACGCACGCAAACAGCAGGCCGTGCTGCAGCCGCGCGCGTACCTGAGCAGCATCGCCCGCAGCTTGATGATCGACCAGTACCGACGCCGGGAATTGGAGCGCGCCTACCTCGAAAGCCTTGCGCATTTCCCCCAGGCCGACGTGCCGTCGGAAGAAACCCGCCTGCTGATTCTCGACAGCCTGGAACGTATCGACCGCCTGCTCGACCAGCTCAAGCCGCGGGTGCGTGAAGCGTTCCTGCTGGCGCAACTGGACGGCCTGACCTGCGCGCAGATCGCCCTGCGCCTCGGGGTGTCCAAGGCCACGGTGGAGCGTGACCTGTCCAAGGCGCTGCACGCCTGCTATCGGTTGCGCTATGCCGACCTCTGACCCGCGCCTGCTCGACCAGGCCATCCAGTGGATGATCAAGCTGCGCTTCAACGTCGCCGACGACGCCAGCACCGCTGCGTTCGAGCGCTGGCTGCACACCAGCGCCGAACACCAGCAGGTCTGGCAGCGGGTGGCGGCGATGAATGATGAGTTCAGCCACCTGCCCGCGCAGGTCGGCCGCCACGCCCTGCACGGTGCACGTCGACGTATCAGCCGTCGCGAAGGGTTGAAGCTGCTCGGCCTGGTGGCTGGTGCGGCCGGCCTGACCTGGTTTGGCCGCGACTACACCCCGCTGCCCGCCTTGATGGCCGACTATCGCACTGCCACCGGCGAACGGCGTTGGGTGGCGTTGAACGACGGCAGCCGCATCCAACTGAACAGCGCCAGCGCATTCGACACGGCGTTTACTCAGGAACGGCGCCTGGTGCAATTGCGCCAGGGTGAAATACTGGTCAATACCGGTGCCGACACGCGGCCCTTCTGGGTACAGACCCGTGACGGTTACCTGCGCGCCCTCGGCACGCGCTTCCTGGTGCGCGAAGAGACCCAAGGCACCATGCTCGCCGTGCAGCAGGGCACGGTGGCGGTGTTTGCCGACAACCACGCCGCCGGCGCGCGCCAAGTGATCAACCCCGGCGAACAGGTGCTGTTCGACCGCAGTGGCATTCGTTCTCTCGCCTCCAATGGCCTGGACCCTTGGGCCTGGAGCGAAGGCGTGATCAGCGCCCGGGACATGCGCCTGGATGCTTTCCTCGCCGAACTGGGCCGCTACCGCAACGGCCTGCTGCGCTGCAGCGAAGCGGTGGCCGGATTGCGGGTGTCGGGCACTTATCAGTTGGACGACACCGATGAGGTGCTGGGCCTGGTAGCCCACTCACTCAAGCTCGATGTCACTTACCGCAGCCGCTACTGGGTGACCGTCACCGCCCGCGTTTAACATTCGAAAATAAATGAGGTGAATTCTCATTGCCGCTCGACCTGTAAGGAAAGGCCGATCAACAGGCCGGTTCTGTTCACTTCCTTCAGGAGCATCCCGCGGTCATGCAAGCGTTCCCCTTCCCACGCTCACCCCTCAAGCACGCGGTGCACGCCGCCTTGCTCGGCGCCTGCCTGAGCTGCGCAACCGCGCCGCCGTTCGCATGGGCCGAAACGCCGGCCAGCGACACCCAGGCCCGCGACTGGAACATCGCCGCCGGTTCCCTGGCCACCGCGCTGGACCAGTTCGCCCGCCAAGCCGGCATCAGCCTGTCGTACGACGCCACCAGCGTCGCCGGCAAGACCAGCCAGGGCCTGAGTGCTCGCCTGGACCGCGAGCAGGCGCTCGGCCAGTTGCTGCGTGGCCAGGGCCTGCAAGCCCAGCGCCAGGGCAACAGTACCTGGCTGCTGCTGCCGCAAGTGGCCGACGGCGGCGCGCTGAACCTGGGCGCCACCACGGTCACCGGTGAGCGGTTGGGCGCCACCACCGATGGCACCGGTGCCTACACCACGGGTGCGGTGACGATCGGCAAGGGCGAGCACAGCCTGCGGGAAACGCCGCAATCGGTGAGTGTGATGACCCGCCAATTGATGGATGACCAGAACCTCACCACCATCGATGACGTGATGGAACGCACGCCCGGGATCACCACTTACGAATCACCCATGGGCGGCAAATATTTTTATTCCCGTGGTTTCAAGATGCTCGGCCAGTACCAGTACGACGGCGTGCCCCTGGACATGGGCAAGGACTACGTGCAGGCCGACAGCTTCAGCGCGAACATGGCGATCTACGACCGCGTGGAAGTGCTCAAGGGCGCGGCGGGCATGCTCAAGGGTGCCGGCACCGCCAGCGGCGCGGTGAACTTCGTGCGCAAGCGGCCCCAGGCCAAGCCCACCACCAGCCTGTCGCTGTCCGCCGGCACCTGGGACAACTACCGCGCCGACGTCGACACCGGCGGCCCGCTGAATGACAGCGGTACGGTGCGCGGCCGCGCGGCGATCAGCCAACAGAATCGCGGTTCCTACATGGACATTTCCAAGCGCCAGGACCAGGCTTTCTATGGCGCCCTGGATGTCGATCTCAGCGCCGACACCACCCTGGGCTTCGGCGCCAGCTATGAAGACGTCGACGCCACACCGTGCTGGGGCGGCCTGCCGCGCTATGCCGACGGCAAAAGCGCCCACCTCAGCCGCTCCACCTGCCTGGGCCAATCCTGGAACGACTGGCAAAGCCGGCGCACCACCTTCTTCGCCGACCTCACCCATCACTTCAACGATGACTGGAAACTCAAGGTTGCGGCCGTGCACAGCCGCAACCTGCAAGACACCAAATACGCCGCCAGCGAAGGCACCATTGCCTACGGCAACCCGACGCCTACGGCCAACTCCTATGCGGCGCTGATGGACTACGACCACAAGGACTTCGGCCTCGACGCCTATGTGGACGGCAAGTTCGAAGCCTTCGGGCTGGAACACGAACTGATCCTCGGTGCCAATGGCAGCCGTGGTACCCAGGACGATGTGTACGCGATCCAGAACCTGCCCAGACGCCAAAGCATCTACCAACCCGACCACCATTTCCCGGAGCCGGCCAACAGCACCTTCTGGCCGAACATGTATCGCGGCGGCACGGTGAAAGAAACCGCCACCCAGTACGGCGCCTACACCACCTTGCGCCTGCGCCTGGCCGAGCCGTTGATGTTTATCGTAGGCAGCCGCGTGAGCTGGTACGAGAACCGTCGCCAGTCCAACAACCTGGCCTGGGGCGAGTGGGCCTTGCAGGATGCCCGCACCCGGGAAACCGGTGAAGTGACGCCGTTTGCCGCACTGATCTACGACCTCAATGAGCACCTGTCGGTGTACGCCAGCTACGCGGATATCTTCCAGCCGCAAAGTTCCTATGCCACGCTTGATGGCGCCGCGCTCAAGCCAAAGATCGGTGACAACTACGAGCTGGGTATCAAGGGCGAATGGTTCGACGGGCGCCTCAACAGCTCCCTGGCGCTGTTCCGCGCCGTCGAGAAAAACGCGGCCGAATCCGACTACATCGCCCAGTGCCCGACCTCCGCCGACGGCTATTGCTACACCGACAGCGGCAAGGTGCGCGCCCAGGGCGTGGAGGCGGAAATCAGCGGTGAAGTGCTCGAGCGCCTGCAGGTATCCGGCGGCTACACCTACACCCAGACCAAGTCCTTGAAGAACATCGATACCGCCCTGGAGGGCGGTACGTCCAACACCTACGTACCTCGACACATGCTGCGCATGTGGGGCGACTACCAGCTCGACGGCGCCCTGTCGAAATGGAGCGTGGGCACCGGCGTCAACGCTCAGAGCAGCAATTACCGCGTGCAGACCATCAAGCTCGAACAGGCCGGTTACGCAACCTGGAGTGCCCGTGTGGCGTACCGTATCGACGACACTTGGACCGTCGCACTCAACGGCAACAATCTGTTCGATAAAAGTTACTACAACACGGTGGGTACAGCCTCCTGGGGTAACTTTTATGGCGAGCCGCGAAATTTTACGGTGAGTTTGAAAGGCAACTTCTGATCTGGCGAAAGTCCCGCAGGCAGGGCACTTCGTGCGCCCTGCCACCCCCTCTTTGTCCCCCCTTCCTACCGCCTTTGAAAAAAGGTTTTTCCTTTATGCAGGAAAAATCCTGCATTTGTTTCTACACTCAAAAACACACCCAATCACCGCTTACCCGGACAAGGAATGTCAATAAAATGCCGAACAAAACACTGATAAACCTGTCTGCCCTGCCACCTCCGCACCATCGTCAATTCATTGACAAATTGATTAAGGGAACACTCCTGTAGTCACTACCCCCGCGAATTCCCTTCAAATGGATAGCCGCATTTGAATTGATAGTTGCGTATTACCCAGAGTAGCCATAGTTGGAAGTGCCCTCTAAAGCAGTTCGCTGCTTTATTGAACAAACATCCAAACAATAGCTCTGGCGTGCAATGAGGGATGTTTTATGCGAGAGAAGTCGTCCGTCGACAGCCTGTTTTTAACGCGCGCCGGTTTTGTTGAGTTCTTTGTTGTTTTCGTCAAGTTCATACATGGCCTGAGTGCCATTTTGCCCCCGCTGATCCTGGTGATGTTCATCGACCCGATGGACCCCGAACTGCGCGGGCACTTCCTCGGCCTGCTGGTATTTTTCGCGGTCCTGACGATCATTCTGTTCCAGGCCCTGGGCATCTATTCCGAAGAACTGTTCAGCAACCGGCTGCGCCTGAAAACCAAGGTCAAGGCATGGTCGGCGGCGTTTTGCATCCTGTTGTTCATGTACCAGATCCTGCAGTTTTTCCCGCAATTGACCCCGCGTAACCTGGTGGCCTGGTACGTCGCCAGCCTGGGCTTGTTCTGCCTTGAGCGCCTGCTGATGCTGCGCCTGTACCGCAGCCTGATGCGCAAGGGCAAATACCTGCAACGTACGGTGATCCTGGGCTTTACCGACACCGCCATGCACGTCGCCGATCACCTGCAACGCAACGGTGATATCCGCTCCGGCCTGATCGGCTTTATCGACGATCGCACCGAGCGGATCCCCAAGGAATTGAGCAACCTGCCCCTGCTGGGCAACACCCGTGACCTGGAGAAACTCATCCGCGCCGAGCAGGTCAACCAAGTGATGATCTGCCTGCCCTGGGCCGCCGAGCAGCGCATCCACGGGCTGGTCAATCGCCTGCGGCAGATGTCGGTGAACGTGATGCTGGTGCCCGACATGGCCGCCCTGCGCTATGGCCATAGCCGTATCACCGACGTGGGCGGGATCCTGATGTTCAACACCTCGCAATTGCCGTTGCGTGGCTGGTCGCCGGTGATCAAGCGCCTGGAGGATGTGCTGCTGGCCAGCCTGGCGCTGGTGACACTGTCCCCTGTGATGGTCGCGACGGCGATTGCGATCAAGCTCGACTCCAAAGGGCCGATCCTGTTTCGCCAGAATCGCTTTGGCTACAACGATAACGAGATCCGCGTGTTCAAGTTCCGCTCGATGTACACCGACCAGAGCGACTTCACCGCCGAACGCCAGACCACCCGCCAGGACCCGCGCATCACCCGGGTGGGGCGCATTATCCGCAAGACCAGCATCGACGAGCTGCCGCAGTTGTTCAACGTGCTGCTGGGCAACATGTCCATGGTCGGCCCGCGCCCCCATGCCACGGCGACCAAAGCCGCCGGCATTCCCTTCGAAGTGGCGGTGAGCGAGTACAGCTCGCGCCACCGCGTGAAGCCGGGGATTACGGGCTGGGCGCAGATCAACGGTTACCGGGGTGAGACCGACACCCTGTTCAAGATCCAGAAACGTGTCGAGTACGACCTGGAGTACATCTCCAAGTGGTCGGTGTGGTTTGACCTGTACATCGTTTTCATGACGGTCCCGGCCGTCCTTTCCACCAAGGAAGTCTATTGATGAAGACCCTCAACGGATTAATTCCCTGCATCGTTTCCGGTGGTTCGGGCACTCGACTGTGGCCGGTGTCGCGGCAGAACATGCCTAAGCCCTTCATGCGCATGCGCGATGGCCAGAGCCTGCTGCAAAAAACCTTCCTGCGCGCGGCCAAACTGCCCGGCGTGGAAAGCGTGCTCACGGTGACCAACCGCGACCTGTTGTTTCGCACCCTCGACGACTACCGCGGAGTGAACAACGCCCGCCTGCCCCTGGACCTGCTGCTGGAACCGTTCGGTCGCAACACGGCGGCGGCCATCGCCGTGGCGGCCCTGCATGTGCAGGAGCATTTCGGCGGCGACGCACAGTTACTGGTAATGCCCGCCGACCATCTGATCCTCAATGAAGTGGCGTTCGCCGAGGCCGTGACCCAGGCCCGCGACCTGGCCGAAGCCGGCTACCTGGTGACGTTCGGTATCCAGCCCGACCACCCCGAAACCGGCTTTGGCTATATCGAGCAAGGCGAGGCGCTGAGCCACGGCTACCGGGTCAAACGCTTCGTCGAGAAACCCGACCTGGCCACCGCCCAGGCCTACCTGGACGGCGGCAAGCACTTGTGGAACGCCGGCATGTTCTGCTTCAAGGCCAGCACCCTGGTGGATGAGCTCGCCACCCATGCACCCGACGTGCTGGAGGCCGCACGCGCCGCGCTGGAGCACAGCCAGAGCCTGCAGAACACAACCTCGCGCCAACGTGAACTGGATGCGGATGCGTTCGGCAGTGCGCCGGATGTTTCCATCGACGTGGCCTTGATGGAAAAGTCCCGGCAAGTGGCCGTGGTGCCCTGTGACATTGGCTGGAGCGACATCGGGTCCTGGGAAGCGCTGCGCCAGCTCACCCCCAGCGATGCCCATGGCAACCAGGTCAATGGCGAGGCGATTTTGCATGACGTGCACAACTGCTACATCGACTCGCCCAAGCGCGTGCTGGGCGCCGTGGGGGTGCGCGACCTGATCATCGTGGATACCCCCGACGCACTGCTGATCGCCGACGCCCACCGCAGCCAGGATGTGCGCTATATCGTCGCCGAGCTCAAGCGCCAGAACCATCCGGCGTACAGCCTGCACCGCACGGTGACCCGGCCGTGGGGCACCTACACCGTGCTGGAGGAAAGCAGCCGCTTCAAGATCAAGCGCATCGTGGTCAAGCCCCTGGCCTCGCTGTCGTTGCAGATGCACCACCACCGCAGCGAACACTGGGTGGTGGTCAGTGGCGCGGCACAGATCACCAATGGCGACCGCGAGTTCCTGATCAACGCCAACGAGTCCACCTACATTCCCGCCGGGCACAAACACCGGCTGACCAACCCCGGCATCATCGACCTGGTGATGATCGAAGTGCAGAGCGGCGAGTACCTGGGCGAAGACGACATCGTGCGCTTCGACGACATCTACGGCCGCGCGCCCGCCGAGGTGAAAAAATGACATGCGCACTTCATTGATCATCCCCACCCGTAACGCCTCCAGCCACCTGGCACGCCTGCTGCCTGCGCTGAAGATGCAAACCCTGCAACCTGACGAGATGCTGGTGGTGGACAGCGCCTCCAGCGATGACACCGTGGCGCGCTTTCGCACGTTCGGCGCGCGGGTCGAGGTGATCGACGCCCGTGACTTCAACCATGGCGGCACCCGCCGCTGGGCCAGCGAACAGGTGGGTGGCGACGCGCTGATCGTAATGACCCAGGACGCCATCCCGGCGACGCCCGAGACCTTTGCCAACCTGCTCGATGAATTGCAGCAGGACCCGCTCAACGGCGTCGCTTATGGACGGCAATTGCCCCACCCCGATGCCGGCGTACTGGGCGCGCAATCGCGGCACTTCAACTACCCGGAACACAGCCGCAGCAAAAGCCTGGCCGATGCTCCGGAGCTTGGGATCAAGACCTGCTTCAGCTCCGACTCGTTTTCGGTGTACCGGCGCAGTGTGTTGCAGGCCGTCGGTGGCTTCCCTGCCGACGTGATCGGCAGCGAAGACGCCTTTGTGGCCGCACGCATGCTGCTCGACGGCTACAAGGTGCGCTATGCCGCCACCGCGCTGGTGCATCACTCCCACGATTACAAACTCATGGACGAGTTTCACCGCTACTTCGACATTGGCGTGTTCTACGGCCGCGAGCCGTGGATCAAGCAGGCCTTTGGCGACGCGGGTGGCGAGGGCAAACGCTATGTGCTGGCCGAACTCGCGGCGCTGCGCAAAGCCGGCGCCTTGCACCGCGTGCCCGAGGTGCTGGTGCGCAGTGCGTTCAAACTGCTCGGTTACCGCCTGGGCCATCTTGAACGCCGCCTGCCGCTCGCCCTCAAGCGGCGCATCAGCATGTTTCCCGGTTATTGGAGGTGAGCAGCATGACCCACAGGAAGTCCCCCTTGATGAAGCGAAGCGTGCTCGCCCTGGCCATGCTGGCCCTGGCCGCCTGCAACACCCCGGCGCGTATCGAACCACCGGACAGCAAGACCGTCGAGGACGGCAAGCGCGCCCTCGACCAACTGGCCCAGCTGCCACCGGCAGTGGAACGAATCCGTATCGGCGACCAGTTGCGCATCGTCCGCGATGCTGGCGAGATGCCGACGCTGTCGGCGTTCAACGTCAGCACCATCTACGAGCTGACGCTGTACACGGTGCAGACCGACGGCAAGATCAACTACCCGTTCCTGGGGCCGATCCAGGTTGCCGGGCGCCAGCCATCGGAGCTGGCCACCCAACTGACCCACGAGCTCGCGGCGACCTACCGCGAACCCCGGGTGACGGTGAACATCAACCAGGCGCCGAGCAACTCGGTGATCGTCGGCGGTGCGGTGAATAACCCCACGGCGGTGCAGATCGCCACGGCCAACACCCTGGAACAGGCGATTGTCGGCGCCGGCGGGGTCAGCCCGGCGGGCAACGCGAGCATGGTCGCGCTGCTGCGCGAAGATGCCCAGGGCGCCTATCGTGCTTACTTCCTGGACTTCAGCCAGCTCCTCAAGACCGGCGCCAACGGGCGCAAGCCGGTGCGCCTGCAACGCGGCGATGTGGTGTTCGTGCCCAAGTCCAACGTCGGCGAGCGCATCCAGGGCGTGGACACCTACATGAACCAACTGATCCCGTTCACCAAGTCCATCGGGGTCGGCTACAACTACACGCGAACCAGCGGCGGCAGCAATTAAAGGAGCGACATCCCATGATCGAGATCCGTTCTTTTCGTGATCTGCTACGCCTGTTCTTCATCTTCCGCCACGAGTTCAAACTGGCCGCCATTGCGGCACTGGTGATCATTCTGCTGGGGGCTTTCCTGCTACCGGCCAAGTACGAATCCACGGCGCGCCTGCTGGTCAAGCCGGGGCGTGATTCGACCTTGCCCATCGAGATCAGCAATCGCCAGGCGCTGGTAATGCCCAGCACCCAGCGCGACCCGATTGTCGACGAGGAGCGCCTGCTCACCGGGCGCCCGATTGTGCGGGCGGTGGCCGAGCACTACCTGGAAGTGATCAGTAACGCACCGCCACCGGAAGGCTTCTGGAAGCGCACCAAGTATTACGTCAAGAGTGGCATAGGCGCGGTGTTCGATGGCATCCGCGTGGTACTGGAAACTGTCGGCGTGGTGGAAAAAACCACGCCGGTGGAGCGCCTGGCGGCGGGCCTGGAAAAGAACTTCGAGGTGAGCCACGCGGCCGGCTCCACGGTCATGGACATCAACTTTACCTGGGGCGACCCGGAGATAGCCCAGGCGGTGGTCAAGGATTGGGTCGAGACCTATGTCAACGAACGCACCCAGGCCCTGGGGCGCAAGAGCCTGTACGTCTTCTATGAAGGCCAGGTAGCCACCAGCGCCACCGAGATCCAGAGCTACAAGCAGCAGATCCTCACGCACCTGAACCAGATCGGCGCGGCGAGCATCACCGATCGCCTGGAAGACTTGTCCGAGCGCATCAACGTACTGCGGGGCGAAACGTTCAACACCACGCGCCTGATCGCCTCCTCCGACAGCGCCATCCAGAGCACCCGCACCCAGCTCAAGAGCCAGCCCAAGGAAGTCACCACGGTGCGCCAGATCGCACTGAACCCCCAGCAGCAGGACCTGCGCCGCCTGCTGAACCAGAAGCTGCTGGAAAAGGCCGACATGATGCGCACCTACACGGACAACGCGCCGCCGGTCAAAGCCCTGGATGCGTCGATCCGCGCAATGCAGGCCCATGTCGCGAGTGAAAGCAACACCGTGCAAAGCTCGGAAAACCGCGCGCCCAATACCCTGGAAATCCACTTGCAGCGAGTACTGTTGGATGAGTCGAGCAACAACCTCGCGCTGCGTACCCAACTGACTCAACAACAGAAACAACTGGCCAACCTCGAAACCCAGCGCAAGCAAGCCCTGGAGATCGAACCGGAACTGACACGCCTCGCCCGGGAGCTGGGCGCCGCCGAACGCAACTACGCGCTGTATGTGGA
This sequence comes from Pseudomonas sp. GW821-FHT09D08, assembly GCF_059416305.1. Lineage (NCBI taxonomy): Bacteria > Pseudomonadati > Pseudomonadota > Gammaproteobacteria > Pseudomonadales > Pseudomonadaceae > Pseudomonas > Pseudomonas sp. GW821-FHT09D08. The sequence continues at coordinate 159,300 of NZ_JBWKOX010000012.1, forward strand.
CAACCTGGAAAAATCACGCATTGACCGTGAACTGGATAACAGCCAGATCAGCAACATCGCGGTGATCGAAGAGGCCACCCTGAACCCCGGCCGTATCTTCCCCAAGACCCTGGTGATGCTGGTGCTGGCGGTCCCATTCGCCCTCGTCGTCGGCCTGCTGGTGATCTACCTGTGCTACCTGCTCGACCAGCGCATCCACGATGGCGGCCTGGCGGAACGCAAGTTCGGCCTGCCGCTGTGGACCACCTTGCCCGAGCTGGACACCAGCACCGCCCAAAGCACCAACGCGTTCAATGCGAGCATCTACCGGCTATACGGGTTGCTGCAGTTGGAGCGCATCGCCGAGCAGGGCCTGACCCTGGGGCTGACCTCGGCACGTCATGGCGAAGGGGTGACCTTCGTGGTGGAGCAACTGCGTCAGTTGCTGCAGGAAAACGGTATCAACGTGCGTGTGGGCGGCGCCGAACCGGCGGCGCCAGGTGAAGTGGTGCTGCTGGACGCCTCGGCGCTGCTGGATAACCGCGATGCGTTTATCAACCTGCGTCGGGCCGACCTGATTGCGCTGGTGGTGGAAGCGCAGAAGAGCACGGTGCCGGTGGTGGAGCACGCGCTGTCGATCCTCAACACCGCGTTCGGCAAGGTCGACGGCATCATCATCAACCGGCGCAAATTCGAAGTGCCGGCCAAGGTGCTGAAAACCATCGCCAAGTACCGAGGGGCATTCTGATGCGCGTCGCCCTGCTCGCCCCGTTGCCACCGGAGAAAAATGGCATCGCCGACTACGCGAACCATTTCCGCACGGCACTGGAACAACTGGAGGTGACGGTGCTGACGCCGTTGGCCGGGGTGGCGGGCAACAGCGAGGCGATCAAACAGGCCATCGGTGGTTTCGACTGGCACAGCGTGGACCTGGTCCACGCCGAGCTGGGCGGCGGACGGCTGGGGGAGTTCCTGGCCCTGCGCGAATTGCGCAAGGCCTACCCGGCACTGCCCTTGACCGCCACGGTGCATGATCCGGAACGCATCGTCTGGCGGCGCGAGCGCTTGCCATTCCCGTTGAACCTGCTGGAGCGCTTGCCCAGCCCGATGCCAGAGGCCGCAGTGGTGCTGGCCGATCCGCTGACCTTGCGTGAAGAGCGCCAGGTCGCCGCCGGCTTGACCCGCTTGATCACCCTCACCCGCCTGGGCGCCGAGTGCCTGGGCCAACGCATGCAACTGCCGGCGGGGAAAGTCGCGGTGATCAACCATGCCAACCTGGCGATTGCATCGGCGCCGTTGCCGCCCCTGGATACGCTGCGCCTGCTGTACTTCGGGTTTATCTACCGGGGTAAAGGCATCGAAGACCTGTTAGAGGCCCTGGCCGGCGTATTCAAGCAGGCCCCCGAATTGCGTGAGCGTGTGCGCCTGACCCTGGCCGGTGGCACCGCCGCCGAAATGGCGTTTGGCGCAAGTGGTAATTACCTGGAGCAGTTGAACCGCCAGATCGCCGAACTCGGCTTGGCGGATACCATCGACTGGCAGCTGAACCTGCCGGCCGACGAGATTGCCCAGACCATCCAGGCCCACCATGTGATGGTGCTGCCCTATCGCGAATCGAAAAAACTCGGCCTGCTCGGGCGCCAGCGCGGTACCAGTGGCGCGCTGTCCTGGGCTGCCGCCTGCGGGCGTGGGGCGATTACCTCCGACGCTCGCGCGTTTGCCGAGGAAGTCGCCAGCGGCAACGGTGCCATCTACCCCGAAGGCGATGTGGATGCCCTCAGCGCGCAACTGCTGCGCCTGGCGCGCACGCCGCTGCTGGCCCGGGAGTGGGCCGAACGCGCCGGCGAAATCGGCCGCGAGCGCTTATGGCCGTTGACCGCGCAAAAGTTCAAGGCTCTGTTTGAGCAAGCCATCGAGGGCAGCCACCATGGCGCGTAAACGCACCTACATCGCCACCCTGGTCGTAGTCGCCGCCCTGGGCCTGACCGCGTTTTTGTGGGGGCGCCAGGCCGATGCCGAGAGCCATGTGCTCAAGGGCAACAAAACCGTGGTGTGGAAGGATTTCCTCGGGGTGAACGCGCAGTTCCTGTGGTTCGCCCCTGAGCGCTATCAGAAGCAGATCGACCGTCTCAAGGCGCTGGGCCTGGAGTGGGTACGCCTGGATTTGCACTGGGACCAGCTGGAGCCGGTCGAAGGGCAGTACCAGGTTGCGACGCTGGATCAGCTGGTGGGCAAACTGCAGGACAACCAGCTCAAGTCGGTGTTCTACCTGGTGGGGTCGGCGCCGTTCGCCACCACTGCGCCGGTGGGTGCGCCGTATCAGGACCAGTACCCGCCGAAAGACCCGAACGTGTTCGCCAACCGCATGGCGCTGTTGGCCCAGCGCTACCCCAGTGTCGACGCCTGGCAGGTATGGAACGAACCGAACCTGCTGGGCTTCTGGCGCCCGGCAGCCGACCCGGCCGGCTACGCCGCACTGCTGACCACCACCGCCGCCGCGTTGCGCGCAATGAACCCGAGCAAACCGGTGGTGGCCGCCGGCATGGCATTCTTCAGCGAAATGCCCAACGGCCAGAGCATGTTCGATGCCCTCGGCGCCCTGGGCGTCGCCAGCCTCAATACCGTCGTCTCGTACCACCCTTATACCCAATTGCCCGAAGGCAACGACCCGGCCAACCTGGACTTTATCGCCAGGACCACCACGCTCAACCAGGCCCTGCGCAACGGCGGCGTGCAGACCCTGTGGAGCACCGAGTGGGGCTGGTCGACCTACACCGGTCCCAAAGACGCCCAGGACATCATCACCCCACAGGCCCAGGCCGATTACGTGGTGCGCCGCCTGGCGCTGATGAGTGCGCTGGATTACGACCGGATCTTCCTGTTTACCCTCAGTGATCTGGACCAGCGCGCCAGTGTGCGTGATCAGTCTTACGGTTTGCTCGACATCGACGCCAATCCCAAGCCGGTCTACACCGCGCTGAAAAATTTCCTCGACGTCAGCGGTCCGGCGCTCACCCCCGGTGATCCGCCCAGCGCCGATCAGTTGCCCGACGGCCTGTTCAGCATCGGCTGGACCCGCGCCGACGGGCGCAAGCTATGGTTCTTCTGGGCGGCCGGGGGCGGCAACGCACACCTGCCCAACCTGGCCAGCGCCACCCTGTATGACCCGCTGCGCGGTACGCAAACCCCGGTAAGCGGCACCCACGGGCTGACCGTCATGGTCAAGCCGAACCTGCAAATTCTGTTATGGGAGTGAGGCCCGCCATGCGCATTTTATGGATCCTGCCCTACACGCCCTGGCCCGCCACCAGCGGCGGCAAGACCCGCCAGTTCCACCTGCTGCGCAGCCTGGCGGCGCGGGGGCATCGGATCACCTTGCTGCTGCATGACAAGCATCCGGTGTCCCCTGCCGACCGCCAGATGCTGGAAGCGTTTGTCGAACAGTTGATCATCCTGCCGCGCCGGCCGTTGCGCAGCCTCAAGACCCTGGTGGCGGGGCTGTTTGCCCCCTACCCGCTGCTGGCCAGCGTGAATGGGCTGGCGGGCGAGTTGCAGGACACCTTCAACTGGTTGCTGGGTGAGCAGTGGGACGTTGTGCAGATCGAGCACAGCTACAGTTTCCAGCCTTACGAAGATGCGCTGGCGCGTAAATCACAGCCCTTTGTGCTGACCGAACACAATGTGGAATCGGCCCTGGGCGCGGCCACCTACGACCGCTTGCCGCGTTGGTCGCTGCCGTTCATTCGCTACGATCAATGGCGCTATGCCCGCTGGGAACGCCGGGTGATGCGCCAGGCCACGCAGGTGGTGGCGGTCACTCAAAGCGATGCGCACACCCTGGAGAAAATCGCCGGAAAACCCGTGCCGGTGGTGGTCAATGGCGTGGACTGCGATCACTTCGCCGCCGCCCATCCCGACCCGTCGACACGCCGCGTGCTGTTCCTCGGCAACTATGAATACGCGCCGAACGTGGACGCCATCGAATGGGCCCTGGATGAAATCCTGCCCAAGGTCTGGGCGCGCTGTGCGGATGTGCGCATGAGTGTGTGCGGCTTCGGCATGCCCGGCAGCTGGCGCGAGCGTTGGAAAGACCCGCGTATCGAGTGGCAAGGCTTCGTGCCCGACCTGCTCGACCTGCAATCGAGCTGTTCGGTGTTCCTGGCGCCGTTGCGCCATGGCGGCGGCTCCAAGCTCAAGGTGCTCGAAGCCCTGGCCGCCGGCCTGCCGCTGGCCAGCACCGAACAAGGCGTGTCGGGGTTGGACCTGGTGGAAGGCCTGGACTACCTCGGTGGGCAAAGCGCCGACGACCTGGCCGATGCCGTGGTGCGCCTGCTGCAATGCCCTGAAGCCGCCGCGCCCATGGGTGAGGCGGGCCGCGCCTACGTACGCCGCGCCCATGACTGGAGCGTCGCCGCCAGCCAACTGGAGCAGGTGTACGCCACCCTCGTGCCGCTGAGCCAGAGGGAGCACGCATGCGTATAGGCCTGGATTACCGCACCGTCGGCACTTCGCCGCAATCGGGCATCAGCCGCCAGGTGTATGCACTGGAAAGCGCCCTGCACACCTTGCCGGGCATTGAGCTTGAACGGTTTACCGTGGCGCCACTGGGCGATGAAACGCGCCTGCAGGCCCACTGCCCGGCGTGGGGCTGTGCCAAGACCGCCATGCACCAGCCGCAGAATCGTCTGCGCTTTGAGGCCGGTTTTCTGCCGCGTGCCTTGCGCGAGGAGCGTATCGACCTGTACATCAGCACCTTCAACATGGGCCTGCCCTTGCCGCCCAAACCGAAAGGCTTGCGCACCGTGGTACTGCTGCATGACCTGTTCCAGATCACCCTGGACAACTACCATGCCAACCGCTTGAAGGCGCTGATCTACAAGACCAGCGATCGCCTGTCGATTACCTACGCGGTGCACAGCGCCGACCGCGTGTGGACGCCGTCGCAATACAGCGCCGATGAAACCGCGCGGCTGTTTCCCAAGGCGGTGGGCAAGATTCGTGTGCTGCCCAATCAGGTCGATGGCTTTGCCGGGCTGGTGGCGGACCTGAGCCGGCATCAGTTGCCCGAGCGCTACTGGCTGCTGGTGGGCACCCGTGAGTTGCGCAAGAACGTGCCGTTTTTGGTGGACGCCTGGCAGCAGGCGCGGCGCCAATCCCCTTCGGTGCCGGAGTTAGTGCTGGTGGGCAGTTTGGAACACTTGCCCGAAACCCAGCGCACATTGCCGGGGATTCGCGCGCTGAGTGGCGTGTCGGACGCGGAGTTGCAGGCGCTGTACCGCCAGGCATCACGCCTGTGGCAGCCGTCCTATGCCGAAGGCTTTGGCCTGCCGGTGATCGAGGCCCTGAGCGTCGGTACGCCGGTGGCGGTGGCCAGCGGCACTTCGCTGGATGAAATCACCCCGCCGTCGGCCCCGCGGTTTTCGCCCACCGATGGCCCGGCGCTGGTGCAATTGATGCTCAGCCTGGGCGCGCGCCCGGATGAAGACTGCGCCGAGCAACGGCGCCTGTGGGCGCAACGTTTCAACCATCATGCTTATCGCCAACGCCTGGCCGAACTGATCGAGGAACTTCAGTGAGAGTGAACCTGGCAAGCCTCGTCGCGATCCTCTTCGGCCTGCTGTTTGGCGCCCTCGCCCTGCTGCTGTCGCCGGCCAAGGCGTTCCTGGCCGTAGTCGGCCTGGCGGGGGCAGTGACCATCCTGCGCTTTCCGTTGTGGGGGCTGTTGCTGTTCGCCATGATCGCCACGTTCATGCCGTACTCGACTATCAACCTGGGGATCCGCAGCACCGTCAGCGAAGCGATCCTGGCCCTGACCTGGGGCGCGGTGCTGTGGCACAACTTCCTGGCCCGCCTGCCCGATACGCCCAGCCTGACCCGCCGTCCCACCGACCAGATGCTGCTGTGGCTGATGCTGTTCAGCGTGTTCCCGTTTATCGTCGGCCAAGTCACCGTCCACGCCGACAGCAGCGGCGTGGCCAACTGGCTGCGCTGGTTGCTGAGCCTGTCGGCGGTGTTCCTCTGCGCCAGGTTACTGGTGGACCGCAAGCAGCGTGAATCCTTGGTGATCGCACTGTTGCTGGGCAGCCTGGCGATGCTGGTGCTGTCGATTGCGGTGTTCGTGCGCACGCGCTCCGGGGCCGGCATTGCGCCGATTCTGGCGTTGTTCAACTACGGCAATTTCGACATGTTGAAATTTGGTCTGGAGGCCATGTCTTCGCGCATGGGTTCGCCGTGGATGCACCCGAATGCCATCGGCGGGATCATGGCATTGCTGCTGCCCCTGGCCTTCTGCTTCGGCGTGACCGAACAGGGCTGGAAACGTGCGCTGGGCCTGGGCGTCGCCTGCCTGGGCGCGGCGGCGTTGCTGTTGGCCAGCAGCCGTGGCGCGATGGTCAGCCTGGCGTTGGTGCTGGTGTGGATGGCTACGCGCCGCGTGCCCTACACCGGGCGCCTGCTGATGATCGGCGCGGCGCTGACCGTGGCACTGGTAATGGCCTACCCACCGTTACAGGAACGCCTGGCGACGATTTTCTCGTCGGACAACGCCAGTACCGAAGTGCGGTTCGATGAGTACCGCATGTTCCCGCAGGCGGTGGTGTCTTATCCGTTCGGGATCGGCTTCAAGGTTGACCCGCCGGTACCGGGCACCCACCTGTTGGGGATCTCCAACCTGTGGCTGAACTTCATCTACAAGACCGGCATCGTCGGCATGCTGTTCTTTGTGGCGGTGACCGTGCGCTGGTGGCGTGAGGCGCGTCCGCAAAAAGGCCCGATCCGCCTGACCAAGGACAATGCCCTGTGGCTGGGGACGACCGGCGGGATTCTGTCGGCGCTGGTCAGCGGCCTGTTCGACCACTACTTCAGTTTTGCAGTGGTGATGGTGGCGTTGTTCTGGCTGATGGTGGGCATCAATGTGCTGGAGGCGCGGCGGTTGTTTCCGGCGCGGCTGCCGCAGGTGAAGACCGTGGCCTACCGCAAACACCTGCCTGATGGGGCACGGCCCTGATGCTCGGCTCTGCCGCCTGGCTGACCCTGGCGACCTTGTTGGGCCTGTGCCTGGGGTTCGCCCGTGAATGGTTGCTGGTGGCGGCCTGGGGCGCCGGAGAGCGCAGCGATGCCTTCCTGATCGCGCTGTTTTTGCCGGAAGCGCTGCGCATGTCGTTGGCCGGCGGTGTGCTGAGCGCCGCCGCGCTGCCGTTGTACCTGCAACGCAAGCATGGCGAACGCCTGGAGTGGCTGGCGGTGCTGTTCCCGGCGTTGCTGCTGATCGCGCTGGTCATGAGCCTGCTGCTGACGCTTTTGGCGCCGTGGCTGGTGCAAGTGCTCGGCCCGGGATTGGCCGACACCGCCACAGTTTTGGCCAGCAGCAACCTGCAGATCGTCGCCTGGTGTGTGCCGGGCTTGATGTTGCATGGGCTGTTCAGCATTCCCTTGCAGGCCGGTGAACGTTTTGTCCTCGCGGGGCTGGGCTCGTTGCTGTTCAACCTGCCGCCAGTGACGTACCTCGCCCTCGCGGGCACCACCAGCCAACCGCACGCGCTGGCCCTGGCCTGCCTGGCCGGCAGCCTGTTGATGCCGCTGGCGCTGTTGCCGTCGATGTGGCGCCAAGGCTGGCGGCCATGGCGCTGGCAACTGAGCGTCGCACCCTTGCGGGAGCTGGGCCAGCGCATCGGCCCGCTGTTGCTGAGCAATGGCGCCAGCCAGGGGTTGGCGCTGATCGAGCGGCTGGTGGCATCGCTGCTGGGCGAAGGCGCGGTGACCTGGGTCAACCTGGCGCGCAAGCTGATGAACCTGCCGCTGATTGCGCTGATGAGTCTCAACCAGGTGCTGTTGGGCATGATGAGCCGCCGTCAGGGCGATGAGCGCCTGGCCCTGCTCAAGCGCGGCCTGGAAACCGCCAGCGTACTGACCCTGCCCGCCGGCGTCGGCCTGGTGGCGGCAGCCCCGAGCCTGGTGGCACTGCTGCTGCCCAAGCAATCGGCGGATTCACCGTTGCCGCTGCTGCTGGCCTGGTTTGCCGTGCCGTTGGTGTTCGGCGCCTGGAACGCCTTGCTCGCGCGCTATGCCTACGCCGCTGGCGATACGCGCCAGCCACTGCGCTGCGAGTTGCTGGGCAGCCTGGTCAACGTGTTGTTGCTGGGAGCGCTGCCCTGGGTGTTTGGCCTGGCCGGTATCCCCTTGGCCGCACTGGCCGGCGTGATCTGCACCGCACTGTTGCTGATGCAGCGCCAGGCCTTGCTCGACGCCCTGCCCTGGGCCCGGCACTGGCTGCTCAGTGCACTGCTGATGGGGCTGGCGGCGCTGATGCTGTTTGGTATTGAAGGCGTGTGGTTGCAACTGGGGCTGAGCACCCTGGCCGGCGCCGTGGTGCTGCTCGGCATGGGGCTGTGGCTCAAGCCGTGGCGCAAGGCATTGAATGATTGATCGGGAGCACTCAGGTGAAAAATCGCTGGATTCAAATGGATATCGCCAAGGGCATCGGCATCCTGGTGATCGTGTACGCCCACAGTTGGTTTGTCGCCACGTCGCCGGACTTGATGTACCCGATCCTGGCGTCGTTCGTACTGCCGTTGTTCTTCTTTCTGTCGGGGGTGTTTTTCAAACCTGAACAGCCGTTTGTCGAGATGGCGGTGCGTAAGGCCGACGGCCTGCTCAAGCCGTTTTTCTTCACCATGCTGGTGTATGTGATCGTGCGCGATGTGCTGCGCGGCCAACCGCTGCTGCCGGATATCGGCGGCGTGCTGTACGCCTCGGTGGACACCATCCCGTGGCAGGCGCTGTGGTTTTTGCCGCACTTCTGGGTGGCGATCCTGTTCAGTTGGGCGGTACTGCGGCTGATCCAGCGCCCGCCGCTGGCGCTGAGTTGCGCAGTGATGCTGGTGCCGCTGCTGATCGGCATCTGGATGCTGCCGTGGTTCTGGCAACTGCCGGTGACTCTCGGCGGGCAAACCTGGGTGCTGCCCGGCCTGCCCTTCAGCCTGGATATCACCCTGATCAGCAGCGCGTGTTTCGTCTACGGCTACCTGCTGCGTGACTGGCTGCGTACCCATGCGGGCTCCCTGCTGACCCTGCTGGTGTCGGTGGCGCTGTTCGCGGCGGTGTTCCTCTACCGGGGCGACACCATGGACCTGGCGCAGCGTCGCTACGACCACTGGCTGTGGACCAGCCTGCTGGCGGTGATTGGGGTGTACCTGTGCTGGGCGTTGGCGCGGGTGCTGATGGCGTCGGCCCTGATCACCCGGGTCATGACCTACATCGGCCAGTCGACCCTGATCCTGCTGATCTTCCATGGGGAGATCCAGCACAAGACATTCGACTTGATGGAGCGTCTGGGGCTGCACGCGTTTGTCGCGGCCTGTATCGGCTTTGTGGTGGCGGTGGTGGTGCCGTTGTTGATCGGGGAAGTGATCAAGCGGGTGGCGTTCCTGCGGTTTTTCTACTTTCCATTTCCGCTGCGCAAGGCTGCCAGATAACGGTAGGAGCGAGCGTGCTCCTACCGAGTATCAGGTTCAGTCATCCAGTTGTTGCGCGGCGGGCTTGCCGGCGTGTTTAGCCGGCTTGGCGCCCTTGGCCGGAGCCGGAGCAACGGGCTCGGGTTCCGGGGCGGCGGCGGTTTCTTTCTCGGCCATCGGCATCTGGTCGATGGCGCTGAAAAACTCTTTCAAGTCGAGGCTATCCGGCGGCACGGTCTTCTCGACTTTCTTCTCGCCATCCTTGCCCACCAGGATCACTTTGGTGCCGCTGCCGGCGCCCAGTTTGAGGGCGCGGATCAGCGCATTGGTCTCGGGCGGCGTGAGCTTCTTGTTGTCCTTGGGGTCCTTGGCGAACTTCTCCCCTTCGGCACCGATGCTGCCGAACTTCACGGTGTAGAACACCATGCTGCGCTCTTCAAAGGACTGCTTGGTGGCAGGCTCGTCCAGTTGTTTCTTGAGGGTCGCCAGTGTGTCGTTGCCGGAATCAAGCTCCACCACCACCAGTGGCCGGGCTTTGCCCAGGTCCTGCTTGAGCGGGTTGATATCATCAGCAGCCAACAGCGGCCCCGTAAAAGCCATCAAGGTAGCCAGGGTCAGCGACCGGATGAGCATGCGCACCTCCTTTGAATTCCATGCAGGGTTCTTGAGTTTCATGTCTGCGACAGTCAAATTCAAGGATGATTCCTACACCGCGTTCAGAAAGCGTAGGCCAGGACGCCCGCTCCGCAAGGACTTGGCGGCGACATGCGGCATTGTTTCCTTTGATTGCGGAAACATTACGAGACCTTCCAGCCCGGCCAATGGCGGGCAAAGACAGGCGCCACGATCGGGTCGGCATCCACCTGCGCCAGGATCTGGGCAAAGCCTGGCGCCAAGGCAGTCAAGGCCTCACGCGCCTCATCCCAGCGCGACACCGCCGCCGCCATGATGCCCAACGCATTCGGTGCGCCGTCGGGCGCGAACAGCTGGCCGGCAAACTGTTCCGCAAACACCACCCAGGCCTGATGCAGATAGCGGCGCGTGCCGGTGGTCAATTGCGTCTGCACCGCTTCATCGACGTTGCCCAGCCAGCGTTGCGGGTAGTCGATGATGCCGATCGCCGAATAACAATTGGCCGCGATGTACACCAGGCCGCGAATGATCTGGTCACGGTCGCCGCCCAGCAGATGCGCATCGGGAAACGCCAGGCCCAGGTGGATCAGGATCGCGGCACTTTCCGTCAGCACCTGCCCATCGGGGGTGACCAGGGTGGGCACCTGTTTGAGCGGGTTGATACGGGCAAGCTCGTCGCTGCCCTCGCCGTCGGCCCAGGAGGCGGCGTCCACCCGTCGCCATGGTACCGCGCACCGTTGCAGGGCGATTTCGATCATGCAGGAGCCGGATTCGTCGATGCCATAGAGTGTGTACATAGCCTTTCCTCCATTGGATGAATCAAGGATTTTAGAACAGGCCCATTTGCCCGCCGACCAGGGTGCTGAAATCGTCACTCACGAACGGCAGTATCGCATCCGCGACCGGTTGCAATTGCCGGGTGACGTAGTGGTCGTAATCAATCGGCGCCTGGCGTACTTCCAGCGGTTCGGGGCCGTTGACGCTGATCACATAGCGGATCCAGCCGCCGCGCTGGTACTGGCGCGGGCGCCCCAGGCGGTCGTTGTATTCATCGGCCAGGCGCGCCGCGCGTACATGGGGCGGCACGTTGCGCTCGTAGTCATCCAGTTGACGGCGCAGACGTTTGCGGTAGATCAGCAGTTCATCGAACTCGCCGCTCAAGGTCCGGCGCACGTAGTCGCGTATGTAGTCCTGATGGGGCTGGCGGTGGAAGATGCGCTGGTAGAGTTCCTGCTGGAACCGGCGGGCCAGGGGCGACCAGTCGCTGCGTACGGTCTCCAGGCCTTTGTAGATCATCTCTTCGCTGCCGTCGGCACGTACCACCAGGCCGGCGTAGCGCTTCTTGCTGCCCTCCTCCGCGCCGCGAATAGTCGGCATCAGGAAGCGGCTGAAGTGGGTTTCGTATTGCAGCTCCAGGGCACTTTGCAGACCGAACGCGCTGTGCAGGTGCTCGCGCCACCAGGTGTTGACGTGCTTGACCAGCGCCTGGCCGATACGGCTGGCGTCGTCCTGGGAATGCGCGCTGCCGAGCCACACGAAGGTGGAGTCGGTGTCGCCGTAGATCACCTCATACCCCTGAGCTTCAACCAGTTCGCGGGTCTGGCGCATGATCTGGTGGCCGCGCATCGTGATCGAGGAAGCCAGGCGTGTATCGAAAAAGCGGCAACCGCTGGAACCGAGTACGCCGTAGAACGCATTCATGATGATTTTCAGCGCCTGGGACAGCGGCGCGTTGTGCTCACGCTTGGCCTCTTCGCGACCTTCGGAGACACGCGCAACTATGGCCGGCAGGCAGTGCCGGGTGCGAGAAAAGCGTGCACCGCGAAAGCCTTCGACGGAGTCGCTGTCGTCGGGGTGCTTGAGGCCTTCGATCAGGCCCACCGGGTCGATCAGGAAGCTGCGGATGATCGACGGGTAGAGGCTTTTGTAATCGAGCACCAGCACCGATTCGTAGAGGCCGGGGCGCGAATCCATGACAAACCCGCCGGGGCTGGCCTGGGGCGGTTTGTCGCCCAGGTTCGGCGCGACGAAGCCCTGGCGGTGCATCAGCGGCATGTACAGGTGGGTAAATGCCGCCACCGAGCCGCCGTTGCGGTCGGCCGGCAACCCGGTGACGCTGGCGCGCTCGAGCAGGAACTTGAGCAGCTCGGTCTTCTCGAAAATCCGCGTGACCAGCTCGCAGTCCTTGAGGTTGTAACGCGCCAGGGCGGGCTTGTCCTCGGCGAACATGCGGTTGATTTCGTCCATGCGTTGATACGGTGTGGAGATGTCCTTGCCCTCGCCGAGCAGGGTTTGCGCGACGTTTTCCAGGCTGAAGGATTCGAAGCTCCAGGTGGCCGAACGCAAGGCTTCGATACCGTCGATGATCAGGCGCCCCGCCGCTGCGGCGAAGTAATGGTTGCGGCTGCCGTGTTCGCGCCAGGCCATGGGCTCATCGCCGCGACCGAGCATCAACGGCACGTTGAGGCGCTGGGCATGTTCGTGGAGTACGCGCAGGTCGAACTGCACCACATTCCAGCCGATGATTGCATCGGGGTCATGGGTGGCGAGCCATTGGTTGAGGCATTCGAGCAGTTGGACGCGGGTGTCGCAGTAGTCGAGCTTGAAATCCACCGCGTCCGTCTTGTTCGGCGGGCCGAGCATGTACACCTGGCGTTCGCCGCAGCCTTCTAGGGCGATGGAATAGAGGTCGCCCTGGGCGGTGGTCTCGATGTCCAGGGACACCAGCTTGAGCGGCGGCCGGTAGTCGGGCGCGGGCTTCATCTGCGCATCGCACAGGGCACCGCCGGCATCCGGTGTACCCCCGAACCAGACCGGAGCGGTGATGAAACGCTCCATCATGTAGCGTTCCGGCGGGCGCACATCGGCTTCGTAGACATCGACACCGGCGGCGCGCAGGCGCTTTTCCACGTCCATCAACTGGCGGTGCTGGCGCGTGTAGAGGCCCAGGACCGGGCGGTGATGGAAATCGCAGAGTTGCAGCGGGCGCAATTCGATATCGCGTTCACCTTTGAGCAACCAATCCAGCGGCTTGCGATGGGCCTCGGGAATAAACATCACCGAGGTCTGCATGGGTAGGCGGATAAACCGTGGCCCCTGGTCTGTGGCCAGCCAGAAACTGACCTCCGTGCCCGCCGGGGTGTCGCGCCAATGCCGGGTCAGGACAAAACCCTGCTGTAAATCCACCGTACCGCACCTCAGGAATAGCTTTCAGGCGTTGATTCTACGCGGCATCTGCGCAAACGCGGCAGGTAAACGCGCACGCAGACTGCAATCTGACAAATTTGTTGCACGCCGTTAATAATAATTACTATCATCTGCGCCGGAGTCGTATTCGCGCAGTGAGGAAGCGCAACGCCTGTTGCCCCTCTTCTCACATTGACGGTTCGCCGTCAGGATCGACCATGCCCACCCGTAGCCCATTCGCCGTGCCGTTTCGCCCGACCTTGCTCGCCCTTTGCTGTTCCCTGAGCCTTGCCGCCCATGCTGCAACCCCAGTCAACCCGCAGGATGCGAACAACCGTCAGGACGGCAGCACACTGGAATTGGGTGCCACCACTATCAACGCCGACGGGCCCGCACCGGGTGCCCTTCCCCCCGTGTACAGCGGCGGCCAGGTGGCACGCGGTGGTCAATTGGGAGTGCTGGGCAGCCAGGACATCATGGACGTCCCCTTCAGCATGGCCTCCTATACCGAAAAATTGATTCGTGATCAGCAGGCCGAGACCGTCGGAGATGTGCTGCTCAATGACTCGTCGGTGCGCCAGGCGTCGGGGTATGCGAACCAGGCGCAGACCTTCATGATCCGTGGCCTGCCGTTGAACGGCGATGATATTTCCTACAATGGTTTGTACGGCATCCTGCCACGTCAGATCATCTCTACCGACGCCTTGGAGCGTGTGGAAGTGTTCAAGGGGCCCAACGCGTTTATCAACGGCGTGACACCGGGCGGCTCGGGGATCGGCGGCGGCGTGAACCTGCAACCCAAGCGCGCCGATGATGTACCGCTGCGTCGCTTCAGCACGGATATCAGCAGCGATGGCCGTGTAGGCGAACACGTGGATATCGGCCAGCGGTTCGGCGAAGACAATCGTTTTGGTGCACGGGTAAACCTGTCCCAACGCGAAGGGGATACCGGTATTGACGATGAAAACCAGCGTTCCAAACTGTTTGCCCTCGGCCTGGATTACCGCGGTGATGCTTTGCGCGTATCGAGTGATTTTGTCTATCAAAAGCAGCGCATCAACGGCGGGCGCAATTCGGTATTCCTGGGTACCGCCACCCATGTACCGGATGCGCCTTCAGCAGACACGAACTATGCGCCGAGCTGGAGCAGTACCAACCTTGAAGACAGCTTGGGAATGCTGCGCGCCGAGTATGACCTGAACGAAAACTGGACGGCTTATGCGGCAGCCGGTGCCAAACACAGCCGTGAAATGGGCCAATATTCATCGGTGACCCTGACCGATAACCTCGGCAATGCCACATCCAGCCGCTCGACCATCGCGCATGAAGAAGACAACTCCAGTCTCATGAGCGGCCTGAACGGCAAATTCCAGACTGGCGTCGTCAGCCATCGACTCAACTTCGGCCTCGCGGGCATTTGGACCCAGGCACGTAACGCCTATGTCTTCAACGGCTCACCGAGTGCGACCAATATCTACACGCCTGTGACTGGCGCACCACCGACCCTCAACAACCCGCGCAATACTCCGGGTACCGATTTCAGCGACCCGACCATTACCGCCAAGACATTCGTGCGCAGCGTAGCCGTCTCCGACACCGTGGGCTTCTTCGATGACCGCCTATTGGTGACCGTCGGCGCACGTCGCCAGCAGATGGTGGTTCAGGGTTACAACTACATGAGCGGTACACGCACCGCCAACTATGACGAATCGATCACCACGCCGGTCTACGGCATTGTGTTCAAGCCATGGGAACACGTGTCGGTGTACGCCAACCGCATCGAAGGCTTGGCCCAAGGACCGGTTTCCCCGCTCGTGGCAGGCACCCGCACTGTCATTGGCGGCGGGCAGGCCTACGCGCCCGCTCGCTCCAAGCAGATCGAAGCGGGCGTCAAAGTGGACATGGGTACCTATGGCGCTACCTTAGGGGTTTATCGTATCGAGCAGCCTGGAGCAGGTTACTCGGAGGTCGTCGATGCAACCACCGCACGCTACGTTCGTGAAGGCCAGCAGATCAATAAAGGCGTCGAATTGAATGTCTTCGGCGAACCGGTCAGCGGCCTGCGTTTGCTGGGTGGTGTGACCGTGATGAAGACCGAGCTCAAGGACACACAGAACGGTGCCAACGATGGCAACCGCGCCATTGGTGTACCGTCCTTCCAGCTCAACGCGGGCGTGGACTGGGATGTACCCACCCTGCAAGGCGTGACCCTCAACGGGCGCATGCTGCGCACCGGTGGCCAGTACGCGGATGCAGCCAACAACTTGAGCCTGCCGGCCTGGAACCGCTTCGATATAGGCGCGCGCTATACGTTCACGCTGGACCAGCGTGATGTAACTCTCGGGGTTACTGTGGAAAACGTTGCTAACGAAAAATACTGGGAGTCGGCTCAGGGCGGGTTCCTGAGCCAGGGCGATCCTCGCGTAGCCAAGTTGTCCGCGACGGTGGATTTCTAACCGTAAGGCCATTCCCCCGTGAACATTGGGAACGACAAAGACGGGCATCCGTTAATGATGCCCGTTATGCGGCTCACGCCCTACGTGCTTTGCTCAAATAGTTTTCGATATTGCCCATCTGATCGTCCCAGCCACGGGAGTTCATCTTGAAGGCCTTTTGCCGACGAGCCTCCGGCACCGCGTTGAAACCGGATTCAACCACCCGCAGCAAAATGCCCGGCGCCCGATCCTCAATGGTGAATTCCACCAGTGTCGGGGTTTCCTTGTCGTAGTCGACGCCCTCTTCCACTGCGAAGGGGTGCCACCAGAAAGAGAACAATGTTTGCGGCAGGATGCGTTCGATTTTGGCTTTCCAGATCACGTGTTCGTAACCTGGGTATGTAATCGGCGCCTCTATGGTTTCCCCTGCCACAAAGGCTTTGCCCTTGAGGGCGATACCAAACCAATTACCGAATTGCTCGGCATGGGCGAGCGCTTCCCAGACCTGTTTACGTGAAGCGTTCAGCAGAACTTTTCGCTCAATGCGATCTAATACGTGCATAAGTCACCTCCTCCATTGACAGTAGGCGACACCAAATAATGCGCAACCTCAGGTTGTAAGCAATCATGATGACCCCGTCCTTGAACCGGCAATACGTTTATGACTGACCCATTGAATGGAAGTTGCTTCTGCAAAGGTGTCCGCTATCAGGTGGACCAGTTGGACATGCCTATCAGCCACTGCCACTGCGCAAGCTGCCGCAAAATACATGCGGCGCCGTTTGTGGCCACCGCTGGCGTAATGCGCGAACATTTTCGCTGGACGCGGGGAGAGGAGCTGTTGGCGTCCGTTGAATCTTCGCCGGGCAAGCTCAGGCATTTCTGCTCACGCTGTGGCTCCCATCTGATAGCAGAGCGTGGGCATCAGCCCCATGTGATCGTGCGGGTAGCGACGCTGGACGATGATCCGGGCGTCAGGCCCACCTCGCACATCTGGACGGCCCATGATGTGCCCTGGCTTGCCCATGAGGGCATCGAGCAATGGGACGAGTGGAAGGCATGACTTAAACGTGGGGGTCACCTGGCGCTTTTGCCGGCGTCGCATATTGCGGCTTCAGGTGACCGTCCTGGTCGAGTAGCCAGGCATCCATGATTTGCCGCACCACCGGACCCGCGACGCGACCACCGGCCTCACCGTTTTCGATCATCACCGAAATCACGATCTTCGGATGTTCGGCCGGAGCGAAGCCAACGAACAGCGCGTTGTCGCGATGGCGCTCCAGGGTTTTTTCGCGGTTGTAACGCTCACCTTGCTTGATCGCAACCACTTGCGCAGTACCGCTCTTGCCGGCAATGCGGTATTGCGCCCCTTGTGCGGCGGCCCGGGCGATACCTCGCGGGTCATGCATCACCAGCTGCATACCGTGATTGACCTGCTCCCAATCACGCGGATCCTTGAGGACGACGTTGGGCATGGGGTTCTGGTCCACCGGCGGCTCGCCATTGATCGTCTTGGCCAGGTGCGGTCGATTCCACACGCCTTTGTTGGCGATCAACGCCGTGGCCTGGGCCAATTGCAGCGGAGTGACTTGCATGTAACCCTGTCCAATGCCGAGGATCACGGTTTCCCCCGGGAACCAGGGTTGGCGCCGTGTGGCGCGCTTCCAAGCCTGGGATGGCATCAAGCCAGCGGACTCTTCGAACATGTCCAGGGAGACTTTCTGGCCAAGGCCAAACTCCGCCAGGTAGTCGTGCAGGCGGTCGATGCCTAACTTATGGGCAAGGTCGTAAAAGTAAGTGTCGTTGGAACGCATGATGGCCGCGTCCATGTCTACCCAGCCATCGCCGCTGTGGTTCCAATTGCGGTATTTGTGGTCAAAGTCGGGGAGCTGGTAGTAACCGGGGTCAAATACACGGGTCTGTGGGGTGACGACACCGCTGTCGAGACCAGCGATGGCCACTTCCGGCTTGATGGTCGAACCTGGCGCATAGAGCCCCCGGAGGACGCGGTTGAAGAGCGGCCGGTCAATGGAGTCGTGCAGCGCGGCATATTCCTTGAAACTGATGCCGGTGACGAACAGGTTCGGGTCAAAACTCGGCTTGCTGACCATGGCCAGTACTTCGCCGGTTTGCGGATCGAGGGCAACCACCGAGCCACGGCGATCACCCAGGGCCTCTTCCGCAGCCTCCTGGAGCTTCACGTCGAGGCTCAGGACGATATTTTTGCCAGGGATCGGGTCGGTGTGCTTGAGCACACGGAGTACGCGGCCCTGGGCATTAGTCTCGACCTCTTCGTAGCCGACATGACCATGCAGTTCGGACTCGTAGAAACGCTCGATACCGGTTTTGCCGATGGACTGCGTGCCACGGTACTCCACCGAGTCGAGGGCTTTGGATTCTTTCTCATTGATCCGCCCCACATAACCGATGGAGTGGGCAAAGTGCGCCCCCAGCGGATAGTGACGGACGAATTGCGGTTCTACGTCTACCCCTGGCAGGCGGAACTCATTCACCGCCAGCAATGCAATTTGTTCTTCGGTCAATTCGTAAAATAATGTCACGGGAACGAAGGGGTGGCGTGCCTGCTTCAGGGCCTTGTCGAACAGCGCACGGTCTTCTACGGGCAGGTGCAACAAGTTGACGATAGCGTCGAGTTCGCCCTTGAGGTCAGTGGTGCGCTCGCGGGTGATGGTGAGGTTGTAGCTGGGTCGGTTATCGGCCAGCAGCACGCCATTACGATCATAAATAAGGCCGCGCGTCGGAGTGATGGGCAGCACGTGGACACGGTTGTTTTCAGAAATCGTGGAGTGGTAGTCGAACTGTACGACTTGAAGGAAATACATACGCCCTACCAGCGCACACGTAATGCCTATCACCAACAACGCACAAGCGAGCAGGCGCTTGTTGACCAGGCGGTTTTCTTTTTCGTGATCTTTAATCGGTATAGGTTCAGGCATTTCTACAGCATCTCGTTGAAGAAGGTTGACGCCGCATCCTGCGATGAAAGATCAGTCCTTGGGAAATGTGCTGCACCATACCAAAAATGCAGAAACACTTTGCATTGAATTCCCCAACGGCACTCTGAACTGAGTTCCCTCTCGACGGGTACGGTGATACGGCAGCTGCCCTTGAAAAGAATCAACAGCTCATCCGCCTAGGCGTACCCACTTTTTGACCGCCCAAAACAAAACCCCATCTGCTTTCGCAAATGGGGTTTCGGAATTTAATCTTGACGATGACCTACTCTCACATG
>NZ_JBWKOX010000013.1:0-171793 GCF_059416305.1 Pseudomonas sp. GW821-FHT09D08
TTCCCTCGACGTTGCCGGCCCCGGCGTTCGCCAACCTGGTTGCCCCGACCCTGAGTATTTACCCGCTGGATTACGAGCATAACGCCTCGGTGACGGTGGCCTATACCGGGATGAAGAGCACACAACTGATCACCTTACAGTGGATTTACCCCAACACTACGATGGCCAGCATTCCAGCAAAATATGGTCTGGATGGCGGTCGTGTGGATTTTGCAATCAGCCAGAGGATCCTGGCAGACAGCGTCGGTAAAGCCATTACATTAAGATATGTCGCGGTTATTAATGGTCAAGAGGTGGATTCCTTCACCCAAACATTGAACGTAGAAAATATCCATGCGTCGGACTTGCCTGAACCATTGATCAATAACCTTCCCAACGGCACAACACTGGACCTCAGAACCTTCAGCGGCAACGCCATGATATCGCTGCTCAAATGGCGTTTGAGCCAACAAGGCCAGCGAGTGTGGCTCGAATGCCTCAGTGTCGGCGCCACAAGGATGTTGGTGCTTGATGGTGTTGCCATCACCGCTTCTGAAGCGGCGAATGGGCTGATAAACAAACCGGTCTTAAGGACCTGGCTTAACCAACTACGCAGTGGCGCCGAAGTTATTGTGGTTTGTCGAGTTTCGTTTGATGGCAGTGCCTCCTATGCCACCTCCACCGCTTTTCCGCAAACACGGTACATTGTAGTAGGACAAATACCGCAGCTGGTTATCCCCTCGACGCCAATGGTACTGAATGGAATATCGGTGAGAATAAACTGGCCAAGAACAGGCTTGGAATCCATTAACAATACGGCCACTCGAGTAGCCAGTGGCGGTGTTCCACCTTATAGCTATACAAGCAGTAATTCGGCGATTGCCACCGTCGGCGCCACCACTGGCTTTGTCATCGGCAATGCAAACGGAACAGCGACGATCACTGCCCGCGACCAAAATGGAGCAACAGCTTCGTATGTTGTTCAGGTCAGTAACGTATTCCGTCTCCTTCAAAATAACTTTCCACTTAACTTCGGTGCTGCTGTCAATTGGAGAGCCGCCAACCAAGCAATCCCTATGAATTCCGGCGAGGCTGACATGTTGCGCAGGTATCTTTTCCCATGGCCGGCCGATAGGAACTATTGGTATTGCGACGATAGCGGAGCCGGTTGTGCGCCTTATCACTCTGTGTATTATGACCATAACTATCGCAGCGCACTTTGCATGAACATACTTAACCCTGACGCTTTATTTGGTGCATGGTGTTTGCAAAGGATCTGAACATTAGCCCCCTAAGTTAAACGCACAAACGGGAGAAAAAAGGGCCTGGTCTATTTAGCAATTGACCGGCCCTTTTTTTCACTATGAGTTCGCCACGACCACGGTGACGGATGTATTTGATCGCGCTCTGGGCGACTGGCTGCGACCTGCTGCGCAACCTGCAGGAACCAAGGCCTGAGTGGCAATCTTCAGCAAAGCCCTGGCCAACCGGGCGCTAAATTGCTTGCCCACCGCCCCTTCCAAAAATTTATAGGTAAACTCCCTCCTTTTCATCTTCTCCACGGAGTTCGCCTTGCGTCTGTTTCACACCTCCGACTGGCACCTTGGCCAAAACCTCCACGGCCAGGAACGCGACTTCGAACACGCCTGCTTCCTCGAGTGGCTGCTGCGCCAGATCGCGGCCCAGCACCCCGATGTTCTGTTGATCGCCGGCGATATCTTCGACACGGTCAACCCGCCGCTCAAGGCCCAGGAGCGCCTGTACGATTTCATCATCAGCGCCCACGAACAAAACCCCAAGCTGACCATTGTGATGATCGCCGGCAACCACGACTCCGGCTCGCGGATCGAGCTGCCCGCGCCGTTGATGCGGCGCCTGCGCACCCATGCGCTGGGCCGCGTGCTGTGGCTGGACGACGGCCAGCTGGACGCCGAACGCCTGCTGATTCCCCTGCCGGATGCCAAGGGCAAGGTCGCCGCGTGGTGCCTGGCGCTGCCGTTCCTGCGCCCGGCGGAAGTCACCGGTGCCCACCTGGGTGACGACTACCTGCACGGTATCGGCCAGGTCCATGAATGGCTGATCGCGGCGGCCAACGCCAAACGCAAGAAAGGCCAGGCGTTGATTGCCATCAGCCATGCACACATGGCCGGCGGTTCGGTGTCGGAAGATTCCGAGCGCAGCCTGATCATCGGCAATGCCGAGGCGCTGCCGGCCAAACTGTTCGACAAAAGTGTCGGCTATGTTGCCCTCGGCCATTTGCACAAGCCGCAAAAGGTCAATGGCGAGGAGCGCATTCGCTACAGCGGCTCGCCGATACCGCTGTCGTTTTCCGAAATTGGCTATAAGCACCAGATCCTCGATGTGACGTTCCAGGGCGAACGACTGGTCAGCGTCGAACCGCTGCTGATTCCCCGCTCGGTCAACCTGCAACGCCTGGAAGCCGCGCCCCTGGCGGACATCCTCAAGGCCCTGGAGGCGCTGCCCGACATCGACCTGCTCGCCGAAACCCAGCGCCACCCCTGGCTGGAAGTGCGCGTACGCCTCGACGAACCGCAACCGGACCTGCGCCAACAGATCGAAACCGCCCTGCAAGGCAAGGCCGTGCGCCTGGTGCGCATCGCCGCCGAATACGCCGGCCAAGGCCGTCGCGACGACAGCAACGAAGACGCACTGATCGAACTCGACCAGCTCACGCCCCAGGAATTGTTCAGCCGTGCCTGGCAGGACAGCTACGGCAGTGAAGTGGATGAACAGACCTTGAAGGATTTCGCCGTGCTGCTCCAGGAAGTGCAACAGGCAGGTGAACAGCCATGAAGATTCTTGCCATCCGCCTGAAAAACCTCGCCTCCCTGGCCGGACCGTTCGAGATCGACTTTACCGCCGAGCCCCTGGCCAGTGCCGGGCTGTTCGCGATTACCGGGCCGACCGGCGCCGGTAAAAGCACCCTGCTCGATGCCCTGTGCCTGGCGCTGTTTGGCGCCGTGCCACGCCTGGGCGATACCGGCCAGGCCAAGATGCCGGATGCCGACAGCGATATTTCCATCGGCGATCCACGCACCCTGATCCGGCGCGGCACCGGTGGCGGCTACGCCGAAGTGGACTTTGTCGGTGTCAGCGGCCGTCGCTACCGTGCGCGCTGGGAAGCCAATCGCGCCCGCGACAAGGCCAGCGGCAAGTTGCAGAACAGTCGGCAGAGCCTGATCGACCTGGACAGCAACCAACTGCTGGCCAGCCAGAAGACCGAATACAAGACCCAGCTGGAACTGGCCCTGGGCCTGAACTTCGAGCAGTTCACCCGCGCGGTGTTGCTGGCGCAAAGCGAGTTCAGCGCCTTCCTCAAGGCCAACGACAATGAGCGCAGCGAACTGCTGGAAAAGCTCACCGACACCGCGCTGTACACCCAGCTCGGCCGCCGCGCATTCGACAAGGCCAAGGAGGCCAAGGATACGCACAAATACCTGCAGGACCAGGCCACCGGCGTGGTGCCCCTGGCCCCCGAGGCGCGCGCCGAACTGGACCGGCAATTCGACGCGGCCCAGCAACAGCTCAAGACCCAACAGGCCCAACTCAAGCAATTGGAGTTGCAGCACACCTGGCTCAAGGAACTGCGCGAATGGCAGGACCGCCAGCGCAGTGCCACCGAACAGTTGCAGAGCGCGCAAGCGGAGTGGGACAACCAGGCCACACAGCGCCAGGACCTGAGCCGCCTCGACCAACTGGCACCGCAGCGCCATCAGTTTGCGCGCAGGGCTGAACTGCTCACCTTGCTGACGCCACTGGCCGCGCAGATTCAGCAGTACACCGAGCAACAGGCTGAACTGCAGACCCGCCAGGCGCAACTGCAACAACAGCAGACCGCAGCCCAGACGGCGCTGGTTGACGCACAGCAGCAACAAACTGCCGCCGCGCCCCTGCTACGCCAAGCCTTCGATGCGCAAAACACCCTCGCCCACCTGACCGAGAGCCTGGGCAAATTTGCGTCTGAAAAACAGTTGGCGCAAACCGCCTGCACTGAAGGTCAAGCCAACTTGAATGGCTTGCTCGACAAGCAAAAACAAGTCGACGAGCGCCTGCAACGCCTCGCCGCCGAACTGGAGCGCAGCAGCGCCCTCGCGCCGCTGGGCGATGCCTGGAACGCCTACCGCGATCGCTTGCAACAGTTGATGCTGATCGGTAATCGCCTGAAAAAAGGCCAGGCCGAACTGCCAGACCTTGAACAGCGTGCTACCAGCGCCGCAGAAAAATTTGCCCAGCAACGCGAAGCCCTCGACCTGCTGTATCAAGAAGCCGGCGCCGAACCCCATGCCGTGGCCGAACAGGTGCAACTGCTGGCCAGCCTGTTGCAGGACAATCGCAAGCAGCAGCGCGCCTTCGAAGACCTGTCACGCCTGTGGGACAGCCAGCAGCAGCTGGAGCAGCAAGCGGTTGCCCTCACGCAAAAGCTCGCCGATGCCGCCCGGCAACGCGACCAACTGAACCAGACCGGCCTGCAAACCAAGGCCGAGCTGGCCGTGGCTGAACAGACCCTGACGGTGACCAAGCAACTCTTGGAGCGCCAGCGCCTGGCCCGCAGTGCCAGCGTCGAGGAATTGCGCGAACAATTGCAGGACGGCCAGCCCTGCCCGGTGTGCGGCAGCCACGAGCACCCGTACCACCAGCCCGAAGCCTTGCTGCAGAGCCTCGGGCGCCACGACGACAACGAAGAGGCCACGGCGCAGAAAGCGGTCGATACCCTCAAGGAAAAACTCACCGAATTGCGCGGTGAAGTCGGCGGCCTGATCGCCCAGCAAAAAGAATTCCTGCAACAACAGGAACACCTGGTCACTCAACAGCAGGCGCTCCAGCCCAGCCTGGACGCGCACCCACTGGCAGCCTCGCTGTTCAATCAGGACGCAGCCAAACGCAACCATTGGTTGGCCCAGCAACTCAGCCAACTGAGCCAAAGCATCACCCAGGACGAACAGCGCCAGGGCGCCCTGCTCAACCTGCAGCAAAACGCCGGGCGCTTGCAGCAACAACTGCAAGCCGCCCAGGACGCGAGCCAGCAGGCGCGCCAATTGCTGGTGGACCAGCAGCGCGAGCTGTCCAACGACCGCGAGCGCCTCGACGAAGAACTCAACGCCTTCGCCAGCCTGCTCCCCGCCGACACCCTGGAAGGCCTGCGCAGCGACCCGGCCGCGACCTTTATGCAGTTGGACCAGCAGGTCAGCCAACGCCTTGAACAACTGGGCCATCAGAAGGATGAGCTGGCCGAGCAGCAGGAACGCCAGCAGGCCATCGAGAAAGAACAGACCCATCAACAACATCGCCAACAGCAACTCGAGGCCCTGAACCAGCAATTTACCGAGCTGGCCACGCAGCAGCAGGCCGCCCAGGAAAAACTCGGGGCCTTACTGGGCGAGCACGCCAGCGCCGAACACTGGCAACAGCAACTGGAACAGGCCGTGGAGCAGGCACGCCAGAGCGAGACGGACGCCAACCAGCAGTTGCAGGACATCCGCAACCAACTGATCCAGCTGGCCGCCGACCTCAAGGCCCAGCAGGAGCGCAAGCAAGCTTTCGAAGCCGAACAGCACAGCCTCGATGCCCGCACCACCGAATGGCGCGCCCTGCACCCCGAGCTGGATGACGAGGGCCTTGCGCGTCTGCTGGCGTTCGATGACACACACATCGCCACGCTGCGCGAACATCTGCACAGCAGCGAAAAAGCCGTCGAGCAAGCCAAGGTATTGCTGCTGGAACGCGAACAACGCCTCGCCGAACACCAGGCCCTGCACAACGGCAACCTGGACGCCGAACAACTCGACGGCGCCCTGGCTGCGCTCAATCAACACTTGGCCGACGGCGAAAAACACTGCGCCGAACTGCGCGCGCGCCAGTCCGAAGACCAGCGTCGCCAGGACGCCAACAGTGCCCTGGCCGAACAGATCGCCAAGGCCTATGACGAGTGGCAGCGCTGGGCACGCCTGAATGCACTGATCGGCTCGGCCACCGGCGACACCTTCCGCAAGATCGCCCAGGCCTACAACCTCGACCTGCTGGTGCACCATGCCAACGTGCAACTGCGCCAATTGGTGCGCCGCTACCGTCTCAAGCGCGGCGGCAGCATGTTGGGCCTGCTGGTGATGGACACGGAAATGGGCGATGAACTGCGCTCGGTGCATTCGTTGTCCGGCGGCGAGACGTTCCTGGTGTCCCTGGCCTTGGCCTTGGGCCTGGCATCGATGGCGTCCAGCACCTTGAAGATCGAATCGCTGTTTATCGACGAAGGCTTTGGCAGCCTCGACCCCGAGTCCCTGCAATTGGCCATGGACGCCCTCGACGGCTTGCAGGCCCAGGGGCGCAAGGTGGCGGTGATCTCCCACGTGCAGGAAATGCACGAGCGCATCCCGGTGCAGATCCAGGTCAAGCGCCAGGGCAATGGCCTGAGCACCCTGGAGGTCAAGTGAGCGAGGCGCTGCTGTACTCGTTCCGGCGCTGCCCCTATGCGATGCGCGCACGCCTGGCGCTGCGCTACTCGGGGGTGGCGGTGCGGATTGTCGAGGTGAGCCTCAAGGCCAAGCCGGCGGAGATGCTGGCACTGTCGCCCAAGGGCACGGTGCCGGTGCTGGTGGTGGATGGTGTGGTGATCGACGAGAGCCTGGCAATCATGCAATGGGCCTTGGCCCGGCATGATCCGGATAACTGGTTATTGCAGGGGGATCCGGCGGTACTTGAGCTGATCGCCGAGAACGATTCAACCTTTAAACATCACTTGAATCGATACAAGTACCCCGAACGCTATCCCGAGCAGCCGGTGGAACACTATCGATCCGAAGGCGAGGTGTTCTTGCAGAAGCTCGAGGGGTTGCTGGCCCAGCGCGCCTATCTGCTGGCCGACCACCCTGGCCTGGCGGACATGGCGCTCGCGCCGTTTATACGGCAGTTTGCCCACGTGGACCGCGAATGGTTTGCCGATACGCCGTACAAAGCGTTGCAACGCTGGTTGGAAGACTTCCTGCAATCGCCACTGTTTATCGGCGTGATGGCGAAGGCTTAGCCTTCGATCAGGCTCAACAATCGCTCGCGAGCGATCTCCGGTTCGCCGTCTGTCAACTGCACGGATGACAGGATCGGGGTGGAATAAAGGGCGAGGATAAGTGCGGCGAGTCGAAGTGCCATGCTGTCGATTCCATGAAAGAGCGCGTCAATATTTAAGCGTCAATTTAAACACATGGCAATGCGCCATTACCTCATTTTTTCTTCGACAGCTGCACAAACGCCAAACCACTCGAACGCGCGTTTACGTTCCAGTGGTTTGGCGTCTGCTTGTGTGCAGGGTCAATCAGCGCTCATTGCTGGGTCTTGTGATCCAGGGCGGCGTAGAAGTTGGCGCTTTGTTGCAGGTATTTCTGGGTGTAGGCGCTGGTGCTGGATTTTTTGCCGCTGACTTCCACGCTGGCGGCGGCAGGCAGGGCGACGGTGGCGGAAACGGCGGAGGCGGCGATGACGGAGAAGAGATTCAAGTTCATGTCGGTAACCCTTGTGTTCGTTCGGTTGGATGGCCGGGGAAGGCCTTGGAACCCAACTTACGCCCGAGGGTTGAACCTTAGAAATGCTTTGAAACAGTAGCCGCTATTAATACAATTAATACTAAGGGTCAGGCCCCGCATGGCGGGGCCTGTGGCTTATTGACGCACCAGGAACTTGAGGTCGCTGGGGGCATCGATCGGCAGTTTCTGCACGGTTTTACCCAGCAGGCCGGTCTTGGGGTCACGTTCGACCACCACGATTTCGTTGCTCTTCTGGTTGGCGATCAGCAGGAACTTGCCGCTCGGATCGAGGCTGAACTCCCGCGGGTGGTCGCCTTCGACGCTGCGGCGCTGCAGCTCCGTGAGGTGGGCGGTGGCCGGGTCCACGCCAAATACGATGATCTGGTTGGCGGTGCCGCGATTGCTCACGTACAGGAACTTGCCATCGCTGGAGGCGTGCAGTGCGGCGCCGGCCTTGTCGGATACCGGTTGGCCGGCGGCGAAGTCCACCAGTTGGGTCTGGCTGAGCTTGCCATCGGTGTAATCGAAGACCGCAACCTGGGCGCTCATCTCGGTGGTCAGCCAGGCATGCTTGCCATCGGCGCTGAACAACAGGTGACGCGGGCCGCTGCCCGGTGGCAGTGGCACAAAGGCCGGATCGGCGGGGGTCAGCGGCAGCTCGTGGTTGGCCTTGGGATCGTAGCGATAGGCGAACAGCTTGTCCGCGCCCAGGTCCTGCACAAACACGTACTTGCCATCCGGCGACGACACCACCGAATGCACATGGTTGGAGGCCTGGCGCTCAGGGTTCACGCGACTGGCCGGGTGTGCGCTCAACTGCACCGGGGCTGACAGCTTGCCTTCGGCATCCACCGGCAGCACCGCCAGGCTGCCGCCCGGATCTTCCAGCACCGAATAGTTGGCGACGAACAGGTAGCGCCCATCCGCCGCGACGCTGGAATGGGTCGGCTCGTTGCCCAGGCTCTGCACCTGATTGACCAGGGTGAGCTGATGATTCTTCGGGTCGATGCGGTAGCTGCTGACGCGGCCGATCGGGTCTTGCTGGCCCGGGCCGTTTTCATTGACCACGAACAGGTGCTTCTGGTCTTTGGAGACGGTCAGCCACGAAGGGTTGGCGGACTTCGCCGCCAGTACCGGCTTGCCTTGGAACTGCCCGGTGCGGCTGTCGAATTGCAGGCGATAAATGCCTTCGCTGGAGCCGGCGGTGTAGCTGCCCACCAGCAACTCATAGGTGTCCGCCGGTGCAGCCTGCACCGACATCGCCCCCACACTGCCGGCCATCAGCAGCGGCCAGAATTTACGCATCATCATGCTCGTCTTCCTCGTCGTTATTGTTGCCGGTGAAGGCGGCCATGCACACCAGGCGGTGCTCGCCCGAATCACCGGTGAGGGTCCAGCTTTGCAAGGCGTCATCGAAGGTTGCGGCCTGCACCTGCACCAGGCTGAAGGACCAACGTTTCTCGGCCCGGCCGTCCATGCTCTTGATCAGCAGCTGTTGATCGTCGAGGCTGAAATCAAAGGCATGCAGCCCATCGATTTCGAGCATGTCGCTGGTGTGGAGTTCAGTAAGCAGGGAAGCGGCAGTCATCAGGCTCATTCATCGCTGGAAAAAACGCTGATGATAGGCCAATCCGGCCACGCCGTCGTGTCGCGATAGCGGGCTACCGCACGGCAGCGGCCGGCGCTTGCCATTCTGGGGGCGAACTCCCCACAGAATGGAATCTCCTATGCCAGACACTTCAAACGCCCCGCCGGCGGGGCCGCTGCACTTCGCCCACCGCAGCAACACCCCGGCCCTGGCGGTCGCCCAGCAGTTCGCCACACGCCCGACGTTACGCCAGGTGGTCGAACGGCACCTGCACGAACGCCTGCAGGAACAGTTCCCAGGGCTGCCCCTGGACCTGGCCACCCTCAAGCTGGCCACCCCCAACCAGCGGCGCGGCTGGGACCTCAGGCGCTTGACCGATGTGGTCCTCGAGCACCTGGGCAATGGTACGGCCCTGAACCTGACCCAGGTGGTCGACCAACGCCGCTGCTTCCTGTCCCAGCGCCCGCCCTCACGCTTGACCTATGAGGCCAATGGCCCCCGCGAGCCGGACATGGCGGTGATCGAACGGCTGATCCTGGACCTGGCCTTCACCCTGCCCATCGCTTTTCAGCAAACCCTGGCCACCTATTGGAACGGCGCTGCCGACACCGGTAGCAGCCGCTGGCAATGGCTTGGCGATCTACTGGCGGACACCCTCAAAAGCAGCGCCAGCCTGCTGCCCGCCGGCACGCCGCGAGACATGCTGGACAGCGTGACCCGCCAGCCTGACCGACGTGAACGCCAGGCCGGGGGCACTGGTTTTGTGCATGCTTACTGCCTGGAAGCCTGTGTGATCCGGCAGGGCCGTGAAGCCCGCCTGCTGAGCAGCGACCTGCTGTTGGTGCAAGGCCACCAGGCCTTGCTGTGCCAGGCGTCGGGCAGCGTCGAGCCATTTGCCTCACTGGAAGTCTTCACCCAGGCCTGGGGCCAGCGCCTGAGCCAGCGGTTGCAGGTCGACAAGGTGGTGGTCAGGCGCTACGAGCCCGATGGCAATCTCTTCGATACCCAGGCCGCCCTGTTGCTCAACCAGCAACTGGATGACCTCGAAGCCATCGCCCTGCCCGCCTCCGACGGCGTGCGCAGCCTGGAGCAGCGTTTTGCCCTGGCGACAGACCCCAGCGCCGTCTTTGTCGCTGCGCCGGCACCCGACCCGATACATCAGGACGCCATCCAGACGGCGTTGCCCGCCTGGCTGCAGAGCGCCAATGCCCAGCAGCGTTTCGCCTACCGCCAAGGGCTGTTGGAACAGGCAGGCCTGCAGCGCCAACAGGCCGGGGCGTCGTTCCTGGACGGGGTCGAGAACCTGCCGGCCTTTGCCTCCCGCACCCTGCGCGAGCAGATGCGCCGCGACCACCCTGGCGCCAGCGTGGAACCGGACAACCTGCGGCTGACTTTCCATGTCCCGGTGGGTGACTTGCACAGCGGCTACCTGGCACCGGTGACCCTGGGCCTGACCGAGCTGGCGATCAAGAACCTCGCCGCCGCGCCGCACGGCCGCATGACCTTGCAGGACACGTCCGGGGCCGCCCTCCCGGCCTGGCTGACCGAGGACTATATCCTCGGGGAAAAAAGCCTGGTCCACAGCACGCCCGGCCTGATCCGCCAAGTGGATATCGGCCGGCGCTACCCGCAACAGCTGCGCGACCTGCTGCTGGGCGACAACCCGCAGGTACGCCGGCGTGAGACGCTGTTCGGCCAGGCGCTGACCGTGCAACTGCCGCACCAGGCCCTGGAATTGGCGATTCGAGGGCAACAGGGCTTCAACTTCCTGGGGTATCGCTACGTCAAGGCGGTGCTGCACCCCAGCGCGGCGGGGCGCGTGGTCGACACCCTCGACATCGTGATGCGCCCGCTGGCCTTCGCCCGCAAGCCCGCTGCCGTGCCGGATATCGTCGGCAACATGTTTATCATCGAACCCCGTGACATCGACGCCGGGCCGTCGATTCTCTATCGCCCGCTGTACTCTGACGCGTTGCAGCAATTCGCCAGCCGCGCGGCCCTGTTCGACGCCATCGCCCAGCCCGGTGCACTGCAAGACAGCGTGCTGGCCTGGATGAGCGACAAGGCCCGGCCGATCTACAGCCACGGCGGCTTCCGCAGCCCGCATATCCTGCGCTTCGGCCAGGGCGACGACACGGTGCAGTGGCCGGCGCCGCCGCCCGCGCAGTTGGTACAGGAGTTCAATGGCAGCGAAGTCGAGGGTTCCCTGGCGCAATGCCTGGCCACCGGCAACCTGACCCAGTACCTCTACGGCAGCAACGCCCGGGCGCTGGTGGACCTGGCGGATCGCGACGCGGTGTCCAATGCCGAAAGCCGTTGGGCGGTGTTGCTCGAAGGTGGCTGGCTGCTGTTCAACGCCCTGCTCTTGCCGCTGCTGCGCGGGCCGGCGCTCGTTGCAGGCTGGATGGTGCAACTGGCGGTCAGCCTGCGGCACGATATGGCCGCCCTGCACGGCGACGACGCCGCCGCCCGCGAACTGGCCTGGGTCGACGTGCTGCTCAACATCGGCCTGATCCTGCTGCACATGGCCCCCCGGCAACACCCGACCCTCGAGTTACCCTCGGAGCCCGCCTTACCGGTCACCCTCGCGGCCTTGCAGCGCCCGCCAGGCCTTGCGCCACGTCCGGCCACCCCAGTGGAACTGGGCCCGGTGGGCCTGCCCGCAGAGCCGCCGGCAGGCGACCGCACCCTGGTCGACTTTGTCCATTCCAACGCGCGCGACGCCAGCCGCCGGCGCCTGCTCGAAGCCCTGCGCGAACTGCATGTGCCATGGCCGGTGCCGGCCCCCGAGCCGCTGGACGCCGGTGTGTTCAAAGGGCTGTACCGCATCGACCAGCAATGGCATGCCTCGGTGGGCGGCCTGCTGTTTCGGGTAAACATCGCCGCGGACCTGGGTGAGGTGTGGCTGATCCATCCGCAAAAACCGCAGCATCCAGGCTTCGTGCTGGTGCGCAATGCCCAGGGCCAATGGGGCCTGGACCTGGGCCTGAAACTGCGCGGCGGCGGGCCGAAAAACCGCCTCAAGGCCAAGCTGGCCCACATCGACCAGCAGCGCACCCAAGCGTCGGAGGAGATCAATCGCATCAGTGATGAGGTCAGCGGCCTGATCAAACGCCTGCAGCCTATCGACCAGGTGCTGGATGCCGCCCGGCAGAAGTTCGAGCAGGCCCATAACGCCCTGGGTCTGGCCCGCACCCGCTTGCGCAGCGCACCTGACGACCCGGCGCGGGTGGCCGAGCACCTCGCCAGCGTCGCCCAGCGCTCCCGGGCCAGGGCCGGGTTCCAGGTGTTTCAGGAGCGCTTCGATGCGGCCGCCGCCGAGTTGCTGCAACAACGGCGCGCCTTGATCGAGGCCTACGGGCGGATGAAAGCCGTGGACAGCCGCTTCGACTACGAAGGGCAATGTGTGGAGCAATATCAGTCGATCCTGGCCACCGATGAAATTCGCGTCAGCCAGTTGTCGTCCCTGTACCTGGCCACGTTTGTGTCCGAGCAGGGCGAATCGCTGATCGAGCTGCAAGGCAGCGCCCAGGATGTGCAGGCGCTGCGCTATGTCAACGACCTGCTGGAAACCAACTTTGCCGTGTCCGAGCGCCATGCCCAGGCGATGATTGCCATCGAGGACACCCTGGAGGCGATGGCCGCACGCTTGAAAACCGGCGCGGCCCAGCGCCTGAATTACCTCAACGGGCATCCCAAGCGCCGGTTCTACAACCGCCTCAATGCCACCCTCGAATCCCTGGATGTGCTCACCGAGTTGAGCATCGACCGGACGCTCCCGGCCAGCACCCCGCAGGAGCACTATTTCCTCGCGCGCCATGAGCACCTGCAATCCTCCCTGTCAGCCCTGGAAGACTCCCACCTGGACCTGCTGACCACCGAAGGTTTCACCACGGCCGAACGCAAGGAGGTGCTGACCAACCTGGTCAGGCATTACAACCGGCGCCTGCAGATTTACCAGAGCCTGCTGGAACTCGACTCGCCCCTGGCGCACCCACGCTACATGCCGCTGCTGATCGAGCGGTTGAACACCGTGCGCGACAGCGCCGAGGCCGACCTGGCGGCGCTGCTGCGCGAAGATGAATTCCTGCCGCCGCAACCGGGGGCCTTCAAACCGGTACAGGCTCCGTCAAGAACCAAACGGGTGTTCAAGTCGCGGGACAAGGGCCCCCTGGTGGGTGACCTGGAACCGGCGCAGCGTGACCAGCCCTTCCCCACCATCGTGACCCGCAACCCCATTACCCAGCAGGTCAGCGGGCGCTTTATGGAGCACCCCAACGAGGGTTGGGTGGAAATTGTCGAGGCCAGGCCCAGCCGTCCCGCCGAGCCACCCCAGGCACCGGCGCTGTCCACACTGCGCGCCCAGGCGCAACGGTTGCAGGAAGAAGTGCCGGCCATCGAGCGCTCCATCGACTTCCAGAAACGCAAACTCAGCGACCCGACGCGTCGCGATGACCTCAACCCGCGTGACTGGCACGACATGCTCGCGCACCAGGCCGAGCGCCTCGACAACGTCGCGACAGAATTGTCCAGCCACGCGGCCGACAAGCCGGACGTGCTCCAAACCGTCGAGCGCCTGCGCCTGCGCGCCGAGGATTTGCGCACCCAAGGCCGCCAGCATTGCATCGAGGGTTACAAGGCCCAGCGCCCGCGCCAGGAAAACATCGAATTCCTGCGCGCCCATGCCGCCGTCGACATCGGCCTGGTCCACGGCCCGCAACGCACCGCCGCCAAGGACTATGTGTCGGAGTTCGCCGTGCGCGAGAAAAACCGCCTCACGGTGCTGTGGTATGCGCACTTTCACTACAGCCAGGCCGACAGCCCGCCGGGCGCTTATACGGCGGCCCACCTCAAGCGCCCCGAACAGCGTTTTGTCACCCTCCGGGACCTGATCGCCCAGGCCGGGGCAGATAACCGCAGCATCGTGCGCGACCTGTACAACCCGATCACGGCGCCGCTGGATCAGCGTCTGTTCCTGAGCCTGCTGCCCGCCTGAAACCCCGCTATGCATGGCATCGCCTGAAAAGGATTTTTATGCAACTACCTGACCCTATTGCCCACGCCGTCAGCGCACGCTTCACCCAGCGCCCGGCGCTGGAAACCGTGATTCGCGAGCAACTCGCCACGGCCATCGGCGCCACGTACCCCAGCCTCAGCCTGGACCTGCGCCGCACCCGCCTGGCCCGGCCACAACGCCGCGGCTGGCTGCTGCAACCCTTTATGCCGGTGGTCCACGATGCCCTGGCCAGTGGTGCGCCATTGGATTTCAGCGAGGTCAACGGCTCGCCCTGGTACCTTTCGGACGAGCCACCCAAACGCCTGAAACTGCCCGGCCTGACCGAGGAAAAACTCGACATGCAGGTCATCGCGAAGCAGGTCGGCGAACTGCCGCAAACGCTGCCCATCGCCCTGCAAAATGCGCTGGCGGCGTATTGGGACACCGGCCCCTGGCACTGGCTGGCCGGCGTCTTGCGGGACACCCTGCGCATCGGCGCCCTGGGCCAGACCGGCCTGGACCAACCCGCCAGGGAAACCCTGGAACAATTGATCGACTGCCCTGACCGCGAGGCCCGCCTTGCGCGGCATGGGGTGAATGCGGTGTTTGCCTACGCCCTGCAAGCCACCCTCACCCACGCCGAACGCTCGGTCACACGGATGGGGCCGCAGCTGGCATTGATTCGTGCCGTCAACAGCAAGGTCTCGGTGGTGCTGTGTGACCCGCAGCACACCGCCGAGGTTTTCCCGAGCATGGACGCCCTGATCCAGGCCTGTGGCCAGCGACTGGGCCGCCAGTACCAGGTCGACGACATCCTGATTCAACGCTACGAGCCCGATGGCGATATCTTCGAGCACCAGGCGTCGATGATCCTCGATCGCCAGCTCGAAGACCTCGGCAACCTGCGCCTGCCCACCGGCCAGCCGTTCAGTACCTGGCAGGCGCTGTACGCCGAGATCACCGACCCGGGGCGGTTTTTCCGCGACACGCCAACCGCCCCGCCCCAGATCCTGGACACTCTGCGCCAGCACCTGCCGGCCTGGCTGCGCGACGCCGATGCCGACGACCAGGCCACGTACCGGCGCTACGCCCTCGCCATGGCCGGCGCCAAACGGCGCGCGGCGGGGCGTACGGCCTTCAGCCAGATCGATGACCTGCGCACCTACACCGTCAAGGCGTTGTTGCAGGCCTTGCAGCAGGATGCCGTGACCCTGGGCAGCTCGGCCCTCGCATTGCCTTCCGTCGGCGCCTTGCACCCCGATGACCTGCAACTGACCTTCACCATTGCCGCCGGCTACCCAGGTACGTCAGGGATCATCCGCCATGAACGCATGAGCCTGACCGACCTGGCCATCGACAACTTGTCCAGCCGTCCCAGCGGCAGCGTGACCCTCACCCACCGCCACGGCCTGCCCCTGCCGGCCTGGCTGACCGCCGACTACCTGATGGGAGCCGACGGCCCGGTGGCGCGCGTGGACATCGGCCAGCACTACCCGCGGCTGCTGGAGGCCCACTGGCTGGGGGAAAGCCCCGAGGCACGCCGGCGCGAAACCCTGTTCGCCGAACAACAGGCCGTGCAGTTGCCGTTGCTGGCCCTCGAATTGGCCCTCAAGCAGCAAGCCGGCCTGAGCGCCCGGGGCGCACGCCTGGTGGCGGCACTGATGGAGCCCGAAGCCGCCAACCAGAAGGTCGACCAGCAGCCGGTGGTGATCCGTCACCTGGCCCTGCTGTCGGCACCCGGCGCCCATCCGGACACGGTCAGCGCCATGTACCTGATCGAGCCGCAGGACATCGGCGGCGGCCCCCATGTGTTGTATCGCCCGCTGTACGCCGAGGCGCTGCAGGAATTTGCCAGCCGTGAGGCGCTGCTGGAGGCCATCGCCGAAACCGGGCCGCTGCAGGACAGCGTATTGACCTGGCTGAGTGACAGGGCCCGGCCGATCTACGCCAATGGCGGGTTCCGCGAGCCCCACTCATTGCGCTTTGGCCAGGGCGACGAGTTTGCCCCCTTGCACAGGCCAGCGCCGGCCACCCTGGCCGCCGATGGCATCAATGACGAGTTGCAGCAGTGCCTGGTGACCGGGCGCCTGATGACGTACCTGTACAGTGATCACGCCCGGGCCCTGATCGAACAGGCCAACCGCGAATCGGTGTCCAACAGCGAAAGCCGCTGGCAGGTGCTGCGCGAAGGCAGCAGCCTGTTGTTCGGCAACCTGTTGCTTCCGCTGCTGCGTGGGCCGGCCATGCTGACCGGCTGGCTGTGGGGCCTGATGGCCAGCCTGGGCGAGGACATTCCGGCACTGGCCTCCGAAGACCCACAAGCGCGCGAACTGGCCAGCGTCGACCTGCTGCTCAACCTGGGGTTGCTGTTGTTCGAAGCCGTGCCCGCGATCACCGCCGCGCCCCCCGCGCTGGCGGCGGGGCTCAAGGACCAAGCGTTGCCCCCGCCCCTGGCCCCGTGGGTCGCCGAGCAGTGGCCGCAACCGCCCCCGCCCGCCATCCGCGAAGGCGCGGTTATCCTGCCCGGTGCGCTGGAGCGGGTGGACAACACCGTACTGGACTTGAGTTTTACCCAGGCTCGCTCGCGCCTGACCGCGATCCAGCGCCGCCGCCTGGCCAGCTTCAGCACCCCACGCCCGACGCCCCTGCCCCAACCAGTGTTGAACGGGCCGCGCCGGGGGCTTTACCCCGTCGAAAACCGCTGGCATGCCCTGGTGGACAACCAGTGGCTGCAAGTTGCCCTGGAGCCGGAAGGCGATATCCGCGTGGTGATGCCTGGCGACGCCAGCCTCAGCGGCCCGTACTTGCGCAGCGACGGCAACGGGGAGTGGTCGGTAGACACCCGCCTGCGACTGCGTGGCGGCATGCCGCCGAAACGGATTGCCGCCGAACGCCAGCGCCAGGCGCAACGCATCAGCGAACTGAAGAAGAGTTTCGAACAGTTCATCCAGGGCCAGGTGGCCATGCAGGGACGGCTCGACGTGATCCTGGCGGTGATGACCAGAACCGCCGAAGACTCGCGCTTCAGCGAAGCGCAACACGCCGATAGTCGCCAACGATTCGATACCGCACTGCAGGAACAGACCCAGGGCTACCAGCAGCAACTGGACAGCCTGCCGGAACGCAGCAGGCTGGGGATTGCCCTGCCGCCCCGGTCGGTGGCGAGCCTGTTGGAAAATGTCATCAACAACGTGCGCAAACATGTGGTGGTGGCCGAAAAAGACCGCGCGGCGCTCTACCGCAGCCACCCTCACTTCACTACCAAGGGCGGCCGCCTGGCCGAAGCGGTGCTGACCGATTTCCCGGCCTACCGCCAGTTCATTCGCGCAATGATTGCCATCAATGAGCGCTCGGTGCGCTGGCTCGAACTGCGCGATCGCTACCTCGAGCAGTTGTTCAGCCTCGGCACTGCCAGCGCGGAAGACTACATTCGCCTGACCGCGGAACGCCCCCAGGAAATCAGCGTGCTGGCCGTCAAGGACCTGCTGATGCGCAACTACGAACTGATGACCCATAAACACCCTGGTCATCCCTTGGTGGAGGTGCTGATCGATATCCTCGAGCCGCTCCAGGAACACTTGCGTACCCAGGCCGACCTGAACGACCTGGAACTGTCGGCAGAGGAACGCGTCAACGTGCTGGAAAGCCTGGTGGAGCACTATGGCCGGGGGCTGGACTCGTTGCAGGGGGTTGGGATCGTCAACGCCGATGAGTTCGATGTCGACTATTTCGCCAAGCTGGTCAAGCTGGTGCAGGCGCTGTACGAGGAGGCCGCCAGTCAGTTGGCCAGCGAAATCAAGCCGCTTGCCCTGCCCGCCCCGCGCCCGAGCCGGCGCAGCCCGACGGCGGTGGGGAGACCGCAGAAAAAGGTCATCCGCACCTCGAAAAAAGGCACCTTTATCGGCGAGGTCAAACCGCTGGGTACGCTGGAAACCGTGGAGGTTCGCTCGGAAGTCACGGGCGAGGTGCTGGGCACCTACTCGCAACGGGGCGAACAATGGATCGAATTCAAGGAGTCGCCGCCCTCACCTACCGCGCCGGCTCCCCGCAGCCTGAGCCTGGTCAAGGGGGAAGCGCGCAAACTGCTGGGCATGCTGGAAGAGCACCTGAAACGCGGCGATCAATACAAGAAAATCTCCAGGCATCCGGAAGAGGTCCAGGAGGTGCTGCAGTATGAGTCGGTGCGCTACGACAAGTTGGCGACCGAACTGCATCAGGCCATCCAGGCCCAATCGGCCGAGGCCCGCACGCTCGCGGACCAGAACCTGGAGCGTGACATGCGCCAGGCGGCGGCACGCCTGAGCGAGCGCGGCCTGGCCCTGCGTATTCAACTGTGCCTGGAGCTCCCCCCCACCCACGGCAACCTGGAATTCCTGATCGAACAAAAGCGCGCGAACATGGCGCTGCTGGGCGAACGCATTCAACTGATCGGCGACCGCCGGGACTTTGTCCAGGAATACGCAATCAACGACCAGGGTGGCTACCCCTTGTGGTACGCCCACTTCCACTACCCGGCAGCCGACACGCCCAAGCAGGCCTACGCCGCCGCCCACCTGAAGACCCGCGAACAGCGCCGGGTCAGTTACTACTCGCAACTGGCCAGGGCCCAAAGCCCACAGGCCGTGGTGGATGTGCATCGTGGCTTGATCGGCAAGGCGCTGGCGGAGCGCTGGTTCCTGCCGCTGGCCCGCTAATAAAACTGTGGCGAGGGCGCTTGCTCCCGTTGGACTGCGCGGCAGTCCCGTTCTTTTCAAACAAAGAGCTGGGGCCGCTTCGCGGCCCAACGGGAGCAAGCGCCCTCGCCACAACAGTCCGTCCGCTGTTCTTTAGCCAGGCTCAGTGGGCAAACAACGAGTTACCCTTCTGCCCCGCCAGCTTCTCGGGCTTGATCAGGAAGCGTGCCAGCGCCGGCAGCAGCCACAGTGCACCGAACATGTTCCACAGCAGCATGAAGGTCAGCATCAAGCCCATGTCGGCCTGGAACTTGATGGCCGAGAAGATCCAGGTGCACACGCCGATGGCCAGGCACAGGCCGGTAAACAGCACGGCCTTGCCGGTGGACTTGAGCGTCTGGTAATAGGCTTCCTGCAACGGCAAACCGGCACGCAGGAAACTTTCCAGGCGGCTGTAGATGTAGATGCCGTAGTCCACGCCGATCCCCACCCCCAGGGCCACCACCGGCAAGGTCGCGACCTTGACGCCGATGCCCATGAACGCCATCAGCGCGTTGCCCAGCACCGAGGTCAGCACCAGCGGCAGCACGATGCACAGGGTCGCCGCCCAGGAGCGGAAGGTGATCATGCACATGGTCGCCACGCACAGGTACACCAGGATCAGGATGGTCAACTCCGATTCCTTGATCACCTCGTTGGTGGCCGCCTCGATCCCGGCGTTACCGGCAGCAAGGATGAATTCCAGGCCGTCCTTGTTGTTCTCCTTGGCGAAGTCCTGTACCGCATGCACCGCGCGGTCGAGGGTCTCGGCCTTGTGGTCGTTGAGGAACACCAGCACCGGCGCCAGCGAGCAATTGTTGTTGTACAGGCCATCGGCACGGGCGATGGAGTTGTTCAGCACATCAGGGTTACGCGACAGGGTCTCCCACTTCAGGTTGCCCTCGTTCATGCCCTTGATCATCTGCTTGGACACGGTCACCAGCGAGATGGCCGACTGCACGCCCTCGGTGTTCTGCATCTTCCACATCAACTGGTCGATGGGCGCCATGGCTTCATAGCGCGAGCAGCCTTCGGCCTTGGTCTTGACCATCACCACCAGCACGTCGGAGCTGGTGGAGTAGTTGTTGATGATGAAGTTGTTGTCCTTGTTGTAGCGCGAGTCGGGGCGCAATTCCGGCGCGCCTTGGTCGAGGTCGCCGATCTTCAGGTTCTGGCTGTACCAGAGGCCACCGCCAAAGGCGACCAGCGCGAGCAGGACCGAGACCGGCGCGACTTTGGGGCTGGCGAATTTCGACAGCAGGCGCCAGAACGGATGTTCGCGGTGCGCGTCCTTCTTGCTCCGGGCGATAGCCCGCTTGCTGATACCCGCATAGGAAATCGCCACCGGCAGCAGGATCAGGTTGGTGAACACGATCACCGCCACGCCGATGGACGCGCCGATGGCCAGTTCGCGGATCACGCCGATATCGATGATCAGCAGCGTGATAAAGCCCACGGCATCCGCCAGGATCGCGATCATCCCCGGCAGGAACAGTTGCCGGAAGGTGCGCCGCGCGGCCGTCAAGGCGTTGTCCGCCTCGCTGGATTGCAGGGCGATACCGTTGATCTTCTGCACACCGTGGGAAATCCCGATGGCGAAGATCAGGAACGGCACCAGCATCGAGTACGGGTCCAGCCCGAAGCCGAAGAAGTGCATCAGGCCCAGTTGCCAGACCACCGCCACCAGTGTGGTGCTCAACACGGCGATGGTGCTGCGCAGGCAGTTGGTGAACCACAGCAATAGAACCAGGGTGATGACGAAGGCAACGCCGAAGAACAGCACCACCATCACCAGGCCGTCGATCAGGTCGCCGACCTTCTTGGCGAAGCCGACGATGTGGATCTTGACGTTGGGGTTCTGGGCTTCGAACTTGTCGCGGATCTTGTCTTCGAGTTCATGGGAGAACTTGCGGTAATCCAGGGCCAGCAACTTGCCCTGGTCCTGCGGGTCCGGGTAGGACTCCAGCAGCGGGATGTCGACGATACTCGACTTGAAATCATTAGCCACCAGCCGTCCGACCTGGCCGGACTTGAGCACGTTGTTGCGCAGCTGATCGAGGCTTTGCGTTGAGCCGTTGTAGCTCTGCGGGATCACTTCACCGCCGGCGAAGCCTTCTTCGGTGACTTCGGTCCAGCGTACGCTGGGGCTCCACAGCGATTTAAGGCCCGAGCGGTCGACGCCGGAGATGTAGAACACTTCGTCGTTGATCTGGCGCAGGGTCTCCATGTATTCCTTGGTGAAGATGTCACCGTCCTTGGCCTCCACCGAGATACGCACCGTGTTGCCCAGGTTGGCCAGGTCGTTGCGGTGTTCCATCATCTTTTCGATGAAGGGGTGCTTGAGGGGGATCATCTTTTCAAAGCTGGTGGACGGGCGAATCAACGTCGCCTGCCAGAACAGGAAAATGCTCACCAACAGGCAGATCACGATGACTGCCGGGCGGTTATTGAAGATCAGGCGCTCAAGAAAGGTCGCTTTATCGTTGTGATGACTGCTCATGCGTTCCCCGCCTTCTTATTGTTTTGTCGGTTCGGCGCCAGTGGGTGTGGCGACGCGAACACCACCCTGCCCGACCAGAATCAAGTTGCCGTTGCCTGCCGCCGTGACGGCCGACAATGAAATACGGTCGGGGCGATTGAACACGCTGAAGGTCCGGCCGTCGTCATGGCTGACCACCACGCTGCCGCCATTGCCGACCACCACCAGCGAACCGTCTTCGAGCAAGGTGGCCCCCGACAGGCCGAACTCCAGGGCGCCGCGTGCGGCATTGAGTTCGACCTGTTCCCAGGTGCTGCCGAAATCCGTGGAGCGGTAAAGATTGCCGCGCAAGCCGTAGGCCAGCAGGGTTTGGGGTTGTGCGGTGCTGATCACGCCAAACAGCGAGCCCTCGTAGGGGCCTTCGAGTTTTTCCCAGGTCTGACCGTCGTCGCTGGAGCGGAACATGCTGCCCTGCTCGCCGACGATAAACAGGCCGGCGTCCTTGATCCGGGCGATGGCGTTGAGGTGGAACTGGTCTTCATTGTCGAGGCGGTCGCTGACGTCTTCCCAGGTCTTGCCGCCGTCGGTGGTTTCGATCAGCGCCCCGTAGGCGCCCACGGCCAGGCCGTGGTGGGCATCGTTGAACCACACATCGAGCAACGGCGCTTCGCGCTTGAGGTCTTGATACTGCTGAGTCCAGGTGGCACCGCCGTCGGAACTGGCGAGGATTTGCGCATCATGGCCGACCGCCCAGCCCTGCTTGTCATCGACGAAATACACCGCCGTGAGCAGTTGCCGGGTGGGAACCTTGGCTTGGGTCCAGGTGCTGCCCTGGTCATCGGAATAGAGGATGTGCCCACGATCACCGACCGCCACCAGGCGCTTGCCGGCATGCACGACATCGATCATCAGGCCTTTGGCGGCCTTGGGGGATTCAATCGCAAAAGAGCTATCGCTGGCGGCCTGGACAACGGTCGGCAACGCGACAGTCCCAAACAGCGAGAGCGCTGCGGCCAGCAACGCAACCCTGCGTGCGGCGCGTGGGCGGCAAACAACCCAACCCATGACAGGCTCACTCATAGACCTTTCTCCCATTTATTATTGTTAGGTCGTCTCGCCTTCCCGGGCCCTGAAACCTGCAATCTAGAGCGCCTGGAGGAAGCAGGGGCCATCCTATCGGGCTTTCGAATCGTCTGACAATCGGTGCTACGTTATCTTTTGTTAACTGGCGGCGTTTAGCCATGCCTGAATAGGCGGGTATCAGCCAGGCTGATTAATGAATTTTTATTCCATCTATTGAATTATGGGAATTTTTATTCCATTAATAGCCTTCCTGAAAACAATAATCCAAAGGACCACGGCTATGCGTGAACTCGGAATCGGCTTGATCGGCACAGGCTTCATGGGCCGCGCCCACGCCCTGGCATTCAACAATGCCCGGACGGTATTTGAACTGCCGATACACCTGAAGCTGGCCGCCCTGGCCGATGCCGACACCGAGCGCGCCCAGCGCTGTGCCACGGCCTGGGGGTTTGCCCAGGCCCACGGCGACTGGCAGGCGCTGATCGACGACCCGGCCGTGGATGTGGTGGCCATCACCACGCCGAACCACCTGCACTTTCCCATGGCGATGGCGGCCATTGCAGCGGGCAAGGCGGTGTATTGCGAAAAACCCCTGGCGGTCAGCCTGGAGCAGGCCGATGCCATGCGCCAGGCCGCCCGCGAAGCCGGGGTGGTGACGCGGGTCGGCTACAACTACCAGCACAACCCGATGATCGGCCTGGCGCGGCAACTGATTGCCGAGGGTGACCTCGGCGACATCATCAGCTTCCAGGGCGAGTTCAGCGAAGACTTCATGGCCGACCCGGCGTCACCATGGTCGTGGCGCTGTGAAGTGGGGCATGCCGGTGGCGCCCTGGCGGACCTGGGCAGCCACTTGCTGTCGATGGCGCGTTACCTGGTGGGCGATGTGACCGGCGTGTGTGCCGACACCCAGACCGTCCACGCCCAACGCCCGGCCGTCAAAGGCAGCGCCGAGCAGAAAGCCATCGCCGTGGATGACCAGGTGCACGCCCTGCTGCGCTTTGCCAACGGCGCGCGCGGCACGGTGAGCAGCAGTTGGCTCAAGCACGGTTACAAGAACCACCTGAGTTTCGAGATCAGCGGCACCAAGGGCACCTTGGCGTTCGATCAGGAGCGCTTGAATGAACTGCGCCTGTACCGTGTCGGCCAGGACGGTTTCCAGCGTTTGCTGGCGGGTCCTGCCCTGCCCGGCTACGCGGCGTTCAGCCCGGCGGCGGGGCATCAACTGGGCTACAACGAGCTGAAGACCCTGGAGGTGCAGGAGTTGATCATGGCGGTGGCCGGCCAGGGCGCGGATGGCACCGACTTTGACGCGGCATGGGAGGTGGAACGGCTGGCGACGGCGATTCGTGTGGCTGCCCGTGAAGAGCGCTGGGTCAACCTAAACTCGCTCTGAAGCGCAATGCAAAACCCCGAGTGGGAGGGGCAAGCCCTTCCCACCTTTAGATCACCCGCACACCTCTCAATCAGCGGAAGTGAAGCCTGTCGAGCATTTCGGGACGCCTGAGGAGTTCCTTCGCCAGCCAGGCCTGGCGACCGAAGTAGGGATGCCTGGTAACAGTCCAGTTGGCAACTTCATGCAGTTTTTCGAGGCTGAGGTGGCCGGGCCGCTGCGGGTCCTTGAACAGCTCGACATCACGCATCAGCTCTCGGGTCAACGCGTTGTCATTCTGATTTTCAAACATCGTGATGTTGAGGTTGTTTCGATCGATCAGGCCATCCAGCCCACCGGTGATGTGGTGGCGGTCCATATCATCGACCAGGTCTCCACGCTTCATCAGTTCCCGTGCCAGGAGGATATTCTGGTCTTTGGCATAATCGCCGGTCAGCGGTTTGCCGGCCATATTCTTCAGGCCGTCCTTAGTGATGATCCCCGGATGATGGGGTTCCTTAAAGTCATCGAACCTATCGAGCAGCATGCGTGAAAGTTCTGCGTTGCTCTTGCTGCCGAAACCGTGGCCGGGCCAGCTGGGGATAGGGTCGGGCCTTGGAGGGCGCTGGGCGCCAAAGCAGTGGCGGATGAACTGCTTGAAACTGCCCATCCCACCCTGGGGCCAGTAGTCTGCTTTGATGTGCTGTGCGCGGTCACGCTCCTCGAATCCAGCGGTAACCGCGTTACCGTAAAACCCCGACAACCGTGGGGTATCGCCTAATTGAAAGCTGATTGAGCCGCTCCTTTGCGCGATTGCGGACGAATTCGCCATCGGTTTTGAAGGAGCGGTATTGCCCTGATCCGCCTTCAGGTGCGTGGGTGAGGACATAACAGATTTATCGAAAGCAGGTGCCAACATCGTTTGATGTCTCCAGTCCGGTTTGGCCAAAAAGTGTTCACCTGCCTGTCCAGCGTCGCACCAGGACGCAGGTACACAGCGATAACGCTGGGTTGCAAGTAGTCCTTATGTGGCAAGCCTGTCTGAATCAGTTCCTGCCTTTCTAGCGCAAGGCTCGACGCAGCACTTTCCCCACCGTCGTTTTAGGCAACTCGGTAGTGCGAAACTCCACATACCTGGGCACCTTGTAGCCCGTCAGGTATTCCCGGCAATGGGCGAGGATCTGCTCCTGGGTCAGGTTCGGGTCCTTGCGCACCACGATGATCTTGACCTTTTCCCCCGTCACGCCGTCTTCCACGCCGATGGCCGCCACTTCGCCGACGCCCGGGTGCAGCGCCACCACGTCTTCGATTTCATTGGGGTACACGTTGAAGCCCGAGACCAGGATCATGTCTTTCTTGCGGTCCACCAGGCGGATATAGCCGCGTTCATCCATCACGCCGATATCACCGGTCGACAACCATCCCTCGGCGTCCAGCACTTCGGCGGTGGCGTCCGGACGTTTCCAGTAACCCTGCATCACCTGTGGGCCGCGCACCTGCAGTTCGCCTTGCTCGCCGATATCGGCCAGCTCGCCGTCTTCACGCATAAACCGCACCCAGGTCGACGGCAGCGGCACGCCGATGCTGCCGGTGAATTCCATTTCGCGCATGCGCGCAATGTCGATCGGGCTGATGCTCACCACCGGCGAGCATTCGGTAAGGCCGTAGCCTTCGATGATCGGCAGCCCGGTGACGTCCTTCCAACGCTTGGCCACCGCCGTGTGCGTGGCCATGCCGCCGGCGATCACCATGCGCAGGTCGGAGAAGTCCCGAGCGCAGAACTCCTTATTCTCCAGCAAGCCGTTGAACAGCGTATTGACCCCGGCAATGCCATTGAAGCGCTCCTTGCGCAGGATCATCTGCACCCGCTTCACATCCCGCGGGTTGGCGATGAGGATGTTGCGCCCGCCCAGGCACATGAACATCAGGCAGTTCACCGTCAGGGAAAAGATGTGATACAGCGGCAGCAGGGTGACGTTGGTTTCCTGCTTGTCCTGGTCCAACTGGTCGCCGACCCAGGCTTTGGCCTGCAACAGGTTGGCGATGATATTGCGATGGCTGAGCATCACGCCCTTGGCATCCCCGGTGGTGCCGCCGGTGTATTGCAGGAAGGCCAGGTCGTCGAGGTGCATGTCCACCGGGAAGTGGTTGAGCGCGCGGCCCTGTTTCAGCACCTGGTTGAAACGCACCGAGCCCCTCAGGTTGAACGCCGGCACCTGCTTTTGCACGCGACGCAGGATGAAGTTCATCGCCGCCC
Source organism: Pseudomonas sp. GW821-FHT09D08 (assembly GCF_059416305.1). Classification (NCBI taxonomy): domain Bacteria; kingdom Pseudomonadati; phylum Pseudomonadota; class Gammaproteobacteria; order Pseudomonadales; family Pseudomonadaceae; genus Pseudomonas; species Pseudomonas sp. GW821-FHT09D08. The sequence goes on from NZ_JBWKOX010000013.1 coordinate 25,999, forward strand.
CCTTGAAGCTGCCGAGCAGGTCGCCGATGGCGGCCACCACCACGCGCTTGACGCGGCTGCCGGCGATGACTTTTTCCAGGGTGTGGGCGAAGTTTTCGAAGATCACCACGGTTTCGGCGCCGCTGTCCTTGAGCAAGTGCTTGAGCTCATGGGCGGTGTACAACGGGTTGACGTTGACCACCACCGCACCGGCCAGGATCGTGCCCAGCAGGCAGATCGGGTACTGCAAGCAGTTGGGCATCATCAGCGCCACGCGGTCGCCCTTCTGTACGCCCTGGCCCTGCAGCCAGGCGGCGAACGCAATGCCTTGCACCTGCCAGTCGGCGTAGGTCATTTCGGTGCCGATGCTGACGTAGGCGACCCGCTCGCGAAACTTTTCAAGATGCTCCAGGAACACCTCGCGCAACGACGGGTAGTCCTCGATAACGGCATCGATGTCCGCCGGGACGCCGGGCAGGTAAGCGTTCAACCAGACCCGTTCGGTGTGTTCCAGGCTGATAGCGTTCATGGCAGTCTCCTTATTGTTGTTTTTGATGGGGCTACTTTTCGACGATAGCGGTAATGCCCAGCCCGCCCGCCGCGCAGATGGAAATCAGGCCGCGACCGCCGCCGCGCTCGTGGATGGCCTTGGCCAGCGCCGCCAATTGCCGGCCACCGGTGGCGGCAAACGGGTGGCCGCAGCCGAGAGAACCGCCGTTGACGTTCATTTTGGCGCAGTCGATGGCCCCCAGCGGCGCCTCCAGGCCGAGCCGTTCGCGGCAGTAGTCGGCGTCTTCCCAGGCCTTGAGCGTGCACAGCACCTGGGCGGCAAAGGCTTCGTGGATCTCGAAGAAATCGAAGTCGGCGAAACTCAGCCCTTCGCGCTTGAGCATGCGCGGTACCGCATAGGCCGGCGCCATCAGCAGGCCTTCGCTGCCGTCGACAAAATTCACCGCCGCCGTCTCGCCCGTGCGTAGGTAGGCCAACACCGGCCAGCCATGGGCCGCCGCCCAGTCTTCGCTGGCCAGCAGCACCACCGAGGCACCATCCGTCAGTGGCGTGGAGTTGCCCGCCGTGAGGGTACCGTGCTGGCGGTCGTAGGCCGGGGACAGGCCGGCGAGTTTCTCCAGGCTGGCGTCGGCGCGCAGGTTGTTGTCCCGCGCCAGGCCGCGATGGGGGCTGATCAGGTCGTCGAAGAAACCGCGCTGATACGCGGCATCCAGGCGCTGGTGGCTGGTGAGGGCCAACTCGTCCTGGGCCAGGCGCTTGATCTGCCAGCGTTGGGCCATTGCTTCGCAATGTTCGCCCATGGACAAACCGGTACGCGGCTCGCCATTGCGCGGCAACAGCGGCTTGAACAACATCGACGGACGCACCTTCAGCAGTGCCTTCACCTTCTCGCCCATGCCCTTGGCGCGATTGGCCGCGAGCAAGGTGTGGCGCAGGGATTCATTGATGCCGATGGGCGCGTCGGAGGTGGTGTCGGCGCCACCGGCGATGCCCACGTCGATCTGGCCAAGGGCGATCTTATTCGCCACCAGCAAGGCCGCTTCCAGGCCGGTGCCGCAGGCTTGCTGCACATCGTAGGCCGGGGTCTGCGGGGACAAGGTGGTCGACAGCAGCGATTCACGCGCCAGGTTGAAATCCCGCGAATGCTTGATCACCGCGCCGGCGGCAAACTCGCCCAGGCGCTGGCCGTGCAGGTTGTAACGGTCGACCAGGCCTTGCAGCGCCGCCACCAGCAGGTCCTGGTTGCTGTCGTGGGCGTACACCGTGTTGGAACGGGCAAACGGAATGCGGTTGCCGCCGATGATCGCCACGCGGCGGGTCGGGGCCGGGTTGAAGCTGTAGTCACTCATGTAGGGCTCTCATTCCAGACAAATAGTCCGCGCATATGCGGTTTGTCGCCGGCGAAATTGCGCACTTCGAATTCGCGCCGCGGGCCGCTCACGGGGTGTTGCCACAGGGCGACCTGGCCGGGCAGGAAGATCGGCAGCTTGAAGTCGCAATGGGCTTCGGCCTGACCCAGGCCACCGGGGGGTTGTTGAGCGGCCAATGCGCGGCCGAGGGTCCACATGCCATGGGCAATGGCGCGGCGAAAGCCAAACAGCTTCGCACCGATCAGCGACGTATGGATCGGGTTGAAGTCCCCCGAGACCTTGGCAAAACGCCGGCCCAGGTCCGCAGGCAGTATCCAGCGCTGGGTGCGTAACAGGCCCTCTTCCTGCAACGGCAGCGCGTCAGCCCACGGCTCGCCCACGGGGTCTTTCACCGCGCGGCGCAGGTACAGGCTGTCGCTTTCCCACACCAGGCTGCCGCGGCTGTAGGCCCGGGTGGCGATGCTCAGCGCCTGGCCCTTGGCGTGGGCCACCCAACGTTCGCAAAAGACTTCCAGGCGCAGCGCCTGGCCTTCCTGCAGGCGCTGGTGCTGCCGGATGCGGTTGGCCAGGTGCACCATGCCGCTGGCCGGATACGGGAAACTCGGACGGGTCAACAGCATCAGGTGCAGCGGGAATGCCAGCACATGGGGGTAAGACAACGGCACACCCTGCTCGCGGCGAAACCCACAGGCACGGCCATAGGCGGCGATGCCGCTGACGGACAATTCCACCGCCGAGCGCACCAGGCGCTCCCTGGGCAACAGCGGTGCGCCGTCGAGCTTGGGTTTGCGCAGGCCACGTACGCCGTCCAGCAGCAGGCGCGTGTGCGAAGGCGGTGGGTCGATAATCTGCGTCACGTAGTCCATGGCTCAGGCTCCCAGCAGGCTTTGGCCGCACACGCGCACGACCTGGCCGTTGACCCCGCCCGACGCCGGGTGCGCCAGCCAGGCAATGGTTTCGGCCACATCGATCGGCTGCCCGCCCTGGGACATCGAGTTCATGCGCCGCCCGGCCTCGCGAATCATCAGCGGGATCTTGGCGGTCATCTGGGTCTCGATAAATCCAGGTGCCACCGCATTCACCGTTACCTGTTGCGCCGCCGCACGCGGGGCCAGGCCTTGCACCAGGCCGATCACGCCGGCCTTGGAGGTGGCATAGTTGCTTTGCCCGAGGTTGCCGGCAATGCCGGAGATCGACGACACGCACACGATACGCCCACCCGGATTCAGGCCCTGGCTGTCCAACAAGGCATTGCTCAGGTGCAACGGTGCTTCGAGGTTGACCGCCAGCACGCTGCGCCAAGCGGCTTCAGGCATCTTGGCGATGGTCTTGTCGCGGGTGATCCCGGCGTTGTGCACCACCACATCGAAGGCACCGTATTGGCTGACATGGGCATGCAACTGGGCAGCGGCGTCCGCTGCCGTGATGTCCAAAGGCAGCGCCGAACCGTCCACACTCGCGGCCGCCTGTTGCAGCGAGTCCTGGGCCTGGGGCACGTCCACGCAGACCACATGGGCGCCCTCGCGGGCCAGGACCTGGGCGATGGCCAGGCCAATGCCTCGGGAAGCACCGGTGACCAGCGCGCGCCGACCGGCGAAGGGTTTGTCCCAATTGACGGCGACCGGCCCATCCACCGGTTTTTCCAGGCGCACCACCTGCCCCGACACATAGGCCGAACGCCGCGACAGGAAGAAACGCAGGCTGCTGTCCAGTGCGTCTTCCGCTCCCGGCGCCACGTACAACAACTGCACGGTGATCGCCCGGCGCAACTCCTTGGCCAATGAACGTACCAGGCCTTCCAGCGCACGCTGGGCGATGGCCTGGGGCAACTCGGTGCAGTGTTCCGGCGCGGTGCCCAGCACCACAACGCGGCCGTGTTGGCCCAGGCGTCTGGCGTTGGCGTGGAAGAACTCATAGAGCTCGTCCAGTTGCTGCAGGCCGGTTATGTCGCTGGCATCGAACACTGCACCCTGCACCTTGACCGTGGACGGCGCCTTGAGCGTCGCCGGGGTGGCGGTGACCGTGTCGGTGGCGCTGAACACCTGTTGCACCTGCGCAGCCAGGCGCCCTGCCCCGGCGACAATCACCGGGTTGGCCAGGCCTGGCTGGCCGCTGCGATGGCGCTGCAACAGCACGGGCTGCGGTAAACCGACCGCCTGGGCCAGGCGACGGCCCCAGGGGGAATTGACGAACGATAGGTAGCTGTCACTCATATCAGCATTCACTCACAACACATTCTGACCTTGTAAACCCGATCCATGTCGGAGGGGGCAAGCCCTAATGCCAGTCATGTAGGAGCGAGCTTGCTCGCGAAGAAACTCAGGGCCACCACGTTTCTCCAGAATGAACGCGTTGCTTAGACGTTCTTCGCGAGCAAGCTCGCTCCTACATGACTGGCATTGAACCCATCCCCCTCCCACATAGACCGCGTTTGTCCTAGTTGACCGGGGCGTTTTCACCTTGGGCGGTTCGGCGTTTGGGCGCCGGTTCCAACGCCTGCCTGCGCTGCTGCAACGCCGCCAGCAAACCGAAGTCCTGGGGGAAGTCATCCACTTGGATAGCGTGGTCGGCGTATTCCACATAGCGCGCCAGCAAGGCATCTTCGTCGTCGCTGATCAGGTCCAGCGCCCGCGCCTTGACGCGCCAGGCGGTGAAGGCCGTGGCGGCGATCGGCATCGGTTCGAGCAGACCTTGCCTGATGGCCGGCTTGAGCCGGGCGTCGATCAACTCCACCTGCGGCAGCAGGCGGAAGCCCAATTCGCCGTAGGCCAGCTTGTCGATTTCCGGACGTGGAATGTAGGAGTTGGCCAACAGGCGGTCGCGGGTTTCGCCGGGGGTCTGCACCACATCGGCCACCTGGGCCAGCAGCTGATCCGAGGGTTTGCGCAGCGCAATACCGAACGGGAACGTCAAGCCACGCAGCACCGCCGCCGCCGCTGTGGAGGGGTAGTTGTCCAGCACTTCGGCGAGGGCTTCATGGGCACGCAGCAATGCGTCCTGTGCCGCCCAATGCACCAGCGGCAGGTCTGCCTGGGGCCGGCCGTCGTCCTCGAAGCGCTTGAGCACGCAGGACAGGATGTACAGCTGCGACAGAATATCGCCCAAACGCCCGGTGATACTTTCCTTGCGCTTGAGGGCACCGCCCAGCACGCCCATGGAAATATCCGAGATCAGCGCCAGCACCACCGACAGGCGATTGGCCTGGCGATAGTAGGACGCCAGCGCCGGGTCGGTCTTGGCCGGTACGGAAATCAGGCGCCCGCCGGTCAGGGCATGCACCGCCGCACGTACGGTGTTGGCCAATACAAAGCTCACATGGCCGAACATCGCGCTATCAAAGTCTTCCAGCGCCTGGCGCCGGTCCGGGTTGCGCGCCGCTTCCATTTCGCGGAACACATAGGGATGGCAACGAATCAGGCCCTGGCCAAAGATGATCAGGCAGCGCGTCATGATGTTCGCGCCTTCCACCGTGATGGCGATGGGGCTTTGCTGATAGGCACGGGCCAGGAAGTTATTCGGGCCCATGCAGATGCCCTTGCCGGCGACGATGTCCATGCCGTCATTGACGATCATCCGCGCGCGTTCGGTGACGTGGTACTTGGCGATGGCCGAGATCACCGAGGGTTTCTCTCCGGCATCCAGGGACGCCACCGAGACCTTGCGCACCGCATCGCAGGCATACAGGTGCCCGGCCATGCGCGCCAGCGGCGCCTGCACCCCTTCGAACTTGCCGATGGGCAAGCCGAACTGTTTGCGCATCGCCGCGTAGGCCGTGGTGCCGCGCACCGCGACCTTGCCCAGGCCGACATTGGCCGATGGCAGGGAAATCGCGCGGCCGGCGGCCAGGCATTCCATCAGCATGCGCCAGCCGTTGCCGACTTGCTCGCGGCCGCCGATGACCCATTCCAGCGGGATGAACACGTCCTTGCCGGTGGTCGGGCCGTTCTGGAATACGGCGTTGAGCGGCCAGTGCCGGCGACCACTGTTTACGCCGGGATGGGAGGTGGGGATCAGGGCACAGGTGATGCCCAGCGAGCCCTTCGGCCCCAGCAATCCATCCGGATCTTCCGCGCGAAACGCCAGACCGAGCACCGTGGCGATCGGTCCCAGGGTGATATAGCGCTTGTCCCAGGTCACACGAAACCCCAGCACCTCCTGGCCTTCGTGGGTGCCTTTGCAGACGATGCCCACATCGGGAATCGCCCCGGCATCGGAGCCGGCGTACGGGCTGGTCAGGGCAAAGCACGGGATGTCCTCGCCCCGGGCCAAACGTGGCAGGTAGTAATTGCGCTGGGCATCGGTGCCGTAATGCAGCAGCAGTTCTGCCGGGCCCAGGGAGTTGGGCACCATCACCGAAATCGCCGCCGCCGAGCAGCGTGTCGACAGCTTCATCACCACCTGCGAGTGCGCATAGTGGGAGAAGCCTTTGCCGCCGTACTGCTTGGGAATGATCATGCCAAGGAAGCCGGCGTCCTTGGTGTACTGCCAGCCTTCGGGGGACATGTCCTGCCAGACCTGGGTGGTTTCCCAGTCGTTGGCGATGTCGCACAGGGTTTCCACTTCATTGTCGAGAAAGGCTTGCTCCTCGGCGCTCAGGCTCGCCGGGGCCGCTTGCAGCAGGCGCTGCCAATCGGGCTTGCCGCTGAACAGCTCAGCGTCCCACCACACGGTGCCGGACTCGATGGCGGCGCGTTCGGTGTCGGACATCGCCGGCATGATCGTGCGAAACAGATTGAGGGCCTTGCCGGTCAACAGCGCGCGGCGCAGCGGTTTGAGGCTCATCAACAACGCCGGCAATACCACCAGCACTGCCGCGACGGTGGCGCCGAAAGCCGCCACCCCATTGAACAGGTAGCCCGCTGTCAGCCAGATCAGGCCAGCGCCCAACCACAGGAGGGCGGCAGCTTGTCGATACGCCAGGGCAATCGCGGCTGCGACACCCACCAATAACCAGATAACCATGGGGATACCTCTACTCGATTCAGGGCGTGGTTTACGTGCGAAAGGTCGGATCGACCTGCGGCGTAAAGCCACACTACAAACTTGGAAAGCTAAATTCAAATTTTGTTTTGAAATTTTTATTTAATTCTTTAGCCAAAGAAATGTCGACTGAATGATTCAGCCTGATGGTTGAGTGGTTACGAAATCGAAACGGGGCGCGTAGGCGCCCCGTCGATGCATGACCGGTGTGAAACCGTGCAGAAAGATGCGCTGACGGCAGGTTTACACCGGTACTGCACCCGGCAGTGGCGCGTCAGAACTCGTAGGTTAATCCCAGGCTGACCACGTCCCCGTAAGCATCGGCCTTGCCATCCAGAGTTGCCCCACCCAGGCGATCCTGGTTATGCGTTTGCAGCTTGGCCTTCTCTACAAACTGGTGGGAATAGGACCCGTCGATACCCAGGCCGGGGATGGCGCGGATTTTGTAGCCAAAACCCAGGGAGGTGAAAATCCGGTCACCGTCCGGGATACGCGGGTCGCGGGTGGAGTTACGCGTCGGCGTCTGGTCCGTGGCCACACCGGCGCGCAGGGTGAAATCGTCGGTGAGCTTGTAGTCACCGCCGAGGGACACCATCCAGGCATCCTTGTAGTTATAGGGAATGGCGACAATGGTCGTACCCTCAGACTTCAGGGTCAGGTCCTTGAACGACGACCATTGGGTCCAGGTGACGCTGGCGCCGAGGGTGAATCGGTCGGTGAACTGGTGCACCCAGTCAACGGAGGCGTTGGCTGGAACGTCCAGCTGAGCAGAGGCTTTTGCGCCGTTGGAATTAAGCGTAAGTCCCGGGTAGGCCTGAGAGGGAAGCCCGGAATCAATCAATCCCGTGGAAATCGGATCGGCATAAATGCTGTACTTACCCTCCAGTTTGTTTTTGATCTTGGCGTGGTAGTTCAGGCCAATAGTGTCCTTTGGTGTGGGCTTCCACGCCAGGCCTGCGAACCAGCCAACCGAAGTATTGTCGACCTTCACACGCATTAACGTGTACCCCGCACCGGATGGAAATGGCACGCCGATGTTGGGCGAAAGGGCCGCAGCGGAAAGCAGGTCGACGTTCTGACTGACAAACCCTTTTGTATGCTGAACGATGGCGCCGGCGCCTACGGAGAATTCGTCATTGACCTTGAATGACAGGGAGCCGGTCACGCCCACTGTTTCAATCCGAGTATCTACGGCAAAGTCCCGACCGACCCAATCGTCATCCCACGTGGTGCGCGCGCCCATAGGCACGACCTGGCTCAGACCGAAGGCGAAACGGTCACCGAGCGGCATCACCATGAAACCGGTCGGCAACCAGGCGGTGAACCCGCCTTGGCCGCCGTCACCGGTGCGGGGCACAGAGCTTGTCTCACCCGTCACGGGGTCAATGGTCACTTTGGCAGGGTCATTGCCAGCGTAATCTTTGGCGGTGCCTTTATACTTGATGTTGATACGCGCGTAATCGACGTTGAATTGTGCAATGTTGTGATCAATAAACGCCATGGCCGCGGGGTTGTTATAGGCCGATGAAGGATCATCTTTAAACATTGAACCACCACCAAAGGCGCGGCCCCACCCTTCTGCCCCGAACGTGGGTGTCGCAAAACCACCGGCGTGTGCAGAAGTAGCGAACACCAGCCCACCGACTACCGCAAGTCCTAACAAGGTGCGAGCGTGTTGTTTTTTATTATTCATTTACCACTCCTAATTATTGTTATCACCGCGACCAACGGCATGTCTCGAACAACAGGCGTTGCAACGCTTACAACTTCCTTTATGGTGAAACCCACTAAGGAACAATATCCAAATACCAGAACAACACTTCTAATGAGACCAGCGTACAGCTCCCCGACAATACCTGGCTCGAGGCATTCAATTGGCGAAATGAACCCGTCCACCCAGCGGAAAGCGTAGAGGGCCCACAGGCACTTTGAATCACCCCAGGGCCGAATATTGAGAACTGCACATTCGACATTGTCACACCCGCAAGACTGGTGGCTGACAGTGTCCAAGGTGTACTGCCAGTACGCGTGTACTGACATAACGTATTCGCACCTGAAATCACGCTATTAGTAATGCTGACCGTGCCATCCTGCGACACTTGGCCACTCATGCGAATGTCGCACTTGATAGGAATTTGCAATGACGAGGGCGACTTAAGCGTCAGCGTACCCGTAATTGAACCAAATGGTCCCACCGGTGAAAATGTTGCCCCCATGCAGACGGAAGATATTAAAACAACTACCAACATCGATACCGTCTTACAGGCACACCGAATCAGCGCTTGCATAACATCTCCTGTGGACACTTATGGTCACCCACTCTGCTGTTGGGGCCACCCAACAGGCACCTTATTCAAGGTGCCTGTCTTTCAATGGGTGATCAGCCCTTTGTCCTCAAGACTGCCTCAAGGAACAACAACAATAGGCACTCCACCGGCACCCACTACGGTCACGCTCAAGCTTTGAACGGTGCAACTTCCGGACAAAGGCTGGTTGGAGGCCGTCAGCACCTTAGTGGTGTTGTTATACCCAACGGTGATTGTGGACGGGCCACAGTTCGATGGGATAACACCTGAAGCGGTAATGTTGTAACCCACGTTGGTAACGTTGCCCACGGCGGTCGGAGCCGTCAGGCTTGTAGCCGTTAGCGTCCATGGCTTATTGGTGGTCTGCGGCAGGTTACACAGTGAATTACTGCCACCCACGACGACATCGGTGATTTTCCCAAGGCCACTGCCATCGACATTCCCGGTAAAGGTCACACTGCACGTCACTGGAATCTGGATCGACGACGGGGATTTAACCGTGATCGAACCCGTGGCGGTAAAGCCTGTATTAATTGGGCTCAGGCTGACAGCATTCGCCATCGAAGCAGCACCCATGCAAACAGCCAAAGCAGACAACGATACGAGGGTTTTCAAACTTTTCATTGTTTTTCCTCACATGTTATGGCGAATTCATTTCGCCGGGGGGGTAATGGCCATGAACGAGAGGTCACGGTGAAACTGCAGAACTTCCCTTTCCAGCCAAATTTCAATTCAATTACCGCAGCACGTTATTCAACAACTTTGAAGTTCGGCGGCATCTTGATCGACACCGTCTTGATCTTGCAGTCTTCGCCAATGGGCACATTGGCGGCTTCCAACTTGCCGGTGGCGTTATCCCAGGTGCCATCGGCGGTAGAAGGCCCGCACTTGCCGCCCAGGCCGAAGGCGTGAACATCCACACTGATTTTCGACATGGAACCGCTCCTGGTATCTTTGGCAACCAGAATCCACGGCAAGTTGATGGCTTCGACCCGACTGCACTTGAGGCCGCCGTCGAATTCGACTTTGTCGACATTGACCGAGGAACCGTCCGCAGCGACCTTGCCAGCCACCTTGATGGTGCAATCGGCGCTGATCAGCGCGCCTTTGGAGAAGCTGATCGGGCCCTGGGCGGTAAAGGCGCTGCCCGCCGGTTCGATACGCGCGGCCTGGGCCTGGTGATAGGCGATCAGGCCCAGCACGGCCAATACGATATGGGTGGTGAACTTGGCAGGTGATTGCATGGTGGATGTCCTTCCCTTTAATTATTGTTGTTCGGGTCAAAGCACTTTCTCGGGGCGATAAAATCCTGCGCGGCAATCAGGCCCCGAGTACACAACAACACTCAGTGTTACCTCAGATCAAAACGGCTTGGCACTGCCGCTGTACTTCTCCAGGTACTTCAAACGCTGTGAAGGTTGAAGATTGGTCAGGGTGATATCCCCGGCATAATGATTAAGCACTCGATGATCCATGCGCCGCCGCCACAAGTACGGTACATAGGCCCAGACAATCATGCTCGCGTAACCATAAGGCAATTGCGGCGACTCATCGAAGTGGCGCAACGACTGATAACTGCGCGTCGGGTTGGCGTGGTGATCGGAGTGCCGCTGCAGTTGGAACAGAAAGATATTGGTGACAATTCGATTACTGTTCCAGGAGTGCCGAGGCGAACACCGTTCATAACGACCGTTGGGCAACTTCTGGCGTTTAAGGCCGTAGTGCTCCACATAGTTCACCACTTCCAGCAACGAGAAGCCGTAGATGCCCTGGATAACCAGGAACGGAATCACCGCTGCCCCCAGCCAGGCAATCATCGCCCCCCACAACACCACGCTGTACATCCAGGCGCTGAGTACAGCATTTTTCCGATGCCAGGCCGGCAGGCCGAGTTTGCGCAGGCGCTCGCGCTCCAGGTTCCAGGCCGAGCGAGCACTGAACCACACCGAGCGTGGCAGGAAAGCCCAGAAACTCTCACCCAGCCGCGAGCTGGCCGGGTCTTCCGGCGTGGCGACGCGCACATGATGGCCGCGGTTGTGCTCGGTATAAAAGTGCCCGTAAAACGTCGGCGCCAGGGTGACCTTGGCGAGGAACACTTCCAGGGCATTGGGCTTGTGCCCCAATTCATGGGCCGTGTTGATCGCAATTCCAGTGGCAGCCCCCGTGGACATGGCCATGCCCAGGTAGGTAAACCAGCTTGGTTGACCATGCAGTTGCGCACGCTCAGTGATGTAGCCGGCGACGTGGGCCAACCAGCTGGAAGGTTCGAGGTTGGCGGTGGCGTGCAGCAGGCCGCCCCGGATGATCCAGTCGATGCCGTCGGCGGCCAGCCATCCGGTAATCACCACCGACGAGATGACGAACAGCACGCCGGTGTAGACGATCCAACGGTAATAACTTTGGGATTCAAGGTGGTTGACGGCGGATTCGGGCGGGTTGCTGATGTCTTCGCCGAGCAGCCCGTCGATCAGGGGGATCAGGCCAAAGATCACCAGTACACCGACCCACCACAGTTGCTGGATGCCAGTGGCAATGGCGAGTGCGCCGGACAACAGAGGGGTGGCCAATGGCAGGATGCCCAACCACCACAGGTGGCGCTTGCCGTCGGTCCAAATGCTTGGCGCTGCCAGAGTCTGATTCATGGCAGCCTCCTTGGCAGGCAGGCGGTAAACAGGTTCAGGGAGCGCTGGATGCTCCGGGAAATCAACCATGCGATAAAAGACGTTTTTTTCATTTTTATTCGCTCTTAGGCATTTCAAAAATCATTTCAAAATAAATATTGAAATATTTTTTTAAATAAATAGCGCGGAATCGTTAGGTCGTCAACTACTTTTTCGAGGCCTTTTTTACGTGACTGAACAGTCTGTTTTTCAGCTGTTTGGTCAGGTCTCTAGGGCAGGCATTTGCGACGTTCGACCCGGCGATGAGGGCCACGATTATTTGTTCGCCAAGGCAAACGGCGGATGCAGGACCGTGGCCGTTTCCACCGGGCGCACGCGCTTGGCCACGTGCAGCACGGCCTCGACCACCCGCGCCGTGGCGGTGATCGGCAGCATGTGGCCGCGCCCTTCCACCACTTGCAGCTTGAGGCCGGGCACTTTATCGGCGAGGGCCTGGCCATGCCGGCGAAAGTCCAGCACCTTGTCCCGCGCGCCATAGATCAGGCCGATGGGCAGGGTCAGTTGGGGGTAGCGCTTGACCATCCCGGGCAGGCAGTCGTTGACCAGCGCAATCTCGCTGGAGGCAGCGTAAAAGTTATCGGGGCGCATCCCCAGCAAGCCGCCGCCCCGGGTGGCGAAGTCCTCGGGAGCGGCGTCCGGCGCAAACACGCCCTTGACCACCGAACGTCGAGTCAACAGGCCCATGGGCACGGTGAGGGTATTGGCCACAAAACGTCGCAACCAGGCCGGTCGCACCGCCAGCGACCAGAACACCAGCGGCAACCTGGGTTGGGGATGGGTCAACGGTGCCACCAGCACCAGCCCCGATACAGCCTCGGGATGATCGAGGGCCAGGGCCAGGGAAATCGCTCCGCCGAGGGAATGCCCGAGCACCAGGGGTTTGTCCAGGCCAAGCTGGTTGATGAAGGCCGCGACTTGCCGCGCCTGGGCCGGCAAGTCCGCAGCGGTACCTTTATGCCGCGTGGAATACCCCGACCCGGGACGGTCGAGGGTGATCACCCGGAAGTGCTCACGCAACTGGCCGGACAAGGCATAGGTCAGGTTGCGACTGCTGCCCATCAGCCCGTGGATCATCACCAGGGGTGGTCCCTTGCCCTCTTCCACATAATGAAAGCGCTCGCCATTCACCTCCACGAAGCGCCCGTTGATCGGAACGGCGGCTTCGATGCGCCGTGTCATCCAGGCGCTGAAACCCCATAGCACCGCACTCGCCCCCACCAGCACACCTGCAGCAATCACCCATTGCACAGCCATAGCTCGTCCTCAGCTTCCCTGTGACCGGCGACCTGACCGGAATTGATCAAGGCCTCGGCCAACGTCCACACCCTGGACCTGAACGGCGTGCGTACCACGCTCGTCCGTCGGACAAGTCGCACATAAGGCACAAGGTCCTAGCGTAGGCGCTATTTTCAGGTAGATTATTTAAAATCTTTTTTAAAATAATTAATTCAATTTTTCTTTGCAATGGTGTTCTATCTAAAAGACACAACAAAAACAGGAGCCCATCCGATGCCCATGAAGGACCGCCTATGAATGCCCACAGTGATTCCATCGACATCGCCATCATCGGTTCAGGTTTTGCCGGCCTGTGCATGGCGATCAAGCTCAAGGAAGCGGGGTTCACCGACTTCTTTATCGCCGAGCAGGCCGACACCCTCGGCGGCACCTGGCGGGACAACCATTACCCAGGTTGCGCCTGCGATGTGCAGTCCCATGTGTATTCGTTTTCCTTTGCGCCCAACCCGGACTGGACACGTCAGTTCGCGCCGCAAGCGGAAATCCGCGCCTACCTGGAACACTGCGCGGTGGGCTTCGGATTGGCGCCCTACCTGCGTTTCGGCATGGGCCTCAAGCGCGCGGTGTTCGATGAACAGCTACAACGCTGGCAGTTGAGCTTCAGCGATGGCCGCCACGTCAGTGCGCGGGTGCTGGTGTCGGGCATGGGCGCCCTGGCACGCCCGGCGCTGCCGGAGATTCCAGGGCTGGACACCTTCAAGGGCAAGCGCTTCCACTCCCAGCAGTGGGATCACGCATACGCCTTGAAGGGCAAGCGCGTGGCGGTGATCGGCACGGGGGCCAGTGCCATCCAGTTCGTGCCGCAGATTGCGCCGCAGGTGGCGCACCTGGATCTGTTTCAGCGCACTCCACCGTGGATCATGCCCAAGCCGGATCGCGGGATTTCAGCGTTCGAACGCTGGCTGTTCAAGCACCTGCCTGTTACCCAGCGCCTGGTGCGTGGCGCCTTCTACTGGGCACTGGAAGGCCGTGTGCTGGGGTTTGCGCTGCATCCGCGGCTGATGAAAATGGTGCAGAAAGTCGCCCTGCGCCACCTTCGCAAACAAGTGCCGCGCCCTTCCCTGCGCAAGGCTCTGACGCCGGACTACACCATAGGATGCAAGCGTGTGCTGATCTCCAATGACTACTACCCGGCGCTGTCGCGCAGCAATGTCGAGGTGGTGACCGACAAAATCCTGCGTATCGAAGCCGACGGCGTGATCACCGCCGACGGTATCAAGCACCCGGCCGACTGCCTGATTTTCGGCACCGGCTTCCAGGCCACTGACCCGCTGCCCCGGGACTGCATCATCGGTCGCGACGGTGTGGACCTGATGGACACCTGGCGCGACGGTGCACACGCCTATAAGGGCACCACGGTGCCGGGCTATCCCAACCTGTTTCTGATCATCGGGCCCAACACCGGCCTGGGCCATAACTCGATGATCCTGATGATCGAGGCGCAGGTGACCTACATCCTCGACGCGCTCAGGCAGATGCAGCGCCATCGCATCGCCACGGTGGACGTCAAACCGACGGTGGAACAGGCCTACAACCGTCAATTGCAAGACCAACTCAAGCGCACCATCTGGAACACCGGCGGTTGCCAGAGCTGGTACCTGGACCCACGTACCGGCAAAAACACCACCCTGTGGCCCGCTTCGACATGGCGCTTCAAGCGAGTCACCCGGCAGTTCGCACTCAAGGACTATGCGGTCGACCTGTTGCCCCTCACTGTTCCCCCCCGCCCGGCCACGGCGCCCCACTCCACCGCAGAAGGCAGCCTCTCATGAAGTCATTCAACGGCCGCGTGGCGGCGATTACCGGCGCGGCATCCGGCATGGGCCGCGCATTGGCCCTGGCACTCGCGCGCGAAGGTTGCCACCTGGCACTGGCGGACAAAAACACCCAGGGCCTGGAGCAGACCCTGGCACTGATCAAGACCTCAACCCTGGCGCCGGTGACGATTACCACCCAGGTGCTGGATGTGTCCGACCGCCAGGCCATGGAGGCTTGGGCGGCGCGCTGCGTGGCCGAGCATGGCCAGGTCAACCTGGTGTTCAACAACGCCGGCGTGGCCCTGTCGAGTACGGTCGAAGGCGTGGACTACGCCGACCTGGAGTGGATAGTCGGCATCAACTTCTGGGGCGTAGTCCACGGCACCAAGGCGTTCCTGCCGCACCTCAAGGCCAGTGGCGACGGCCATGTGATCAACACGTCCAGCGTGTTCGGCCTGTTTGCCCAGCCCGGCATGAGCGGTTACAACGCGACCAAATTCGCCGTGCGCGGTTTTACCGAAGCCTTGCGCCAGGAGCTGGACCTGCAACGCTGCGGCGTCTCGGCCACCTGCGTGCACCCCGGCGGCATCCGCACCGATATCTGCCGCAGCAGCCGCATCGACGCGAACATGACCGGTTTCCTGATCCACAGCGAACAGCAGGCCCGCGCCGACTTCGAAAAACTCTTCATCACCGATGCCGACCAGGCCGCCAAGGTGATCCTGCAAGGCGTGCGCAACAACAAGCGTCGCGTGCTGATTGGCCGCGATGCGTATTTCCTCGACCTGCTCGCCCGTTGCCTGCCGGCGGCCTATCAAGCGCTGGTGGTGCTGGCCACCAAGCGCATGGCCCCTAAGCAACGCAGGCCAGTGTTTGAAACCAACGACAAGCCCCGTCTCTGAACAGGAGCACGAATCATGTTGCCGATCCGCCGCGACCTCCATTTTGCCCTGCCCGCCGAACGCATCACCGACTGGCACGAACAGGGCCCGTTCATCACGCATTTCTTCAATGCCTTGTCGCTGCTGTTTCCCCAGGGCGAACTGTTTTTCATGGACAGCGTGCGTCACTACCGCCAACGCATCGACGACCCGGCGCTAAAGAAACAGATCCAGGGATTTATCGGCCAGGAGGCCATGCACAGCCGCGAACATGTGGCCTATAACGACCTGATGCAAGCAGCCGGGCTTCCGGCGCACACCCTGGACCGTCGGCTTAAATTCATCCTCGATCTGCAGAAGAAACACTTCGCACCGTCGTTCAACCTGGCGATCACCATTGCCCTTGAGCACTATACGGCGATGCTCGCGGAGATCCTGCTGAGCGACCCGTCGCGCTTTGGCGACTCACTCAAGGGCTATCAGCAGATGTGGTATTGGCACGCTCTGGAAGAGACCGAACACAAGGCCGTGGCCTTCGACGTATGGAACACGGTGATCAAACCCGGGCCCAAGCGTTACCTGCTGCGCACCGGGACCATGCTGACCACCACGGTGTTTTTCTGGCTGGTGGTGCTGGATTTTCATGTGCGTCTGTTGATTGCCGACCGCAAGGCGGGTGGGCACCTCAAAGGCTTCTGGCGCATGTTGAAATTTCTTTATGGCCCCAAGGGCGTTTTCCCGCGCATGCTGCGGCCGTGGTTGCACTATTTCAAACCCGGCTTTCACCCCTGGGATCACGACAACCGTGCACGCCTGACGGGTATCGATCGCTTGGTCGAGGAGATCGAACAAACCCAACGCGGCTACTAGACCTGCGCCATGGCCACACGTTGGCGCACAAAGCTTTCCAACTGGTCTCCCGGCAGTGCCTTGCTGAAATACCAGCCCTGGATAATCAGCTCGTCGCCAGTGTTCAAGAAGGCCAACTGCTCGGCGGTTTCCACGCCCTCCACCACCACGCCCAGGTTCAGCGCTTCGCAGAAACGCAGCATGCCAGTCAGGACCTGGGCGCCCTTGGGATCGTGCTGCGCCACCACGAAACTGCGGTCGATCTTGATGAAGTCCACCGGGAACTGGTGCAGGTAACTCAAGGCCGAAAACCCGGTGCCAAAATCATCGATATAGACCTTGGCGCCGATGGCCTGCAATTTCTGGATGTTCTGGCGCGTGGCCGGGATATCACTGACCAGTGCATCTTCGGTGATCTCCACCGACACCTGGCCGTGGGCCTGGGCGAGGATCGCCACCAGGCGCTCGCCGTAGGCGGCGTCGGTCAGGGTGGCGCTGGAAATATTGATCGTCATCGGCAGGGTAAAGCCGAGTTTCTGCCATTTCTGGTACTGGCGAATCGCCTGGGATGCCACCCACATATCCACGTCCGGCATCAACCGCGCCTGGGCCAGCCATTGCAGGAACTCCCAAGGCGAATGCACCGTACCGTGGGCGTCGCGGGCACGCATCAGCGCTTCGCAACCGGTGCACAGCCCGGTGCGGGTCGAGACCTGCGGTTGGTATTCAAGATAGAACTCATAGTCGCTGATCTGCTGGATGCGACTCAGTTCATTGGCCTGGCGCAACTGGATCCGGTGCGACGCCAACACGGGGTCAAGCTCGCGCAGCCGACCTTTTTCTTCCAGGCCGTGGAAGGTCATGTCCAGGGACTTGAGGTACACCGTACCGCCTTCGGCGGGTTGGCGATGGATCGCGCGCACATAGGGCGCATACACCAGCGTGCCCAGGCCCAATAACCCCAGTTGCAGCACCACCGCCGCCAGGTCGCCATGGGTACTGAGGTAGGCATTGAGCAGTATCGGTGCGGTGAACGGTACACTGGCGACCGCCGGCGACACCCAACCCACCTGCACCACCGTCAACGCCACCATGGCATTGATGGCGGGCACTAACAGAAACGGTAGGAACAAGCGCGGGTTGAGAATGATCGGCAAGCCGAACAGCAGCACCTCGCTGACGTTGAACAACGAGAGCGGCAAACTCGCCATCGCCACCAGGCGCATGGACTGGCTCTTGGAAAACAGCAGGATCGCCAGCAGCAGGCACAACGCACCGCCCGAGCCGCCGATAAAAGCAAAGCTGCCCAGCAAGCCGCTGTTCAATACATACCTGATCGGCTCGCCCGCCGCCGACGCTGCACTATTGAGCACCACGGCCTGGTCCAGTACATCGAACAGCGGCTGCATGGCGTACACACCGTGGATCCCGAAAAACCACAGCAATGAGTTCATCAGGGTCACGAACAAACCGCTGCCATAGGGCGACTCCAGGGCATCCAGTACCTGAGGCCCCTGAAGCTGCGCCACATACGGAACCTGCAACAGCGAGGACAACACCGCCACCAGCAACAGGGCCGTGATGAGGCCTGGCACCACCATATTGATCGTGCCCCTGAGGTTGTGCCCCACCAGGTCCTCGTTGACCAGGCGGGTCCAACGGAAACGGTGCAGCCAGGCAATGGCCGGCACATTGAGCAACGGTGAGGCGATAGCGATGAACAGCACGAACGTCGCCGAGGCCCGAGGGTATTCGCGCAGGATAAACGTCGCCACCACCACATGGGCTAGGCACAGGAATGCCACCGGCAGTTGTGGCAGGCGGTGCTGGATAGCCAGCATGTAACCGATGGAAGCGGCGACCAGCAGCGGGATCACTGAGCTGATCTGGTTGTGCAGCCCGGCCAGGAATGTCACCACCTGTGGGGCGAAGCCCAGTGCTCGGGCGCACTCGGACAGGATCAGAAACCCTGCCGACACCAGCAGGCAGGGCAGGATCCACAGCAGCCCTTCACGGATGGCACGCAATGACTCGGTACTGGCCAAGGCCGCCAGGCGCTGAGTAAGGAAAAGTTTGAATAGCGTTTGCGCCATGCCCCATCCCTCTGCCATCGCTCTCTGCCCCCAAGGGGCAGGCCCAAAAAACCCTTGTCACGCTACACGCCCTGATGCCGTGAGCGAAAGACTTTTGCCACACTACCCGTCATTATTCCAAATCAATTTAGGCCCTTGTGGACGATTGGCGTCCCGACGCCGAGAACCCGCCGAGAGCCCCGATACCGTTCCCTTTCAGGAGTAAACCTTTGACCCCACCTGGCGATAACCACCAGCGCGCCCTGGATAGATTCCTGAGCGAACATCCGGACGTGGCTCTTGAACTCAACACCCTCAACCCGCTTGCGGCCCAAGCCAAGGGCGAAACCCTGGCGCAGTACCGCGATGAACGCCTGCATGAAGCCTTCGAAGCCGAAGCAGAGCGCCAGGGCCTGTTTGCCTGGGAATTGACCCTCAAGCTGACTGCGGACTCCCATGAAGCCTTTGAGGCCCAGCGTGTTGAAGTACACAAGGAAGTGGCGCAGATGGCCGGCCTGAGCTGGGTCGAGTACTGTCAATTGCATGACTTGCCCGGATGAAACCCCAACGGCAGGCACCAGTACCGCCGCCGGCCATCCAGTGCCTCGCGCAATTCGGCAACGGAAACGCTGCGCCGCTGCGGATCCATGGCCAACGCGGAGTGCAGCGCCGACCAGCAATGCCTGGGCAATCGGCGCGGCCGCGGCAGTGGTCGATCGGGCTGGCGCTCACCCAGGCGCTGGCCCTGGGCCAATTCATAGATCACGCAGGCCGCGCCATACAAATCGGCGCCCGCTGACAAGCCCCCACCCGCCATCAGTTCCGGCGCTGCATACGCGGGCGTCCAGGCGTTCAAACGGCTGCGGTTCAAGCCCGGCAGCCCGGCTGTCTGCTGCATTTTCGACCGGCCCAGGCCGAAATCGAACAAACGCAGTCCCTGCTCACCCACGATGATATTGGCGGGCTTCACATCGCCATGAAGAATGCCCTGCTGGTGGGTGTACGCCAGCGCGTCCAACAGCTGCAAGGCCATGGGCTGCAGTTCCTGCCAGGACACTCCTTGTGGACATTCCATCAGCAGCCGATCGAGGGTCATGCCGTGCAGCAACTCCATGGTGAAGAATGCCACCTGGTGCAGCGTGTCGACTTCGAAGGAAAACACCCGCACCACATGCTCATGCCGCAAACGGCGTGTGAGGGCAAACTCGCTGTACAGCAGTACAGGGGCGTCAGGGCACGCAGAAAATGTTTCGTCCAAGCGTTTCAGGGCCACGCTGGAGGCGGGCTCACCGAACGTCTCGTGCAGCAGGTCCCGGGCGCGATAGACCACTCCCATGCCGCCTGTGCCCAGCTTGCGTTCAAGCTGATAGCGCCCGGCAAGCAAGTTCGGCGAGCTTGCCTCCTCGCTCATGGCTGGATCACGACGGCCGTAAGGTCATCCCGCGCCGGCCCGCGTAACACGTCGTTGAACAAACGCTCCACCACCCGCCACGGTGTGCCTACGCTCATGGCGCTGCCCAGCTCGCCATGGCTGAGGCCCTGGTACAGGCCGTCGCTGCACAACAAAAATACATCCCCGGGTTGAGTACTGAGCTCCAGTACCTCCAGACTCAGTGCCTGTCGGGCGCCGATCGCACGGGTCAAGGCCCTCGCGCCCGGATAGACCCGGGCCTGTTCCAGGCTCAACTGCTGCGTATCCATCAGTTGCTGCAACACGGTATGGTCACGGGACAGCTGGTACAGCCGCTGCCCGCGCCATAGATAGCAACGGCTGTCGCCCACCCAAATGCAGGCCGCACGCTGGTCTTCGAGCAACAGTGCAACCACGGTACTGCCCATGATGCCCGCCGGACCGTCGGCCGGCGCAGTCGGCACCTGCCCCAGCTGGCTGTCGAGCCCGCGCAGGCAGCGCCGGACGGCCTCGACACGCTGATCAAAACTGCCCTGATCCGGCAGCGATGCAAGACTGCTGATTACCCATCGGCTGGCCACATCCCCGGCCTGATGGCCTCCCATTCCATCGGCGACCGCCCAGCACCCACGCTGGGGGCAATCGAGAAACGCATCCTCGTTGCGCGAACGCAACTTGCCTTGAACCGTGCGCCCGGCGCTGCGCCAGGTGTGCGCCGTGTTCACAGTTGCTCCGGCAGGCGGAAGGTGCGCCATGCCGCCATCTGGAACGGGCTCGGGTTGCGCTGGCTGGTGAGCAGGTAATTGGCGCGCAGCCCGGCCAGGTCGGCCTTGAGAATGTGCGCATCCCTGCCATTTGCCGGCTCACTCTGCATCAGGTCGAAGAAGCGGAACAACGACCACTCGCCGCTGTTTTTTTCGATCCCCAGCGGTCGCTCGGCACCCCGTTCCAGCACCAGGCTGCTGCGGCTGCCAGGCGTCTCGCCTGGCCAGTGGAAGGCCACAGGCACAATCGGCCCATGACGGTATTCCAAGTGTTGGTCACCCACTCGCAGGATCGCCCGGCTGACGGCTTGATCGAGACTGTAGGGCGCCAAGGTGAATCGAACGGCCCATTCACCCTGTTCCTCGGTGAAAAAACCTTGCCGAATCATCTGGGCCCTGGCCAGTTGGTCCAACAGCGAGCGCGATATCGGCAGGCTGCGACCGTCCAGGCCCCGCAGTCGATACCGGTTGCCATCAGCGCTGATAAAAGGTCGCAGGTACGTTTCATAAAAGCGCGCCATGGAACCTCGAGGTTTAAAAAACGTCTGGAAATCGCCCAGGGCAACGTCACTGGTAGCATGCGCATTGAACGGGTAGCGACGCTGGATGGCCCTGGCGTAAAAACCATAGAGCTCGCTTTGGTAACGCTGGTTCACGTAGACATAGGTGCCATCAAGCAGATGACGCCAGGCGTGGTCGGCAATGTCTTCGAGCCAGCCCTTGAGCGGCAGCGGCAGGCGGGCGGCGGCATTACGCAGGTTGGCCAGAAGAGGCTGCTGCCCTTCCATGCGCTGCTTGACCCATGTAAACGCTGCCTGCTCCGGGGAACTCTCCCGGCTCAGCGACGACAATTGCAGGTGTAATTCATCGAGCAGCCGCAATGCCTGGGTCAGTTCAGCACCCGGGTTCTGTTCTTCATCAAGTAGCAGGTGCAGTGGTTCGAAGCGGCGCTGCAACGCACGCCGGGCCGTGTCAGGCAGCATCTGGCCCTGTAACGGTTTGACCAACGCACCGGACACCGTTGCACTTGACTCGCCGGCCTGCTGGCTCAGCGCCTCGACCCGATCATGGATCGATAACAGCCGGGTGTTTTCGCGAACCTGCTGCAACAGACGCATCAACGCCGACTGGGCGGATATCAGGCTCGCCAGTTGGTCGGCGCTGTGCCGCAGACTGTCACTTTCCTGCAGGCGGACACGACCGAGGGCGTCACTCCAGGCATCGGCGTACTCACTCAAATAACGCTGTTCCAGTGCCTGCAGCAACCGGCGCATATCCATGGCGCTGAGGTCGGTACCTTCCCCAAGTACCCAGTTATCCTGGGCAATGGCATTGACCAGTGCAGGGCCCTGCTTTTCGAAATACTGCTGGTACCTTTTGGTGTAGAAACCGGGTATGGGCGGCTCAAGGTTGGCGAACACGCCGCCATCGGCCAGTCGCAGAGGCTCCAGGCTGCGGGCTTGTTCACGCAGTGCACGGTAGACCACCTCTGCCAGCGACTCGCCGCGTAATGCCTGGCGGGCCTGGGCCACCAGTGTATCGTTCAACGGGGCTGCGAACGGTTGCTCCAGTAATCGCCCAAGGTGTTCGTTCAAACGCGTCTGCGTCGAAGTGTCCCCCGCATAACGCGCAGACCAATGGCCTGCCATGTACTCCGCCAACCACGCGTTATCACGCCGTTCGCGCAGGTTGAGCATCAGGTACGCCCGCAAGCTGTCCAGCAACCGCTCGCGCTCGCCAAGGCTGGCCTGCACCTGTTCTTCAAGCAGGGTTGCCACGTGCGGCAGTAACTGATGGCGCAGGCTCTCGTGATAGGCATCGGTCAATAACGGACGACTCACCTGCCCTTGATACAAGCCGGCTCGATCAACCCAGCGGACCTCAGTGACCGGTGGAAACACGCGGGTCGCTGCCAGACGACTGTCCAGCAGCGCCAGCAATGCCCGGCTCTCGTCCGCATCAGCTTGGGCAGGCGCCGGCGTGTTCAGCGCCTGCAACTGCATCAGACGCTGATGATTGAATGAATAACTGTGCCCCCATAACCACCCCGCCATACCGATGACCAGCGCCGTGGCCAGCGCCAGCCCTCCTTGGCGTCGATGCAGGCGGCGGCGCTCGGGGGTATGCAGCCCGGCAAGATCGGCCTCGGCGAAGATCACCCGGCGGAACAAGCCCTGGACAAACTGCGAGCGCGTATCGCCCACGTTCGCACACGTCAGGTAGAACCCTCGCAGGCCATTGATACGCTGATAGCGCTGAGCGGAAAAAGCCGTCTCGACAAACAGGCCCAGGCGGTCGCCCAGGCGTGCGACCTGCCTAGGAAAATCCAGCATGCGATCGCGGCGCTCGCCGCTACGCTCCTGATGCAAGCGTGGGATCAGCTCCGCCCCCAGGCGTTGGAGCAGCGCCTCGAAGGCCTCGCGCACCTGGGCAATGTCGGTTCCGGACGTGCCCGCCACCAGGTGCCCGCCCAATATGTCTTCCGTGCCGTCGCCCTGCTGCGCATCAAAGAACTCGGCGAACCCTGACAAACGGTCGGCCCGGGTCAACACCAGATAAACCGGCACATCCACATGCAGCGTCTGCTGGATGTCCTGCAAGCGGGTATGGACATGACGCGCGTGGAGTTCCAGGTCATGCTCATTGCCCCCCCAAAGCGTATCCACCGACAACGTCACTACAACGCCGTTGAGCGGGCGAGCCCGACGGCGCGACCTGAGCAGACCGAGCAGCGTCGACCATCCCGCCGCATCCACCGTACGGTCAGGCTGGTCCAGGTAACGTCCGGCAGTCTCCAGCAGCACGGCGTCATCGGCGAAGTACCAGTCGCAGTAGGCCGTTGCACCTGGCGTTGGCGACTCGGCCCGATCGAGTGGGAACTGCAATCCATTGGCGGCCAGCAGATGGGTCTTGCCACTGCCTTGGTGGCCGATCAACAGGTACCAGGGCAGCGCATTGCGCCAACGCTCACTGCGTTCACCGTAGCGGCGGGAGGTTTTCAGGGTTTGCAGCGCCTCCTTGAATCGCCCGCGTACCTGACTCTGCTCATCGTGGATCAGCCCCTGGCGCTGATGATGCGCCTGGTGTTCCGGCTGGTTGAGCCGCGTGGCGCGCCGTGCGCCGACCACCACCATTGCCAGTCCCCACAGCAGGAACAAGCCGCAGATGGTCAGCAAGCGAGCCGTCGCGCTTTGCCAGAACCGATGGTCATCCACCGCCAGCAATGGTCCGAAAAACCACACCAGCAATGCGCTGGACAGCACCAGCAACAGGCTCCATAACCAAATCTTGCGCAGCATCGTGCCCGCGCCCTTGAAGAATGCGTTCATTCATTGCTCCCAGCGTTACAAGGGCGTCCGAGCCTGGTCCGACGCCAACGATTGAAAAGGTTGCAGCACCGTCATGCGCTCCGTGCCCAGCACCCAGGCAAACCCTGAGTACATCGCCAGCAAACAG
Source organism: Pseudomonas sp. GW821-FHT09D08 (assembly GCF_059416305.1). Taxonomy (NCBI): domain Bacteria; kingdom Pseudomonadati; phylum Pseudomonadota; class Gammaproteobacteria; order Pseudomonadales; family Pseudomonadaceae; genus Pseudomonas; species Pseudomonas sp. GW821-FHT09D08. Next base: position 50,311 of record NZ_JBWKOX010000013.1, read on the forward strand.
GCCAGTCCAACAGCAATGAGCCACTTGGCACAGAGCATGCGCACCGGCACGGCGCGGACTTTGCCTGCCTCCGATGGCGCGGCCATCGAGAGCCGATCGCCCCGCACATGCCTGATCTGCCGGTACAGCGCGTCGCGTACCCCTTCCAGCTGAGCACCTCCCCGCTCCATCACGCGGTATTGGCCTTCGAACCCCAGCGACAGGCACAGGTACATCAGTTCCAGCATGGCCACGTGCTTGACAGGGTCGCGGGACAATCGCTCCAGCAGCAGGAAAAACTTCTCGCCGCCAAAGGTTTCGTTGTGAAAGCGACTCAACAGGCTGGACCTGGACCAGTCGCTGCAGCGGCCCCACGCGGTGGTGACCACCGCCTCGTCAATGACGCTGCACAGCACATAGCGCGCCGACATCACCTGACCTTCCTCACCCCCCAGGTGCAGGGCGTGCGCTTCAAACGTCGTGATGCCCGAAGACAACCGGTCGTTGAGGGTCTGCAGGCTTTCACGGCCGGAGCTGCCCTTGAGCTGCACCACCTGCGACAACAGGTCCCAAGCCGCCGCCACCAGGATGTTGGGACCCACAGTCAGACTCTGCGCGCTGTGCAGCCGGGCGGTATAGATCATCCTGTCCTCCAACTGCTCGAAACGCGGCGGCGATGGGAAGTCCGTCACCGCCCCCTGCGCCGGACCGCGTCCCTCGCGGTCAAGCAAGACGGTTTTTTCGTCCTGCGGGTATTCACTGTCCATCCTCATAGGGTTCAGTTCCTGATAGCCCAGAAGTTGAGTTCCAGCTCGTTAAACTCGCCGCTGGCATGCAGGGCGAATCCACCTGACTGCTCCAACTGCGCGATGTCCTGGGCGCTGAGCTCGAGCATGAAATAGGTCTTGCCCGCGTGGAACGGAATCTGTCGCGGCGCTACTGGCAACGGTTTGATCCTGATGCCGGTGAGGTGCAAGTTGACCAACTCGCGGATGCGCTCCACCGGTCCAATCTTGAGATGCGCCGGCAGCCGGTGACGCAGCGTTTCCGAATCACACTGGGCGGTTGCCGCCAGGATGAACGTCGCCGTCCCCAGCAACTTGAGGTCACTCACCGGGCATACCAGCACACCGTACTGACGGGGTTGCAGCGTCAACTCAATGGCATGCTGCTCCAGCACCATCGACAGCACCGCGCGCAGGCGCTCCATCAATCCGCGAAAGCTCGCGCCTTGATCACCATGCTGGTAACGCACCTCCAATTGGGCGCGCTTGCTGTCGGTGGCGAACGTGGCCAATTCCCCAAGGATCGACAGCAGCTCGCGATACAACGTTTCCGGGCGCACCTGGGCCTGGCTCATAAAGTGGCGCAACATCAATTCAGCGCGATTGATCAGTTGCAGCATCAGAAGATCGCCCACCTGCGCACCGGCCGACGCGCCATTACCCTGGATGCGCGCGGCAATCGCGTCTCCACGGCTGGCCAACAGACTGATGACCTCCTTGACGCACGACGACACATACCCGGCGCCCTGCAAAAAGATGAATGTCGGCACAAAATCGGTATCCAGTCGCACGCCGCCTTCACGGGTGCAGTCCAGCACCTGAGCGACCTGCAGCTTCACATGGAACGGATCACCGGAGTGCTCCCCCAGCATCAGGCGCAGGTCCGGACGCGCACAGCTGATCTGGCAACGGGCATCGACACCGGCATTGGAGTCCCCGATCTCCATTTCACAGGCAACATAGCGCGCCAGGATTTCGTGTTGCTCCGGCCTGCGCACCTCAATCTGATTGTCGGTAACCAGCGGCAACGCCAGGTACACGGCTTGCCGACCGACGTTGGCAGGCACTTGCAATACCAGAGGTTCCATCGCGCCATTGAGTTCGAACAGGCTACCGTCCGGCAATAGGCCGCTGGCCTGGTTGACGACCACCTTGCCCAGGTTGAGGTACTGCACATCGATGTCCAGGGTCAGGAACCCCCAGGCGTCGCTGCCCAGCAAGCGCGTTCGGTTGAGCTGCTGATGATAGTAGCGGTCGTTGTGCTGCAAGTGCTGGGGCCGCAGCAACATGCCTTCCTGCCAGATAACGTTATGGATGTGCATCTCAATCCTCCGTCCGACCGGTCTGCGGGGCGGCCATGCGAATACCGTTCTGGTCCAGCATTATTCTGGCCCGCGTCCGTTGCTGGGGGGCAACAGGCAGCACCAGTCGCCATTGCACATGGGGCAGGTCGCGATAGGCCGCCAGTACGCCGACATAGCGGCTTTGGGGCTCGACACTGAGTTTGAGCATCAACCGTTCACCGGGTCGCAGCTCCAGCTCTTCGCTGCTGACCCAGTCCTTGGGCAGGGCCTGCTCGGCCCGTCCATAGAGGCTGAAAAAGTCGGCATTCTCGAATGCCACGGGGTGCCGCAGCGCAAGCAAATGCACCACCACCGGTGAAGGACGGCCATGAAGGTCGGGGTTGACCTCGTCACTGGCCATCAACGCCAGGTCCAGCTTGGTCAAGGTCGAAAAGGGTGAAACGCTGCTGCAGCCGGTCAACATGCCCAGTGCCAGCAGTGTTGATGCAACGGTGGTTAGATACATGAACGTCATCCCGGGTAAGCCGCATGCAGGCTGGAGACCAGGCGCACCTGCTCTTCGTAGGCCTTGCAAAAGTCGTTGCGTAATAATTGATCGCCCAACGACGCCTCGTCGGTCAGCCGTCGGTAATAGCGCTGGTACGCCCGCCAATGAGCGCCATCGGTGAGGAGCCTGGGCGGCTTGCCCTCGCGTTCGAAGCACAGCAGCAGATGACCTGGAGCAAAGGCCGCCAGCGCGCTGCGAACGACGGCACGGCAGGCCACCACCAAGGCCAACTGATGAATCTGCAGGTCCCGGCAGGCGTGGGCCACCGCCCGTTCGGGCGGCAGATGCCCCAACTCACCGTCCCCCAACAGCGCCGTCAAGGCCGTCTGGACGTCTGGACAATCCACCAACGGGTTCTGCCGCGTAAGCGCCGGGGAGGTCCAACCCAGGTGCACCTCACTGCTCAGCTCGTCGCGAGTTCGCAGGCTTTGCTGCAAACCTTCGATGGCTTGCCTGAACAACCCGGCCACCTTGATCGCAAGGGCTTCGCGACCCGACGTATCGAGCGCCCCCACCTCCATGCCCAACGCCTCGCCGAACTGCGCCCAGAACGTCTCAGGGGCTGCGGATGCAGCCACAACGGGCTGTGCAGGTGCTACGTCACTGACAGGCTCAGCCCATTGCGGTACGACCAGGTGGTCCTGGTCCACGGTTCCCGGAGAGAACGCTTGGGCGGTCGATTCCGCCAACGTGTTCAATGCCTCCAGCTCTTGCGACGACTCGCCGCGTCGTTGTTCGCGATCCAGTGCCTGAATCGGGTCCAGCCCCAGGAAAGCATCGTCTGGAATCACCTCGCTCCGCCCGAGCGGCGGTCGTTGATGCTCAATCAGTCGGGCACGAATTTCCAACGCCCCCAGTTGGTATACGTCTGCATCACTGATCTGCCGCGCGTGCCCCTTGCGCAAGCGCTCCAGGCTGCCGGATACGCCGATACCGTTGCTGCTGATATCCGTCAAAAAGTAATGGCCGCCGCGAAAACTGACCAAGCCATGGTGGCTGGATATCAAGCGTGCGGTGTCGGGGATGACCCAGTCACACGCCGTCCCACGGCCGATCACACCGCCGACACCATCAAAGGTTTTACGGGCTGGCGGCTCGCCACTGGCGGAGCACACTTCAAGCACTAACTGCATGGCAAGGCTCCCTGTTCAATGGCCACGACGGCTCGCCTGGGGGTCACCCAGTGGACGGTAGTCAGCATCGTCAAAGACATAATTGGCGTTACAGCCACCCAGCAAACACAGCACAAGCGCCACGGCTTGCCACGGACGAAGAGGCATCAGGAATCTCCCATGAAAGTAAGGTGTCCACGCATACGCTATTCAGCATTCCTCTCGAACATCGCCAACCGGGATCTTCAAGCGTGCCAGGCGGTAGAGCAGCGTGCGTCGTGCGACACCCAACTCCCGCGCGGTACGGGTACGATTGCCACGGTTCTTGTGCAGGCAATCAATCAGGAACACCCGCTCCACTCGCTCCAGGCGTTGACGCAACGTTGCATCGACAGCATCGTTGGCGGGTGCCGGTGACAGGGGCAGGTGCGCCGGCAGGATCACACCGTCGTCACAGAGCAGTACCGCGCGCTCCACCAGGCATTTGAGTTCTCGCACATTGCCGGGGAAGCCATGGCTGGACAGTTGGTCCAACGCCGCACTTGACCAGGCCACCGCTACGCGACCCAGCGCAACGCAGGCCTTTTGCGCAAAATGCCGAGCCAACAGCAACGCATCGCCATCACGTTCACGCAAGGCCGGTAACTCAATGGGAAACTGCGCGAGCCGGTAATACAGGTCCTCGCGAAAGCTGCCCTCGGCGACCATCGCGGGAAGATCACGGTGCGTCGCGGCAATAATGCGTACATCGACCTTATGGGCCGTACTGGCACCCAATGGGCGAATCTCGCCCTCCTGTAAAACCCGCAATAACTTGGCCTGCAACGACAACGGCATATCGCCGATTTCATCGAGTAACAATGTGCCGCCGTGAGCGGTGTCGAACAAACCGGTGTAGTTGCGTTCAGCCCCCGTGAACGCCCCCTTGCGATAGCCGAACAGTTCGCTTTCCAGCAACCCTTCGGGAAAGGCTGCACAATTTTGCACCACGAAGGCTTTACCACTGCGTGGGCCGGCGGTATGGATGGCGCGCGCTACCACCTCTTTGCCGGTACCGGTCTCGCCATGCAGCAGCACGGTGTAGGGCGTATTCAGCACCTTGCCGATCAAGCGGCACGTTTCATCCATGGCCTTGCTGTTGCCGATCAATCCGAACCTGGCACAGGATCCCGGCGTGCGACATGTAGGCGGCGTGACATTCACCCCAGGACTCAGACGCTGCATCAGTGCAAGCTGCCTCAAGGCAAAGCTGCCCAGTTGAGTCAATGAGCGGGTGTAGTGCTCCAATTGTTTCGGACGCCGGCTGGCGCACAGCAACACGCCCGCGAGAGTCCTGTGCCGACCGAACAACGGCATGCACGTCAACGATTGCCAAGGCGTCGCCATCGCCGGAAGGAACTGGCTTTCATAGACGCTGTTTTCCAGGTCCTCAAGACTCAAGGCTGTGCGCTGACTGAGCACATACTGCAACAGCTGCTCATGTTGGAAATCCACGCCTGAAGCCAGCTCGCCGGATGGCAGCTCCTCTGGCAAATGCTGAGCAATCAGTGCAAGCCGACCCGTCGCCTCGTCGCGCCAATACAACTGGCTGAGTTCGCACTGACTCAATTGGGCTACCGCCGCGACACACAGGTCCGGCAAGGTTGTCGCGTCACCATCGATCCCCAGGCGGGTGAACCAACCCAGCATCGCGTCGGCGTACCCCGAAGGATGGGGCAACCGGTTGAAAGCATCTTCCGTCATTGGCTGACCTCACAGACAGGGCAACCGCTGCCATCCAGGCCGGCATGCACCCGGGACAGCGATTCGCCCCCGGCCATGGCCTCCAGCAAACGATCCGTCACCTGCGCCAGCAAGTGTGCGTCGATCCATTGATCGATAGAGCGGGCACCGCTGTCACCGTCAGCGCAACGCTCGGCGACACAGGCAACCAGTTCGGGCGTATAGCTGAAGGTGAGCTTGCGCAGTTGCAGCCTTTGCCCCAGGTGCTCCAGCTTGAGCCTTGCCAGGTCATGCAGGACTTCGCCCGTGATCGGGTAATACGGCACGACATGCATTCGCGCCAATAAGGCAGGCTTGAAGTGCTTGCGCAGCAACGGACGAATGGCTTCTTGCAGGACCTCCTCAGCAGGTCGCCGGTCACCTGCGCATAATTGACCGATGCACTCGCTGCCCAGGTTGGAGGTCATCAGGATCAGCGTGTTGCGAAAATCGATTTCCCGCCCTTCCCCGTCATTGGCCAGTCCCTTGTCGAAAATCTGATAGAACAGGTTCACTACTTCCGGATCGGCCTTCTCGACCTCGTCCAGCAGCACGACCGAATACGGGCGTTGGCGCACGGCCTCCGTCAACACGCCGCCCTCGCCAAAGCCGATATAACCGGGTGGAGCGCCAATCAGCCGGGAAAGGGAATGCTTTTCCTGGAACTCCGACATGTTAAGGGTGGTGACAAAACGCCGACCGCCGTACAGCAGGTCGCCGAGGGCCAAGGCCGTCTCGGTCTTGCCCACACCACTTGGGCCAACCAGCAGGAATACGCCGACCGGGGCATCCGCCTTATTGAGCCCGGTGGCAGCCGCGCGCAGGTTGCGTTCAAGTATCTGCACGGCGTGCTCCTGACCGAGGATGCGCGACCGCAATGCATCGGCAAAGCCCAACACCCTTTCACTGCTTTCCAGGGCCAGTCGTTCGACAGGAATACCCGTCCAGGCGCTGACGACCTGTGCCACCAGACGTGGACAAACCTCAAGGCTGGCCAATGGCTGGCCGTTTTGTTGCGCGTGCAGTACCTGGCGCTGTTGGGCCAAGGCATGTTCAAGGGTGTCGGTGTTCTGCCCTGCACCACGAGCAGCATCCAATTGCTGGCGCAGCGCGAGCACCTGCTGCGCCGATGCTCGCTGTTCCAACCAGTGTTGCTCCAGATGTTCACGCTCGCGCTCCACGGTCTCCAGGCGCAGGTTCAACGCGTGCAAGGCCTGCTCGTCCACCGGCAGCCCGGCGTCCCTGTCGCGATTCAACGCCTGGCGCTGTCGCGCGCCTTCCGCCTGCTCGGCGTAAAGGCGTTGCAATGCCTCGGGCGCCGTCTCCCAGCTGGTTCTCATGCGGGCGCAGGCGGTGTCCAGCACATCCACCGCCTTGTCGGGCAACTGCCGCCCAGCCAGGTAGCGCGCGCTCATGTGGGCTGCCGTGACAATGGCATCATCCCGCACATACACGCCATGGCTGCGCTCATACGCCGGAACCAGGCCGCGCAGGATCGAAACCGTCTGTTCAACACTGGGTTCGCCGACCTGCACGGGCTGGAAACGCCGCGCCAATGCCGGGTCTTTTTCGAAGTACTTCTTATATTCCGACCACGTGGTGGCGGCGATAGTGCGCAACTCGCCACGGGCCAGGGCGGGCTTGAGCAGATTGGCAGCATCGGACCCACCTGCCTGGGCGCCTGCGCCCACCAGTGTATGCGCCTCGTCGATAAACAGGATCACCGGGGTTGGCGAGGCGTTGACTTCATCGATCACGCCTTTGAGGCGCCGTTCGAATTCCCCCTTGATCCCGGTGCCGGCCTGGAGCAGGCCCATATCCAGGGTCAACACCTGTACGTGTTTGAGCGGCTCGGGCACCTCTGCGCTGGCGATACGCAGGGCAAGCCCTTCAACCACAGCGGTTTTACCCACCCCGGCTTCGCCAACCAGGATTGGATTATTCTTGCGCCTGCGCACGAGTATGTCGATCAATTGGCGGATTTCGGCATCGCGACACAACACCGGGTCGATACCGCCCTCCCGGGCCTGGCGGGTCAAGTCATGGGTAAAACGCGCCAGCAACGCATCGCCGCCCGGCACAGGGTCGAGTTCAGGCACCTGGCTCAACAAATAACTGCACACACGCTGTGCATCCAACCGACTCAGTACCGCCTGATAACCACTGTCGGCATGTTGTAACGGGTGACGCAACAGCGCCAGTAACAGAGCGCCGTGATCAACGTCCGCCTGCCGAAGCTCCAGGCGGGCCACCATCAGGGCGTGCTGCAGCCATTGCACCAGGGCCTGGGCAAACACCGGATTACACGAGGCATTCGTGCCAGCTTTGGGGTGCAGGGCCGCCTGCAGTTCGCCTGGCTCGACACCTGCATCCAACAACGCCCTTACCAGAATACCGTGGGGGTATTCCAGCAGGGTCAGCAGCAGGTCCTCCACCAACACTTCCCTGCCGCCGCGGGTCACGCAACGTTCCGCCGAGCGCTCAAGGTCTCGGCGCGCCTGGGGAGTCAATGTCTGGATAAGTTGCTGCAGGTCCACATTCTTCATAATCATTCATCCCTAATCAGCGTTGCTGGCCACAATGACCACACCGTCGGCACACCCATGGGCCAGCCAAGTGGTCCAGCCGAGGCGGCAGACGTTGTGTTCGCCGAGGTGCAACGGCCTGATCTCCTCCTTGAGCAGTACCAGACGCAGGTCATAGGCCAGAGGGTCGCGCACCGTCAGCCGCAGCAATGCGCACAGCAACGGGTAGTCCACACCCGTAGGTAGAAACTCATGGAAACGCTGCCAGCCCAGGTCCTGCACATGCACCCTGAACTTGCCGCTGCGGTCGGTGACCCGACAACCCAGCACCTGGTCATGACCGAGCACACTGTTGGTAGCACCCAGCCGATTCTGCTGGGGGACGGCAATAACCACCGAGCGTTCCACCCACTGCTCGACGAACAAGCGGGTGTGCTTGAAGTAGTAACGCAGCACCGTCTCGATCAAGGCTGCCGAATGGGCCCGCAGGCTGAGCAACCCCAGGTAGGGTAATAGCTGTTTGCAGTTCAATTGGGCAGTCGCGCGCAGGTGATGGCCCTTCAACCCGATCAGGGCAAACATCTGCTCGGAAAAGACATCCCGGGCGCCAGCCTGGAAACACGCCCGGTAGCGGTACTTGCGCCAGATCGGCAGCATCAGCCGCTGCAACCGATGATGAAACAGGTCGAGAAAGTCCCGGGTAGCCTGACCTCCCGCACCGTCAACAATCGCCTGCTCGCCATAAAATGCCGGCAATGGCGAACCTGAGCCGCACAGCCCCAACACGTTGAGGCAAAGACGCGCGCGCAATTGACCGTGTTCAACAAAAAACTCCACCCGTTCAATATCATGACCGGGGAAACCAAGACCTGGGTTGGCTTGAAACTCCAACTGGTCATACAGCGCGTCGTCATCCAGCATCGGATGAGCATCGCGTAAACGCCTGATCACCTGCAAAACCGCCTGGAACAGCGAGTATTCGCGGATGACGCTGGACAGTGCCGTCAAAGCAGGGGCTGCTGGCCCATCCGGGGTGGCCATAGGTACACGTCTCCTTGTGTGCTGATGACTCGCAATTCGTGATAGGTATTAAGGCTGGCGTAAAGCGCGAAGAATTCGTTGAGCACCGACGCGAACACAAACACCTCGCCCTGGCCAAGAAAACCTTGTGGATCAATCGTCAGGTCGATTCGCAAGCCCCTGAGCGGCAAGCCACGGTGCAATCGGTCGACAGCCGAGTGCCTGACGGATCGCAATGCGCCAAGCTTTCTCTCACTGACTTTCTGCGCCTGTCGGTCGTGGTAGCGCGGCAGGTCGTAGGTTTCGAGGATGACCTTCAAGGCATTGATGTCGGTCAATGACAGGTAGTTGAGCGACATGTTGCTGATGAGCCGCCAGAGAAAATCCTGCTCCAGGGGCGGCGAAAAACTCGCGGTCGGCGTGCAGATATTACGAAACGACAACCCTTCCGGTGTCTGCTCGCAAGGCTGGTTGATCTCCCCGATCTGAAGCAGCCGAGGCAGGTCGTGGTTGGTACACGTCAGCTCGACCGACAGGGTTTCCGGGCCAAGCTCCGGTGCATTGGAAAAACCTAGCCAGGTATCGAGGCCCGCGTGCTGTGCCGATGCATGTTGGCGAATGCTGTAGCTGGCGGAGGCCGCCGACAGTGCGTTATCGCTGTCATGCTCGAAGGATTCGAACGGTACGTAGGTCCGATACCCCGACCCGCCGGGACGCCAACCGGTGACACTGTCCACGGAAAATACACAGGCGTTTTCCCGTGAGTATTCCCCCGGTATCACCAGGTATTCGTCCTGCTTGCCGTCCAGGCGGATCGGTACGGCGTCATGTTTGAACAAATTGGCGATGGGCGTGCAATACAGCTTCACGTTGTCCAGGGTGGGGTGATGGGGCTCACGCCATGGGTTGCGCAGTTTGAAACGCAGCACCACTGCACGCACCTGCTTGAGCAACTCATGGGGCAAACCGTGCAGTACATCCAGCCCCACCACATCGACAAACAGGTACTTGTCAGGAAAGGCGAAGTACTCCTGCAAATGACGATATCCATGAAAGGTGTTCATTGGATACGGAATCAATGCCTGCTCCTCGCTGAATCCCACGGGGCGTACCGGGTCGGCACCCAATCGCAACGAGAGGGGTTGCCCATCCTCCCCACTGACCGGCAGGCCATCGCGGCCCAACGGTAGCAACTCGATACCCTCGAGATGACGCAACAGGCTCAGGTACAACCCTTGGCCGATGTGGCGATCACCCGCCAGGTGCAGGCGTAGTTGATCGAACGTCCATTCACTGAAGTTGCCCTCGGCACTCATGCCCAGGTGCAGACTCAACAGCGCATCTTCACCCTGGACGCTGTAATCCAGGGCGCTCAGTTGCAGCGGCAGGACTTGGGTGGCGTAACAGGTACGGAAGCGGCAACGCTCGCCCTTGACGGCGGCACTTTCGACCGGGGTATCCCGCGCGACCATCACCCCAGGGCCGACGTGCTTCAACGGATCAAACTGCAAGATGCTGAACGCGGGCATCGGCCGCATGTAGTTGGGCCACAGCAAATGCATCAAGGAATGAGTCAGCTCAGGCAGCTCATCATCCAGTTTCTGGCGCAAGCGACCGGTGAGAAACGCGAAGCCCTCCAACAAACGTTCCACGTCCGGGTCCTGGCCTGGGTCGGCAAGAAACGGCGCGAGCGCAGGGTTGCGTTCAGAGAAACGCCGCCCGAGTTGGCGCAACGCACTCAGCTCGCTCTGGTAATAGCGATTAAAGGACATCCGGCAAAACCTCAACCCGTCCGGGCTCGCAGAGTCGTGCAACGAACACCACAGGCTGCTTGACACCCGCCGCCATCAGCGTGGCCTCAATGGAGAACGCCTGGGCCAGAGGGTCGTGATCGCGCGGCAATGCCGTAACCCGCACCTGCTTCAATCGTGGCTCGTAGGCCCGTATGAATCGCTCTATCAACAAGCGCGACTGGCTTAATGACTCATGCAGGCTCTGGTTCATGTCATTAAGATCGGGCAAGCCGTAGTCCGGTAATGTCTGAACACTGCCCGCACGGATACTGAGCATTTTCCCCAGGTGGCTGGCAATGGACGTCACGCCACAGGCATGTACGGCCGCCGGGCGTTCGAGGCGCTCGAAAAGGCTATGTTTGTGGGGCATTCCCTGACCTTCTTTCATTCTTTGTCGAGCTTGCCAACCAGAGACAGGGTGAAGTCCGCCCCCATGTACTTGAAGTGCGGTCGCACACTCAGGTTGACGCGGTACCAGCCAGGCTCGCCCTCTACGTCACTGACAACGATGCGCGCCGCTCGCAACGGGCGCCGCCCACGCACTTCGGCGCTGGGGTTTTCCTGGTCGGCGACGTACTGGCGAATCCACTTGTTGAGCTCCAGCTCGAGGTCTGTACGCTCTTTCCACGAACCCAGCTGTTCACGCTGCAATACCTTCAGGTAATGGGCCAGCCGGTTGACCACCATCATGTAGGGCAACTGGGTCCCCAGGCGATAGTTCAGCTCCGCGTCCTTGCCCTCTGCGCTGATGCCGAACTGTTTAGGTTTCTGCACCGAACTGGCGGAAAAAAACGCGGCATTGTCACTGCCCTTGCGCATCGTCAAGGCAATGAAGCCCTCTTGCGCAAGTTCGTATTCGCGGCGATCGGACACCAGCACTTCGGTGGGAATCTTGGTTTCGATTTCGCCCATGCTTTGGAAGTGGTGCAACGGCAAGTCTTCCACGGCCCCTCCGCTCTGCGGACCGATGATGTTCGGGCACCAACGGAACCGCGCGAAGCTTTCGGTCAGGCGTGTGGCGAAGGCATAGGCGGTATTGCCCCACAGGTAATGCTCGTGGCTGCTCACCACGTTTTCCTGGTAGGCAAAGGTCTTGACCGGGCACTCAAGGGGATCATAGGGCGTACGGAGCAGGAAGCGCGGCACGGTCAGACCGATATAACGCGCATCTTCGCTCTGGCGAAAGCTTTGCCATTTGACAAATTGCGGCCCTTCGAAATGGTCCTTGAGATCCTTGAGGTCAGGCAGTCCCGTGAAGCTTTCCAGCCCGAAGAACGCCGGCCCGGCTGCTGCGATGAACGGCGCGTGCGCCATGCACGCGACACTGGCAGCGTATTGCATCAGTTTCACATCGGGCGCGCTGGGGGACAGAAAGTAATTGGCAATGATCGCGCCCACGGGCTGACCACCAAATTGACCGTACTCAGCGCTGTAGACATGTTTGTACAACCCGGATTGAGTCACTTCCGGTGAATCTTCGAAATCCTCCAGCAAATCTTGCCGGGAGACGTTCAACAGTTCGATCTTGATGTTTTCACGAAAATTGGTGCGGTCGACCAGCAATTGCAAACCTTTCCAGGAAGCTTCCAGGGCCTGGAACTCCGGATGGTGCAGGATTTCATCCATTTGCTGGCTGAGCTTCATATCGATCTCGGCAATCATTCGGTCGACCAGGCGCTTCTTGACGGGCTCGCCGTGGTTCTGTGGTTTGATCAACTCCTCGATAAAGGCCGAGACACCCCGCTTGGCAATGGCATAGGCCTCGTCATCCGCACTCAGCAGTGTTTGGGCGATGATGTTGTCGAGGATGCTGTAATCCTCACTGGTGTGTTCCGGTATCGGATTCTGTCGGGTGGTCATGCGGTCAGTGTCCTTTTACTGAAATGTCAGGCGGTGTGGTTGCTCAGCTCCAACTCGGCCAATACCCGGGCGCGGGACTCGTCATTCGCCAGGGCGTGCTCAATGGCTTTGCGAAAGCTTGGTGTATTGCCCAGCGGCCCTTTGAGCGCCATGAGTGCTTCACGCAATGCCATCAGCTTGTGCAATTCGGGTATCTGCTCCACCAGGTTCGCGGGATTGAAGTCCTTCATGGCATTGATACGCACCTCAATGGCCAGCTCCTCGACTTCAGCACACTCCTGCAGGCGATTGGGTACGTTCAGCGTCAGGCTTAATGCTTGCTTGGCCAGCACTTCATCAAGGGTGTTCTTGTCGATGGCAATGGGCTTGCGGTCTTCAAGCTTGCGTACATCCTCACGCTGGGTGAAGTCACCCAGCACCAGCAGCTTCAACGGCAGTTCGACTTCATCCTGCGCGCCGCCGATGGCAGGCTTGAAGGTGATATTGATACGTTCCCTGGGCGCTACCGAACCTTCTTTGGCCATCGTGTTTCTCCTTTTCCAAGTGGCTCGAAAGCCTATTCAAGTACCGCTTCAAGATCGAAGAGGCACAGCCTGCGATGGGTGTCTTCCTTACGCTCGCGTACGGCCTGGTTTTGTGGCAACACGTCACAGCAACGGTGCAGCAACTGGGTTACTTGCAAGGCCAGCTCCGGCTCCCAGTGTTCCAGGCCCCTGCGTTGCAGCTCGTTGTCGAGGTGTTCGAGCTGGATCTTCGCCAACTCGTGTTTGCCCGCCTGCCCACACAGGCGCGCCTGGGCAAGTCGCCAATGAAAACGGGCACGATCGCTATGAGCCGCATGCATGCCTTGCTTGAGTTCATGGACGGCCGCCTTGAGCCCGTCCTGGCGCAGCCGCAGCCGTGCCACTTGCAAGGCCACCTCCCAAGGCTCGGCGTCGGCATCCGCAACGGTCGGTGATTCGGGCCATTGCAGATGACGGGCAACCTGCTGCGCGATCCAGTCACGCGTGGGACCGTCGGCAAAAGGAGCGCCATCGTGAAAACGAAACTCGGGCAGGTGGGGCAGGCGCTGCAGCAGCAGGGCGAAGTTCACTTCCAGCTCAGTCATGGCCAGGTCGGCCTGCAGGGCTTCCAGGCACTGCCAGACCATGTACAACCCGTCGAACCAGAACAGCGCACCGGCGAGGCTGGCCTCGAGCTCGAGCATCAAGTCGGTGTAATGACCTTGGGCAAGCCGCTCCTGGTAACGCTTGAGCTTGTCGGGTGCAGGCCCGCGCAAGGTGGTGATCCGTTCGCTGTCAGCGTCCGGGTAGCTGACGAGGGTCAGCCAGGTTAGCGCCCGGTTCAGACGCAGCGCGCGCAGGTCGGTGGCGTTCTGGCGTAACCACCAGGCACACAGAGGACGGGCCTGATCCTGTAAGGCGCGCAGCAACTTGTGGGCATCTTTCTCGGTGCTCACCACGACCTCGGCATTCTGCAACAGGGTGGTCACCTGCCCGACCTGCTCCTGCACGGCAACACCGCCCAGGGTCGCGACCGGAGAATCGCCTTGCGCAGCACGCTCCAACCGCTGGGCCAGTTGCCTGCGAATCGGCAGGAACGGCGACGCGTTATCTTCAAGGCGCTCGACACAGCACTCATCGAGACACACCAGATGTTCAAGCACGGATTCGAACAAGGGCTGCTGGTCCTGCAGCGACAGGCTTTGCTCGAAGAGGGGCTCGAGGCGCCCCGCCAGCCAACTGAAGGCTGCGCCACGAGTACGCGGTTTTTCGGGATAGACCGCGGACCAATGATGCACACAGAGATAGCGCAATAACCCAAGGCCGGCCAACAGCCCTGGAAAGGACTCCCGTTGATACAATGCCCAGGTCAGCCAGACGACGATCCGCAGATCCTTGGATTGTTGACGCAACAGGTATTCACCGGTTTCCAGGACCTTCTGCCAGTCGGTCTGGACGCCCCCATGAATGGATTGCGCCTTGCCCAATTCGAACTCCAGAATTTCATACTCACTTGAATAGCGCATATCGCTGCCGGCAAAACTCGTCGGCGTGCAGGGCGACCGTGCAAGTTCAAGGTAGTCGTTATAAAGTTTTTCTGAATAAGACATTCGGCACAATTACCCAAAACAAAAAAGTCAGAGCATTAATATTTAAACCATCTATCAAATCGCCATCTAACCTTCGCCCCACCGCTGCAAAGTTCGTAAACCTTAGCCATGCAAACAGCATTCAACAAGCAGAGTCCCAACACTTAAGCCGTTTCCTACAACCACTATAATTCTAGGCCTGCGCAGGGTTTTGCGCAGTTAAACCTTCATCTGGCCTCGAGCATCTTTGCCTAGCCCAATACCAACAACCCCAATTCCATGAGCAACTAAATGCGCACTTATGCGCAACGTATTCTGCATATATTCGATTAAATCGCCCTCCCCCGAGCAAAAAACCGCTCCATTAACCGCTGACGCCAGTGTTTTTATTGAGCCTGATACTTTCGGGCACGCTTCTTGTTAATGAGAGTTGCCCGACCGGCACCATGATCGGTTGGAACAATTCATCAATCAGGCAAGGAAACCCGTCATGCCAACACCCGCGTATCTTTCCATCACCGGTGTCAAACAAGGTTTGATTACGGCAGGCACATTTACCCAGGACTCGGTAGGCAACATTTATCAGGAAGGTCATGAAGACCAGATTCTGGTCCAGGCCTTTGCTCATCAAGTAATCATCCCCCGCGATCCGCAGTCGGGTCAGCCGACGGGCCAGAGGGTCCATAAGCCGTTGATGATCAGCAAGGTCTTCGATAAGTCATCGCCTTTGCTGTTCAGCGCATTGACCAGCGGTGAAGAGGTCAAATGCCGACTGGAGTGGTTCCGTACATCATCGGCCGGCACCCAGGAGCACTACTTCACGATAGAACTGGAGGGCGCGACGCTCGTGGACATCCAGTCCCGCATGCCCAATTGCCAGGACCCGGACAATGCCCACTTCACTCACCTGGAGGATGTGTACTTCACCTATCGCAAGATCGTATGGACCCACGAAGTGTCGGGCACATCCGGATCGGATGACTGGCGCAGCCCGGTAGCGGGCTAAGTCGGACCTGAGCAGGAACGGGAGCCAGGGACGGCACCGTTTCTGCCAGGCAACTACACCATCGCCAGGGGATGCTTGCGCTTGGGTGCGCCGAACACCCGATCGATGGCATCCAGGTCGTGCTCATCCAGCACCACCTTGGCGGCAGCCGCATTGAGCCGCACATGCTCCGGGGTGACCGCCTTGGGGATGGCGATCACACCGTCCTGGCGCAGCACCCAGGCCAGGGCAACCTGGGCGGGCGTGACCTCGTGGCGGCGGGCGATCTGCTTGAGGGTCTGGCTGGACAGCAACGCCCCACCCTGGGCAATCGGGCAGTACGCCATCAGCGGCAAATGGTGTTGTTGCCACCAGGGCAACAGGTCGAATTCGATCCCGCGCTCTTCGATGTTGTACAGCACCTGGTTAGTCGCGCAGGCCGGGGATGCGAGTTCCTGCAGGTCGGCCACATCGAAATTCGAGACGCCCCAGCGGCCGATCTTGCCCGCCTCACGCAGGCGCTCGAACGCTTCGACAGTTTCTTCAAGGGGGTACTGGCCACGCCAATGCAGCAGATACAGATCAATGTAGTCCGTGCCCAGGCGCCGGAGGCTGGCTTCACACGCACGGGGCACGCCTTTTTGGCTGGCGTTGTGCGGGTAGACCTTGCTCACCAGGAACACTTGGTCACGCCTGCCGCTGATGGCTTCGCCGACGACTTCCTCGGCGCCACCCTCGCCATACATCTCGGCGGTGTCGATGAGGGTCATGCCCTCGTCGATCCCCAGTTGCAATGCCGCGACTTCAGCGCGGCGCCGGTCCGGGTCTTCGCCCATGCGCCAGGTTCCCTGGCCGATGACAGGGACGGGAACACCCGCCAGATCAATGGTGCGCATGACAACCTCCTGATGAGTTCGCGAATTAACAGTGTGGCATTGACCGGACAAAAGGGTTCAATCGAAGTATGGTTGCCCTTTGCCAAGTCGCCAGGAAGGACCTGCAATGCTGTTTGTCGTGATGCTCGGGGGCAAGCACCCACGGGCAAGGATTGAAGTGCACGATGTGGTGTTCGCCGTAGCAGACACCCTGGAAGGCACCTACCCGCAACTTCGCGAGGGCTGGTTTGGCAGCCCAAAGGGCGTGCATATCGATTCGTGGATGGCGGTGGACGGCGTCGACGGCTGGAAAGTCGAACTCAGCCACCTGGCCCCCGCTGCCGACGCCCATCACCTGTACTTCATCAACCTTGGCGGTTATGAAACCAATAGCTTTGGCGAGGCCCACCACTACCTGCTGGTGGTCGCCCGCAACAAACGGGAGGCGACCAGCAAGGGCAAGCAACAAATGCTGCGCCACTGGTCCCAGGCCCACACCGACGGCGTGATGGATATCGACGACTGCCTGCCCATCGACCTGGTGGACGGCCGCTACCTTCACCTGGTGCAAGGTGACCATCGACCGATCATTCAGCAGAATGACTATATCGTCTTGAATTGATGGGGGCTTATTCGACCTGACATGAGATGACTCCGGCAACGTCAGACGTAACACTGCTTTTGCTTTTGCTGTTGCTGTTGCTTTTGCTCTTGATCTCAGGCGCCCCGTCAAACACGCTGGCCGAACGCAGGCTTGAATCCGTGGGTAACCCGGCAGGACGCCGGGTTAGCCGTCCTGGGCCAGGGATGGCCCATGACGGCGGCCCACGGATTCAAGCCTGCGTTCGGGCACA
This sequence comes from Pseudomonas sp. GW821-FHT09D08, assembly GCF_059416305.1. Classification (NCBI taxonomy): domain Bacteria; kingdom Pseudomonadati; phylum Pseudomonadota; class Gammaproteobacteria; order Pseudomonadales; family Pseudomonadaceae; genus Pseudomonas; species Pseudomonas sp. GW821-FHT09D08. Next base: position 67,803 of record NZ_JBWKOX010000013.1, read on the forward strand.
CCGAGCCTAGGCGAGGTGCCGAGTGTTGGGGCGAGGACCTTTTGCTTACTTTTGGGTCCCTCCAAAAGTGAGCCGCTGTAAGAGCGGAACCATAGGTGGCCGTTACCGCAGCAACGGATATGTACTCGGTCTGATCCAACATCCTGGTCGGCTGTCAGGCCGCCATCGGGGGCAAGCCCCCTCCCACATTTGATCTCCATACATCAGGTAGATACTAGTCTGCTCTGGATCTCACTCCATTACCGCAGCAACCGATATGCACTCGATCTAATTCAACATCCTGGTCGGCCATCAGGCCGCCATCGGGAGCAAGTCGAATCGTCGCACCGCCCCTCCCACATGTGATCTCTATGCATCAGGTAGATACCAGCCTGCTCTGGGTCTCACTCCATCACGCCAATACCCAAGCTCAGCGCCCCAACCTGAACCCCAGCGGAACTTTGCCAGGAAATAACCGCCTGAATCCGGTACGCTCACCGTTTTTACTCAAGGAGTTAATCCCCATGGCCAAAGCCACCGCCCGTCACATCCTCGTTGCCACCGAAGACAAGTGCAACGAACTCAAGGCCCAAATCGAAGGCGGCGCCGATTTCGCAGAAATCGCCAAAGCCAACTCCAGCTGCCCATCCAGCCGCCAGGGCGGTGATTTGGGTTCGTTCGGTCCAGGCCAGATGGTCAAGGAATTCGACACCGTCGTCTTCAGCGCCCCGGTCAACACCGTGCAAGGCCCGGTAAAAACCCAGTTCGGCTACCACCTGCTGGAAGTCACCAGCCGCCAGGACTGATCCCGTCCGCGCTGCTGCTTGAAACAACGGCCCGCCTTTTGGTGGGCCGTTGTGCATGTGACGACTGGCGACGCTGATGCCGTTAGCGTACAAATCCTTATTCTTCTTCACCCGGCGTTCAAGGCTGACAATGCGATTGGCTTTTTCCAGACTGTTCAGTACCTCCCTGGCCCTGCTGCTGGCCAGCAGCGCCGTGATCGCGGCGCCCCAACCGTCCATGACCGTGTACGGCGAACCGGCCAAGTATCCCGCCGGTTTCAGCCATTTCGACTACGCCAACCCCAACGCCCCCAAGGGCGGCAGCCTGCGGCGCTCGGCGCTGGAGATCGGGCGTTTCGACCATGTGCTGCCGTATATCGACAAAGGCATCGGCGTCTCCCAGGTCGACGGCTGGTTGTATGCGCCCCTGGCCCTGCGTTCCCTGGATGAGCCCTATACGGTGTATGGCCTGGTGGCCGAGAAGATGGAACGCGCGGAGGACGGCCTGTCCCTGCGCTTCTTCCTCAACCCCAAGGCGCGCTTTGCCGATGGCAAGCCGATCACCGCCGAAGACGTGCGCTACAGCTTCAACCTGCTGATGACCCAAGGCAGCCTGCGCTTTCGCACGCTGTTCGCCGACGTCAAGCACGTCGAAGTCGAAGGCCCGCGCCAGGTCCGTTTTGATTTCTCCAGCAATGAAAACCGCACCCTGCCCCTGGATGTCGCCACCCTGCCGGTGTTTCCCGAGCACTGGTGGAAAACCCGCGACTTCGCCAACGGCGGTGGCTACGAAGCCCCACTGGGCAGCGGCCCGTACAAGGTCGGCAAGATCGACTCGGGCAGCACCATCACCTTTACCCGCGACCCCGACTGGTGGGGCAAGGACCTGCCCGTCAGCCGCGGCCTGTACAACTTCGATCACCTGAGCCTGGAGTACTTCGGTGACACCGAAGTGGCCCGCCAGGTACTGCGCGGTGGCGCCTACGACTTCAACCGTGAGTTTTCCGCCACCGGCTATTCCATCGGCTACAACGGCCCGGCCCTGGACGATGGCCGCCTGCAACGTGCGCACCTGGCCAAGGACATGCCGCAACCGGCCCAGGGTTATGTGTTCAACGTGCAAAAGCCGATGTTCAAGGACCGTCGCGTGCGCCAGGCCCTGGCGATGCTGTGGGACTTCGAATGGGCCAATCGGCAGATGATGCGCAATCTGTACATCCGCCAGCAAAGCTACTTCTCCAACAGCCCGTTGGCCGCCACCCAGCTGCCCACCCCGGAAGAACTGGCGATTCTCGAACCCTTGCGCGGGCAGATTCCCGACGAGGTATTCACCCAGGTGTTCAAGGCCCCGGTCACCGATGGCAGCGGCATGATCCGCGACAAACAGCTGCAAGCCCTGGCGCTGCTGGAAGAAGCCGGCTGGAAGCCAGACGGCGACAAACTGGTCAACGCCGAGGGCGAGCCGCTGGAGTTCACCTTCCTCAATGCCCAGAACGGCCTGGAACGCCTGCTGTTGCCGTACAAACGCAACCTCGCACAGATCGGCATTACCTTGAACATCCGCCGCATCGACTCTTCGCAATACGTCAACCGCCTGATGGCCCGCGACTACGACATGATCGTCACCGGCTTCCCGGTCACCACCTCGCCCGGCATGGAGCTGTACAACTACTTCGGCTCGAGCGCCGCATTCGATCCGGGCGCCAACAACTACATGGTGCTCAAGGACCCGGCCGTCGACAGCCTGATCAAGGGCCTGGTCAAGGCCGACACCCAGGCGCAGATGCTTACCTATGCCCATGCCTTGGACCGGGTGCTGCAATGGAATTACCTGTGGATCCCCAATTACTACCCGCCCGGCACCTCCGCCGCGTGGTGGAACCGCTTCGGCCGTCCGGCCATCGAGGCCAGGAATGATGAAGCCCTGGAAACCTGGTGGGAAATCAGCCCTACCCCGCTGACCAATGAACAAATGAATGCCGAGTTGAAAAAACGCGCGGGAGCTCGCTGATGTTTGCCTATATCGTGCGGCGCCTGCTGCTGATCATCCCGACGCTGGTGATCATCCTGCTGGTCAACTTCGTGATCGTCCAGGCCGCCCCCGGCGGACCGGTGGAACAAGCCATCGCCCACTTGCAGGGCATCGGCGGCGGCGCGGTCGGTGGCTCATCCGGCGACGGTGTCAGCAGCGGCTCCCGTGCCAGCCGTGGCCTGGACCCGAAACTGATCAAGGACATCGAAAAACAATACGGCTTCGACAAGCCCGCGCCGGAACGCCTGTGGCTGATGCTCAAGAGCTACGCCCAGCTGGACTTCGGCAACAGCTTCTTTCGCGGCGCCACCGTGATCGACCTGATCCTGGAAAAAATGCCGGTGACCATTTCCCTCGGCCTCTGGGCCACGCTGATCACCTACCTGGTGTCGATCCCCCTGGGCATTCGCAAGGCGGTGCGCCATGGCAGCAGCTTTGATGTGTGGAGCAGCACCGCCATTGTGATTGGCTACGCGATGCCGGCGTTCCTGTTCGCGATGTTCCTGATCGTGGTGTTCGCCGGAGGCACGTCATTGAACTGGTTTCCGGTGCGCGGGCTGGTCTCGGAAAACTTCGCCGAGCTGAGCACCGTGGGCAAGATCGCCGACTACTTCTGGCACCTGGTGCTGCCGGTCAGTGCGCTGGTGATCGGCGGGTTCGCCACCCTGACCATCCTGACCAAAAACTCGTTCCTCAATGAAATCACGCGCCAGTACGTAGTGACCGCTCGTGCCAAGGGCCTGAGCGAACGCCGGGTGCTGTACGGCCATGTGTTTCGCAACGCCATGCTGCTGGTGATCTCGGGGATTCCCCAGGCGTTCATCAGTGTGTTCTTTGCCGGTTCGCTGTTGATCGAGGTGATCTTTTCCCTCGATGGCCTCGGCCGCATGAGCTACGAGGCCGCCGTGTCCCGGGACTACCCGGTGGTGTTTGGCTCGCTGTTTATCTTCACCTTGTTTGGCCTGCTGATAAAACTGATCGGCGACCTCTGCTACACCCTGGTGGACCCGCGTATCGACTTCGCCGCGAGGAACGCCTGATGCTTAACCTGTCTCCCGTGGCCCGTCGGCGTTTCGAACGATTCAAGAAAAACCGTCGCGGCTGGTGGTCGCTGTGGCTGTTTATCGGGCTGTTTATCCTGACCCTGGGCGGCGAGTTGATCGCCAATGACAAACCCTTGGTGCTCAGTTACAAGAACGAGCTGTATTTCCCCGTCTTCAAGCGCTACACCGAGCAGCAGTTCGGCGGGCAACTGCCGTTCCAGGCCGATTACCGCAGTGACTACGTGCAAAAGCTGATCAAGCAGGACGGCGGCTGGATGCTGTTCCCGCCCATCCCGTTCAGCGACGACACGCCCAACTACGAACTGACCCGCCCGGCCCCCAGCCCGCCCTCGACGGTGAACTGGCTGGGTACCGATGACCAGTCGCGGGATGTGTTGGCGCGGGTGATCTTCGGCGCGCGGGTGTCGATCCTGTTTGCCCTGGCACTCACGGCGATCAGCGCCACCATCGGCATCGCCGCCGGGGCCTTGCAGGGCTATTACGGCGGCTGGGTGGATCTGCTCGGCCAACGCATCCTTGAAGTGTGGTCCGGGCTGCCGGTGCTGTACCTGCTGATCATCCTGTCGGGGTTTGTCGAGCCGAACTTCTGGTGGTTGCTGGGGATCATGGCGCTGTTTTCCTGGCTGGCCCTGGTGGATGTGGTGCGCGCCGAGTTCCTGCGCGGGCGCAACCTGGAGTACGTCAAGGCCGCGCGGGCCCTGGGCCTGGGCGATGGCAAGATCATTCGCCGGCACATCCTGCCCAATGCCATGACCGCCACCTTGAGCTACCTGCCGTTCATTCTCACCGGGGCGATTTCCACCCTGAGCGCCCTGGATTTCCTCGGTTTCGGCATGCCTGCGGGCAGTGCGTCACTGGGCGAGCTGATTGCCCAGGGCAAGCAGAACCTGCAAGCGCCGTGGCTGGGCCTGACGGCGTTTTTCACCTTGGCGCTGATCCTGTCGCTGCTGGTCTTTATCGGCGAGGCATTGCGTGATGCCTTCGACCCACGCTCATGAGTGACTGCGTATGAACCTGATCGAAATCCGCGACCTCAGCGTCGCCTTCAGCGGCCAGACCGTGGTACGCAACCTGAGCCTGGATGTACGCCCCGGCGAGTGCCTGGCGCTGGTGGGTGAGTCCGGCTCCGGCAAGTCGGTGACCGCCCATTCGATTCTGCAACTGCTGCCCGAAGCCGGTACTGAAACCCATGGCTCCGTGAAATATCGCGGCCAGGAACTGGTCGGCGCCTCGGCGTCGACCTTGCAGAAACTGCGCGGCAACCGCATTGCGATGATCTTCCAGGAGCCGATGACCTCCCTCAACCCGCTGCACAGCATCGAAAAACAGATCGGCGAAACCTTGCTGCTGCACAAGGGCCTGGGCGGCAAGGCGGCGCAGGCGCGAATCCTCGAGTTGCTGCAGTTGGTGGGTATCCAGAAACCCCAGGAACGCCTCAAGGCTTATCCGCACCAACTCTCCGGCGGCCAGCGCCAACGGGTGATGATCGCCATGGCCCTGGCCTGTGAGCCGGAACTGCTGATCGCCGACGAGCCCACCACCGCCCTCGACGTGACCGTGCAGCGCAAGATCCTGCTGCTGCTCAAGTCCCTGCAACACCGCCTGGGCATGTCGCTGCTGCTGATCAGCCATGATCTCAACCTGGTGCGCAGCATCGCCCAGCGGGTGTGCGTGATGCACGCCGGGGAGATTGTCGAGCAGGCTGACTGCGAGACCTTGTTCACGGCACCACAACATCCCTACAGCCGCCTGCTGCTGGACGCCGAGCCGTCCGGCGATGTGCTGTGCAGCGAGCCACGGGAGACCGTGCTGGACGTGCACGACCTGAGCGTGCAATTCCCCCTGGGCGGCGGCCTGTTCCGGCGCAAGACCTACCTGTGCGCGGTGGATGGCATCAGCCTCAGCGTGCAGCGCGGCAAGACCCTGGGGATTGTCGGCGAGTCCGGTTCGGGCAAGTCCACCCTCGGCCAGGCGATCCTGCGCCTGCTGGATTCCACCGGCAGCATCCGCTTCCAGGGCGAGGCCCTCGACCCGCTCAACCACAAGCAGATGCGCCCGTGGCGCAAACAGATGCAGGTGGTCTTCCAAGACCCCTACGGCAGCCTCAGCCCGCGCATGTCGGTGCAGCAGATCATCAGCGAAGGCCTGGAGGTGCATGCGCCGTGCAGCCTGGCCGAGCGCGATGCGCAAGTGATCCAGGTGCTCAAGGACGTGGGCCTCGACCCCGCCAGCCGCCATCGCTTCCCCCATGAATTCTCCGGCGGCCAGCGCCAACGCATCGCCATCGCCCGCGCGCTGGTGCTCAAGCCGGCGCTGATGCTGCTGGATGAACCGACCTCGGCACTGGACCGTACGGTGCAGAAGCAGGTCGTAGCGTTGCTGCGTGAATTGCAGGAAAAGTACGGCCTGACCTACCTGTTTATCAGCCATGACCTCGCCGTGGTGCGCGCCATGGCCCATGACATGATCGTGATCAAGGACGGCAAGGTGGTGGAGCGCGGGCCGAGCCATGACGTTTTCGAAGCACCGCAGCACCCGTATACCAAAGAACTCCTGGCGGCGGCCGGCGGGCTGTCGTCATGAGTACCAGCCTGACGGACTACCAACAGGTTCGCGGCCTGGCGATCCAGTCGCTGTTCGAGATCATCGAGCAGTCCAGCGAAGGCACGGTGATTGTCGACCGCGACGCCAATATCGTCTGGATGAACGAGCGCTACGCCAAGCGCTTCGGCCTCAAGAGTGCCGATGAAGCCATCGGCCAGCCGTGCGAGCAGGTGATTTCCAACAGCCTGTTGCGCCAGGTGGTGCGCACCGACCGGCCGATTCTGCTGGACATCCAGGACACCCCCAAAGGCCCTTTGGTGGTGATGCGCCTGCCGATCCACAACGACGCCGGTGCAGTGATCGGTGCGATTGGTTTTGCCTTGTTCGATGAGCTGCGCAACCTGTCGCCGCTGATCGAGCGCTACCTGAGCATGCAGCAGGAACTGGCCTCCACCCGCTCGTTGCTGCGCTCACGCCAGAGCAAGTACAACTTTGCGCACTTTATCGGCACCAGCGCCGCCAGCCTGGAAGTCAAACGCCGTGCCCGGCGCAGCGCAAGCGCCGAGTCACCGGTGCTGCTGCTGGGCGAGACCGGTACCGGCAAGGAATTGCTCGCCCAGGCGATCCACGGCGCCTCACCGCGTGCGCACAAGGCGTTTGTCAGCATCAACAGCGCGGCGATTCCCCATGACCTGCTGGAAGCCGAGTTCTTCGGCACCGCGCCGGGCGCCTTTACCGGTGCCGATCGCAAGGGCCGCCCGGGTAAATTCCAGATTGCCCAAGGCGGCACGCTGTTCCTCGATGAAATCGGCGATATGCCGCTGCCGCTGCAAAGCAAGCTGCTGCGGGTGTTGCAGGAAAAGGAATTCGAACCGGTGGGTTCCAACGAAATGCTGCACAGCGATGTGCGGGTGATCGCGGCCACCTCCATGGACCTGGAAGCGGCGATCAAGCGCGGTGAGTTCCGTGCGGACCTGTATTACCGCCTGAACGTATTGCCGATCCAGGTGCCGCCGCTGCGTGAGCGGCTGGAGGACATTCCGGCGCTGAGCGAAGCGATCCTCGAGGAACTGCGCAGCCAGCATGAACTGGACCGCGAAGCCCTGGCGCTGTTGGCACAGCATGCGTGGCCGGGGAACATCCGCGAACTGCGCAACGTGCTGGAGCGCGCGGCGTTGCTGAGCGATGACCTGGTGTTGAACGCTGGGGACATTCGTGCGGCGATTGGCACGTTCAGCCCGGTGGAACGCGGTGCGGTGGACACGGTTGAGGGTGAGACGTTTGCGGCGGCGCGGGAGCGGTTTGATCGGCAGGTGATTGCGGCGGCGCTCGAGGCGTGTGACGGGAATGTGGTGGAGGCGGCCAGGCGATTGGGGCTGGGGCGATCGACGTTGTACAAGAAGATGGTGGCACTGGGTATCGCCTAGTCTCAAAATAGAGACCAAATTCTCCATACAAAGACATTCCCTGTGGGAGGGGGCTTGCCCCCGATAGCATTAGGTCAGTCAACACATATGCTGGCTGATGCACCGCTATCGGGGGCAAGCCCCCTCCCACATTTGATCTTCATTTGTCTCCAAATAGAGACAGCATTCAAAAACACTCGAAAGAAATTAAAAAATATCCATATATTTCAATAACTTGAAAATATGGCACACATCTCGCTATAGCCCTCCCCACTGCTTCACCCACAACAATAACAATCCGATGGAGACACACCATGAGTGTGATCATTGCCCTGGCAGCGCTCGCGTTGCTGATGCTGGCTGCCTACCGTGGCTATAGCGTTATCCTGTTTGCCCCCATCGCCGCCCTCGGCGCCGTGCTGCTCACCGACCCGTCCGCCGTCGCCCCTGCCTTTACCGGGGTGTTCATGGAGAAAATGGTCGGCTTTATCAAACTGTATTTCCCGGTATTCCTGCTCGGTGCGGTGTTCGGCAAGCTGATCGAGCTGTCGGGTTTCTCGCGTTCTATCGTGGCGGCGGCGATCCGTTTGCTCGGCACGCGCCAGGCGATGCTGGTGATCGTGCTGGTCTGCGCCCTGCTCACCTACGGCGGCGTGTCGCTGTTTGTGGTGGTGTTTGCGGTGTACCCGTTTGCGGCGGAGATGTTCCGCCAGAGCAATATCCCCAAGCGCCTGATACCGGCGACCATCGCCCTCGGTGCGTTCTCGTTCACCATGGACGCCCTGCCCGGCACGCCGCAGATCCAGAACATCATCCCCAGCACCTTCTTTAACACCACCGCCTGGGCGGCGCCGTGGCTGGGGCTGATCGGCACGATTTTCGTGTTCTGCGCCGGCATGCTCTACCTGGCGCGCCAGCGCAACAAGGCCCAGCGCGCCGGTGAAGGCTACGGCACCGAGCTGCGCAACGAGCCGGAAACCGCCGAAAACCTCACCCTGCCCAACCCGTGGGTCGCGCTGTCGCCGCTGATCCTGGTGGGCGTGATGAACCTGCTGTTCACCCACTGGATCCCACAGTGGTACGGCAAGACTCACAGCCTCAGCCTGCCGGGCATGAGCGCGCCGGTGACCACTGAAATCGCCAAGCTCACTGCGATCTGGGCGGTGCAGGCGGCGTTGCTGGTGGGCATCATCATGGTGCTGGTATTCGGCTGGTCGGCGATCAAAAGTAAGCTCGCCGACGGCAGCAAAAGCGCAGTCAGCGGCGCATTGCTGGCGGCGATGAACACCGCGTCCGAATATGGCTTCGGCGCGGTGATCGCTTCGCTGCCGGGCTTCCTGGTACTGGCGGACTGGCTCAAGGGCATCCCCAACCCGCTGGTCAACGAAGCGATCACCGTGACCCTGCTGGCCGGTATCACCGGCTCCGCATCCGGCGGCATGAGCATCGCCCTGGCGGCCATGTCCGAGAGCTTTATTACGGCGGCCCATGCGGCCAATATTCCCCTTGAAGTGCTGCACCGGGTCGCGGCCATGGCCAGCGGCGGAATGGACACCCTGCCCCACAACGGCGCGGTGATCACCCTGCTGGCGGTGACCGGCCTGACCCACCGCGAAGCCTACAAGGACATTTTCGGCATCACGATCATCAAGACCCTCGCGGTGTTCGTGGTGATCGGTACTTTCTACGCCACCGGCATTGTGTGAGGTTTTCATGACGACTTTGAACAGCAAGACCGCCCTGGTCACCGGCTCCACCAGCGGCATCGGCCTGGGTATCGCCCTGAGCCTGGCCAAGGCCGGTGCCAACCTGATCCTCAACGGTTTCGGCGACGCCAGCGCGGTGATTGCCCAGGTGCAGGCGTTTGGCGGCAAGGTCGGCCACCACCCGGCGGACGTCAGCGACCCGGCGCAGATCGCCGACATGCTGACCTACGCCGAGCGTGAGTTCGGCGGTGTCGACATCCTGGTCAACAACGCGGGCATCCAGCATGTGGCGGCGGTGGAGGACTTCCCGGTGGAACGCTGGGACGCGATCATCGCGATCAACCTGTCCTCGGTGTTCCACAGCACGCGCTTGAGCCTGCCGGGCATGAAGGCCAAGGGCTGGGGGCGTATCGTCAACATCGCCTCAGTGCACGGCCAGGTCGGCTCGGTGGGCAAGGCCGCGTACGTGGCGGCCAAGCACGGCGTGATCGGCTTGACCAAGGTGGTGGGCTTGGAGACCGCCACCAGCAACGTGACCTGCAACGCGATCTGCCCCGGCTGGGTGCTGACGCCGCTGGTGCAGAAGCAGATTGATGATCGCGTGGCCAACGGCGTCGATCCGCAGCAGGCGCAACATGATCTGCTGGCGGAGAAACAGCCGTCACTGGAGTTCGTGACGCCGTCGCAGCTGGGAGAGCTGGTGCTGTTCTTGTGCAGCGAGGCCGGTGCCCAGGTGCGGGGGGCGGCGTGGAACATTGATGGCGGCTGGCTGGCCCAATAAGGCCAGACACATTAGAACGCTATAGTTTGGAAAACCTGCATAAGAACAAGAGACCGTGCTGATGTCCGAAATCCTCTGGCAACCTTCCCCCGAACGCATCCGCAACACGCGAATGGACCAGTTCCGGCGCTTTATCAATGATCGCCACGGCGTGCAGCTCAGCGACTATCCGGCCCTGCACCAGTGGAGCATCGACCAGCGCCCGGACTTCTGGCAGGCGATCGTCACGTTCTTCGATGTGCAGTTTCGCAGCCCGCCCAGTGCAGTGCTGATCGAAGACGTCGAGATGCCCAGCGCCCAGTGGTTTCCCGGCGCGACCCTGAATTTTGCCGAACACCTGTTGCGCCGCCGCGACGATCACCCGGCGGTGGTCGCGATCAGCGAAGACGGCCAGCGTGAACAACTGACCTACGCCGAACTGGCCGCCCACGTCGCCGGCCTGCAGGACAGCCTGCGGGCGGCCGGTGTCGGCCGCGGTGACCGGGTCGCCGCCTGCATGCCCAACACCTGGCAAACCCTGGTCGGCATGCTTGCCACCACCAGCCTGGGCGCGATCTGGTCGTGCTCCTCGCCAGACTTCGGCACCCAAGGCGTCATCGACCGCTTCGGCCAGATCGAGCCCAAGGTGCTGATCACCTGCGCCGGCTACCGCTACGCCGGTAAAACCATCGACCAGAGCGCCAAGCTCAATGAAATCCTCGAACGCCTGCCGTCCCTGAAGCAATTGATCATCGTCCCGTATGCACGGCCCCAGGCCTGCGTCGAGGACTATCAGACCCAGGCCCGCGTCGCCCTGTGGAACGACTTCTACCAACCCGGCGGCGAGCCTGAGTTCGTCGCGGTGCCGTTCGATCACCCGCTGTATATCCTCTATTCCAGCGGCACCACCGGCGTGCCCAAATGCATCATCCACGGCACCGGCGGCGTGCTGCTCACCCACCTCAAGGAACACGGCCTGCACGCGGATATCTCCCGCGAGGACTGCCTGTTCTACTACACCACCTGCGGCTGGATGATGTGGAACTGGCTGGTTTCGGTGCTGGCGATCGGGGCCACGGCGGTGCTGTATGACGGCTCGCCGTTTCACCCCGGCCCGGAACGCTTGATCGACCTGATCGACGCGGAAAAGATCAGCGTGTTCGGCACCAGCCCCAAGTTCCTCGCCACCCTGGAAAAGGCCGGGCTGCAACCGCGCCTGAGCCACGACCTGGGCAGCCTCAAGGGCCTGATTTCGACCGGCTCGCCCTTGTCGCCCCAGAGCTACGACTACGTGTACCGCGAGATCAAGGCCGAGTTGTGCCTGTCCTCGATGTCCGGTGGCACCGATATCGTCTCCTGCTTTGTGATCGGCAATCCGGTGTTGCCGGTGCGGCGCGGGGAAATGCAGTGCAAGAGCCTGGCCATGGCCATCGAGGTGTGGGACGACCAGGGCCAACCGTTGGTCGGGGAAAAAGGCGAGCTGGTGTGCACCCGGCACTTCCCGGCGATGCCCATCGGCTTGTGGAACGACCCGCACCAGAAGAAGCTGCGCGCCTCGTATTTCAGCCAGTTTCCCGGGGTGTGGGCCCAGGGCGACTACGCCGAGCAACGCCCCAACGGCAGCCTGCTGATTCACGGCCGCTCCGACGCAGTGCTCAACCCCGGCGGCGTGCGCATCGGCACTGCGGAGATTTATCGCCAGGTGGAAAAAGTCCCGCAGGTGCTGGAAAGCCTGGCCATCGGCCAACGCTGGCAGGACGATGTGCGGGTGGTGCTGTTTGTGCGCCTGGATGACGGCATCGAACTGGATGAGGCCCTGGCGCAGCAGATCCGCCAGGTGATCCGCGCCAACACGACGCCGCGCCATGTGCCGGCGAAGATCCTCGCTGTCAGCGATATCCCCCGCACCATCAGCGGCAAGATCGTCGAGCTGGCGGTGCGCAACGTGGTGCACGGCGAGCCGGTGAAGAATACCGACGCACTGGCCAACCCACAGGCCCTGGAGCAATTTCGCGACCGCCCCGAACTGGCGGAAAGATGAAAGGTTTCAGCCCTGCCGCACTCATTTGAAGACAAACCCTCAATGCATGCTATTTTTCGAGGGTAGTCACCCATCGGTGTCCCACGGGATAATGGGTGTTGTCATTTTTCAAAGCGTTACGCTCAGGGCTTTTTATGAAGGAAACAACCACCGGCAGCGAAGCCGCTGCATTGATTGCGCGGCTGGACTGGGCGCACAGCCCCCTCGGTGAGGCCAATGATTGGCCGCAAAGCCTGCGCACAGCCGTGGACATCGTCATCCACTCTCCGATGCCGATGCTCCTGCTGTGGGGCAGCGAACTCACCCAACTCTACAACGACGGCTTCGCCCTGCTGGCGGGCAATAAACACCCGGACGCCATGGGCCAGCCGGCGCACCAGACCTGGCCGGAACTCGAAAGCTTCACTGCGCCGATCTACGACGCCGTGCTGACCGGCCAGGTGCGCACCTTCAGCGAGCAGCGTTTTGTCCTGCAACGCAACAATCGCGACACCGAAATCTGGCTGGACCTGACCTACAGCCCGATCCGCGATGAAAGCGCCAATGTGGCCGGCATCCTGGTCACGGCCATCGAAACCAACGAACGGCGCAAGGCCCAACACAACACCGAACAACGCCTGCAACTGGCCCTGGCTGCCACCGATGCGGTGGGCACCTGGGACTGGGACATTGGCGAAGACCGCTTTATCGCCGACGCGCACTTCGCCTACCTGCACGGGGTTGATCCAAGCGACGCCAGCCGGTTGCCGATCAGCAACTACCTGCAAGGCGTACACCCCGAAGACCGCGGCATGGTGGCGCGCAGCATCAAGCATTGCATCACCTTCGGCACTGAATACGCCGAGGAATATCGCTTGCAACAGGCCGACGGCCAGGTGCGCTGGGTGTTCGCCCGAGGGCGTTGCTACAAGGATCATCAAGGCCGCCCCGCGCGCTTCCTCGGCGCGGCACTGGACCTCACCGAGCGCAAAAATACCGAGCAGGCCCTGCGCCAGAGCCAGACCGAACTGCAGTTGATCATCAACGCCATGCCGGTGCTGATCGGCTACGTCGACCACGAGCAGCGTTTTCGCCTGAACAACAGTGCCTACCTCGACTGGTACGGCCTGACGCCCCAGGAGCTGTACGGCAAGACCATCCGCGAAGTGCTCGGCGACGATGTGTACGCCGGGCGCGAGGACAAGATCGCCGCTGCGCTCAGGGGCAAGGCCTGCAGTTTCATGACCGTCACCCCCCATCGCGATGGCCGCCCGCGCCATGCGTTGATGAAATACCTGCCACGCTTCAGCAATGACGGCTCGGTGAACGGTTTCTACATCTTTGTCATCGATGAAACCGAACGCAAACTCACCGAAGAAGCCCTGCGCCACCTCAACGAGAACCTCGAGGAGCGCGTGGCCCAGCGCACCCAGGCGCTGGCCGAAGCCAACGAACGCCTGCAAAACGAGATGTTCGAGCGCGAGCGCGCCGAAGATGCCCTGCGCCATGCGCAGAAGATGGAAGCAGTGGGCCAGCTCACCGGAGGTATCGCCCACGACTTCAATAATATGCTCACCGGCATCATCGGCAGCCTGGACCTGATGCAGCGCTACATCGCCGCCGGGCGCAGCGACGAGATCGGCCGCTTTACCGACGCCGCCGTGTCCTCGGCCCATCGCGCGGCCGCCCTCACCCACCGCCTGCTGGCCTTTTCGCGGCGCCAGTCGCTGGACCTTCGCCCGCTGGATCCGAACCAGTTGGTAGCGTCCCTGGAGGAGCTGTTCCAGCGCACCAAGGGCGCGCATATCACGCTCAAGGTGCAACTGGGCCGCGACATCTGGCCGGTCAACACCGACGCCAGCCAACTGGAAAACGCCCTGCTCAACCTGGTAATCAACGCACGCGACGCCATGCCCGATGGCGGCGAACTGCTGATCGAAACCGCCAACAGCTACCTGGACGGCACCGATATCACCACCCTCGAACCGGTCAGGGCCGGCGACTACGTGATGCTCGGCGTGTGTGACAACGGCAGCGGCATGGCACCGAAGATTCTCGCCAAGGCGTTCGACCCGTTCTTCACCACCAAGCCCATCGGCCAGGGCACCGGCCTGGGGCTGTCGATGATCTATGGGTTTGCCCAGCAGTCCGGTGGCCACGTGACCATCCAGAGCGAACCGGGCCAGGGCACTTGCGTGCGCCTGTATCTGCCGCGCCTGCACGGCACCTCCCTGGAAAGCAGCCAGCCCGCCCATCTGGGCGAAGTCCCGCTGGCCCTTGCCGGCGAAGCGGTGGTGGTGGTCGAGGATGACCCGGCGGTGCGCATGCTGGTGGTCAATGTGCTCGACGAGTTGGGCTATACCGCGCACCAGGCGGCGGATGCGCGTGCGGCGCTGCCGTTGCTGGAGTCGGACTTGCGCGTGGACCTGCTGGTGACCGACGTCGGCCTGCCCGGCATGAACGGCCGCCAACTGGCGGAGATCGCCCGCCAGCATCGGCCGGGGCTCAAGGTGCTGTTCATGACCGGCTACGCGGAGAAAGCCGCCGAGCGCCAGGGCTTCCTGGAGGACGGCATGGACATGGTCGCCAAGCCGTTTTCCATCGACCTGCTGGCGACCAAAATCCGCAGCATGATCAGCGTCGATGATTCAGTTCAGGCATAATCGCGCGCCGTCGCACACCTGGTAGAGACCGATGAAAGCCCAAGCCCGCCATATCCTGGTGAAAACCAGCGAAGAAGCCGAACAACTCAAGCAGCGCATTGCCAAGGGCGAAGCCTTTGATGTGCTGGCCAGGAAGTACTCCACGTGCCCCTCCGGCAAGCGCGGCGGCGACTTGGGTGAAGTGCGGCCGGGGCAGATGGTCGGGGTGATCGATGCGGTGATCTTCAAGAAACCGGTGAAGGTGGTGCACGGGCCGATCAAGAGCAAGTTCGGGTATCACCTGGTGCAGGTGTTTTACCGCGACTGAGCGGTTGTCTTTACACCGCTATCGGGGGCAAGCCCCCTCCCACAGGGGGTTTGCTCCCGATCCGCCGCAGGCGGCCATTCATCTACTCCCTGGGGATCAGCGCCCCCGGCACCTGGATAACCCGGCTCGCCAATCGATGCCCGGCCAAAGCAGCCTCCTGGGGCGAACCGCCCTTGAGCCGACTGGCCAGGTACGCCGCACTGAACGAATCCCCCGCCGCCGTGGTGTCCACCACCTTCTCCACCTTCAGCGCCGGCACGGCAAGGCGCTCGCCGTCGCAACGGATCAAACACGCATCCGCACCGCGCTTGAGCACCACTTCCGCAATCGCCGGGTACGCCGCGAATACCTGTTCGCTGTCGGCATAACCAAACAACGCGCGTTCGTCATCCTCGGTCAGCAAGGCGATATCCACCTCGGCCAGTACGCTGCGATAAGCCTCGCGGGCAACGTCCACCGTGGCCCAGAGCCGTGGCCGGTAGTTGTTGTCAAACACCACTGCACCGCCACGTCGGCGGGTTTCGCTCAGGACTTCGAGCAGGCGCTGGCGCCCGACTTCACCCAGCACCGCCAGGGTAATGCCGCTGAAATACACCACGTTGTAGTCCGGCAATGCCGCCAGGATCGGGGCAGCCGCCGGCGTGGTAAAACAGTCGCGCACGGCCGCTTCGTTGCGCCAGTAGAGGAATTTGCGCTCGCCGTTGGCATCGGTCTGGATGCAGTACAAGCCGGGCAAACGTCCGGGCAGGCGCTGGACCCGCTCCAGCCCCAGGCCTTCTTCGGCCCAGTGCGCACACATGGCGTCGCTGAAGCTGTCATCGCCCAAGGCGGTGACATAGTCCACCGTGCCGATATCCCCCAGCTCACGGCGCAGGTACACCGCCGCGTTCAGGGTGTCGCCGCCGAAGCTCTGTTGCAGGCTGCCGTCGGCGCGGTGTTGCAATTCGATCATGCATTCGCCGATCAGGGCGATGCGGGGATGGGTGGTGGTCATGGCTTTACACTCAGAAACGGGTTTCCAGGGACTCGATCACCCGCAACTGCTCATCCACCAGGCAGCCGACCTGCCACTTGTCGAAGGTCAGGCAAGGGTGCGAGGTGCCGAAGGAAATGATGTCGCCGATGCGCAGCTCGACACCTGCCGCGACGGTCATGAAGGCGTGCTGGTCCATCACGGCGGTGACGGTGCAGGCGCTCACATCATCGCCTTCCGCCGGCAGGATCCCGGCGCGATAGCGTTTAAGCGGCACCGGCAAACCGGCGTCGTAGGCCACGTCGCGCTTGCCCAGGGCGATCACCGCAAAGCCCGGCTCAGGCAACGATTGCACATGGGCCCAGACTTCCAGGGCCGGACGCAGGCCTTCCTGGAGGTCGCTGCGGCGGTCGAGCACGCAGCATTGCGCCTCTTTGTAGATGCCATGGTCGTGGGCCACATAGCTGCCGGGGCGCAATACGCTGAGGAAACGGCCGGCGGCGTTTTGGGTTTCGAAGGACTCGGCGATCAGGTCGTACCAGGCCGACCCCGACGCCGTGATAATAGGCTTGGGCAGGTCGAAGGCCCCATTGTTTTGCAGGTCCACGGCCAGGCGCACCAGGCTCGCGGCAAAGTCGCGGATGCCACTGATGGCGTGCTCGCCGTGGATCACCCCTTCGTAGCCTTCGATACCGGTGAGGGCCAGGGCCGGTTGGGCCTTGATCGCCTTGGCCAGGTCGCGCACTTCCTGCTCGCTGCGGCAACCGCAACGGCCGCCGACCACGCCGTATTCGATCATCACGTTGAGGCGCAGGCCACGGGCGGCGAAGAACAGGCCCAGGTCGGCGACGTTGTCCGGGTGATCGACCATGCAGTGAAAGTCGAAATCCTTATCGGCCAGCAGGTCGGCGATCAACGCCATGTTCGGTGCGCCCACCAACTGGTTGGCCATCAGCACCCGGCGCACGCCACCGGCATAGGCGGCGCGGGTCTGCACCGCGTTGGCCAGGGTGATGCCCCAGGCGCCTGCGGCAAGCTGGCGCTGGAACAACGCCGGCATCATGCTGGTCTTGCCGTGGGGCGCCAGTTCCGCGCCGCTGTTGCTGACAAAGTCCTGCATCCAGCGAATGTTGTGCTCCAGGGCGTCGCGGTGCAGCACCAGGGCGGGCAGGCTGACGTCGCGGACCAGGTGGGCACCGACGGCGGCGGCGCCCTTTTCAACGGCATTGATGGCTGACATGGAAAACTCCTATTCGTTGATGCGACGGGCCAGGTTGTTGGCGCTGTCGATCAACACCCGGCGATAGTCGTTGTAGTTTTTGCTCGCATCGGCCCGAGGGGCGACGATGCACAGCGTCGCAATGCTGATGCCCTGCGCGTCCCGGACCGGGGCGGCAAAGCAGTGGGTAAAGGTGTCGGCCACACTGTCGAAGGAAAAGAACCCATCGAGGGTGGCCTGGCGGATTTGCGCGAGGAAGGTCTCCAGCGGCAGGCGCTGGCCGTCCGGCAGGATAAAGTCGTCGTGGTCGATCAGGTCGATGATC
This sequence comes from Pseudomonas sp. GW821-FHT09D08, assembly GCF_059416305.1. Lineage (NCBI taxonomy): Bacteria > Pseudomonadati > Pseudomonadota > Gammaproteobacteria > Pseudomonadales > Pseudomonadaceae > Pseudomonas > Pseudomonas sp. GW821-FHT09D08. The sequence continues at coordinate 85,586 of NZ_JBWKOX010000013.1, forward strand.
TGCTGGTCGCTCAAATGCCCCAGCAACAGGCGCCCGGAGGCGGTCCATGGGATCGGCGCGTCTTCACCGATGTCCGAGGAAATACGGAAATGCCGCTCGCCTTCGCGCATCAGCGCCACCGTGTATTTGCGCCCGTTGAGCAGGCACATCTGCGCGGTTTCGTGGGTTTGGCTGACGATCTCCTGCAAGGCGTGATCGGCCTCGCGGGCCAGGTCGAAATGACGCAAGTGGGCCTGGCCGAGGAAATACAACTGACGGCCGAGGTAGACGTGACCGTCCTTGCCCACGGTTTCGAGGATGCGCCGCTCCAACAAGGAGGCGACCAATTCGTAGACCGTGGATTTGGGGCTGCCGATGCCACTGGCAATATCATTCGGGCGCAGGGGCTGGCCGATTTCCTTGAGAAAATCGAGGATATCGAATGCACGGTCCAGGCCTTTGGCGCGGCGTTTGATGGTGTCTTCGGTCATGGCGATATCAGTCCGGTCGAAATGGTAGGGCTGGCGCAGGTCCACTGTGGGAGGGGGCTTGCCCCCTCCCACATTTGATCTCTGGTGGGCTTAAGAGTGGGGCAATTTAGCCCTTTTTCTTGTAGGCCACGCAATCAATCTCGACCTTGCAGTCCACCATCATGTTGGCCTGCACACAGGCGCGCGCCGGCGCGTGTTCCGGGGTGAAGTATTCGCCGAAGACCTTGTTGAAACTCCAGAAGTCCCGCGGGTCTTCCAGCCACACGCCGACCCGCACCACGTCTTTCAACTCGTAGCCGGCTTCTTCGAGGATCGCCACCACGTTGCGCAGGGTCTGCCGGGTTTGCTCGATGATCCCGCCGGTGATGATTTCGCCGTCCACCGCAGGCACTTGGCCCGAGACGTACAGCCAACCGTCCGCTTCCACCGCGCGGGCGAAGGGACGCGGCTGGCCACCGCCGGCCGTACTGCCGGCTCCGTAACGAGTGATGCTCATAAAACGATGCTCCTGATTAAAAACGAATGTTCTTGAGAAATTCCGCCAGGCGCGGCGATTGCGGCCGCTCGAAGATGTCCTTCGACGAGCCCTGCTCTTCAATCCGGCCCTGGTTCATGAAGACGATCTTGTCCGAGACTTCATAGGCAAAGCGCATTTCGTGGGTGACCAGCAACATGGTCATGCCCTCTTCCGCCAGGCCCTTGATCACACTGAGCACCTCGCCCACCAATTCCGGGTCGAGGGCCGAAGTGACTTCGTCGAAGAGCATCAGGCTCGGGTTCATGGCAATGGCACGGGCTATCGCCACACGCTGTTGCTGGCCGCCGGACAGTTGGCCGGGAAAGTGATCGCGGCGCTGCAAAAGTCCTACACGGTCCAACCATTTTTCCGCGAGTGCCACCGCCTCGTCCTTAGGCATCTTCTTAACTTTCAACAGGCCGAGGGTGACGTTCTGCAATGCGCTCAGATGGGGAAACAGGTTGAACTGCTGGAACGCCATGCCGGTCATCGCCCGGTGCTGGGCGATCACGCGTTCGGGGTGACGCACGCGCCTGCCGCCGATGTCGCTGTAGCCGATGGACTCGCCATCCAGGGTGATCTGCCCGCCCTGGAATTCTTCCAGCAGGTTGACGCAACGCAGCAAGGTGGTCTTGCCCGAGCCGCTGGAGCCGATCAACGTCACCACGTTGCCGCGCGCCATGGACAGGTCGACGCCCTTGAGCACTTCGACCTCGCCGTATTGTTTACGCAGGCCGCGGATGTCCAGCAGCGGCTCGGTTGTTTGAGGTTGGTTCATGGCAAGGCCACCCGCTTTTCAATGTAGCGCCCGAATAACTCGATGGCGTAGTTGATGACAAAGAACAGAAACCCGGCGAACAGGTAGAACTCCAGGGTCATGAAGGTACGCGCGATCACTTGTTGGGTACTCAGCAGCAATTCGGCCACGCCGATCACCGAGAGCAAGGTCGAGGCCTTGACGATTTCCGTCGAGGAATTGACCCAGGTCGGCAGGATCTGCCGCAGCGCCTGGGGCAGCAGCACGTAGGCCAGGGACTGCCGGAATGTCAGGCCAATCGCCTTGCCTGCTTCCAACTGCCCACGGGGAATGGCTTGCAGTGCACCGCGCACGATTTCCGACACGTGGGAGCCGCAGAACAGCGTGAGCCCGACGGCGCCGGCCTGGAACGCGGTGATTTTCCAGCCGAGCGCCGGCAGCATGTAGAAACACGCCAACACCAGCACAAACACCGGCGTGCCACGGATCAGGTCGACATACAGGCGAAACGGTGCACGCATCCAGAATTTGCCGTAGGTCAGGATCAACCCGGCGACGATGCCGATCAGCGTGCCAAAGATAATCGCCAGCGCCGACACCGCGACACTGGCCTGAAACCCCGCCCAGAGCGTATCCCGGGCGATCCACAACTCATGCAGCCAGCTGGGGGACTCGTACATGGACACCCTCCTTAACGACGGATCGCCAGACGCTGCTCCAGGTAACGGAGCAGCATGGCAATGAGGTAACAGGCCGCCACGTAGAGCGCGGTCGTGACCAGCCAGGTTTCAATCACCCGGTAGCTTTCGACGTTGATCTTGCGGGCGTAATAGGTCAGCTCGGGCACTGCGATGGCGGCGGCCAGGGACGTGTCCTTGAACAGCGAAATGAAGTTGTTCGACAACGCCGGCAACACATTGCGCAGCATCACCGGCACGGTGATATACGCACGGATCCGCCATTCGCCGAGGCCGATGGCCAGTCCGGCTTCACGCAAGCCCTTGGGAATATTCAACAGCCCGGCGCGGAACACTTCGGTCAGGTAGGCACCGGCGTACAGCGACAGGGTGATGATGAACGACGGGATCTTGTCTAGGCGGATACCCAGGCTGGGCAACGCAAAGTAGATCAACAGGATCAGCACCAGGATCGGCGTATTGCGGATCACCGTCACATACACCGAGGCCAGGATGCGCAGCGCACGGTGTCTGGACAGCATGGCAAACGCCATCAACAGGCCGATCACGCAGCCGATGGCGATCGACAGCAATGCCAGTTGCAGGCCCAGGCCGAGCCCCGCCAGCAAGGTGTCGAAATCGCGCCACACGGCGGCAAAGTTCAACTGATAGTTCATGGTCAGCAGTACCTGATGGGGGCGCCGTTGGCGGCGCCCCGGTTTTCACGAATCACTTGAACTCGACGGGGAAGCCGATGGCAGGTTCCGGCAGGTCCACACCGAACCACTGCTTGAACGACGCCTTGTAGGTGGGGAATTCCACACCGGTCATGGCTTCATGCAGCGCGGTATTGACGAAGTTCAGCCAGTCCTGGTCGCCACGCTTGACCGCGCACGCGTAGGTTTGCGGGCTCCAGGCATAGGCCGGGCTGCGGTAGCGGCCGGGGTTCTGCACCATCAGGTATTTGACCGAGGACTGGTCGGTGGCGGCGGCATCGGCGCGGCCGGAGTTCACCGCCTGGTACATCAGGTCGACGCTGTCGTACTGGTCGACCTTGGCCTTGGGCAGTGCCTGGTGCACCAGTTCTTCGGCATACACGTTCTGCAGCACCGCCACGGTGACGCCATCGCCCGCCGCCTGCAGGTCTTCGATTTCCTTGTACTTGCTGTTGTTCGGCAGCAGCAGGCCCACGCCTTCGCGGTAGTACGGCAGCGTGAACGCCACTTGTTGGGCACGGCTGGCGGTGACGGTGATGAACTGGCAGCTCATGTCGACCTTGTCGGTCAGCAGGTTGGGAATGCGTGCGTCGGACGACTGCACCACAAACTCGACCTTGCTCGGGTCGTTGAACAAGCCCTTGGCCACAATGCGGCCGATGTCGATATCAAACCCCTGCAACTTGCCATCCGCTCCCTGGAAGTGCCACGGCGCATTGGTACTGCCTGTACCCACGATCAGGTGCCCACGCTTGAGCACATCATCGAGCTTGCTGTCCGCCGCCTGCACGATGCCTGCGAGGGAAGCCGATGCGGCGAAGAGAAAAACACACGCTTTGAACACGGAAGGTCGGTGATGCATGACAAGCACTCCAGGAGTTGTGTATTCCGCTATACCGGAACTTAGTATGTAACAACGGAATAGACAGCAGAAAGTGTGCCACACGCACCCGCAGAAAAACATGCCTGGGATAAAGGCTTGTTAAATCAGATAGATAAATATTTCTGGGAGATAAGGCGCTACGCCAGCACCTGCAATCACTTTGCTACCCAGGGCCCCATAAGGCGGTGACAGGTCCCGGCGGACGCACTGCAACAGCGTTACCGCGCACCGTTGCAGTGCGCGTGCAGCGTGGAAAAATTCCCACGCTGGACTAGCCTTGGCACATCCCTGCCGACAAGGACCCTGCCCTGATGAAGTCATGTCTTACCCTGCTGGTGCTCACCTTGCTGGCAGCCGGCAACGCGTCGGCCAGCAACGACCGCCGCGACTGCAAGGAAGAACTGCGCAGGCTCAAGGAAGCCTTCGACACCAACTACACCAGCCAGAACCACCACGACTACCGCCGGGCCAAGGCCTCCCGGGACAATGAGGAATACCGCAAATGCGCGAACCAGGCGCGCAAGGCCCGGGAACGTGTGGAGCGTGAGGCAGACCTGTGAAGGTTGACAGTAGACGAAGGTGATCCTCCGGCCTAGCGTTGGCAAAAAGCCGCAGCGTCCAGGAGGAACATTGTCATGGGGTATGCCACCGCAACCATCGCCAACGCCGAGGAGTATCAACGCCTGCTGAGCACATCACGCCCGGTGTTCCTACTATTTGTCTCGCAGCATTGCGCTGCCTGTGCAGGCTCGGCACCCTTGTTTGAACGGATAGCGGGCAAATACCCCGCTGTGACGAGCCGGGTACTGGATTGCGCCCAGACGCCAAGGCACCCGGAGGTCACGGGCACCCCAACGCTGTTGATCTACCTCAACGGCAACCTGGTCGAGAAACTCAAGGGTTTCGGCCCCGAGGATCAACAACCACAGCGGGTAGAAGCGCTATTCAAGCGCTATGCGCTTCTCCAGGATGCAGCAGCACCTGTGTCACCCGCCGCTCCTCCACCGCAGCCACCGTCAGGCGCCAGCCCTCATGCTCCAGGTCATCGCCCACCACCGGCAGGCGGTCGAGCAGGCTCATGACCAGACCGGCCAGGGTCTGATAATCCTCGGTCGCGACGGCCTTGAAGCCGGTACGCTGACGAATCTGGGTGAGATTCAGGGCGCCATTGGCACGAAAACCCGCGCCCTCCTCGACAATATCCGGTCCTTCGATCTCACTGGCATCCGGCAACTCACCGGCAATGGATTCAAGAATGTCGGTCATGCTCAGTACGCCCATGAAGTCACCGAATTCGTTGATCACGAAGGCGATATGGGTGGATTCCTGGCGCATCTGTTCCAGGGCGTTGAGGATCGAAAAGCTCTCCAGCAGGTTGATCGCCCGGCGTGCGAGGTGCTCCAGGTTCGGCTCGTTGCCGGCCAGGTATTCCTTGAGCAGTTCCTTCTTGTGCACGAAGCCCAACGGCTCATCCACCGCGCCATTGCGGATCAACGGCAGGCGCGAATAGGACGAATGCATCAGCTTCAGGCGAATCGTGTCGGGGTCGTCCGCCAGGTCGATAAAGTCGACGTTGGCCCGCGGCGTCATCAAGCTGCGAATCGGCCGCTCGGCCAGTTGCAGCACACCGCTGATCATCACCCGCTCGCGTCGGTCGAACAGCGGCCCCTGGGCGGCATCCGTCTCGCCCAACAGGTCAGCCACCTCTTCACCCACTTCCTCCACCGCCAGGCTGCGACCGCCGAGCAAGCGCATCACCGCATGGGCCGTACGTTCACGCACCGGCAACACGCCCTGGGCCGACTTCTTGCGACGCGCCCGGGCAATCTGATTGAACACCTCGATCAGGATCGAGAAACCAATCGCCGCGTACAGGTAGCCCTTGGGAATATGGAAACCCAGGCCTTCGGCGGTCAGGGCGAAACCGATCATCATCAGGAAGCCCAGGCACAGCATGATCACCGTCGGGTGGGCGTTGACGAAGCGTGTGAGCGGCTTGCTCGCGACGATCATCAGGCCGATGGAAATGATCACGGCGATCATCATCACCGCCAACTCATCCACCATGCCCACGGCCGTGATCACCGCATCCAGGGAGAACACCGCGTCGAGCACCACGATCTGCGCCACAATCGGCCAGAACATGGCGTATGCCACGTTGCCGGTGCGCTGGGCCACATGGCCTTCCAGGCGTTCATGCAATTCCATGGTGGCCTTGAACAACAGGAACACACCGCCGAACAGCATGATAAGGTCACGGCCGGAGAAGCTCTTGTCGAACACCTCGAACAGCGGCTGGGTCAGGGTCACCAACCAGGAAATACTCGCCAGCAGGCCCAGGCGCATCAGCAACGCCAGGGACAAACCGATCAAGCGCGCACGGTCGCGCTGCTCCGGCGGCAGTTTGTCCGCCAGGATCGCAATAAACACCAGGTTATCGATGCCCAGCACCAGTTCCAGCACAATCAAGGTCAACAGGCCGAGCCAAGCCGTTGGATCCGCTAACCATTCCATTTATATCAGTCTCTCTACAGGTTTCAGAATGCCGGGCACGGCAAGGCGCGGTCAGTGGACCGGGACAAGGCTGGCAGTCGGAATACGAGGTGTTTCAGCGGGAACAGCGGCAGCGGATGTCTTGGGGAAAGACGACTGGGAGGCTCCGAGAGGATGTTCATGCAGGTCCTGAAATAACAAAAGGACTTGAATCCTACAGGCGAAATACAAATTCCCTACAACGCAAAACTATTACAAAACCTGTCTTCGAACCCCACACAAAATCATGTGGGAAGGGGCTTGCCCCCGATGAGCGTGGGTATTTTCAGATCCTGCCCAATCTCTGTGGTGAGCGGGCTTGCCCCGCGCTGGGCTGCGAAGCAGCCCCAGTAAAGAAGAACGCGGTGTATCAGGCGCTCTGTAGAGGCTGGTTTTGGGGCTGCTTCGCAGCCCAGCGCGGGGCAAGCCCGTTCACCACAACAGCCCTGTCTGCCGGGCGTCCGGCGTTGAGCCAACGTTGTGTAGATACCCATGCCCAGATGAGGGCGTGTCAGGTTTTACGGGTTGCATCGTCCAGCGCCAGGATGGTGTGGGCATTCGTCACCGTCGTCGCCAGGGTATTGATCACCCCCGACCGCAACGCCCCCAACGTCGCCGCCGCCTTGGTGTTCTCACTGGCAATCGCCACCACGTCCGGGATGCGGAACAACTCCTGCACCGTCAACCCGATCACTCGCCCCTGGATCGCGTTGACTGCCGGCTGGCCGTGGATGTCGATGAAGTCATAGCCCATCATGTCGCCCACGGTACCGGACAGGCGTGCCTGGGCGATCTCCTGGGGCGAGAACCAGCCCATACGGACCATGTTGCTGTTCTCGCTCATGTCGCCGATGCCGATCAGCGCCATGTCAGCCCGCCGCGCACGGTCGAGGGTCGAGCGCACCGTGTCATTGTTGATCAACACCCCGCGCAACTCCGGGTTGGCCACCAAGGCCGGGGCGTACAGGCTTTCACTCTCGCCGCCAAAGCGCAGGGCCAGGCGCCGGCAGATGTGATCGGGGTTCATGTATTCGCCGGCCTTGAGCGAACCGCCAATGGCGCAGACAAATGTGCAGTTGCGCGTCACCGGCAGGAACACGTTATCGGCCACGGCGCCGACGTTGCGGCCCATGCCGACGGCGACGATCATGCCGTCGCTCAAGGTCTTGTTCAGGTAGTTGGCCACCAGGCTGGCGACGGCCGAGCGCTGGGTATCGGGGTCGCGGTGGTCCACCGCGATCAACGCGCGATCCAGCTTGAAGCGCGCCACCAAGGCCTGTTCCAGCTCGTTGTTCATCGCCGGATGCTGCAAGACGCGCACCTCGACAATGCCTTCATCCCGCGCACGTTTGAGCAATCGGCTGACTTTAGCCCGGGACAGGTCGAAGCGCTTGGCGATGGCTTCCTGAGTGACGTTCTCGAGGTAATAGAGCATCGCCACTTCGGTCATCTGATCAATATCGCTGGCCATGCGCTGGGTACTGTCACTCATGGGGACGGGCTTCCGTTTCGGCGTCAAAGGCGCATTCTCCCGACTCTTGCCCTGCTACGTCCACTATTGATGCCCATCGCGCTCAATCGCATTGATGCGCTCGACCTTGGCCCCGGAACGGGCCGCCTCGAACTCCGACTCTAGGAACGACTTGACGACGCTTTTCGCCAGTTCGGCGCCGATCACCCGCGCGCCGATAGAGAGGATCTGCGCATCGTTGCTCTTGCGCGCCCGCTCTGCCGAGTACGTGTCATGGGCCTGGGCCGCACGAATTCCAAGCACCTTGTTGGCCGAGATCGCCATGCCGATCCCCGTGCCGCACACCAGCACGCCCAGGCGCTGCTGCCCGGCGTTGATGGCGGTGGCCACGGCCAGGGCGATGTCCGGGTACAACACCGGCGCGGTGGAATGGGTGCCGAAGTCGGTCACCGGATAGCCCAGCGCCTCGATATGGCGCTTTAACAGCTCCTTGAGCTCAAAACCCGCTTCATCGCATCCGATAGCCACCGGGAAAGGTGTGTTCATGGTGTCTGGCTCCGCTGCCGTGAGGGTACTTACGATTGATCAATTGATCACTCAATGAAATTTCTATCATTCATTTCGCAGGCGTTACCCCTCTTATGTCAAGCGGGATTTAACTGACCTGCCAGTCAAAGCGCTCTAAAAAAGGGTAATTGGCGAAAAAGATCAGAATCACCGCATTTACATGAAAGAGATTGACTGATCAGAATTTCATTTGATACACATATGATCACAGCGAAACATGACTGTGCGACCTAATAAGAATTCACAGCACGAGGACACGCCGATGGCCACGCCATTACTGCTCCAGGCTGAACACGTCGCCAAGGCTTACGCCGGGATCCCTGCCCTGCGTGACGGGCGCCTCTCTCTGCGGGCCGGCAGCGTCCACGCCCTGTGCGGCGGCAACGGCGCAGGCAAGTCGACTTTCCTGAGCATCCTGATGGGTATCACCCCGCGTGATGCCGGCAGCATTCTGCTCAACGGCACCGCCGTACAGTTCAATCGCCCCAGCGAAGCCCTCGCGGCGGGGATCGCGATGATCACCCAGGAACTGGAACCGATCCCCTACATGACCGTCGCCGAAAACATCTGGCTGGGCCGCGAACCGCGCCGCGCCGGCTGCATCGTCGACAACAAGGCCTTGAACCGCCTCACCCGCGAACTGCTGGAAAGCCTGGAATTCGAGGTGGACGCCAGCAGCCCCATGCACCGCCTGAGCGTGGCGCAGATCCAGCTGGTGGAAATCGCCAAGGCGTTCAGCCATGACTGCCAGGTGATGATCATGGACGAGCCCACCTCGGCCATTGGCGAGCGCGAAGCCGAAACCCTGTTCAAGGCGATTCGCCGCCTCACCGCGCGGGGCGCCGGCATCGTCTATGTATCGCACCGCTTAAGCGAACTGGCGCAGATCGCCGATGACTACAGCATCTTCCGCGACGGCGCCTTTGTGGAAAGCGGACGCATGGCCGATATCGACCGCGACCACCTGGTGCGCGGCATCGTTGGCCAGGAACTGACCCGCATCGACCACAAGGTCGGCCGCGAATGCGCCGCCGACACCTGCCTGCAAGTCGACAACCTCAGCCGCGCCGGCGAGTTCCACGACATCAGCCTGCAACTGCGCCAGGGTGAAATCCTCGGCATCTACGGCCTGATGGGCTCGGGGCGCAGTGAATTCCTCAACTGCATCTATGGCCTGACCGTGGCGGACTCCGGCAGCGTCACCCTGCAAGGCAGGCCCATGCCCGTCGGCCTGCCCAAGGCGACCATCAATGCTGGCATGTCGCTGGTCACCGAAGACCGCAAGGACAGCGGCCTGGTGCTGACCGGCAGCATTCTTTCCAACATTGCACTGTCGGCCTACAAGCGCCTGTCGAGCTGGTCGCTGATCAACGCACGCAAGGAAACCCAACTGGCCCAGGACATGGTCAAGCGCCTGCAGATCAAAACTACCTCACTGGAACTGCCGGTGGCGTCCATGAGCGGCGGCAACCAACAGAAAGTGGTGCTCGCCAAATGCCTGTCGACCGAACCGGTGTGCCTGCTGTGCGATGAGCCGACACGGGGTATCGATGAGGGCGCCAAGCAGGAGATCTACCACCTGCTGGATCAATTCGTGCGCGCCGGTGGCGCCGCCATCGTGGTGTCGTCGGAAGCCCCGGAACTGTTGCACCTGAGTGACCGCATCGCCGTCTTCAAGGGCGGCCGCCTGGTGACCATCAGCACCGACACCGCCCTTTCCCAGGAAGCCCTGTTGAGTCTTGCCTCATGAACGCCAAAACCATTGCCGCCCCTATCACCACCGCACCGCGCAACCGCCTGCGCCTGTCCCTCGACCGTTTCGGCCTGCCGCTGGTGTTTATCCTGCTGTGCGTGGTGATGGCGTTTTCCAGCGAGTACTTCATGACCTGGCGCAACTGGATGGACATCCTGCGCCAGACCTCCATCAACGGCATCCTCGCGGTGGGCATGACCTACGTGATCCTGACCAAGGGCATCGACCTTTCCGTCGGCTCGATCCTGGCCTTTGCCGGATTGTGCAGCGCCATGGTCGCGACCCAGGGCTACGGGCTGCTGGCGGCGGTGAGCGCGGGGATGTTTGCCGGGGCGATGCTCGGCGTGGTCAACGGCTTTATGGTCGCCAACCTGTCGATCCCACCGTTCGTGGCCACCCTCGGCATGCTCAGCATTGCCCGCGGCATGACCTTCATCCTCAACGACGGCAGCCCGATCACCGACCTGCCCGACGCCTACCTGGCCCTGGGCATCGGCAAGATCGGCCCGATTGGCGTGCCGATCATCATCTTTGCGGTGGTCGCGCTGATCTTCTGGATGGTGCTGCGCTACACCACCTACGGCCGCTACGTGTACGCGGTGGGCGGCAATGAAAAAAGCGCGCGCACCTCCGGGATCGGCGTACGCAAGGTGATGTTTTCGGTGTACGTGGTGTCCGGCCTGCTCGCCGGGCTGGCCGGCGTGGTGCTGTCGGCACGCACCACCTCCGCCCTGCCCCAGGCCGGGGTGTCCTATGAGCTGGACGCGATTGCCGCCGTGGTGATCGGCGGCACCAGCCTGTCGGGCGGTACCGGCAGCATTGTCGGCACGCTGTTCGGCGCGTTGTTGATCGGCGTGATCAACAACGGCCTGAACCTGCTCGGCGTGTCCTCCTATTACCAGCAGGTCGCCAAGGGCCTGATCATCGTGTTTGCAGTACTGATCGACGTGTGGCGCAAGAAAAAACGCTAGAGAACGACCACTACAACAATAACCGGAGTTCCCCCCATGAAACTTGGTACCACCCTGGCCGCCGCAGCGGCTCTCTCCCTGCTCGCCGGCAGTATCGCAATGGCCGCCGATGGCAAGACCTACAAGGTCGGCGCGGCCGTCTACGGCCTCAAGGGCCAGTTCATGCAGAACTGGGTCCGCGAGCTCAAGGAACACCCGGCGGTCAAGGACGGCACCGTGCAGTTGACCGTGTTCGACGGCAACTACGACGCCCTGACCCAGAACAACCAGATCGAAAACATGGTGACCCAGCGCTACGACGCAATCCTGTTCGTGCCGATCGACACCAAGGCCGGCGTCGGCACGGTCAAGCAAGCCATGAGCAACGACGTGGTGGTTATCGCCTCCAACACCAAGGTCGCCGACGCCTCGGTGCCCTACGTCGGTAACGATGACGTCGAAGGCGGCCGCCTGCAGGCCCAGGCCATGGTCGACAAGCTCAACGGCAAGGGCAACGTGGTGATCATCCAGGGCCCGATTGGCCAGTCGGCGCAGATCGACCGCGAGAAAGGCGAGCTGGAAGTGCTGGGCAAGCACCCTGGCATCAAGATCATCGAGAAAAAGACCGCCAACTGGGACCGCGCCCAGGCGCTGGCGCTGACTGAAGACTGGTTGAACGCCCACCCCAAAGGCATCAACGGCGTGATCGCGCAGAACGACGACATGGCCCTCGGCGCCGTACAGGCCCTCAAATCCCACGGCCTGACCTCCAAGGATGTGCCCGTCACGTCCATCGACGGCATGCCGGACGCGATCCAGGCGGCGAAGAAAGACGAAGTCACCACCTTCCTCCAGGACGCCCAGGCCCAGTCCCAGGGCGCACTGGACGTGGCGTTACGCGCACTGGCCGGCAAGGACTACAAACCGCAGTCGGTGATCTGGGAGCGCTATGCCAAGGACGTGAAATGGGGCGATGGCACGGCCAAGACCTACATCCTGCCGTGGGTGCCCGTGACTAACGCCAACGCCGATGCGCTGTACAAACAGGTCAGTGGCGGTAAGTAGTCATTGGCTTGAAATACAGTCAAGTGTGGGAGAGAGCTTGCCCCCTCCCACATTGGACCTCGATGGTTATTGAAAGAGGAGTCATGCATGTCTGGATTCTGGAACCAAGCCTTCGACCTCAACGGCCGTTGCGCGGTGATCACCGGCGGTGCCGCCGGTATCGGCCTGGCCTGCGCCAGCCTGCTGGTGGAGCGCGGCGCCCGCGTAGCGTTGCTCGACCGCGACCCGGCGGTGGCTGAAGTGGCAGCAAGCCTGGGTGCCGGGCATCTGGGCATTGCCGTCGACCTCAGCCGGATCAACCAGGTGCAACACACCATCGACCAGGTCTTCGCACACTTCCAACGCCTGGACTACCTGATCAACAGCGCCGGGGTGGCCCTGCTGGACAAGGCCGTCGATGTCAGCGAAAGCGCCTGGGACACCACCCTCGACATCAACCTCAAGGCCAGCTTTTTCGTGGCCCAGGCCTGCGCGCGGCACATGCTCGCCCAGGGCAGCGGGCGCATCGTCAACCTCGCGTCCCAGGCCGCGGTGATCGGCCTCGACCGCCACGTCGCCTACTGCGCCAGCAAGGCGGCCATCGTCGGCATGACCAAGGTGCTGGCCATGGAATGGGCGCCGCATATCAACGTCAACGCCATCTCCCCCACCATCGTCGAGACCGCGCTGGGCAAGAAGGCCTGGGCCGGTGAAGTCGGCGAACGGGCCAAATTGCAGATCCCGGCGGGCCGCTTTGCCCAGCCGGAGGAAATCGCCGGGCTGGCGTTGTACCTGCTCAGCGATGCCGCGCAGATGATCACCGGCGCCAACCTGGTGATCGACGGCGGCTACAGCATTCAGTAATTCATTTATCTGTCGTGAGGTTTTGTCATGTCCACTGTCACCGAACGCACACCCGAACAACTCTCGCCGGTCATCCCGAAAACCATGCAGGCCGTGGTTTGCCATGGCCCGGAAGACTATCGCCTGGAAACCGTCGACGTGCCCACGCCCGGCCCCGATGAGATCCTCACCAAGGTCGAGTTGTGCGGCATATGCATGGGCGACATCAAGACCTATCGTGGCGCGCCGTCGTTCTGGGGCGATGCCGAGCAACCGCGCTACGTCAAGCCGCCGATGATCCCCGGCCATGAGTTCGTGTGTCGCGTGGTGGCCCTGGGCCCGGGCGCGGAAAAGCGCGGCGTGAAGGTCGGTGACCGGGTGATCTCGGAGCAGATCGTGCCGTGCTGGGGCTGTCGCTTCTGCAACCACGGCCAGTACTGGATGTGCCAGAAACACGACCTCTATGGCTTCCAGAACAATGTGCAGGGTGCCATGGCCCAGTACATGATCTTCACCAAGGAAGGCATCATTCACAAAGTGCCGGAATCCATCGCCCCCGATGAAGCGATCCTGATCGAACCCCTGGCCTGCTCACTGCATGCGGCGGAACGCGCCAACGTCGACCATGACGACGTCGTGGTGGTGGCCGGTGCCGGCACCCTGGGCCTGGGCATCATCGGCGCCGTGCGCCTGCGCAACCCGAAAAAACTCATCGTGCTCGACATGAAACCCGAACGCGCCGCCCTCGCCCTGCGCATGGGCGCCGACGAAGTGTGGAACCCGGCCGAAGTGGACGTACTGGCCAACATCCGCGCGATCACCGACGGCTATGGCTGCGACATCTATATCGAGGCCACCGGGCACCACAAGGCGGTGAACCAGGGCCTGGCGATGCTGCGCAAGCTGGGGCGCTTCGTGGAGTTCAGCGTATTCAACGACGAGGCCACGGTGGACTGGTCGATCATCGGCGACCGCAAGGAGCTGGACATCCTCGGCTCGCACCTGGGGCCGTACATGTACCCGCGGGCCATCGACTTTATCGGCAACCGCAAGATCGATATGCGCGATGTAGTCACCCACAAGTTCGCTCTGGCGGACTTCAAGGAAGCGTTTGCGGTGATGGAACGTGGCGACAAGTCGCTCAAGGTTGTACTAGAGCCCTAAGCACCCCACAGGTCCAAATGTGGGAGGGGGCTTGCCCCCGATTGCGGTGGCTCAGTAATAGATAAGCTAACTGTCACACCGCTATCGGGGGCAAGCCCCCCCCCCCCCACAATTGGATAGCGGTGAACCCATAAAAACAGGAACCCGCGTTATGAATCGAGTCATCAACGATCCGGACCAAGTGGTCGAGGACATGCTGCGCGGCATCCTGGTCGCGCACCCCGAACTGCGCCAGTACGAAAGCAACCCACGGGTGATCGTCAAGGCCAGGCCTTCCGGGCCAGGGCGTGTCGGCATTGTCACGGGGGGCGGCTCCGGCCATGAGCCGGCCTTTCTCGGCTATGTCGGCCCCGGCCTGGTCGACGCGGTGGCCGTCGGTGAGATTTTCTCCTCGCCCACCGCCAAGAGCTTTTTCGACGCCTTCCGCGCCGCCGACCATGGCGCCGGCGTGGCCTGCCTGTACGGCAACTATGCCGGCGACAATATGAACGTGAAGCTGGCGATGAAAATGGCCGCCAGCAAAGACATGCGCATCCGCACCGTGGTCGCCAACGACGACGTGGCCTCCGCGCCCAAGGCCGAGATCGCCAAGCGTCGCGGCGTGGCCGGGGAAATCTTCATGTGGAAGATCGGCGGTGCCGCCGCCGCCCAGCACTACGACCTCGACGGCGTGATTCGCGTCGCGCAGAAAACTGTCGACCACTGCCGCTCGATCGGCATCGGCCTCACGCCCTGCACCATTGCCGCCGTGGGCAAGCCCAACTTCCAGATCCCCGACGGCCAGATGGAACTGGGCATCGGCCATCACGGCGAACCGGGCATTGAGGTCATCCCCATTGAGTCCGCCGCCGCCATGGCCGAGCGCATGCTCGCGCCGATCCTCGCCGACCGCGACTTCAGCCAGGATGACAGCGTGGTGGTGCTGGTCTCCGGTCTTGGCGCCACGCCGGTGATGGAGCTGTATATTTTCTACGCCGAGGTGGAACGCCAACTCAACGCCAAGGGCCTGAAGATTCACCGCTGCTACGTCGGCAACTACTTCACCTCCCTGGAAATGATGGGCGTGACCCTGACCCTGCTCGGCCTCGACGCGGAGCTGAAAACCCTGATCGACCAACCCTGCCGCTCCATCGGCATGACCCAGGCGGACTGAACCATGAGCCAGCATTTTTCCAGCCACCACGGCAGCGCCATCGTCACCGACCTGGTCAGCGTGATCGTGGCCAACCGTGAATACCTCAGCGAAGTCGACGGCGCGATTGGCGACGGCGACCATGGCATCAACATGGCCAAGGGCTTCGCCCATTGCGGGCGCACGATCGAAGGTCGCCAACTGACCCTCGCCGAAGCCCTGGATGAGCTGACCCTGAGCCTGATGGAAGGCATCGGCGGCTCCATGGGGCCGTTGTATGGCAGCCTGTTTATCGGCATGGCCGACGAAGTGCGCGGCCGTGACGACATCGACGCAGCCACCTTCGCCCACCTGTTGCGCGGCGGCCTGACCTCGTTGCAGGACATCACCGAAGCGGGCGTGGGCGACAAGTGCCTGATGGACACATTGATCCCGGCGGTGGAAGCCTTCGAGCGCGCGCACGCCTCGGGGGCGTCCTTCAGCGATGCACTGGAGGCAATGAAAACCGCCGCCTCCCAGGGGCGCGACTCCACCAAGGACCTGGTGGCGAAGATCGGCCGCGCCAGTCGCCTGGGCGAGCGCTCACTGGGCGTGCTGGATGCGGGGGCGGTGTCGTGCTGCCTGATCCTTACGCGCCTGGCGGATTCGGTGCAGCCGCGCCTGAGTGCTTGACCTGCTGGATATACCGCGCCACCGCCGGCGCTTTCTCGAAGCGCCGGTGAATCAGCGACAGCCACGAGGATGCGTCGCAGCCCTGAATGCTGCGATACACCACGCCCGGCAACTGCACATGCCCGACCATTGATGCGGGCACCACCGCCACGCCCTGCCCCATCGACACCAGCGCCACCACCGCGACCAGCCCACCGGGCTGTGGCCCCAGGCGCGGGGCATAACCGCCTTGCGCGGCGACATGCAGGGTGCCGCTGATTTGCTCCGGCAGGATAAATGTCTCGTTTTGCAGGTGTTCGCAGCCAATGGCTGCGAGCCCCAGCAGCCAGGAATCCTGGGGCAGCGCCAGGACAAAACCTTCGCCGTCCAGGCGCACCGCCTCCACCCCCTCGGGCAAGGTCATCGGCGAGCGGATGTAGCCGATGTCGTAGCGCCCGTCCGCCACCGCACTCGGCAACGTGGCCATGGCGCATTCGCGCACCGTCACGCTGACGTCGGGAAACGCCTGGCCGAACGCACGCATTTGCCGCTGCAACAGCCCGGCGTACAGCGCCGAGGCGACGTAACCCAATTCGATATGGCCGATCTCGCCACGCCCGGCGCGCTGGGCATGGTGCTGGGCGAATTCGAACTGGCGCACGGTGGCTTCGGCTTCGACCAGCAAGGCGGCGCCGGCTTCGGTGAGGCTGACTTCGCGTTGCCGGCGGATAAACAGGCGCGTGCCCAGGCTGGTTTCCATGTCCTGGATCTGTCGGCTCAGGGTCGGCGGCGCAATGCCCAATTGCTCGGCGGCACGGGTGAAGTTGCGCTGCCGGGCCACGGCGAGGAAGTAGCGAAAATGGCGGATATCCATAACAGGATTAGCTCAAAGGTAATGAAGTGCTCCACAGTGGCTAACAATACCAGCAGCGGCGAGGGATAAGCTCGAAGCACCTCAACACTGGAGCGCCCTTGCGATGCCCACCAACTGCATTTCCCCTATTGCCCGTAAGGCAATCAAACCATGAGTCGGGTCAGCCCACGCCTGACGTTGCTCACCGCGTCCGGTGTCTGCTCGCTGATCGTGCTCGACACCAATATCGTCGCCGTGACCCTGCCGAGCATCGCTCGCGACCTGGGGGCGAACTTTGCCGATATCGAATGGGTCGTCAGTGCCTACATGCTGGCGTTTGCCGCCTTGCTGCTGCCGGCCGGGAGCCTGGCCGATCGGTTCGGACGCAAGAAATCCCTGGTCTGGGGCCTGAGTATTTTTATCCTCGCCTCCCTTGGCTGCGGGGCGGCGCCGAGTGCGTTGTGGCTGGATATCGCCCGCGCGGTCAAGGGCGTCGGTGCAGCGTTATTGCTCACGTCAGCCCTGGCCTCCATTGGCCACACCTTCCACGATGAAGTCGAGCGGGCCAAGGCCTGGGCGTTCTGGGGCGCCTGCATGGGCGTGGCGATGACGGCCGCGCCGACCCTGGGCGGCTTGATCACCGAGTACCTGGGCTGGCGCTGGATTTTCTACCTCAACCTGCCCGTGGGCCTGGCGCTGATGAGCCTGGTGCTGCACGCGATTCCGGAATCCCGCGATAGCCAATCCGCCCGCCTCGACCCGTGGGGCAGCCTGGCCTTCAGCGCGAGCCTGTTGTGCCTGATCTGGGGCCTGATCGAGGCCAACCGTATCGGCTGGGATAACCCGCTGACCTATGCACGCCTGATCGGCGGTGCGGTGTTGCTGGGTGTATTTGTAGGGGTCGAACGTGTGCAGCAGCGGCCCATGGTGGACCTGCAACTGTTTCGCCACCCGCGTTTTATCGGCGCCTTGCTCGGGATGTTTGCCTACGCCGGCTGCGCCCAAGTGATGATGACGCTGCTGCCGTTCTATCTGCAGAACGGCCTGGGTTTCTCCGCGATTGCCTCGGGCCTGGGCATGCTGCCGTTCGCCCTGACCATGCTGGTCTGCCCCCGGATCGGCGCGCGGCTGGCGGGGCGCTTCGCACCGGCAACGATGATGGCGGCCGGGTTGACCCTGGTGGGCTGCGGCAACCTGCTGAGTGCCTGGGCGGTGAATATCGGCGGCTACCTGCCCTTCGCCCTGGCGATTGCCGTCACCGGTGCCGGTGCCGGTTTGCTCAATGGTGATACGCAAAAAAACATCATGGCCTGCGTGCCACGGGACCGTGCGGGGATGGCCTCGGGCATGAGCACCACCATGCGGTTCAGCGCGATCATGTTGGCGATTGGCGTGTATGGCGCACTGCTGAGCAGCCACAGCGAGCACGTGTTGCGCGCACGTATCGACACGCAATGGCAGGCGCAGGCGGCGGGGATTGCTTCACGGGTGGTGGCCGGGGATATGCCGGCGGCAATGAGCTTGTTGCCGGAGCCGGCACGGGCGGTGGTGCAACCGCTGGCGCGGCAGGCGTTTGTGGATGGGTTCAGCGGGGTGCTGTGGGTGGCAGGGTTATTGGGATTGCTCGGAGCACTGGTGGTGGGGAGGCTGATGCGCAAACCGATACCCACACCGAACTAAATGTGGGAGGGACGGTGCGACGATTCGACTTGCCCCCGATGAGCATAGGTATCTACAAAAATTTGTAGCAGCCAACGCTAACCACGATGCGAAGCGAGCCGCTCTTGATCTTGATCTTGATCTCAGGCGCCCCGTTAAACCACGCTGGCCGGAATTCGATAGTGATTTGGGGGGTAAACCGGCAGGGATGCCGGTTTATCCGCCATCGGGGCAAGCCCCCTCCCACAGGTATTAGCTATCCCCCAAAGTGGGCTTACCAGAAGCGTTGCTGGGTCAGGCGGCTCCACCAGGTCAGCAGCACCTGGTCTACCGAGCCGCTGGCCGCCAGGCCCACCCGTTCCTGCAGGCTTTTACGCTCGGCATAGTGCAGGTGGAACACTTCGGCGGTCTTGGCCTTGGTGGCCAGGTATTCGTCGCTGGTTTGCAGTTCGTCGACCAGTTGCTTATCCAGCGCGGCCACACCCAGCCACACCTCTCCGGTCGCTACGTCATCAATCGCCAGCTGTGGGCGATAACGCGAGACGAAGTTCTTGAACAACTGATGGGTGATGTCCAGATCTTCCTGGAACTTCTCGCGGCCTTTCTCGGTGTTTTCGCCAAACACCGTGAGGGTGCGCTTGTACTCGCCGGCGGTCAGTACTTCAAAGTCGATGTCGTGCTTTTTCAGCAGGCGGTTGACGTTGGGCAACTGCGCCACCACGCCAATGGAGCCGAGGATGGCAAACGGTGCGCTGATGATCTTCTCGCCGATGCACGCCATCATGTAGCCGCCGCTGGCCGCGACCTTGTCGATGCACACGGTCAACGGCACGCCCGCCTGGCGGATACGCGCCAATTGCGACGACGCCAGGCCGTAGCTGTGGACCATGCCGCCGCCGCTTTCCAGGCGCAGCACCACTTCGTCCTTGGGCGTGGCCAGGCTCAGAAGCGCGGTGATTTCATGGCGCAGGCTCTCGGTGGCCGAGGCCTTGATGTCGCCGTCGAAATCCAGCACGAACACCCGTGGCTTGACCTCGGGTTTCTTCTTGCCGTTCTTCTTTTCGGCTTTGCTTTCGGACTTGCGCAGGGCCTTGAGCTGCTCCTTGTCGAGCAGGCTCGACTCCAGGCGCTCACGCAGGCCCTTATAGAAGTCATTGAGCTTGCTGACCTGCAGTTGGCCGGCGGCTTTGCGACGCCCTTTGCTGCGCAGTGCCGCGAAGCTGATCAAGACCACCAGAATAGCGACCACCAGGGTGACGGTCTTCGCCAGAAAGCTCGCGTATTCAGCCAAAAAATCCATGTGTCTCCTTAACAATGCACGGCGCCAGGCGCGGATTGCCCAAGCATACCGACGGGATCGCCGGGCGGCCAGTGCTCAAACCGCCAGCAGGAACGCGCTCCAACGAGCTTTTAAAACAAGCGTATGTTTTTTCATTGACAGCACCCTGGCATCCTCATAACCTCGCCAGACTTTCAACGTACCGGGAAAACGGACGTGGGCAGCATCTATTTGATTCGACATGGCCAGGCCTCCTTCGGTGCAGACGACTATGACGTGCTGTCGCCCGTCGGCGTGGAACAAGCGCAAGTGCTCGGCCGCCACCTGGCGGATATGGGCCTGGTGTTCGACCGCTGCATCGCCGGCGACCTGCGCCGCCAGCAGCACACCGCCACTGCCGCCTTTGATCAATACAGCACCCTCGGCCTGCCGGTGCCTGCATTGGAAACCGACAGCGCCTTCAACGAATTCGACGCCGACGCGATCATCCGCGCCCTGCTCCCCGACCTGCTCGGCAGCGAACCCGACGCCCTGGACATCCTGCGCAACGCCGCGCAAAACCGCAGCGAATTCCAACGCATTTTCGCCCTGATCATCGAGCGCTGGCTGGCCGGTACCTATGACCCCCCGGGGCTGGAAAGCTGGCTGGGCTTCGTCGAGCGCGTCCAGGGTGGCCTGCAACGCATTCTGGAAGCGGCGGACAACACGCAGAAGATCGCCGTGTTTACCTCCGGCGGCACCATCACCGCCCTGCTCCACCTGATTACCCGGATGCCTGCCGCCCAGGCCTTCGAACTGAACTGGCAAATTGTTAACACCTCGCTCAACCAGCTGAAATTCCGCGGTCGCGAGGTGGCACTGGCTTCCTTCAACAGTCACACCCACTTGCAACTGTTGAAGGCGCCGCAACTCATCACCTTCCGATGAAGTGCGGCCAACCGTGACCCCAAGGTCACTGGACTCACCATAAAAGGATCGAAACCATGACTGACGTAGCTAAAGCCGTAGAAGCAATGAAAGCCAAATTCAACCCAAGCGCTGCCGAAGGCTTGGACCTGGTGTTCGGTTTCCGTATCGACGACACCAAGAACTTTTCCCTGGTGGTCAAAGACAAGACCTGCGAACTGCAGGAAGGCGAAAACCCGGACGCCCAAGTGACCCTGGTCATGGACAGCGAGACCCTTGAAGGCATCGTCGACGGTTCCACCGACGGCATGCAGGCCTTCATGGGCGGCAAGCTGCGCACCGAAGGCGACATGATGCTGGCCATGAAGCTGAGCGAACTGTTCCCTTCCTGATTCACGGGCAACCCTGAATCTCTGTGGGAGGGGGCTTGCTCCCGATGGCGGTTTGTCAGTCGCGTCATCAGTTGACTGATCCACCGCTATCGGGGGCGAGCCCCCTCCCACATTTGGGCTGTAGCAGCAACGCCACCAACGCACTCCATCCGGTCTGGTGCGAAGCCCCCAACCCCCGCCCCGTCTCGCCATGGAAATACTCATGGAACAACACCAGGTCACAACTGGCCGGGTCCGCCTCCAACTGCGCATACCCCGCCATCGACGGTCGTGAACCGTTTTCATCCCGCAGAAACAGGCGGGTCAAGCGCTGGCTGAGGCTGTCGGCCACGTCCTCCAGGGATGCCAGATACCCGCTGCCCGTGGGGTATTCCACCGAGAAGTTGTCCGCGTAGTAGCGGTGAAATTCCCGCAGCGATTCGATCAGCATGTAGTTCACCGGCATCCACAAGGGCCCGCGCCAATTGGAGTTGCCACCGTACAGGCGCGAGTCGGATTCACCTGGCTGGTAACGGGCGCACAGGGTGTCGCCATTCATCTTCAGCGCCAGTGGCTGCTCGGCGAACGCCTTGGACAGGGAACGCACACCAAAGGCCGAGAGGAATTCGTCGTCATCGAGCATGCGCCGCAGCAGATCCTTGGTGCGCTCGCCACGCAACAGCGCCAGCAACAGGCGATTGCCCTGCCCCGGTTCGTTCCAGCGCGACACCAGTTTGGCCAGGTCCGGCCGGTGATGCATGAACCCCAACAGCCGTTCACGCAACCCCGCCAGCCCTTCGTGTTCGCGCTGTTCCAGCACCAGCACGGCAAACAACGGCATCAGGCCGACGATGGAGCGCAGGCGCACCGGCTCGTTCTGGCCGTCGGGACGGTGCAGTACGTCGTAGAAGAACAGGTCCTGCTCGTCCCACAGGCCTTCGGCGCTGTCGTCAACACGGTTGATAGCGCCGGCGATATACAGGAAGTGCTCGAAAAACTTCACTGCAATATCGACGTACACGACATTGCGTTTGGCCAACTCCAGGCCGATACGCATCAAGTCCAGCGCATACGCCGCCACCCAGGCGGTGCCGTCGGCCTGATCGAGCTGATACCCCGGCGGCAACGCGGCCGAGCGGTCGAACAAGGCGATATTGTCCAACCCCAGGAAGCCGCCCTGGAACAGGTTGCGACCCTCGGCATCCTTGCGGTTGACCCACCAGGAAAAATTCAGCAGCAGCTTGTGGAAGATCCGCTCGAGGAAATCCAGGTCGCCCACACCGGTCAGCGCCTTGTCCTGCTGGTACACGCGCCAGCTGGCCCAGGCATGCACCGGTGGGTTGGCGTCGTCGAAGCGCCATTCATAGGCCGGCAGTTGGCCGTTGGGGTGCATGAAGCGGTCCTTCACCAGCAACAACAACTGTTGCTTGGCATACCCCGGATCGATCAGGGCAAACGCCACCGCCTGGAAGCCCTGGTCCCAGGAGGCGTACCACGGGTATTCCCAGGTGTCGGGCATGGACAGGATGTCGAAGTTGGACAGGTGCCGCCAATGGGTATTGCGGATATGCAGGCGCTCGGGCGGTGGCGCGGGCTGGGCCGGGTCGCCGTCGAGCCACTGGTTCACATCGAAATAGTAGAGCTGCTTGGACCACAGCAAGCCGGCCAGGGCCTGGCGCTGCACGTTGCGCGCGTCGTCATCGACGAGGCCTTGCTGCAAGGCGGCGTAGAAGTCATCGGCTTCCTGGCGACGCTGCTCAAACAGTTTGCGCGCGTTGACCTCCGGCGCGTCCACGGGCGCAAGGCGCAGGTAAAGGCTTTGGCTTTGCAGGCCCGCCAGTTCAAGGATAAAGCGCGCGGCAACCTTGGTACCGGTGTCGCGACGAATCGCAGCGTCCAGCCCTTCAACCACATAATCGTTGATCCCGTCCTTGAACGGCCCCGGCGCCGGTTGCCCGCCCAGTCGCGGGAAGTTGCTCTCGTTTTCACAGAACAGCCATTCCACGCCCTCCTGCCCCCAGGCGCTGAGGCGCAGATCGGGCAATGCATGATGACGGGCCAGCACGTGTTCGCCGTCCAGCCTCAACTGCGGCTTGGGCGCATCCGAGGTCCAGCTCCAGTCATTGCGCGCCCATAGCTGCGGCAGCACCTGCAGGCGCGTCGGCTGCTGCGAGCGGTTGTGCACGGTGACGCGCATGAAAATATCGTCGGGCTGGTGCTTGGCGTATTCGATGCTGACGTCGCAGTAATGGTTGTCTTCGAACACGCCGGTATCAAGGATCTCGTACTCGGCATCGCCCAGCCCGCGCCGGGCGTTCTCGGCAATCAGGTCGGCGTAGGGAAAGGCCGCATGGGGGTATTTGTAGAGCATGCGCATGTAGGCATGGCTGGGCACACCGTCGACGAAAAAGTACAGTTCCTTGACGTCTTCCCCGTGGTTGCCCTCGGCGTTATTCAGGCCGAACAGGCGTTCCTTGAGGATCGCGTCGCGCTCGTTCCACAGGGCCAGGCCCAGGCACCAGCGTTGCGCCTTGTCGCTGAAACCGGCCAGGCCATCCTCGCCCCATCGATAGGCGCGGCTGCGTGCATGTTCATGGGGGAAGTAAGCCCAGGCATCGCCGTCAGCGCTGTAGTCTTCGCGCACCGTGCCCCATTGGCGTTCGCTCAGGTAGGGGCCCCACTCGCGCCAACGCTCGGCCTCCGGCGTCGCCAGGCGTTGGCCTTCGATCGTGTCCAGTATTCGGGTGTCGGGTGTGGCCGTCATCGGGTCCTCCATCGCCTACCAGGTGAGGAGCAGTGTAGAGCCCAATGACGCCCGGTTGCACATGAAGACTTAGAAGATGGCGTAGGTGTAGTTGAAGATCAGGCGGGTCTGGTCCTGGTCGGCGGTGCCGGTGTTTTTGCCGTGATAGGTGCCGGTACGCAAGGTGGTACCGAAGCCTTTCAGAGGCCCGGCCTGCACCACGTAGTCCAGGCGGAAGTCGGTTTCGTTTTCTTTCTGGTCAGGGCCACCCGCGACCTTCGACTTGATATCCGTACCGTCCAGGTAGGCCACGGACGCTTTCAGGCCCGGCACGTAGGCCTTGAAGTCATACGCGTACTGCCCGAAGTTGACCTGCTCGCCCGCCCGGGAGAACTGGCCCACCACCGCATCGGTGAACAGGTAGAAGTCGCTGCCGCCGGCACCTTGGGCATGCGGGTCGGCAAGGCTGCCCTGGTTGACCCAGACAAAACCACCATCGTCACCCACGCCAATGTGACCAAGCATCAGGCTGCTGCCGCCCAGTTGGTAGGTGAACGCGGCACTGTAGGTTTTGTTGTCCACTTCGTTGGCGTGCTTGGCGTAGCCGCCGTTGTTGTTGAATTGGTAGCCACTCTCGCCATTCTTGCCGTCGCTGCTGCTGTCGAAGTAACGCAGGTCGGTCTTGAACGACTGGTCGTTGCCCAGGGGCAGCACGTGGACCAAGCCGACGTAGTTCTGTTTGTAGAAGTCCTGCAACTGGGCGTAGTAGTACTGCAACGTCAGGTTTTTTGCGATGGCGTTGTCGGACGAACCAAACGGCTTGTAGTCCACCCCACCGAATTTGAAGCTGTCGCTGTCGCGCGTACCGCCGGCCACGCTCAAGCCCGTGGCGTTGCTGGAGGCACGGCCTTCGGCACGGTTCAACTCGCCGCCGGTGAAGGTGACGTTGGGAATATCGTTGGAGGTGAGGATGCCGCCGTCAAAGGTTTGCGGCGCCACGCGGCTGTCGTTGGAGACCAGGATCGGCAGCACCGGCGCCAGGCCACCACCGACATGCAACTCGGTCTGGGAAATGCGGAACTTCACGTTGCCGGCCGCGCGACCGAAGGCATCGGCCGGCTCGGTGCCGTTGTTTTTGGTCGGGAAGAAGCTGTTGCCATTACCCGCCAGGCCCGGGCCCGCAGTGTGACCATCGCCGCCGTCCAGGCGCAGGGCGCCGAAGGCCATCACGTCGAAACCCAGGCCAACGGTGCCTTGGGTGAAGCCGGATTTGTAGTCGAAACGCAGTGCGGTAGCAGCTTCGCGCAAGTCGTTGTTGGTGCCCGAGCGGTTATCTGCGCTGTAGTACATGGTCCGCGAACTGACGGACGCATGGCTGTCTTCGAGAAAGCCGCTGTGACCATTGCCCGTGCCCAGCGCGCCGAGCCCGAAGTCATCAGCGTAAGCCTGTTGCGCAAGAAC
The DNA here is from genome assembly GCF_059416305.1 of Pseudomonas sp. GW821-FHT09D08. Taxonomy (NCBI): domain Bacteria; kingdom Pseudomonadati; phylum Pseudomonadota; class Gammaproteobacteria; order Pseudomonadales; family Pseudomonadaceae; genus Pseudomonas; species Pseudomonas sp. GW821-FHT09D08. The sequence goes on from NZ_JBWKOX010000013.1 coordinate 110,985, forward strand.
GGCGGCGGTGATCGACAGCGCCAGTGTAGAAATTTTCATTAACTGCGGCCCCTGAATGTTTTTTTATCGTGTTTGGCGTGCAAACCCACTGTCGGCTCTGCAAACGTGACGATTCTTTCATGCCGGCCAGGGCGGACCTCGTGAAGCTTTCTTTAGAAAAGGGCCTGGAAAATGAAATTTCCCTACCGCCGTTTTTTGTCATATTCACGTCATTTCATTCATTTGCAGAATGAAGTCCAGAGGATTCTTCGTTTGCACGCGCGCCCACAGCCCAACAAAATCCAGGTATCGGCCGCGCCCATCAGCATCGTGATCAGGAATTTTTCTATGCACAGCACCGCACATGTCAGCCCCGACGAGATCCGCAAGGGCTTTTCCAAGGCCATGTCCGACATGTACCGAGATGAAGTTCCGCTGTATGGCGCACTGATGGAGCTGGTCGCCGCCACCAACGCCCGCGTACTCGCCAGCGAACCGGACCTGGCGCAACAGCTGCAACGCACCGGTGAGATCCAGCGCCTGGACATGGAACGCCATGGCGCCATCCGCCTCGGCACCGCGGCGGAACTGGCGACCATCGGCCGCCTGTTCGCGGTGATGGGCATGCAGCCGGTGGGCTACTACGACCTGACCCCCGCCGGCGTCCCGGTGCACTCCACTGCGTTCCGCGCCGTGCACGAAAGCGCGCTGCAGACCAGCCCGTTTCGCGTGTTTACCTCGCTGCTGCGCCTGGAGCTGATCGAAAACCCCGAGCTGCGCGGGTTTGCCGAAACCGCCCTGGCCAAGCGCTCTATCTTCACCCCCCGCGCCCTGGCGCTGATCGAACAAGCGGAGAAGGACGGTGGCCTCAACTCTGCGGATGCCGATGAGTTTGTGCGCCAGGCCCTGGAAACCTTCCGCTGGCACCACACCGCGACCGTGACCGCCGCGCAGTACCAGCAACTCAGCGACCAGCACCGCCTGATCGCCGACGTGGTGGCCTTCAAGGGCCCGCACATCAACCACCTGACCCCGCGCACCCTGGACATCGACCAGGTCCAGGCCGCCATGCCCGGCAAGGGCATCACCCCCAAGGCCGTGATCGAAGGCCCGCCCCGCCGCCAGTGCCCGATCCTGTTGCGCCAGACCAGCTTCAAGGCCCTCGACGAACCCATCGCCTTCACCGATGCCCAGGGCAGCCACAGCGCGCGCTTCGGCGAAATAGAACAACGTGGCGTGGCGCTGACGCCCAAGGGCCGTGCGCTGTACGACCAGTTGCTGAATGCCGCGCGCGACGAACTGGGCGCCTTCCCCAACGAGGGCAATGCCGCGCGCTACATGCAGTTGATGGAGCAGCACTTCCAGGCCTTCCCGGATAACCACGGGCAGATGCGTGAGCAGGATCTGGCCTACTTCCGCTACTTCGCCACGGAGAAAGGCCTGGCGGCACGCGGCCAGGCCGATCAACCGCGCACACTGGAGGCACTGGTCGCCGCCGGCCATGTGGCTGTCGAACCCTTGGTGTATGAGGATTTCCTGCCAGTGAGTGCGGCGGGGATTTTCCAGTCGAACCTGGGGGATGGGGCGCAGAGTCATTACGCGGCCAATTCGAACCAGGCCGAATTCGAGAAGGCCCTGGGGCGCACGACTGTCGATGAATTGAAGGTGTATGGCGAGACGCAGCAGCGCTCCATAGATGAATGCACCCGGGCACTGCTGGTGTAGAAACGGAAAGTGCCCACCCGGCTCACCGGCGCAATCCTTGCGCCGCAGCAGTCCCCAGGGCCGGGTGGGCGAGCGGGATCATAGGCAGTGGCGTGAATGATGCCCCTAAGACAATCCTGAATAAATACGCTGTGCTTTTTGTAGGAGCGAGCTTGCTCGCGAAAAACTTGAGAACGCCGCGTTAAATCAGAAGAGCTGCGTAATCGTTGACGCTCTTCGCGAGCAAGCTCGCTCCTACCGGTGGGTCAAGATTTTCATTTAACCCAATCGCCCCACAATCTCGTCTTTGACCAACAGGCGTTTCTTCTTCAGCTTCTCCACCTCCTCATCGCTGGCCTTGGCCGATTCCGCCTTCAGCACCTCCCCATCGGCCGCATCGTATTGAGTGAACAGCGAGTCCAGGCGTTTGTCGTTCGCCCTGCGTTCGTGAACGGCTTCCTTGCTCAACCCCAAATCCTGATACAGGTCGTGTTTCACTGGCATGGCGTACCTCCGCAAGTTGATCAATGGCTTACCCCCTTGAAGCTAGCCCATTCCAGCCGGTCTTGTCATGTTCAGGGTCAATCCATCCCCGTTCGTCGCGGCGCGGGCAATGGGATCAAACCTTTGCCACACCCCGCCCTCCACTGTAAATCGCCACCCGAGGGAGAACGGTTTCATGACTCATGCTGCCACCGCTGTCGACACCCAATGCATCAACACCCTGCGCACCCTGGCCATGGACGCCGTGCAGAAGGCCAACTCCGGCCACCCCGGCACGCCCATGGGCCTGGCGCCGGTGGGGTATACGCTGTGGAGCCGCTTCCTGCGTTACCACCCCGAGCATCCCGACTGGCCCAACCGTGACCGCTTTGTGTTGTCGGTGGGGCATGCGTCGATGCTGCTGTATTCGCTGCTGCACCTGGCCGGTGTGGTCGAGATCGATGCCCACGGCAAACGTTCGGGGCAACCGGCGATCAGCCTGGACGATATCAAGCAGTTCCGCCAGATGAGCTCCAAGACCCCCGGCCACCCCGAGTACCGCATGACCACCGGTGTGGAAACCACCACCGGGCCGCTGGGCCAGGGCTGCGCCAACAGCGTCGGCATGGCCATGGCCCAGCGCTGGCTGGGCAAGCGTTTCAACCGCGACGGCCAGGTGCTGTTCGACTACAACGTCTACACCCTGTGCGGCGACGGCGACATGATGGAGGGCATCAGCAGCGAAGCCGCGTCCATGGCCGGGCACCTGAAGCTGGATAACCTGTGCTGGATCTACGACAACAACACCATCAGCATCGAAGGCCACACCGAGCTGGCCTTCAGCGAAGACGTGATCAAGCGCTTCCAGGCCTATGGCTGGCACACCGTGCACGTGACCGATGCCAATGACCTGCAGGCCTTGAGCGAAGCGCTGAACACCTTCAAGGGCAACACCGGCGCGCCGACCCTGATCGTGGTCGACAGCGTGATCGGCTACGGTTCGCCACACAAACACAACACCGCCGCCGCCCATGGCGAGCCGTTGGGCGATGAAGAGATCTGCCTGACCAAGGCTGCGTATGGCTGGCCGCAGGATTCCAGCTTCCTGGTCCCCGACGAGGCCCGCACGGTGTTGCGTGACGCCCTGCTGGAGCGCAGCCGGCCGTTGTATGACGCCTGGCAGCACAGCCTGGCGCAGCTGCAGCAGCACGAGCCGCAACTGGCCGAAGAGCTGCGCCGCATGCGTGCCGGCGAAATGCCGGAGCATTGGCAGGATGACCTGCCCGGTTTCGACCCCGACGCCAAGGGCGTGGCCAGCCGTGCCGCCGGTGGCCAAGTGCTGAATGCCTTTGCCCGGCAGATCCCGTGGCTGCTCGGCGGCTCGGCGGACCTGTCGCCCTCGACCAAGACCAACCTCACCTTCGACGGTGCCGGGCGTTTCAGTGCCGACGACTACAGCGGGCGCAACCTGCACTTCGGCATCCGCGAACACGCCATGGGCGCGATTGCCAACGGCATGGCGCTGTCCTACCTGCGGCCGTACACCTCGACGTTCCTGGTGTTCAGCGACTACATGAAGCCGCCGATCCGCCTGGCCGCGATCATGGAGCTGCCGGTGGTGTTCGTGTTTACCCATGACTCGATTGGCGTGGGCGAAGATGGGCCGACCCACCAGCCCATCGAACACCTGACCCAACTGCGCGCCACGCCGGGGCTGCTGACCCTGCGCCCCGGCGACGCGAATGAAACCCTGGAAGTGTGGAAGGTCGCACTGGCGCAGACCCACCGGCCAAGTTGCGTGATACTGTCCCGCCAGCCACTGCCGACGCTGGATCGTACGAAATACGCGGCGGCATCGGGGGCGGCCAAGGGCGCCTATGTGCTGGCGAGGGCAGATGATCCTCAGGTGATTCTGCTGGCGAGCGGCAGTGAAGTCAGCCTGGCGGTCGCGGCGTATGAGCAATTGAAAAGCGCAGGGATTCCCGCGCAGGTGGTTTCAATGCCCAGCTGGGAACTGTTCGAAGACCAGGACCAGGCCTACCGCGACAGCGTGTTGCCGCCGGCAGTGAAGGCCCGGGTAGTGGTGGAACAGGCCGGCCCCTTGGGCTGGGACCGCTATGTCGGCCAGACCGGCGCCAAGGTGGTGATGAACAGCTTCGGCGCGTCGGCACCGTTGGCGAAGTTGCAGGAGCAGTTCGGGTTTACGGTTGAGAATGTGGTGAAGCAGGCCAGGGCACAGATCCAACTGACCTAACGCTGAGCAAAATGTGGGAGGGGGCTTGCCCCCGATGGCGGTGGCTCAGTCAAATCATTAGCGACTGACACTCCCTCATCGGGAGCAAGCCCCCTCCCACATTTGGACTACATCGCTTGTCAGAGCAGCTCTCGGGCCAGGAATGGAGCGGTGCGGCTGGTTTTGTTTTTGGCCACCTTCTGCGGTGTCCCACTGGCAACCACCTTGCCGCCCAGGTCCCCGGCTCCCGGTCCGATGTCGATCACCCAGTCACTCTGGGCCACCACACGCATTTCATGTTCCACCACGACCACCGTATGCCCCCCATCCACCAGTTGATTGAGCTGGCTGAGCAGGCGGTCGACGTCCCGTGGGTGCAGCCCGGTGGTGGGTTCGTCCAGCACATACAACGTCGCGCCCCGGGCATTACGTTGCAGCTCGGTGGCCAGTTTGATGCGTTGCGCTTCGCCGCCGGACAGTTCCGTCGCCGGCTGCCCAAGGCGCAGGTAACCCAGGCCGATATCCCGCAGCACGTGCAGTGAACGCAGTACCCCAGGTTGTTCGGCGAACACCTCCACCGCTTGTTCCACGGTCAGCCCCAGCACCTGGGCGATGCTCAGGCCTTGCCATTTGACGGCCAGGGTTTCAGGGTTGTAGCGCGCGCCGTGGCAGGTCGGGCACGGTGCGTAGACGCTCGGCATGAACAGCAATTCGACGCTGACAAAGCCCTCGCCTTCGCAGTTCGGGCAACGGCCCTTGGCGACGTTGAAGGAGAACTGCCCGGCGTCGTAATCGCGCTTCTTCGCCGCCGGCGTGGCGGCGAACAACTTGCGCACGTTGTCGAACAAACCGGTGTAGGTCGCCAGGTTGGAACGCGGGGTGCGGCCGATGGGTTTCTGGTCCACCTGCACCAGGCGGCGGATGTGCTCCAGGCCGGCACTGATGCGCCCGCCGCTGATTTGCGGGGCGTCGTCTTCCAGGCTCGGCTCTTCGTCGTTTTCCACCCGGCTGCCGAGGCCGCTGCCCACCAGTTCCAGCAGCGCCTGGCTGACCAGGCTGGACTTGCCCGAGCCGGAAATACCGGTGACCGCCGTGAAGCAGCCCAACGGGACATCCACGCTCAGGTCCTTGAGGTTATTGCGCGTGACGCCTTCCAGGCTCAGCCAACCGCTGGGTTCACGGCGCGCCGGGTTCCCAGGGCACTTGTCGGCGAACAGATAGGCCCGGGTCTGCGAGGCCTCAACGTCCGCCAGACCGGCAGGCGGCCCGCTGTACAGCACTTGCCCACCGTGCTCGCCAGCAGCCGGGCCCACATCGATCAGCCAGTCGGCGCGGCGCATGGTTTCCAGGTCATGCTCCACCACAAACAACGAATTGCCCGCCGCTTTCAAGCGTTCGAGTGCGCTGAACAACGCTTCGCCATCCGCCGGGTGCAGGCCTGCCGAGGGCTCATCCAGCACATAGATCACCCCGAACAATTGCGAACCCAATTGCGTGGCCAAGCGCAGGCGCTGCAACTCCCCGGACGACAGGGTCGGCGTGCTGCGCTCCAGGGACAGATAGCCCAACCCCAATTCGATCAAGGTATTGACCCGCTCCAGCAGATCCGCGGCGATGCGCTGCGCCGCCAGGCGCTTTTCCACCGACAGCTTCATCTTGTCCTGCCCCGCCGCCACCGGCCGCAACAACGCGGCCAGTTGCGTCAATGACAGTTGCGACAACTCACCAATGTCCACCCCGGCAAACTTCACCGACAGCGCGGCCTTGGTCAACCGCTTGCCCTCGCACAACGGGCAGGCGCTGCCCTGCATGAACTGCGACACACGCTTTTTCATCAGCGCGCTTTGGGTGTGGGTGAAGGTGTGCAGGATATAGCGCCGCGCACCGCTGAAGGTGCCCTGATAGCTAGGCTCCAATTTGCGTTTCAGCGCTTCGCGGGTCTGCTCGGGGGTGAAACCGGCATACACCGGCACGGTGGGGGTTTCTTCGGTGAACAGGATCCAGTCGCGCTGTTTTTTCGGCAGTTCGCGCCAGGGGATATCCACGTCATAGCCCAGGGTCACGAGGATGTCGCGCAGGTTCTGGCCCTGCCACGCCAGCGGCCAGGACGCCACCGCGCGCTGGCGAATGGTCAATGACGGATCGGGCACCATCAGCGCCTCGGTCACTTCATACACGCGGCCCAGGCCATGGCACTGCGGACACGCGCCCTGGGGCAGGTTCGGCGAAAAGTCCTCGGCATACAGCATCGGCTGCCCCGCCGGGTAGCTGCCGGCGCGCGAGTACAGCATGCGGATCAGGCTCGACAAGGTGGTCACACTGCCCACCGACGAGCGCGCACTCGGCGTACCGCGCTGCTGTTGCAACGCCACGGCGGGTGGGAGGCCCTCGATGCTGTCCACATCGGGCACGCCGACCTGGTCGATCAGGCGCCGCGCATAGGGCGCCACCGATTCGAAATAGCGACGCTGGGCTTCGGCGTACACCGTGGAAAACGCCAGGGACGATTTGCCCGAGCCGGAGACGCCGGTAAACACCACCAGGGCATCCCGGGGAATGTCCACGTCGACGTTCTTCAGGTTGTGTTCGCGGGCGCCGCGCACCTTTACGAATCCAAGGTGCTGGGCAGTGATCGGAGGCATGTTGCGCTGTGACGTCATGAACAACCTTGTCTGGCGGTGAGCACGCTGCGCAACCGTTGCGTCAGGGCCTCGGGGCTGTAGGGTTTGCTCAGCAAATGAATGTCAGCGCTGAGCAGGTGATTGCTGGAGAGGATGTCGCGGGTGTGCCCCGAGGTGAACAGCACCGCCACCGGCGGCGACTGGACGCGGGCCCACTCGGCCAGGTCGGTGCTTTTGATACGGCCGGGCATCACCACATCGGTGAAGATCAGGTCGGGCCGCACGCCGTCCTGCAAGGCTTGCATCGCGCGGTCGCCGTCTTCGGCGGTCAACACCGTGTAGCCTGCCTGTTCGAGCAGGTCCACCACGGTCACCCGCACATCCTCGTTGTCCTCCACCACCAGGATGGTCTCCTGGCCCATGTCGTGGGGCACGGGTTCTGGGTGAGTCTCCTGGACTTCTTCGCCCAGGCTGCGCGGAAAGTACATTTGCACCACGGTGCCCTTGCCCTCCTCGCTCCACACGTCCACATGCCCACCGCTCTGGCGGACAAAACCAAACACCATGCTCAAGCCAAGGCCGGTGCCGTGGCCATCGCGCTTGGTGGTGAAAAACGGCTCGAACACCCGCGACAGGATCGCCGCCGGCATGCCCACGCCAATGTCGGTGACGGCCAGGCGCACATACTCGCCTGGCTTGATGCTTTTGCCGCGGCAATCCTTGGGGTTGAGGATGATGTTTTCGCCGGTGATGCGAATCACGCCTTCGCCTTTCATGGCGTCGCGGGCGTTGATCGCCAGGTTGAGCAGCGCATTTTCCAACTGGTTGCGATCGACGTTGATGCACCAGGAATCCTGGGGCAGCTGCACGTCGATATGAATGGTTTCACCCAACGCACGTTGCAGCAGTTCGCCCAGCCCGGCATAGATGCGCTGCGGGTTATACACGGCCGGTGACAACGGTTGGCGCCGGGCAAAGGCCAGCAGCTGCGAGGACAGTTTGGCGCCCCGCTCCACCGCAGCGATGGCCGCCGTGACCCGCCGCTGCACCTGGGCATTCTCCGGTTCATGGCGGGCCAGCAGGTGCAGGTTGCCGGCGATCACTTGCAACAGGTTATTGAAGTCATGGGCCACGCCACCGGTCAGGCCACCAATGGCTTCGAGCTTTTGCGACTGGCGCAGTTGGTCTTCGGCGGCGGAGCGCGCCTGGACTTCGGCGGCCACCCGTTGCTCCAGGTTATGGGTCAACTCCTGGCGCACGCGTTCGGAATGCACATGGGCGGTGGTCTCCACCACAATCGCCAGCACACCGGCCGGCTGCTGGTCATCCCCGGCGACGGGGCTGTAGTAGAGATCCAGCCACACCGTTTCCGGCTGGCCGTTGCGCAGCAGCACCAGGTCTTTATTGTTGAACGATAGGGTGCCGCCGGCCAGGCAGGTGTCTACCACATGGCGGTTGAAGTCGGCCACTTCCGGCCAACCCAGCTCCACCGGCGTGCCGAGCAAATAAGGATGGCGGCCACCGGCAAACACCGAATAGCTGTCGTTGTAGATCATGTACCCCGCCGGCCCCCAGAGCATCACCATGGGCACGGGGGATGCCAGCATCATCTGCACGGTACAGGCGAGGCTGGTGGACCAACGGTCAAGGGGTCCCAGGTCGGTGGTTGACCAGTCAAATGCGCGAATGCGCTGGGCCATTTCGCCGGCCCAACCTTCACAGCCGTGGGGGTCGGATAAGAATTGCATCGTTCGGCTCTGCGCAGAGAAAGGACGGTCGCAAAATTTGGAGCGTATCAAGGGGCGATGGTTTCATTTTGTATAAATTAGGGGGTAATCATCGCCGGCGCTACCCGCCTCAGTGAAAATCCCGGCTGCGCACCGTGATGCCGTCCAGCAGCGGCGTCAGGTCGGTCAGGCGCCCGGCGATCAGGTGCCGCACCTCGCCCACCGCCTCCCAACGCCCGTCCACCTTGAGCAACCGCGACCCCACCAGAGCCTGGCGCTGGCGTTCGGCCAGGTCGCGCCAGACCACCACATTGAGGTTGCCGAATTCATCTTCGAGGGTGACAAAGGTCACGCCACTGGCCGTGCCGGGGCGCTGGCGACCGGTGACCAGCCCGGCGACGCTGACAGTGCGCCCATGCTCCACCGCCTGCAGTTCATTCGAGCTGCGGCAACGCCGTTTACGCAGCTCGGCGCGCAGCAGCGCCAATGGGTGCGGGCCAAGGGTGGTGCCAAGCAGGGCGTAGTCGGCGTGCAGATCCTCGCCCACCGTCGGTTTCGGCAGTTCCACCCGCGCCTCATCGGGACTGGGCAGGCCAGCGAACAAGCCAAGCTGCTTATGCACCCCTGCCACGGCCCAGCGCGCCGTATGCCGGTTGCCGGCCAGGGCGCGCAAGGCCCCGGCATCCGCCAGCAACGCCTGGGTGCGCGCATCCAGCCCGGCGCGGGCGTCCAGATCGGCAATATCCCTGAACGCCCGGCGCTGACGTGCGGCCTCGATACGCCGCCCATCCTCTTCGCGAAACCCCGAGATCATGCGCAACCCCATGCGAATCGCCGGTTGCTGGCCATCGATGGGTTCCAGGCTGCAATCCCAGTCGCTGGCCTGCACATCCACCGGGCGGATCTGCAAGCGATGGCGCCGCGCATCCTGCAGGATCTGGTCCGGGCTGTAGAACCCCATGGGCCAGCTGTTGATCAACGCACAGGCGAAGGCCGCCGGCTCATGGCACTTGAGCCAGCAACTGGCGTAGGTCAGCAAGGCAAAACTGGCGGCGTGGGACTCGGGGAAACCATAGCTGCCGAAGCCCTTGATCTGTTCGAAGATCTGCGCGGCAAAAGCCTCGGTGTAGCCGTTTTTCAACATGCCGGTGCGCAGGCGTGCTTGATGCGGCTCCAGGCCACCGTGGCGTTTCCAGGCGGCCATGGAACGGCGCAACTGGTCGGCCTCGCCGGGGCTGTAGTCGGCGGCGACCATGGCGATCTGCATCACCTGTTCCTGGAACAGCGGGATGCCCAGGGTGCGTTCGAGCACCGTCTCCAGTTCCGGCGACGGATAGGTGGTGGGTTCCTCTTTGTTACGCCGGCGCAGATAGGGATGCACCATGCCGCCCTGGATCGGCCCGGGGCGCACGATGGCCACCTCGATCACCAGGTCATAGAATGTTTGCGGCCGCAACCTGGGCAGCATCGACATCTGCGCCCGCGACTCGATCTGGAACACGCCGATGGTGTCGGCCTTGCTGATCATCGCGTAGGTGGCCGGGTCTTCCTTGGGGATCGTCGCTAGCGACAGGTCACGGCCACGATGGCGGCGCAGCAGATCGAAACAGCGGCGGATCGCGCTGAGCATGCCCAGGGCGAGAATATCCACCTTGAGCAGGCCGACCGCATCGAGGTCATCCTTGTCCCACTGGATGATGGTGCGCTCGGCCATGGCGGCGTTTTCCACCGGCACCAGGGTATCCAGCGGGTATTCGGAAATCACGAAGCCCCCGGGGTGCTGGGACAGGTGCCGGGGAAAACCGATCAACTGTTGGGTGAGCGTCAGCACACGGCGCAGGATCGGGCTGTCCGGGTCGAAGCCGCCTTCGCGCAAGCGTTCCAGGGGCGGCGCATCGTCACTCCAGCGCCCGCAGCATTCAGCCAGCGCGTTGATCTGGTCCGGCGGCAAGCCCAGGGCCTTGGCCACATCGCGCACCGCACCGGCCGCGTGGTAACTGCTGACCACCGCCGTCAGCGCCGCGCGGGTACGGCCATAGCGCTGGAACACGTACTGCAGCACTTCTTCGCGACGTTCGTGCTCGAAGTCGACGTCAATGTCCGGCGGCTCGTTGCGCTCCTCTGACAGGAAGCGCTCGAACAGCGTACTCGTCAGGCTCGGGTCTATCTCGGTGATGCCCAGGGCAAAACACACCGCCGAGTTGGCTGCCGAACCCCGGCCCTGGCACAGGATCGACCGGCTGCGGGCGAAGCGCACGATGTCATGCACGGTGAGGAAGTAGCTTTCGTAACCCAGTTTGCTGATCAGTGTCAGCTCGTGATGGATCTGCTGCAACGTCTTGGCATCGACCCCGTGGGGCCAGCGCCGGGCGATGCCTTCGTCGGTGACGGCGCGCAACCAGGATTCGGCATCGTGGCCCTCGGGCACCAGCTCGCGCGGGTAGTGATAGCGCAACTGGCCAAGATCGAAGTGACAGCGCTGGGCGATGGCCAGGGTTTCGTCGAGCAGCGCCTGCGGGTACAGCGTGGCCAGGGCGTCGAGGCTGCGCAGATGCCGCTCGCCATTGGGGTGCAGACGCGTGCCGGCGTCGGCCACCGGCACGTGATGGCGGATCGCGGTCATGGTGTCTTGCAGGGCGCGGCGGCCACGGGCATGCATATGCACATCGCCGCAGGCCACCGCCGGAATCTGCAGGCTGGCGGCCAGGTGCAGGCGTTGCTCCAGATGCCGCGCATCGTCCTGGCCGCAGTGCAGGTGCACCGCCAGCCACAGGCGTTCGGCGAAGGTACGGCGCAGCCAGTGGATGGAGGCCTGGGTGTCGCTGTCTTCGGCGACCCACAGCGCCAGCAGGCCGGGCAACGGCTGCTCGAAGTCTTCCGGCAGCAGGCGGTAGTGGCCTTTTTCAGCCCGGCGTCGGGCCACGGTGATCAAGCGGCACAGGTGCTGGTAGCCGCTGAGGTCCTGCACCAGCAACACCAGTTTCGGGCCGTTTTCGATGCGCACTTCGCTGCCGATAATCAGCGGCAAGCCCACCGCCTTCGCCGCCTGCCAGGCCCGCACGATGCCCGACAAGGTGCATTCATCGGTGATCGCCAAGGCGCTGTAGCCCTGGCGCTTGGCCCGCTCGAACAACTCCAGGGCGCTGGAGGCACCGCGTTGGAAGCTGAAGTTGGACAGGCAGTGCAGCTCGGCATAACTCATGGCCACCGCCGCCTGTAGGAGCGAGCTTGCTCGCGAAGCGCGTTAACGATGACGCGGGAGCCCTGGGTCATCGCGGTGCCCTTGCGTTTTTCGCGAGCAAGCTCGCTCCTACAGAGGCCGGTTGCAGCCTCATGCGAACCAGCCTTGCAGCCATAGCCCGTCGTTTTGCCCCACGCTGCGATAGGCCCAGCCTTGCTGGCCGGCGCGGGTCTGGATCAGGTAGTAGTCGCGGCGAATATCAGCACCGTCCCACCAGCCGGATTCGATGCGCTCCGGGCCCATGAGGATCTGCACGCCCTGCTCGGCCAGCAAGGTCGGTTCGTCAAGCAACCAGCCGGGACGCCGCACCTTGCTCAAGGTGGCGCACGGGCTTTTATCCGCCGCCATTTGCCAGGCGCATTCGGGGCGATGGTCGGCATGGAAGCGCAGGCCTTGCACCGCCTCATCCCCCAGGCGCGCGCGCAGGCGTTCGCGCAGTTGTTCCCACGGCAGGGTCTGTTGCGGGCGATCGTCGAACAGGTCCTGGCGTTGCGGCACGAACACCGGCAGGTCCTGGGCCACCAGGCGAAAACCGCGCACCGGCGAGGTGACTTGCACGTGCTCCAGGCGCCCACGGGCCAGTTCGAACAGCATCGCCGGCTCACGCTCGGCGCTCAGCAGGCCGACCTTGATCACACTGTCCGGTGCATCGGCATGTTCCAGGTGCAGGTCGAAACGCTGCACGCCACTGTCACGGCCGCAGAGGAACGCCGAGAGGTCGCCGGTCAGACGGCGCAGGGGGAATAACAAGGCCTGGTGGGATTGCACATCGAAATTCAGCTCGATGCGCACATCGAACTGGTCCGGCGGCTGATAGAACGCCAGGGCCAACGGCCGTTGTCCGGTCAAGGCATCGAGGTGCTTGAGCAGGCTGGCGTCAAAGCGCCGCGCCAGGGTGTGCCGGGGCAACGCCTGCACCTGGGCCAGGGTACGCAGGCCCATGCGCGACAACGCGGTGGCCGCTTGCGGGTCGAGGCCGGCGCGGTCGATGGGCAGTGGCGCCAGGGCCTGGAGCAACGCATCCTCATCGGCCACGGCCAGGCCATCGTAGAGATTGGCCAGCACCCGCGCCGCCGCCGGGTTGGGGGCGGCGACGATACGGTGACGAAAGCCCAGCTCGCCCAGTTCCTGGCGCAGGCGTGCCTCGAACCGAGGCCAGGGCCCGAACAGGCCCAGGCTCGATTCGATCTCGAACAGCAAGGCACGCGGGTAATACACACTGACCTGGGAGCTGAAGCGGTAGGCCCAGGCGGCGAGGAACTGCTGCCAGCGCTCGATCTCCACGGGGTCGTATTCGGCACAGGCAAAGGTCTTGGAAAGGGCATGGGCGGCCGTCAGCGATTGCCCCGGGCGCAGGCCCAATGCGCGGGCGGCGTCATTGACAGTTTGCAGCACGCGCCGCTGCGGCGTGCCGGCCAGCAGCGCCAGGGGTTGGTCGGGCTCGGGGTGCAGGCGCTGCACCCCGTCCAGCGCCAATTGCGGGAAGACAATACACACCCAGCGCATGGCAACCTCAGTGCCCCGCCAGTGCAATCGGCGCCGGATGAGCCAAGCCACCCCGGCACTTGAGCACCCGCACCCGGGCAGGTTTGGCCTCGACGGCCAGGCGCAGGGCGGCGGGCGAAGGGTTGATCGCTTCACTCAAGGCGCGCCAGGCAAACGCCAGGGTCTGCCCGGTTTCCGCAGCCACCTGCAAGCGACGCAAGGCGCGGTCATCCGCCTTGTGCGGCCAGCACAGCACCGCGCCGCAACTGCCGGAGCGCAGGCATTGTTCCACCGCCCACAGCACATCGCGCGCCTCGGCCTGGACCACCGACAGCTGGCGCAAATCCACCCCGGCGTTCTGCCACGCGTGGGGGTACGGGGTGTAGGGCGGCGCCACCAGCACAATGCGCTCGCCCGCCGCCGATAATCGCGCCAGGGTCGGCAGCACCAGTTGCAGTTCGCCGATACCGTCCCTGGCCATCAGGATTTCGCTCAAGGCCGACTCCGGCCAGCCGCCCGTGGGCAGCACCGCATCCAGCGCCGCCAGCCCCGTAGGCTGCACGCTGGCCGGAGGCGCCACAGGCCGGCCTTTCCAGACGCGGCCGCCATTGAACAGCATATCCAGTGCAACCACGGCGCCCATCAGCCTTGCCTCACCAGGCCGCAGAACACCCCTTCGATGGCCAGGTCCTGGTCGGGCCCGACCACAATGGGTTGATACGCAGGATTGCGCGGCAGCAGGCGAACACGCTCGCCACTGCGTTCGAAACGCTTGATGGTGACTTCACCGTCCAGGCGCGCCACCACAATCTGCCCGTTCACCGCTTCGGCACTGCGGCGCACGCCCACCAGGTCGCCGTCGAGGATGCCGTCCTCGATCATCGAATCGCCTTGCACGCGCAACAGATAATCCGGGGTTTTCGCGAAAGTGGCGGGGTCGAGTTGCAGGCGGCTGTGCACGTCGGCATCCGCGCCGATGGGCCGGCCGGCTGCCACTCGGCCGAGCACCGGGACATCCAGCCACTCCGGGCGCAGGGGCTGGTTGAGCAAACGAATGCCGCGCGCCTGGTTGGGGTTGACCTCGATGAAGCCGGCTTCGGCCAGGGCCACGACGTGCTTGCGCGCGACGCTGCGGGAGGCAAAGCCGAACGCCTCGGCGATCTCGGCGAGGCTGGGGGGTTGGCCTTGCTGCGCGATACGGTCGCGGATGAAGGTCAGGATGGCGGTGCGGCGGGGGGTCAGGGTCGTCATGGAGTACATTTGTACTCCTCTGGGAAATTTCTTACAAGAGCCGGTAGTCGGGGCTGGAGGTTACGCAGATCAAACTATGGGAGGCCCAGAAGCCGCCAAGCTCATCCCCCTCCCGCCATATGCTGCGCAATCCTGCCCCTCAACCACCGCTCCGCCGGGTCATTGTCGTGCACCCCACTCCACACCATCGACAACTCCGCCGCATCGATCGCAAACGGCGGATCCTCTGCCCGCAGCGCCGTGCCCTCGGTCAACGCACACGCCGCATAGTCGGGCACCGTGGCAATAATCTGCGTACCGGCCAGCAGCGCCCGCAAGCCACTGAACTGCGGTACCGCCAGCACCACCCGCCGGGCACGGCCGATACGGGCCAGGTCCAGGTCGATATTGCCGCTCAAGTCCCCCGAGAACGACACCATCGCATGGGGCCGTGCGCAATAGTCGTCGAGGGTCAGCGGTTCGACGCCATCATCCCCGCGCAGCACCTTGCAGGGAATGTCCCGCAGTTTCCTGCGCTTGGCATTCGCCGGCAGTTCAGTGGTGTAGCTCACGCCCACCGAGATCTCGCCACTGGCCAGTAACGCGGACATCAGCAGGTAATTGGCGCGGCGTACCACCACGATAATGCCCGGGGCTTCTTCGCGCAGTTGGCTGAGCAGCGGCGGGAACAGGCCGAACTCGGCGTCGTCGGACAGGCCGATGCGGAACACCGCACAGCTGGTGGAAGGGTCGAAATCCTTGGCGCGGCTGACTGCGCCTGAAATGGTGTCCATGGCCGGTTGCAGCTCCTTGAGTATCGCCACGGCACGTGGCGTGGGCTCCATGCCCCGGCCGTTGCGCAGCAGCAACGGGTCGTCGAACAAATCTCGCAGCCGGCCCAATGCCGCACTCACCGCCGGTTGGCCCATGAAGAGCTTTTCGGCGACCCGGGTCAGGTTCTTCTCGAACATCAGCGCTTCGAAAATCACCAACAGGTTCATGTCGACGCGGCGCAGGTCATTGCGGTTCATGGCGGTATCCAAACGGTTAGCAGGCTCCCAGCTAAGCAGACAGGACACTGCCTGGATTGCATGCCTGTGCTGTCTTTTCCGCGACCGAACCTGGCGAAATTAACAACGATTAACTCGCCAGCCAGACGGTACGGCGCCAAAAATGAGCCGGTCTACACTGCATCCATTCACCGGGAACGCTCCCATCGACTGCGGATATCCGTCATGGCCCGACCTGCGTATTGTGCTCCTCGCTTATCCGCCACCGGCGGCCTGTGCCCCCGGCGCGAACGAATCGCCAAGCAATTGATCCTCGCCAACCTCGGTGAAAGCCTGGCGATTGCCGACCTGGCCCAGGCCTGCGCCCTGTCGCGCAGCCATTTTTCCCGCGCGTTCAAGTGCACCACCGGGCTGTCGCCCCAGGAATGGATACGCCAGCAACGCATCCAGCGGGCCAAGGAGTTGATCACCGGTTCCTCCTTGAGCCTCACGCAAATCAGCCTGGAGTGCGGTTTTTGCGACCAGGCGCATTTCTGCCATATGTTCACGCGCAGCGAGGGCGTCAACCCGATGACCTGGCGAAATCACCAACTGCGTCACAAGCCTCGGGAGATCGCTGCCTAGTGGTCGGCACGCACCTGGAATATGCTGGCCACTTACTTTTCCCAGAGCATGGCCACCCATGAGTGACCCACGCGACCAGGCCGTGCATTTCGGTCCTTACCGCATCCACCCGCGCCAGCGCCTGGTGCTGGAGGCCGGTCGCCCATTGCGCTTGGGACGGCGAGCCGTGGACATCCTGCTGATCCTGCTGGAGCAGGCCGGCACGGTGGTGAGCAAGCAGGAACTGATCGCCCGGGTCTGGCCCAAGAGCGTGGTGGAAGACGGCAACCTGCGGGTGCATATGGCGGCGCTGCGCAAGGCCCTGGGCGATGGCCAGGCCGGGCAGCGCTATATCGTTACGGTGGCCCAGCGTGGCTACAGTTTTGTGGCGCCACTGAGCATCGAGCCGATGAGCCTACCGACCGAAGGCGCCCCCCAACGCCCGAGCCACAACCTGCCGCTGCGACGCACGCGCATGCTTGGCCGCCAGGCCCTGATCGACAGCCTGGTACAGCAGCTGCCCGAGCAACGCTTTATCACCCTGACCGGCGCCGGCGGCATCGGCAAGACCACCGTCGCGTTGCGCGTTGCGGAATTGTTGATCGGACATTACCGCGACGGTATTCGCCTGCTGGACCTGGCACCTCTCAGCGCGCCGTCGATGATCCTGCCCAATCTCGCCGCGCTCCTCGACCTCACCCACACCGAGCATGAACCGTTGCCCGTGTTTGCACGCCGCCTGCAGGAGCACCAGTTGCTGCTGGTGATCGACAACTGCGAACACCTGCTGGACGACATCGCGCTGATCAGCGAGGCCCTGCTGCGCCACGCGCCCCAATTGCACATCCTCGCCACCAGCCGCGAAGCCTTGCGCGCCGAGGGCGAGTCGGTGCAGCGCCTGGAACCCCTGGCCTGCCCGCCCGCCACCGGTAACCGCGCCCAGGCCCTGGGTTATCCGGCCCTGCAACTGCTGATCGAGCGGGCCATGTCCCATCAGGACAGCTTCGAACTGAGCGAAGCCGAACTGCCCCTGGCCATTGATATCTGCCAACGCCTGGACGGCATCCCCCTGGCAATCGAGTTGGTGGCCGCGCAGATCGAGCGCTTCGGCTTGCCCGGCCTGCTGGTGCAGATGGAAGACAACTTCCGCCTGCTCACCCGTGGCCGACGCAGCGCCCTGCCCCGCCATCAAACCCTGCGTGCCACCCTGGACTGGAGCTTCGAATTGCTCACCGGCTGCGAGCAAATCTGCCTGCGTCGCCTGGCGGTGTTCCGCGGTGGTTTCAGCCTGGCCAGTGCAGCGGCGGTGATCGCCGGGCAACAGGTTGCACCGGCCGAGGTGCTGGGTTCTATCACCCAACTGGTGGCGAAATCCCTGCTCACGGTGGAAGCCGGGGATGACGAGGTGGTCTACCGCCTGCTGGACATCACCCGCACCTATGCCCTGGAAAAACTCAGCGTCGCCAATGAACTCGATGCCACCCGTGAACACCACGCCAAGCGCTGCCTGGTGCTGATGAACCAGGCGCAGGACGATTGGGAACAGACCGCCACCCAAACCTGGATCGACCGCTATGCGCCGCTGCGCGAAGACATTCGTGCCGCCCTCGACTGGGGCCTGGGCGACCAGGGCGTGCACCTGCTGGGTATTCGTCTCACCGTCAGCGCCATGCCGTTGTGGCAGGAGCTGTCGCTGCTGCGCGAACACGGCCTGTACGTGGGCAAGGCCCTGGCGCGGCTGGGGCAATCGAGCACGCCGAGCCCGCACTTGAACATGGCCTTGCAGTTGGCCTTCGGCAGTTTCTCCTATCACACCCAGGGCGGTACGCCGCAGACCATCGAAGCCTTTGCCCATGCACGGCGCCTGGCCGAAGCCGACAGCAACCTGGTTGGCCAACTGCGCGCGGTGTCGGGGCAAATGGCGGTCAGCCTGTGTGGCGGCAACTACCGCGAGGCCCTGGAGCAAAGCCTGCATTTCGACCGGTTGGGGCCACAGGCCGAGCCGTTGCTGGCCCTCAGCGCCCAACGCCTGAGGGTGCTGGCGCAGCACTTCGCCGGCAATCAGATACTGGCGCAGCAGAATGCCGAACAGGTGATCCAGCGCATGGCCCAGAGCGGCCATCTCAACCGGTTTACCCACGGCTTTGGCGTGCAGTACGACCAGAGCGTGGCCTCGTTGACCATCCTCGCGCGCATCCTGTGGCTGCGCGGTTTTCCCGAACGTGCGTGGCGCACCGCCAGCCAGGCGCTGGAGCTGGCGTTGCAGATCAACCACGGCACGTCGATTTGCTACACCCTGGCCCTGGCCGGGGTGGTCATCGCCCATTGCAACGGCGACACCCTTGCAGCCCGCGACCGCTTGGACCTCCTCCTGCAACAGGCGCAAAAGCATTCGGTGCAGTTGTTCCACACCTGGGCGCAATGCTACGAAGGCACGGCGCAGATCGCCGATATGCAGGGATTGGGGCTGGTCGAAGACATCCTGGTGACCTTCAACGCCCGTGCAGTGGATGAGGCCTTGTTCGAACGCGCCCGGAGCGGTGCGGGCGGCTGGTGCAGCCCGGAAATCCTGCGCGTGCGCGCCGAGGCCATGCCCGATGCCAACGGGGCTGAGGCGCTGCTGCTCGAAGCCCTGGAGTTGGCACACCAGCAAGGCGCGCTGGCCTGGGAGCTGCGCTGTGCGGACTCGTTGGCGCGGCGGTGGCAACAGCAGGGTCGTCTGCAGGCCGCCCGCGACCTGCTGGGTTCGGTCTACGCGCGATTTACCGAAGGCTTCGCCACCCAGGATCTAGTCCGCGTACGCAGCCTGCTCGACGAGTTGCAGGACAAACGGCCGGCCTGAGAACGTCCCCAGGTAATGCCCATAGCCCTGCTGCAAACGCGCCACCTGCTGCGGGTTGCGCAGGAGTGCCAGGCCATAGCTGCGCATGCTGTTGAGCAGACGATAGCGCGGATAGCCCGGACCGGGTTCGAGGCTCAACAGCGAGGTGCCGACCAGGCGCCCGAGCAGGTACGACAAATCGGCGTGCTCCAGCTCGGTGCCGGCCACCAGCTTACCCAGGGTGGGCAAGGTCACGGCCATCTTGAACAGGCTCAGTTGCAGGAACAGCCAGCGCTCCGGCAGGCTCAGGCGCTCGTAGGTCCAGTCCAGGGCGGCGGTCAGGGATTGGTGGCGCTCCACCGCTGTGCGGCGGCCCCGGGTCAGTACCTGCACTCCACTGTGCAACTGCGCCTGTAGACCGCGCACGCCCAGCGCATCCACTTGGGCTGCCGCCAGTTCAAGGGCCAGGGGAATACCGTCGAGGCGCCGGCAGATGTCCCGCAACGGTGCCAGGTCCTGTCGGCGCAACACAAAGCCCTGTTGGCCGGCACACGCCCGGGCGACGAACAGCTGCACGGCGGGGAACGCCATCGCCTGTTCAACACTGCCCAACGCCGACGGTGCCGGCACGCCCAGCGGTGGGACGCGCAGCACCCATTCGCCTGGGGCCTGCAACGCTTCGCGACTGCTGACCAGCACGCTGACCTGGGGCGCATTTTCGCGCAGCGCCCGTAAAAGATGTCGACAGGCACCGAGCAGCAGGTCGGCGCCGTCGAGTACCAGCAGCAATTGCCGGGAGACCAGCTGGCGGCACAACTGCGTGACACTGCCGCCGGGTTCCAGATGCAGCACCGTGGCCAGGTGGCGCAGCATCATCAACGGCGCCTCCACCGTGGCCAGGTCGATCCACCACACACCGTCGCGATAGCGCGGCAACACCCGCTCGGCCAGCGCCAGGGCGAGGCTGCTCTTGCCCACGCCGGCGCAACCGGTCAGGGTCATCAGGCGCTGCCCGGACACACGCCGCACCAGCACGCCCAGCAGTTCATCGCGACCGATCAGCGGGCTGAGCCGGGGGGCAAGGTTATGTCGGGGCAGCACCGCGGCAGCCGCGACCCGCACGGGGGCGGCGAAGCAGTAACCGCGCTGGGGGTCGTTGATAATCAAGCGTTGCCCGTCAAGGGCACGGCGCAGTGCAGCGATGTGCACCCGCAGGTTGTTCTCTTCCACCACGCTGGACGGCCAGACCCGCTCGATCAGGGTGGCCTTGCTGATAAATTGCCCTGGCGACTCCAGCAGCACCGCCAGAATATCCAATGCCCGCCCGCCCAACGGCACCGGCCAACCCGCCTTGCTCACCAGCCGCTGCTGCCGATGAAAGGCATAGTCACCGAAGCGCACCGTGCTATCCGCGTCAATCGCCTGAGGCATATTCATGTCTGCAATCGCGCTGGAACACCCGGTCTTGGGCGTCCGCGCATCCTTTTCCATGGGCTCGACGTTATCTTGCCAGCTACCCGTGACAGGGCAATGCTGGCACGGGGAGCGATACGGACAATCGGGTGCGCGAGACGGACATCCTGTCGTTAACTGAACTGCTGGCGATATTGGGTCGGGTTGAGGCCGAGTTTTTCACTGAATAGAAAGCGCATGTGCCGTACGCTGCCGAAGCCTGCGTGGAACGCCACGGTCTTGAGCGGCAGGTCGGTGGTTTCCAGCAGTTGCCGGGCGCGGTCGATGCGCGCGCCCTGCAGGAAGGCCATGGGCGTCATCTGTACGTCCTTGGCGAACAACCGGGCAAAGTGGCGCGGGCTCATGCCGGCCAGTTCGGCCATGGACTCGATGGTGAAGGGCTGGTCCAGATGGGCGAGCACATGGTTCTGCACGCGGGTGATCGCGGTTTCCTGGGGCGCCACGGACGCGGTCATCGGGCTGAACTGGGCCTGGCCGCCCTGGCGCTTCATCACCACCAGCAGCACCTTGGCCACATCCACCGCCACTTGCTTGCCATGGTCCTGGGCGACGATCGACAGCGCCAGGTCGATACCGGCGGTGACCCCGCCCGAGGTAATCAACCGCCCGTCCTGCAGGTAGATGCGATCCGTCTCGACGATGGCCTTGGGGAAGGCCTTGATCAGGCGCTCGGTGTAGTGCCAGTGGGTGGTCACGCGGCGTTCGTCGAGCAGCCCGGCGTGGCCCAGCACAAAGGCGCCGGTGCAGATCGAGCCGAAGCGCCGCGCCCGTGGCGCCGCCGCTTTGAGCCAGGGCAGCAGCGCCGGATGGCATTCGTTATAGGCACCCGGGCCGCCGGGCACCAGCAGCAGGTCATATGCCGCCTGGGCCTGGTCCAGCAGCAGGTCAGTCTGGACCAGCACCCCATTGGAAGCGCGCAACGGACCGGGTTCGGTACCCAGGGTGAGAATCTGGTAATGCTCCGCCGCCGGCAGGTAGCGGTTGGCAATGGAAAACACTTCGAGCGGCCCGGCCATGTCCAGCAGGAGGAAGTCCGGGAACAGCGCCATGGCCACGGTTTTCATACAGGAAGCATCCATCAAGGGGAAAGAAAGCGGCAGGCATTATGGCATGCCTTTAACTGTCAATCTGAGAGAGACAGTTATTCAGATTTCAGCTTCTTAATGAATATTTCAGTTACCAGTAACCTTCTTCTCAACGCAAGCGCCCTGCATCTCGCAGCCCGCGCTCACTTGAGGACACCACCATGCTGACCCTTCGCAAAGCTTCCGAACGCGGCGCCGCCAATCACGGTTGGTTGAAGTCGTTCCACACTTTCTCGTTCGCCAACTATTGGAACCCCGATGAACAGGGTTTTTCCGACCTGCTGGTGATCAACGACGACCGCGTCGCGGCCGGCAAAGGCTTCGGCCAGCACCCGCACCGCGACATGGAGATTTTCTCCTATGTGCTTGAAGGCGCCCTGGAACACAAGGACACCCTGGGCACCGGCTCGGTGATCCGCCCCGGCGATGTGCAACTGATGAGCGCCGGCAGCGGCGTGGCCCACAGCGAGTTCAACCACAGCCAGACCCGTGGCGTGCACTTCCTGCAAATCTGGATCGTACCCGCCGTGGCCGGTGCCGAACCGCGCTATCAACAGGAGCACTTCAGCGCGGCGCAGAAACAAGGGCGCCTGCAACTGATCATCTCGCCGGACGGCAGCAACGGCTCCCTGACCGTGCGCCAGGACGCCAGGGTGTACGCCGGGCTGTTCAACGGCGACGAAGCCGCGACCCTCGACCTGCCGCCGGATCGCCACGTGTACATCCATGTGGCTCGGGGCAGCGTGGACATCAACGGCCAGCGCTTGCAGGAAGGCGACGGTGCCCGCGTGCGCGATGAGCGGCAAATCCGCCTGAGCCAGGGCCAGGATGCCGAGGTGCTGGTGTTCGACCTGCGCCCTCAGGAACGGCCACAGATGCCGTGACCGGCGCGGCGATGGCCCTTTGAAACGGGCCATCGCTGGCATCGATAGTCACCATCAGCCCAATGAAGTTCTCTTAAAAAATGCAACGCGTAACATCAACCCCATACCCGGCAACACCCCACTAAAACACTTGGAGCACACCCTCATGAAACGCCAAATCTTGCTTAGCCTCGCTTTCTCGGTACTCGCTGCAAACGCATTTGCCCACCCTGTTGTTGCTGAAGGCGGCGCGGATCGCCTGATCGAAAGTCGTGTTGCCGAAGGCGGGGCTGACCGTCTGCAAGGCAATCGTGTAGCCGAAGATGTTGCCGATCGCCTGCAAGGCAATCGCGTAGCCGAAGATGGTGCCGATCGCCTGCAAGGCAATCGCGTAGCCGAAGGCGGTGCCGACCGTCTGCAGGAACGTGGCCTGGCAGAAGGCGGTGCCGATCGCCTGCTGGACAACCACGCTTGATACCGCAGCGTTTGCGAGATCCCCAAACCGGCCTGATCAGCCGGTTTTTTTTCGTCTGCCTCATCAGAGAAGTCACCGAATTGCGCTTTCCTGCGCAAATAAGTCATT
The DNA here is from genome assembly GCF_059416305.1 of Pseudomonas sp. GW821-FHT09D08. NCBI lineage: Bacteria > Pseudomonadati > Pseudomonadota > Gammaproteobacteria > Pseudomonadales > Pseudomonadaceae > Pseudomonas > Pseudomonas sp. GW821-FHT09D08. Next base: position 134,126 of record NZ_JBWKOX010000013.1, read on the forward strand.
TACGGACCTACCATGGCCGACTCCAGGTCCTTAAAGTGCTGCCACTGAGCAATTGACGGGCGTACTTATGAATCTCTGGTTGCGTTTGCTGTACATGCTCTGCCGCCGCCCATGGCGAACCCCCGCCCACGGCCTGGCCACCACGGTGGTGCGCATGCGGGTGTGGCCCCTGGACCTGGATATCAACCGGCATGTCACCAATGGCCGGTACTTTTCACTGGCGGATGTCGCACGCATGGATTTCGTCTTGCGTACCGGTGCCTTTCGCGTCGCCCTGCGCCACAAGGCCCTGCCCATCGTGGGCGACACCTGGGGCAAGTTTCGACGGGAGTTGAAGCTGTTCGAGGTGTTCGAGGTGCACACCCGCATGCTGGGCTGGGACGCGAAGTGGAGCCTGATGGAACACCGTTTTATCAGTCGCGGTCGCGTAGTCGGCGTGGTGGTGATGCGCGGGCTGTTCCGCTCGGCCAAGGGCACTTTGCCTCCGGGTGAGTTCGTGCGGGAACTGGGTCTGGACGAGGCATCACCGCCGATGCCGCAATGGTTGATCGACTGGGCGCAGAGTTGCGATGACATGAGCGTGCAGTTGCGGGAGGAGGAATTGACCTGAGGATGCCACCTTCCCAGCCCCTGTTAGCGCCGCATAAATGGGCAAGGCTTAAACCCTGCCCCGCTCAAAAAATCGTTAGGGCTAAAATACTTACCGCGCATTACAAATTTGCACTAGCCTATGTGTAAGTTCAGGTAAAGATCCTCGAAACAACCGCCTCCCCCCTCGCTTCGCCATCAAAAATAACGTGATGAATGTTAAAATTTGTCACGTTTGAGCGTATTCAATTCGATTAGTATCTAAATGCTAGCAGCGATTGAACTGATGGCCTTGCATGCCAGAAAAGGGAGTAGGTGATGCATTTTTCCAATGTCCTCGCTATTGCACGGACTCCATCGAAATCGGAGGACTTTCGGGCGCTGATAGTTCGTACTGTACCGAATGATTTAAAAATCGATACACGATGCTACGGGCAACTAACCGAGTCCTTGGAAAGTCATAAGCATTACCGCGCCATTATTATAGAAATTGATACACCCTCTGCCAGCAATCAGACCCTGGACATTATCAGAAAGACCCGCAGCGATAATCCGGGCTGCACGATATTCGTTGTCGTGACCTTTGCCTCCACACTGAGCAAGACAAAATATTATCTGGCCGGTGCTGACTATTGCATCAAAGCGCTGGAAACCTCTGCCGAAAAAGAACTAAGCCTGTTTGATGCGTTTTTGAGTGAAAGCGCTCGACTGAAACGTTGTGGCCTGGTGCTGGATCAGGATCGCATGTGCATCTATGGCGAAGGTAAAAAGCTGGAAATATCCTTCGTCGAGATGAAAGTTCTCGAAGCCCTTATTCAGAACAGGCTGCTGAGTCACAATGAAATTGCGGCGGTCATGGGGCTTAACACCAAGTACTACGACTCCAGGGCACTGGAAAAGTCTATCAGTCGACTGCGCAGTAAGATCAAGGCGCACTACGGCGACAATATCATCCAGAACATCCGCGGCTACGGCTACAAACTCAGCAGCGGTCTTATTTGCGCCAGCCATTTCCAACGTTCCAGGGAGCGGTCGGACCGTGAATAACGAGCAACTATCACCTGCATACGCGGTGGACTTCACGCTGGTCCGGCAGGCCATCGTCGAGCGTACGCATGCTCTATGGGGCAGCGAAATCAGCGTAGTGGGCAGCGGCCACCGCGAGCAACTCGAGGATGCTTACCGTGAGGCGCTGCAACGCAGCCACCCACGCCACAAAGCCCTCCAGCAGGTGGGCCACCGGCTTGTGAATATAGACCAGGCTGCCTTGATGAACGAGCCTCTGGTCAAGGACATCATTGCAGCCGCCCACCGCCTGAAAACCCACGGCCAGACCTTGACACTCAGCCTCCACAACCCGCTGGGCGCACTCCCGGATCCTGCAGAACGCCGGGGCATGGTGCGCCAACTGTATAAGCTCAAAGACCAGGGTTGTATCAAGCTGGCCTACAGTGGCTACACACTCGATACAACACGCGGCGACCTGTTGATCGAGCTGGACCTCTACGACTACATAAAAATGCCTTTCCCCGACTCCGCCCTCCGGCTGAGCCTGAACACGCGGTCGGGCCTGTTCGATCGGCTCTACGACCACATGCTTGAGCTGATCAATGCCACGGGGGTGCGTTTCATTGCCGACCATGTCGAGTTTTGCGACAGCGCAATGTTGGCTAAAAACCTGCCATTCAAATACTTTCAGGGCGGGTATTACGCCCCAGCTGATCGCTTATAAAAACCTGCCTCTCACTGATCTCGGTGGACACTATGAGCTCCCTCAAGAAATACGCCTTCACTCCGACACTCCCGGCTATCGCACTGCAGGACTTCACCCCCAGTGCAGAAACGTTCCACTACGATTTGAACGCGCTGGCGACGCACTCCATCACCTTGCTCTCACACCCTTTTAACGCCGCGCGGCAAGAAGCAAGAATGCCTACGCCCAAGACTCCCGACGACCTGGGGGATCCCCACTCTCGTTCCATGGACATCGGCCTGGAAAGAACTCAACTGTATCCCCAGGATTTCTGGTTACTTACCCAGCATGACCGAACGCTGGTCAAAGGCGGCCTGCGCATTTCGCTGACCGCCATTGAGTCGGCCTTGATTAAAAAGATGCTGAACCACGAAGACCGTGTGGTCAGCAAAGAAGAACTGATCCGTAATATCGGGCGCGAGCCGGAATACTATCGCGGCTTGGAGATGTGCTTGAGTCGCCTGCAGGAAAAGTTCAAGCGAGCCAACGAAGGCGAACGTTTATTTCGCGCCGTCAGAAATCGCGGTTATTGCCTGACACAGAAAATCAAGAAGCCATTAGAGCCGACCCAAGCGCGCCGCTAAAATAATAAATACATCAGACCTTATCACGCACCCTGCCTACTACCACCCTCTTCTACCTGCCTTTTTATAACATCAGCGCCATAACAACATCCTTGCGACCTTGTTATAAGTCGTCAGCCACTGCCCCCCGCCGTTCATTACTATCCAAGGGTACGCGCGTGCGCGTGCCCGCCTGTTGATTAAACCCTGCCACCACGTGCGTGGTCACCACCGGGAGCAGAACTATGTTGAACAATACTAGAATGCATCGCAACCTGACCCCCAAGGGTTTAACGTTTTGGGGCCAGTGGACATTGGCATCGGGATTGGTGGTTACAGCGTTATTCATGTTGGTCTTTTTAAAGACCGGCCAACTTGAATACAACTACCGAGCGCTGGCCGCATTTACCATATTGGCATCTCTTCCGGCGTATAGCCTGTGTGACGTCTACAGTAAAAAAGATGACTACGGCGTGGGCCTGGGACGACTGTTCATGGGCTGGCTGCTGACCGTCGCAATAGTGTTTATCGTGGGCATGGCGTGCAATGCAAGTTCATTATTTCCTTGGGAAACCTTATTACTCTGGGCGGCAATCAGTTATCCGTTACTGGCCCTGTGCTATATCCCTTTACATAGCCTGTCCCGGTATTACCACCGCCAACTTCACGAGCGCCAAAAGTCATTGATCGTGGGTACCGGCAAGCTTGCCGTGGACCTGGCCAGAACCCTCTCCCGTCAAAAGCGTTCGCCCCTGGTGGGGCTCGTCGGCAACCCTGCCGGCGCCGCGGAGGGTGCGCAATCGCAGATTCTGGGCGAGCTGCCGCAACTGCCCCAATTGATCCGGCAACACGGCATCCGCCGGCTCTACATCACCCATTCATTGCAGGACGCCACCCACATTGAGGCGTTGTACCTCAACCTGCTGGAGATCAGCGTGGATGTGATCTGGGTGCCCGACCTCAATAACATGCTGCTGCTCAACCATTGCGTGGCCGAAGTGGATGGGCTGCCGGCGATCTACCTCAACGAAAGCCCGCTGACCAGCCGCCCCACTGCTGCACTGAGCAAGTCGCTGCTGGACAAGAGCCTGGCGGCTCTGGCGATCATCGTGCTGAGCCCGTTACTGCTGCTGGTCGCCCTGCTGATCAAGCTCACCTCCCCCGGCCCGGTGATCTTCAAGCAGGACCGCCACGGCTGGAATGGCGAGGTGATCAAGGTGTGGAAATTCCGCTCCATGCGTGTGCATGACGACCATGAGGTACGCCAGGCCAGTCGCAACGATTCACGCATTACGCCGGTGGGCCGGTTTATCCGGCGCACCTCCATCGACGAATTGCCGCAGCTGTTCAACGTGCTGCAAGGCCACATGGCACTGGTCGGCCCACGCCCCCATGCGATTGCACACAACGACTACTACTCGGGGAAAATCCGCGCCTACATGGCCCGCCATCGGATCAAACCCGGCATCACCGGCCTGGCCCAGGTCAATGGCTGCCGGGGCGAGACCGAGACCCTGGAAAAGATGCAGCAGCGCGTCGACATCGACCTGCGCTACATCAATACCTGGTCGTTGTGGCTGGACATCAAGATCCTGCTGAAGACGCCGTTTACGCTGCTGTCCAAGGACATCTACTGATAGCCGACAATCAATACAGTTCAAATGTGGGAGGGGCTGCGCGGCAGCCCCAAAACCAGGTCCAGAGGAGTGCCTGATACACCGCATTCGTCTTCATCAGGGGCGCTTCGCCCCCCTACGCGGGCGGTGCGACGCTTCGCCAAGCCCGCTCACCACAAAGGTCCCAGTTTGCTGCGCGACAGCGCTACGTCGAAGAGGTAGTCGGGTCTATTCAGTGATCTTGTCGATGTTCTTGTAGAACAGCTCACTGTCGCGCCCATCGGTCATCGAATGCAGTGAGTAGGCGCGGTTCAAGCGAGCGCCGCCATCGCGGGTCAGCGGCGCCCATACCAGGTTGGCGCGCCGCATGGTCGACAGGCTCATCAACTCATCGAACGGAATGGACAGGTACAGGCCTTTGTCGAAGCTGCCTTCGCCGTACTCTGCGCTGGATGCAGTGGTGCGGGTGATCCACGCGCCAATCCGTACACCATTGTTGAATTCCCGCGACAGGTCCAGGGTCGCGCCCCAGTCCCTGGCCAGGTAGCGCCCCACACTCAAGGCGCCCTGAATGTTGAACGGCAGATCGGTATAGCCGGTGATATGCCCGGTGACGGTGCGGTAATCGCGCAAGCTGAAATCCTGCTCGAAACCACGCTGACGCACGTAGTTCAGGTCGGCTCCCAACGCCCAGCGCTGGCCCATGGGGCGGTACAGCACTTCACTGCCGACGCCGGCGTACATCGACTCCAGCAAACCACCGTAGACCATACCGTAGAGGTCCTGGTCCAACTGCTGCGCATGGTTGAGCTGGAAGGTCGGCAGGGTCACATCGGAGGAGGTCATGTACCGGCGCAGGTCGGTCCGCACCCGGGGCAAGCCACTGGGCGCATCGTAGGTAAACCCGTCGTAGTTGTTCAGCAGGTTGACGCTGAGCAGACCGCTCCACCAGGTAGTGCGGGTGAAACGATACTCGCCGTCGAGGTCGGCGGACACCTGGTAGAGCAAGCCATCCGGCCCGCCGACGTTCTGCTTGTAGCCCAGCCCCACACCATAGGTGAAGGGCTTGGGTGGCTGGGTGTACAGCACTGTCTGGCTGCGGTTGCTGGCGCGATTGACCTCGACCTGGCGATGCAGGTTCTGCAGGTCCTCGCGGTGGTTGACCACCTCGCGAAAGGTCTCGCGCGGCACGCTGGTTTCTTCGATCGGCATGGCGTAGCGCTCGCTCACCAGGGTGAACCAATCGATCTGGTCATTCACGCTGTTATCGAGAATCCGACTGGCGCGCCCCACCGCCTTGGCGCTGTAGAAGTAGCGCTGCTGTTCGCCGTACACCAACAACTCCGGCCCGCGCTGGGTAATGCGCTGCACGTTGTAGCCGGCATTGTCATGCAGGCGCTGGGAGACGGCGGCCCAGTCCACCTGGTCCATCGGCGTGGTCGGGGCCTTGGCAGGCAACTTGGGGGCCGGCGGGTCGTAGGTTTTTACCGGGGCCTTGCGGCTGACGAAATTGGTGTGCAGGGTGATGCCGAACATAGCGGTGTTGCCACGTTCCCAGGCGGCACTCACATCGATGGCGTCGGCCAGCTTGTAGACCAGGCCGAGGTTGATGGGCGAGTCCTGGCGCTGGTTGTTGTCGCGGGGTTCGTTCTGATAGTCGTTGCCCTCGTATTCCAGCTTGAGGCTCAGCGGTGCCCAGGGCGTCTGATAGGCAATCCCACCGAACAACGCGGGCCGGCCGCGAAAGTAGCCGTTGGAAAAACTGCCGGAGCCTTCGGCGGTGGGCCGCTGGTTGAAACGATCATCCAAGGCACCCAACGGGTTGCCGAAATCACCACGACTGCCCAGGTACCCCCAGGCGATGCCGGCACTGAAATCCACGTCACCGTAGCGCTTGTTGGCCACTAGGTACTCGCTGGAAAACAACCCGGTGCCACCCAGGTCCATGAACCCCAGCGCCACCTCGGGCAGCCAGTGGCTTTCCTGATACAGGCGCACTTTGGCGTCGACCGCCTTGTCCTTATAGCTCTGGCCGCCACTGAAGGACTCGGCGCCATAGGGGCGGTTGGTGATCGCGGTGTAGCGAAAGGTGCCCTCCAGCCAGTCCAGGGGTTGCGCCGAAAAACTGTAGCGGCTGTAGGGTTCGGTGCGGTTGGCATTCACGCTCAGTTCGCCGGCGGGCGCCATGCGGGCGGTGGGGGTTTGCAGCAGCCCGACGCCGCCGAAATCGCTTTGGGTGTAACGGGGATCGCCATGGGCGACGCCACAGGGCACCAGCAGCACGGCTGCAATACATAATTTCAAGGCGTGACCTCGGCCAGGGGTTGGGTGGCAAGAAACTCGGCCAGTTGCTGATTGAGTTCGGGGGTGAGCGGGTCCAGGTCGTCGCTGCGGATCGGCACCAGCAACGTACTGCCCGGTGCGGGAGGCGTGCCCTCCTCGCGATTCCATGCCGCGATACCCAGGCGCGTGACATGGCCGTCGGGCTGGATCAGCCACAGGTAATCGCGGTCCGCTTCCGCCAGGGCCGGACAGGCGTGGAGGTAATCGAGGGGCCGCTGCAGCGACTGGAATGCCAACGTGCAGGCTGCGGCGACGGCACCCACGACACGCACGCTGTCCGGCCTCGGCGGATAAACCAGGCGGTCGCCGTCACTGACCAGCGGGTTCGGCGCAAAGCCGACTTCCACCGCCACCGGATCCAGCATCGCCCGTTGGCGGCCGGTCACCGGCAAGGCCTGCACCTGTTGATAGAGCCGAGCCGCCGCATGCGCGCGACCTTCGCGACCGGCCGCCAACGCCGCACGCTGCAGGGTTTGCAGGTCAAACAGCACACCGGCCTTGAGCCGTGCCTGCTGTGCCAGCAAGGGTTGGCGCAGCCAGGCCGCACCGAGCCAATAGCCCTGGGCATCCGGTTGCGACGCGGTGATCACATCCAGCAAGCGCGCCTCGGGCGCCAAGGGGATCGGCCCCGGATTGCGCACCTTGCCACTGACGGTCATCGCCGCCAGGGACACACTGGCGCCACTGCACAACAGCACCAGCGCGGCCAATTTTCGCAGCATCATGGGGCATCCTTGCGAGTCGGTTGCAGTTGGGTAATGGTGAGCGTCAGGTCGGGCGTCAGGTGCTGCTCGCTCTGCACGATAAAACCGTCGCCGGGGTCGACCCAGTAACGGTTACGCGCGTGAAAGCCGGCGGCCTCGATGTCTTCATCCACCCGCAGCAAGGCATAGGATTTGTCGAGAATCTCGACGCTCTCCAGTCCCTGGCGCGTCATGCGGCTGTTGACCGTAACGCCCAGGCGATAGCCGTCCACCACGTCGATCTGGCGCGTGCTGCGATAGCCGTCCGGGACACGATGCAACCCCTGCTGGAACGGTGACCGGCCCTGCCAGCGCGTGCCATCCAGGTCAGTGCCCAGGCCCACCGTGCGCACCACCAGACCGTCGCGCAGCAGCAGCACCTGTTTGCCGGACGCCACCCAGAACTGCAGGTCGTCGCGCTGGCGGATCAACGCCATTACCCCTGCGCCGGACACCGTGGTGACCTTGATCTGGGGGAACGGCACCGCATCCACCTGGGCCTGGCTCAACACCAACGGCGGCGGGCCGCCGACGGCAGCCCTGAAGGTATCCAGCGAGGCCTGCATCAGCGGATTGCAGCCAGCCAACAGCCACGCCAACCCTGCGTACGTACCGATTTTCAGACTGTTCACGCAGGTACCACCCTATCGGCTGCTGGCTTCGCTCAGGTTGTTCTGGGTGGATGCACCAATGCCGATGATCGACGCGGACGGCACCAGTTGGCTGATAAAGCGGTTCCAGCGCGTGATATTCGCCGGGCCGACAAACACCACGTCCTGGGGCTGCACATCAAAACGCGTGGCCAGGGCCATGGCCGAGGGGGAGCCGGCTTCCAGCTGGAACACCTTGGCCGGTTCCACATCAATGTTCTGCGCGCCGCGAATCACGTAGATGGCATCGGCGTTGGAGGTGTTCTGGTTGACCCCGCCCACTGAACCCAGCACGTCGGAGAGGTTCATGCTGCGGGTCTTGAAACTCAGCGCACGGGGTTGCATCACCTCGCCCATCACGTAGATGCGCTTGCGGTCGTTGTAGGCCAGGTACAGCTGGTCGCCGTCCTTGAGGTAGATGTCATTCAGGCGCGACTGCTCAAGGTTGAGCGTGTCGAGGTCCAGGGTGTAGCGCTTGCCGCCACGGGTGAGGGTGAGGTTCGACAGGTCGGCGTTGATCGGGTCGATCCCGGCGGCGCCAAGGGCCTCGCTGACGTTCATGGCAATGGTGGTGAGGGGCACCGGCCCGGCCTTGATCACCGCGCCGCTGATCACCACTTTCTGGCTGGCAAAACGTAACACGCTGACATCCACCTGGGGGCTGTCGATGTACTGGCGCAGCTTGTCGGTGATCTCGCTGCGCAGCGCTTCAATGCTGCGACCCTTGGCAACCACCTCGCCGACGTAGGGGTAAAACAGGTTGCCCTCGGGGCTGACCAAGCGACCGTTGGCATCGATCTGCTGCTGCGGGCCGGATGGCGCGGTAAGTTCAGGGTGATCCCACACCGTGATATACAGCGCGTCATTGGCGCCGATCAAATACGGCCCGGGTTTATAACTCAAGAGTTCTGCAGGAATGGAATAAGGCACATGACTTGCCGCGTCCATGGCCAATAACTTTGGGGTAATCGGAATTAAATCCACGCGACTGTTTTCAGGCCCGCCCTCTTCGGTCAGGGCGGCCGTGTCCATAGATTGACCCGGGGCAAACATGCAGCCTTGCAATAATGCAGCGGCCACGGCTGCAATAGAAAAAATACGCATCATAGTGCTAGGACACTCGCGATAGACGACAAGAAAAAAAGACCACTTGGGCGGGGATTCCAAGCGGTCTTAAAAGCGGAGGGTGTACGACTAGTTGCTGGTACCCGTAGTGCCGGTGGTGCCGGTAGTACCCGTGGTGGTGCCGCCATTGGAGCTGCCGCCGCTGTTGGAAACAGCGGCAACACCGGCAACCAGGGCAGCGCCGACCAACAACGATTGCCCCACCGTAACGGTTCCGGCCACTGTGGTATCAAGCCCCAACGGTAACTCGTCGGCCATCGCCGAAGTACTCAAGACACCGAGTACCAGAATAGCCAGTGATTTTCTCATTTCAGACTCCTTATCATCAGTGAGCAGGCAAACCGATAGTGCCATTCAACTAAACAGCACACCAGACGGATAATATTCAGCCGACTTAGTTGAAAATAACGTTTTCCCGGCAAGCCCCGGCCTTCAATGCGTTGCGCCCGGCAAAGTTATTAAAAACGTTATTAATTGTCGGAAAACCTCAGGCCCTGCCGTACTTGTCTTCGAAGCGCACAATATCGTCTTCGCCCAGATAAGAGCCCGACTGCACTTCGATCAACTCCAGCGGGATCACCCCCGGGTTTTCCAGGGCGTGCACCTGGCCGATGGGGATATAGGTCGACTGGTTTTCCGACACCAGGTAAGTCTGTTCGCCATTGGTCACCCGCGCCGTACCGCTGACCACGATCCAGTGCTCGGCGCGATGGTGGTGCATCTGCACCGACAACTTGGCCCCCGGCTTCACCGTGATGCGTTTGACCTGATAGCGCTGGCCGTTGTCCACCGAGTCGTACATGCCCCATGGCCGGTACACCTCGCGGTGGTTGAGATGCTCATGGCGCCCGGCCTGCTTGAGCAGGTCGACGATGGCCTTGACCTGCTGCACCTGGTCCTTGTGGGCCACCAGCACTGCGTCCTTGGTCTCGACAATGATCAGGTCCTGCACCCCCACCGTGGCCACCAGCCGACTGTCGGCGTGGACGTAGGTGTCACGGGTGTCCAGGCTCAGCCCGTCGCCGCGTATCACATTGCCGCTGGCATCCTTTTCGCTGGCCTCCCACAACGCCGACCACGAGCCGATATCACTCCAGCCGGCCTGCAACGGCACCATCACCGCGTCATGGGTGTTTTCCATTACCGCGTAATCGATGGAATCGTCCGGGCACGCGGCAAAAGTCGCGGCATGCACGCGGGTGAAGGGTTGATCCTGGCTGCCGCCTTCCAGCGCCACGCGACAGGCCTCGAGGATCGCCGGTTGGAAGCGCTCCAGTTCCTCCAGGTAACGACTGGCGCGGAACATGAACATGCCGCTGTTCCAGTAATACCCGCCGCTGGCCAGGTACGCCGCAGCGGTGGCGGCGTCCGGCTTCTCCACAAAGCGCTTGACCCGATAACCGCCCTCGCCCGCCGCCGCGCCTTGTTCGATATAGCCGTAGCCGGTATGGGCGCAAGTGGGCGTGATCCCGAAGGTCACCAACTTGCCGTCACGGGCCAGCGGCAGCGCCACTTCCAGGCTGGCATGAAACGCCGGGACGTCTTCGATCAAATGGTCTGCCGCCAGCACCAGCAGGATCGGGTCCTGTGCCTCGGCCAGCGCCTTGCACGCCGCCAGCGCGATGGCCGGCGCCGTGTTGCGCCCCACCGGTTCCAACAGGATGCTGGCCTGTTCCATGCCCAACTGGCGCAATTGCTCGGCCACCAGGAAGCGATGCTGCTCATTGCAGATCAACTGCGGCAGCGCGACGTTGGCGCCTTCCAGCCGCGTGATGGTCTGCTGCAGCATCGACAGATGTGCGTCGGTCAATCGCAGGAACTGCTTGGGGTTCAGTTGCCGCGAAAGCGGCCACAGGCGCGACCCCGAACCGCCTGCCATGATCACCGGTAACAACATGAGAGCGTCCTCGGGAGAGAGAGTCAGAAATAGGCGCGAGTGTGTTCGTGCACCCGCGGGCTGATGCGCAGTTCATCTGCGGACCACCAGCGGTAATGCTGGTGTTGCTCCGTGGGCGGTTGCAGGGTCTGGCCTTCGCCCAGGTCCAGGCAATAGCCGAGCACCACGTAATGGGTGTTCGGCCCAGCCCCGGCGTTGGCGAACACGCTGTCGTCGTAGAAGTGCTCGTACACCCCCAGCAGCCGCGCCTCGGCGCGCTCGAACGGGTGTCCCAGTTCGTCGCGGGTGATGCGCCGGAAAGCGTTGTCGAGGTGTTCGTTTTTCTGGATACGCCCGCCGGGCACGAACCAGAAACCATAGGCCGGCCGATTGACGCGCAGGCCCAACAGGACCTCGCCACGGGCGTTTCTCACCACCAGGTCGATCGCCACCAGCGGCGTCGATGCCACGACCGTATTGAAGGTCGGTAAATCAAGCCACATACCCATCAGACCTGTGCCATAAAGCGTTGCAGAATACGTTCCTTGTCGAGGAACTCCTTGGCGTAGTTCAGCGCCACCTCATTGCGCGCGGGCAATCCCAGTGCCCGCTCGATCCCGATGTTCAGCGCCGCGACGGACTCCGGTTCAGCCAGCACCGCAATGCCCGGGTGTTCCTCGCACAGGCGGCCGAGGGTGGTGCCGGGGTCGGCGGTGATGATGGCGTGGCCGCCCACCGCGAGGATATTGGTCAACTTGGAAGGCAGCACCGCGTCCGCTACCCCGCGCTTCTGGATCACCAGGTGCACGTCGGCCGAGGCCAGCAGCACCGGCAAATCCTCGTAGGGCTGCAACGGCGCAAACAGCACGTTGCGCAGGCCATCGCGCTGTACACGCTCGAGCAAGCGGGCCTTGCCGGTGCCCTGGCCGACGATCAGGAACACCAGCTCCGGGCGATCGGCATAGGCCTGGGCGGCGTCAAGGATCAGCTCCAGGCCCTGCTTCTCGCCGATATTGCCGGCGTACAACAACACCCTTTGGCCCGGCGCCACACCCAGGCGCTGCAGCAGCCCGGGGCTGCGAGGCACCTGGCGAAAGCGGGCGGTTTCCGACCAATTGGGAAAGAACAGCAGGCGCTTGCCGTTCACGCCTTTGCACCGGGCCTTGTCGAGCATGCCGCTGGAAATCGTCGAGACCCGGTCAAAGCGCCGCAACAGCCAGCGTTCAAGCCCAAACGCCAGGCGCCGCACAAGGGAGCCGCCACCGATGCCGAGGCCGAACATCGCGTCCACTTCGTAATCCTGGATATGCAGCACCGAGCGCGCGCCACTGAGCCTGGCCAACAACAGTGCCTGGGGCGCACAAAACAGCGTGGGCACCACCAGGATCACCAGGTCCGGTTTCCAGCCCCACTGCCCCATGACCGCCAAAAACGAACTGGCAGAAAAGCTCATCAGGTGCAGCAGGCGCGTCAACGCCGTGGGCTGGCGTGGCACATACAGCGGGCAGCGAATCACCGTCACGCCGTCGTCCTGCTCGGTGCGAAAGCGCCACGGCGAATAGCCCTCGCCCACCTGCCACTGCGGGTAATACGGCGGCGCCGTCACCACTCGCACCTCATGGCCCTGGCCCGCCAGCCAGCGCGCCTGTTCACCGCTGTACTTGCCGATGCCGGTGAGCTCCGGGCTGTAGTTGATGCCGTACAGGAGGATCTTCATCAGTGGCCCCGAGGCTGTTCGAGGGCCGCGAGGTAGGCGTTGTAGGCGTCGCGCAGGCCCTCTTCCAGCGGCACATAGGCTTCCCAGCCGAGGGCATTGATCCGGCTCACATCCAGCAGCTTGCGCGGTGCTCCGTCGGGCTTGCTCGCGTCAAAGCGCAACTGCCCCTTGAAGCCGGTGACCCGCACCAGCGCCTGGGCCAGTTCGGCGATGGTGCAATCCACCCCGGTACCGACGTTCAAATGCGAACGCATCGGCTGGGTCTGCTCGCGGTAGCGTTCCTGGCTGAGCTCCATCACATGCACGCTGGCCGCCGCCATGTCATCCACATGCAGGAACTCGCGCCGTGGCTTGCCACTGCCCCAGATAACCACTTCCTCATCGCCGCGCTGGGTCGCCTCATGGAAGCGCCGCAGCAAGGCGGCGATCACATGGCTGTTCTGCGGGTGGTAGTTGTCGCCCGGCCCGTACAGGTTGGTGGGCATCACGCTGCGGTAATCGCGGCCATGCTGGCGGTTGTAGCTTTCGCACAGCTTGATCCCGGCAATCTTGGCCACCGCGTAGGGTTCATTGGTGGGCTCCAGCGCGCCGTCGAGCAACACCGCTTCGATCATCGGTTGCGGGGCATGCACCGGGTAGATGCAGGACGAGCCGAGGAACAACAGCTTCTCCACGCCATGGCTGTGGGCGGCGTGGATCACGTTGGCCTGGATCATCAGGTTCTGGTAGATGAAATCGGCCGGGTACGTTGCGTTGGCGTGAATCCCGCCGACCTTGGCGGCCGCCAGGTACACCTGGTCCACACGGTGCCGGGCGAAGTACGCCTGCACCGCGGCCGGGTCGAGCAGGTCCAGTTCGTCACGGCCGGCCGTGAGCAACTGTGTGTAGCCCAAGGCCCACAGGCGCCGCACGATGGCCGAGCCGACCATGCCGCGATGGCCGGCCACGAAGATCCGCGCATCAAAGTCACGTGCCATGCTCAGTTCTCCACGGCAATCGGTGCGTCATGCCCGTGCAGGCGCAACAAGGCGTGGCGCTGGGCGACCTTGAGGTCTTCGCGGACCATCTCCGCGCACATTTCCTGGGCGCTGATTTCCGGCACCCAGCCGAGCAGGCGCTTGGCCTTGGACGGGTCGCCCAACAGCGTCTCGACTTCCGCCGGGCGGAAGTAACGCGGGTCGACGCGTACAATCACATCGCCCACCAGGATGCCCGGCGCCAGGTCGCCGTCGATCCGCTCGACCACCGCCACCTCTTCCACGCCCTCGCCGACAAAGCGCAGATGCAGCCCCAGTTCCGCCGCCGACCAGCGAATAAAGTCGCGCACCGAATACTGCACACCAGTGGCGATGACAAAGTCCTCGGGGTGTTCCTGTTGCAGCATCATCCACTGCATGCGCACGTAGTCCTTGGCGTGGCCCCAGTCGCGCAGTGCATCCATGTTGCCCATGTACAGGCACTGTTCCAGGCCCAGGGCGATGTTGCTCAGGGCGCGGGTGATCTTGCGGGTCACGAAGGTTTCACCGCGACGCGGCGACTCGTGGTTGAACAGGATGCCGTTGCACGCATACAACCCATAGGCTTCGCGGAAGTTCACGGTGATCCAGTAGGCGTACAGCTTGGCCACCGCGTAGGGCGAACGCGGGTAGAACGGCGTGGTTTCCTTCTGCGGGGTTTCCTGCACCAGCCCGTACAGCTCGGAGGTCGAGGCCTGGTAGAAACGGGTCTTCTTTTCCAGGCCCAGCAGGCGGATCGCCTCGAGGATGCGCAAGGTGCCGAGGGCATCCACATCGGCGGTGTATTCCGGCGAATCGAAGCTCACCGCCACATGGGATTGGGCGCCGAGGTTGTAGATTTCATCGGGCTGGATCTGCTGGATGATACGCGTCAGGTTCGACGAATCCGCCAGGTCGCCATAGTGCAGGATCAGGTTTTTACGCAGGGCCTGGGGGTCCTGGTAAATATGATCGATGCGCTGGGTATTGAACGACGAAGAACGGCGCTTGAGGCCGTGCACGGTATAGCCTTTTTCCAGCAGCAGCTCGGCCAGGTACGAGCCATCCTGACCGGTGATCCCGGTAATAAGCGCGACTTTATTCATGTCTGTCTCCCAATTGATAGGCGAGCGAAGGCCGACACCCAGACTTGGGTGTTTGTTAAAAACGCTCAGTTACTTCGGTGTGGGCAGGTTCAAGTTATGGCCGGTCAACTTTGAGAGTTCCCGGACAATGGCTTCCTTATCGTTTAAGTGCGCAATCGCGGTTTCCAGTTCGAGCACTTTGGCGCCCACCAGAAAGCGGTACCAATAGCCCTGGAGCAGGTGATAGACCAGGCCGCTGCGGCCATCGAGAAACCCCAGCTGGATGATGTAGCGCCACAGGAAATACGCGGTGGAACTGAGGGTGAACGGCACGCGGTTGTACACGCGGTTCTTGACCAGGCGCTTGGCCTTGGCCTGGAACGAACTCTGCCCGGCATGCAATTCATCGCGTATCGCAAACAGCCCCAGCCGCGCGTTAAGCACTTCAATCGCTTCGCGGGTGGCGTACTGGTTGTGCTTGTGGGTGAAGAAGGTCAAGTCATGCAGGTTATGGTCGGCAAACCCGCCGTCGAGGGTGATGGTGCGGCCCTCGGCGACCGAGATGTGCTCGTCCATCCAACGGTCCTCCATGCGCCCCTGGCCGGTGCGCCACAGCCGCAGCATCTTCAACGGGTAGCGGCCGCCATGGCGCACCCAGCGCCCCATGAAGATATGCTTGCGCTTGAAGTTGATGCCGGTGATGTCGCGGGCCAGGGTCGGCAGCCGGGTATTGATCGCGGCGGCAAGGTCGGCCTCGATGATTTCGTCGGCGTCCAGGCGCATCGTCCAGTTGCCGGTAATCGGCAGGTGATCCAGCGCCCACTGGAACTGCTTGGCCTGGTTGACGAAGGCGTGCTGCACCACCAGCGCGCCATGGCGCCGGGCGATGTCGCAGGTGTCGTCGGTGGAAAACGAATCGACCACCAGCACTTCGTCGCTGAAGGCCCGTACCGACTCGATGGCCCGGGCGATATGCAGGCTTTCGTTGTAGGTGAGGATGATCACACTGACGGTTTCGCGCTTCATATCAGCCACCGTGCATCTGCAGGACTTCGGTGGTGAGCCGGCGCGGTGAACGCGCGGCCCGGAAGTGGCTTTCCAGGGGCAGCCCCACGGCGATCATCATGATCAACCGCTCGCTGGTCGGGATGGCGCCGATGCCACGGATCTTCTTTTCCACCGAATTGAGGATCGCCAGGTTCAGCGGGCACGCGCCCAGGCCATTGGCGTGGCAGGCCAGCAGCAGGCCCATGGAAAACAACGCACCGTCGACGTAAAGCTGGTTGCGCTGCCCGGCGCCGCCCCAGGCGGTGACTTCGGACGTGACCACAAACAGGTTGTCCACCGACTGCGCAAACCCGCGCGAGCCGCCTTGCAGCTCCAGCAGCTGCGCGATCACCGCGCGGTCCTGATACACATGCACCCGCGACGACTGCCGGTTGCATTGGGAGGGTGACGACTGCGCCAGCTCCACCAGGGACGTCAGCAGGCCACTGTCGATCTTGCCGGCCTGGAACATGCGGCAACTGGAGCGCGATTGCAGGAACGCCTTGGCATCCAGCCCGCCATTGCCCAGCCACGGCGCCGCACGCTTGATACCGCCGCTGCCGGCGGTGCCGTCGCGCTTGAGGTGCTCCACATAGGCATCCAGGTAAAACACGAAGTCGTCGCTGATGCCGAGGGTGCGGTGCAGCTCGAGGTAACCCTGGAACGCGCCGAGGGCCATCTCCACCGGCAGCGCCGAATACGTGCGGTCGTATTCGTTGAGCATATGGATGATGCCGTTGATCTTGTCCTTGCCGAACAGCGGCTTGGGTTCCTTGAGGGACAGGCCCTTTTCCACGGTGTGGGTTTCGATGAGGATTTTGTAGAACAGCTTCTTGTTACGGCTTTCCAGCGGCGAGTAGCCGTTGTGGCGAATAAACGTGAGCATGTCGCGAAAGAACTCGCTGACGAAATACATCAACTTCCATGCCTTATCCATCATGGGTTTCACCTGTTTCATAGTGCGATGTCTCTCGTTTTGAGGGGGCGGCACGGCGCACCGACGCAAATCATCCAGGCCGGCTGGCTGGCCGTGACCACCGAGCGCGCGCCGACCACGCAGCCCTCCTCCAACACACAACCGGGGTGGATAAAGGCCTCGGCGGCGACCCACACATGGTCCTTGATCACGATCTCGCGGGTCACCAGGGGCCGCAGCAGGCTACGGGTGTCGTGGCTGCCGGTGCACAGGAAGCTGCGCTGACTGATGGTGACTTTGGAGCCCAGGGTGATTTTGGCCATGGCGTACACATCGACCCCATCGCCGATGGCGGTGTAGTCGCCGATCTCCAGGTTCCACGGCGCCCAGATGCTGCACGTGGGCGCGATGCGGCAGCCCACGCCGACCTTGGCGCCAAAGCAGCGCAGCAACCAACGCCGCCAGTTGTGCAGCATCCAGCGCGGCGTGGGACGAAACAGCAGCTGGTAGACGATGCCCCACAACAGCCGGCGCGCCTTGTTGCTGCGCGGCAGGGTGTCGACGTACTTGAGTTGCGCGAAGTCGCTCATGACCGGATCGCCGCCAGTTGTTCCAACAGGTAGCGCTCGCCCACCTGTTGCAGGGCCTGGCGCCGGGCCCGCACCGCCACCCAGTCGATGGGCGCCGCGATCAAGGCGTGCACCTGGTCGGCATCGTCTGCCGGCAGGAAGCGTTGCGACAGCTCCAGCTTCTCCAGCAGGTTGCGCACACGGGCGTTCAGCGAAGCCTTGTTGCCCGGCAACCCCACGGCGATAAACGGCTTCTCGAAAATGATCGCGAACACCGTGGCGTGGAAGGAGTTGGTCACCACGTAGGCGCTCTCCTTGAGCAACTTGAGCCAATCCTGCGGGCCCACCTGCACGGTCTCGCCGATCTGCCGCCAGCGCCGGTGCGCGTTGTACGGCGAGACAATCGGCCCGGCCACCTGCCGCGACAGCGCCTGGGCCACTTCGCGCACGCCCACGCCGGTGCGCAGCGCATAGCAGAACACGTGGCCGGTGCGGGTCTGGGTGGACGTGGCGAGCAGCGCCGAATAGTCGCGGTGCAGCAGCGTCGGGTCCGGCACGCACTGGGCAGCCAGCCCCGAGACCTGGTGCACGATGCCCACCCCGCTCTCCTCGCGCACACTGATCGCCGACAGTTGCTTGAGCAGGCCCTCGGCTTCGGCGTGGTACTGCGGCTCCAGGTATTCCTTGCCGAAACTTGCGGCGTAGGAGATGCGCCGGATCGCCTTGTCGCAGTCGAAGGCCAGGAAGTACGCCGGGTCGAGGCCGGTCTGGCCCGAAGGGTTCCAGATCTGGTCGCTGCCGGCCACCAGCAACTGCTGGCCGGCCACCGCCTGGTGGAGCTGGTGGGCGTGGGCGTAGCGCGGCGCCTGGATATTCAGGAAGCGCGTCTTGAACGCCTCGAACTGGCGCGACTGGGCATTCGGCCCCAGCACCCGGGTTTTCAACGCCAGGGCCTTGAGGTACAGGGCCTTGAGGTTGGCCTTGAGCTGGCGCGGGTTGCACAGCTGGCGGATCTCGCTGCCATCCTCCACGTAGGCCGGGTGGTAGTTGATCAGGCTCACCTGCAAGCCCTGTTGCTGCAACCAGCGCTGCAAGGCATAGGCTTGCAGCACCGCGCCGAAGTTTTCGCTGAAGTGGTACGTCAGTATCCCGGCCCTGATGGGGCTAGCAGGTGCGTTCATGATCCAGCCTGTTTCAGTAAGTAATTGGGGTAAACCGCCTGGCGTGCAGGCGCAGCCTTGTTGAGCAGGCCGATGAACATCGACCACACCAGCAGGTAGCTGCCATCGAAAGTGGTAAAGAACTGGTAGCTGGTCTTGAACGAGAAAATCAGCAGGATCGCCACCACGGCCAGGGATACCGGGCTGCGCGGCAAACCGCTGAACAGCAGGCAAAACAGCGCCACGCCGAGCACTCCCAGCTTGGCGGTCACGCCCCAGTAGCCGTTCTCGATATCGAACTTGGAGTTCTCGAACCAGCGCTCGTCATTGGTGGGCACGCCGGGGGTCAATTGCTTGGCCAGGCCATTGCCCAGGAACACCGTGGCCGGGTTGTCGAGAAACGATTCCTTGGCATGGGCGATCTCGAACGCACGGGTCACGTCCTCGCCCTTCTCCTCGAACAGGTAAGTGGCAAAGCGCGACACCGCCAAGGGGCTGGCATAGAACGTCAGCGTGCCCAGCGCGCCGATGGCCACCACCAGCACCGCCAACGACTTGAGCTTGCGCTGGGTAATCGCCGACAACAGGATCATCACCGCCATCGCCGCGAGGATGGTCTTGGACCCGGCCGCCAGCAGCGTGACCGCGAGAATCAGCATCAGGCCGATCCTGCGCTGGCAACAGGCATAGAAAAACAGCAGCACCGCCGAGCTGGTGGGGAACAACATGATCCGCCCGACTTCGTCGCTGGACTTGGACGCCGCGTTGGTGAGGTCGATGCCCACGCCATACAGGCTGACCTGGAGCAACTGGCCAAGGGCGAAGATGTAGATGATGCGTTCGAGGATGCGCCGGTAGTTGACACTATGGGCCCGCGCGATTTTTTCCACATTGGCCAACACATAGCTGTACCCGGCCAACAGCAGCACAAAATAGAAAAACGGAATGCCGGAACGCAGGAACTGGTACAGCGAGATGTTCGCCCCACTGCTCACCAATACCTGCAACACACTGGACGCAACCACCAGCGCCAGCAATGGCAGCGCGCGGGTAAAGCCACGCGCCGCGTACACCACGAACGGCAGCAACAGCAGCAACGCCACCGGTTGCGAGAGGTTGTTGCTCAGCGCCAGGGGCAAGGCGAAGAACGTCAGCGGCAGGTAGAGGGTCAGGCGCGCCTGGGACAGCATCATGGGCCGACCTCCCCCACGCGAATCACCCGCAGGTACACCAACACCACCAGTTCCGGCAGCGACAGCAACAGCGACGCGCCCAGCAGCGGATCGATGCGCTCCTTGCATGCCAGCCACAGCAGCAAGGCTGCCACGCTGCTCAGCGCATAGATCACTGAGGTGAGGGTGTGGCGATTGGTGGAAATCAGCATCGCCGCGAGGATGAACCAGGCCACATTCAAAATCGTATGGGAGCCGATCAGCGCCAAGGACAGGCGATCGACCTGCACCAGGCCATGGCTCCACAGCAGGATGACCTGCGGCCCGGCCCAGATCCCCGCGGCATACACCAGCAGGCACAGGCCCAGTACCAGGGAGCTGGCGCGCTGGGTAAAGCGTCGTGCCTGTTCGAACTCGCCGCGCCCGGCCAGCCGCGAGATCTCCGGGGTCAGGGCGTTGCTGCAGGTGATGCCCAACTGGATGATCAGGCGCATCAGGGTGCGCGCCATGGTGTAACCCACCACCACCGCCGGGCCGGCGATCTGGTTGAGCACTTGCAGGCCGCCTTGCAGGGTGATCGCCTGCGCCAGCGGGATCGCCGCGCTGCCCAGCGCCGGTTTCCAGATACCACGGAACTCGGCCCAGGACGCCGACCCCAGCCCCAGCAGCGGCCAGGGTGAAATCCGCCGCACAAACAGGGTCACCAGCACCAGGAACAGCACCTGGCTGAAAAACATGCCCTGGGCCAATTGCAGTTCGGAGCCACCCAGCAGCAGCACGACGATGGACAGCACAATGTCCAGGGTCCTGCGGTTGGCCATGATGAAGACGCCGCCGACGGTTCTGTCGATGGTGCGAAACCAGGCGTCGATCGGCCCACCCAGCAAGCGCGTGCACAGGTAGCCGGACATGAACAGCACCACCAGGCCGGCCTGCTCGGCGGTCAAGGTCTTGAGCCCAAGCAGTGACACCCAGTCGAGCCACTGGCCCAAGGTCAGGGCGAATACCAGCACCAGCGCGACCACCGCCAGGGTAAAGGCCAGCGCGGTCTGCACACTGCGTCGCGCCCCCGGCAAATCGCCCTGGCTCGCACGCAGCGTGGCGCTGGTGGCCGACGCCTGGGCCACCCCCAGGTCCAGCAGGCTGAGCATCGACGGAATGCCGGTGAGCACCAGCCAATCGGCATAGCGCCCGGTGCCCCAGGCGTGCAGAAAGAACGGCACCAGCACCAGTTGCGCCGCCAGCGTCACCAGTTGGGTGTAGCCGTAGCTCAGCACGTTGAGGCGAAACCGTCGCGACAACGAGCGTGGCATTTCAAGCACTTTGCTCATGGTCATCAGGCCTTGTCGGACTGATAGGCGTAGCTGTAGTAGCCGTAGTCGCCATAGCCGTAGCTGGCGGACCGGCGTTTTTCCACACCATTGAAGATCGCGCCCTTGAGCTCGATGCCGTTCTGATGGAAGCGGCGCAGGGTCAATTCGATCTCCTTCGCCGAGTTCACGCCAAAACGGGTGACCATCAGGCTGGTGCCGGCCTGGCGCCCGACAATCGCGGCATCGGTCACCGCCAGCAAGGGCGGCGTGTCGATGATCACCAGGTCATAGCGCTCGCTGACGTCGGCCAGCAGCGCAGCAAAGTTGGGGTGCATCAGCAGTTCCGACGGGTTGGGCGGGATCTGCCCACGACCGATGAAATCGAAGCGCTCCACGGCGGTCGGGTGAATCGCTTCCTGCAGATCACAGCGCTTGGCGAGCAGGTCGGACAACCCCGCCTCCACCGCCTTGCCGAGCATCTTGTGCACGTAGCCCTTGCGCATGTCGGCATCGATCAGCAGCACGCGCTGGCCCGACTGCGCGACAATCGCCGCCAGGTTGGCCGAGACAAACGTCTTGCCCACCTCGGGGCTCGGGCCGGTGATCATCAGGCGGTTGTTCCTGGCCTCGAGCATGGCGAAGTGCAGGCTGGTGCGCAGGCTGCGCATGGCTTCCATCACCAGGTCATGGGGGTGATTGACCGCCAGCAGCGACGGCGCGCCGGAACGCCCCTTGGCCGCGTTGGTTTCCTCGGCCTTTTGCAACAGGCTGAAGGGGATCGAGGCGTACACCGGCAGGCCGAGTTTCTCGATCTCATCCGGGCTTTCCAGGCCACGGTTGAGCAGGCTGCGCACCAGCACGATGCCCACCGAGAGCATGCCGCCGAGCAGCATCGCCAGCAGCACCACGATGACCTTGCGCGGCGCCACAGGCTTGGCCAGGTTGACATCGGCACTGTCGATCAAACGCACGTTGCCCACGGTGCCGGCGCGCATTACGTCGAGCTCCTGGGAGCGGTTGAGCAACTGGGTGTAGATCTCGGTGCCCACTTGCACGTCGCGGGTCAGGCTGAGCAATTCCTGCTGGGTCGTGGGCAAGCCTTCGACGCGCTTGGTCATCTGCGCCTGCTTGGCATTGAGTTCCGCCAGCTTGGCGATCAAGGCGCGATAAGCCGGGTGCTGGGGCGTGAACTTGCGGTCCATCTCGGCCTGTTGCAGCTTGAGTTCGGAGATGCCGGTGTCCAGGGCCACCACCTGGTCGAGCACGGCCTTGGCTTCGAGGCTGATGTCGATGGATTTGCTGCGGGTCTGGAAGCGGTTCAAGGCGTTCTCGGCCTTCTCCAGGTCGCGACGCACCTGGGGCAACTGGTCATTGAGGAACGACAGGCTCTGCGCCGCCTCGGCCGAAGTGCGGTCGACGTTCTGCTTCACATACAGGTTGGAGATTTCATTCAGCGTCCGCACCGCCAGGGTCGGGCGCGTGCTCTCCAGGGACAGACTGATGATGCCCGACTCCTTGCCGCGTTCGATCACGGTGAGCAGGTCCTGGTAGTCGGCCACCGCGTCCAGGCGCGGCTTGCGTACGATCTTGAAATGCGCGCCCGGATTGGCCCGCAGCTCCTTGACCAGCACCTCGACGCCGTCGGCGGCAAACGGCACGCCGACGCTTCCTGCGGCGATCTCGACGCCGTCCTCATCAAATAACGTGTAGGCCTGGGCCTCGCCGGCCACCAGTACCAGGGTGGTCCCGAGCAACGCCGTCGGCAGGTTCAAACTGCTCAGCGCCAGGGCCTCGCCCCCTGCCGACCAGCGGCTGAAACCGAACAGCGGCGGCGCAATATCGCCCTTGTGTTCAGGCGCATAACGCCGCGCGAGGAAGCCACCGATCAACGGAAAATGCTGCGGCGTGATGGTGATGTCCAACGCCAGGGTATCGACGGTCTTGCCAATGATGGTGCGCGACTTGATCAGCTCGATCTCGGTCACCGCCGGCGATTCCTTGCCCAGCAGGCTACTGACGTCGGAGAAACCGAGCATGTCGTTCTTCTTCGGCTCCACCTGGATCAACGCATTCGCCTGGAACACCGGCGCCGCCAGAATCGCGTAGGCGGCACCGATCAGCATGCAGGTGCCGGTGATCCCAGCGATCAGCCATTTGTGATCGATCAGGGTGCCAAGCATGCCGAGCACATCGATCTCGTCACGGTGAGGGCTTTCAGGGGAAGCGTTCTGGGGTGAATACATAAATCGCGTCTTCGTCCTTGCAATCGTTTAAAGAGGGAGCGTCAGCGCGCCAGGCGCTGGGCCCAGGCCTGTGCGGCCTGTTCGATCAAGGCATAGGCCTGCACAAAGGCGGGCTTGCCCTGGCGATAGGGGTCGGTGATCTCGCGATCGTGCTGCCACTTGCCCAACAGGAAGACCTTGCCCCGCGCCTCGGGAGCGAGGCCGAGCACGCCGTCGATGTGCCGTTGCTCCATCACCAGGATCAGGTCGGCCTCACTCACGGCTTCAACGCTGAGTTGCCGCGCCTTGTGTGCCCGGGGAACATGTCCATGCTCCTGCAGCACTTGCCCGGCCGTCGGTTCCAGCGGATGGTCACGCAACGCCGCCAAGCCCGCCGAACTCACCGTGATTCCGGAGGACGTCAGTGCGGCCCCCAGCAAGTGTTCCGCCGTGGGGCTGCGGCAGATGTTGCCGATGCACACAATCAATATCTTTTTGAACAAGGCAACCTCCCACGCACCGCACACTTATTCTTCGGCAAAAGGGACGACCTTATTTAATCAGTTGCAACTAACGACCGAGTAATTATGACCACAGCCTACAAACCGAGACCATCTATCGCGCAAGACAAAAAATAACAATCCCGGCATTAACCGACTAAAACTAACATTCCGGTATTTTTGTACCGTCCCATAATAAAGTGCGATTTGAATGCACCAGACAGGGGACGGCCATGAACACGTCAAAGTTATTGGTAGAGCGTATTGGCCTATTTCCTTCTTCGGGAAATATTCAAGTGGAAGTGCATGATTCATCCCATGTCGTCGAACGCCTGCAGGTGTTGTATGCCGATAACTCACTGGACAGCGACGCGTCCGGTGCCGGGTTTTCCATGGTGTTCGCCGATTGGCGCTTCAAGTTGCAGGTCAGTGACCCATTGTCGGTGTGCCTGTGCGTGGAAAGTCGCGGCGACAGCCAGTTCATGCAGGTCAAGACGGCCGAACTGCTGGCCAATATCTGCGGCACCGAGGAGCGGCCATGAGCCTGTGGGCGGGCTTGAGACGCGGCTATGCGTTGCGCAGGCTGACGGGGATGTTCGAGGGGTTTGCCGAACCGGTGCAGGGCGCGCAGTACCAGCGCAACACCCGGGTCATCGGCCATTGGCTGGACCTGTTGCGCGGCAGCTCCCCGCAGCAGATCACCCATGCACTGTTCCAGCAGATGAAACGCGCGCAGCGCCGTGGCAATGCGCGGCGCTTCAACGCGCAGACGACCTTGCTGGCGCTGATGGTGGAAAGCAACCTGGCGCTGGACCTGGCGACCTACTCGGCCTTCCGGTGCGCGGTTTCCAGGCGCCAGGCAGGCTCCTGATGGGCCTGGTCGGCACCTGAGAGGGTCACTGCGACGCGGTTGAGCAGCCACTCCGCGTTGTACTTGGGCACCAGCCCACAGACCAGCAAAAACACCAGCCCGCCGCCGATGAACACGGGGGATACCTTGATGGGCGCGGCATCAATACGCCACAGGAACACACTGGCCGCTGTCGCACCCAGTGCGGCACCGGCCAGGGCTTCATTCAGCGGATGTATATAAGGCGCGACACAATAAGCACTGAACCCGATACTTATCACTAACCCCGCCAGCGCCGCCGGCCAACGCCAGGCCTGGTTGAACTGGCGGGCCAACAAACTCGTTGCCACCGTGACCATCAAACAGGTGTTCATGGCATGGCCACTTATTACAGCAATATCCAAGTGCTGGGACGATAAGCCCCAGCCTTTAAACAGCAACTTGCTGGCCGCCACAATCGAATAAGTCGTACCTACGGTTATTATCCAGGCCCGCAATGCCCACGGCGTGGAATACCTTAACCAGACAGCAATCACCAGTGCGGCCGGAATCATGACGGTAATGCCGCCATATTGCGCAAGTTCTGCCCGCATCACTGCTTAACCTTCGACGTGCCGTTTTCGGCGCTCATCAGACCTCAGGCCCGGCAAAAACACAACGTTATCTAGGGTCAGCAACGCGCTCAAAATGCAATTTACTGATCACCACACACAAATATGATTCTATATTTTAATAATTAGGTTAGAACCAAACGGCATTTTACAGCGGCTGTCGCGGCCCCTACCGTGGACGAGCATGACCGACCCCCTGCCCGGCGGAGGTATTCACCCCTACTCGACAAGGACAGACCATGAGCATTGAATTCATCGGCTATATCGGCGGTCACCACGCTTCCGAGATCCACCCACGCAGCGGCCCTACCCTGCAACCGGACTACGTGGAAACCGTGGCCCGCGCCCACGAAGACGCCGGCTTCGACCGCGCGCTGGTGGCGTTCCATTCCAACAGCCCGGACAGCACGCTGATCGCCGCCCATGCCGCCAGCGTGACGAAAAAACTGCAGTTCCTGATCGCCCACCGTCCGGGCTTCGCCCAACCGACCCTGGCCGCCCGCCAGTTCGCCACCCTCGATGTGTTCAATGGCGGGCGCACCGCCGTGCATATCATCACCGGCGGCGACGACCGCGAACTGCGCGCCGATGGCAGCCATATCGGCAAGGACGAACGCTATGCGCGCACCGATGAATACCTGAGCGTGGTCCGCCAGGAATGGACCAGCGATCAGCCCTTCGACTTTGCCGGCACCTACTACCAGGTCGAAGGCGCCCACTCCGCGGTGAAGTCGCCGCAGCAGCCGCATATCCCGCTGTACTTTGGCGGATCGTCCAAGGCCGCGATTGAAGTGGCGGGCAAGCATGCCGATGTGTACGCGCTGTGGGGCGAAACCTATGAGCAGGTCCGCGAGATCGTGACCCAGGTGCGCGCCGAAGCGGCCAGGCATGGGCGTACGATTCGCTTCAGCCTGTCGCTGCGACCGATCCTGGCCGCGACCGAAGAGCTGGCGTGGGCGCGCGCCGACAGCATCCTGCAACAGGCCACCGAGTTGGCCGAGAAGAATGGCTTTGTGCGGCGTGAACCGCCGAATGAAGGCTCGCGCCGGCTGCTGGCGGCGGCGGCACAGGGCTCGCGGCTGGACAAGCGTTTGTGGACGGGGATTGCCGGGTTGCTGGGGGCGCAGGGCAACTCCACCTCGTTGGTGGGGACCGCCGAACAGGTGGCAGAGGCATTGGTCGATTATTACGACCTCGGCATCACCACCTTCCTGATCCGTGGGTTTGATCCGCTCAATGATGCGATCGACTATGGCAAGCGGTTGATCCCCCTCACCCGGCAGCTGATTGCTGAACGCGAGCAGGCCAAACAGGTCGCATAAGCAAGAACACCACAAAACCCATGTGGGAGGGGGTGTAAGCCCCCTCCCACATTTTGATCTTCACATCAGTTCTTGTAATCGGTATCAGTCCGCTCCAACTGCCGAATCAGCGCATTCCAATGCCGCGCCACCCCCGGTCCTTCGCCACTGGCAAACACCTTGGCCTGTTGTTCGACTTTCTCCACCACTTCGGCAGGCGGGAAGATCAACTCCGCATTCCCCGCCGCCTGCGCCGCCACCTGGATATTGCACGCGCGCTCCAACTGTTGCAGCTGCGCAAACGCATGTTCAACGCTGACGCCGGCGGTCAACAAGCCATGGTTGCGCAGGATCATCACGCTCTTGTCGCCCAGGTCCGCCACCAGCCGCTCGCGTTCGTCCAGGTCGAGGGCCACGCCTTCATACCCGTGGTACGCCACGCGCCCGGAAAAACCAATGGAATGCTGGGAGATCGGCAGCAGGCCGTCCTTCTGCGCCGACACCGCAATGCCGTCGCGGGTGTGGGTGTGCAGCACCGCCTGCAGGTCATGGCGTGCGCCGTGGATCGCGCTGTGGATCACATAACCGGCGTAGTTGATGCCCAGGCCGGTAGGGTCATCGACGATAGTGCCGTCGAGGTCGACCTTGACCAGGTTGGACGCGCTGATTTCATCGAACAACAACCCGAAGGCGTTGATCAGGAAATGCTCCTCCGGCCCCGGCACGCGGGCGGAGAAGTGGGTGTAGATGTGGTCGGTCCACTTGTACAAAGCGGCCAGGCGATAAGCGGCGGCCAGTTTGACGCGCACCTCCCACTCTTGCGGGGTAACGCGCTGGCGAACATTGCTGGTGAGGTTGGTGATCGAGGTGACGCTGCTCATGGCAAAACTTCCTGGATGGCCTTAAGGACTTCCAGGCAAGCCTAGGGGATGGTCAAAAATAATAAAAAGCACATTTTAATCTAAGCTAATTATTATTTTTTTTCATATAACCCTTACCAATAATTCAGGGCAAATGTGGTAGATCCCACGACCTCTTCGACACAGCGCTGTCGCGCAGCAAACTGTGGCGAGCGGGCTTGCCACAAGAATGCGGTCGCCTGAAATTGTTCAGGCAAGACTCAAGACTTCAGGGTGAAATTTTAACC
This sequence comes from Pseudomonas sp. GW821-FHT09D08, assembly GCF_059416305.1. Taxonomy (NCBI): domain Bacteria; kingdom Pseudomonadati; phylum Pseudomonadota; class Gammaproteobacteria; order Pseudomonadales; family Pseudomonadaceae; genus Pseudomonas; species Pseudomonas sp. GW821-FHT09D08. The sequence continues at coordinate 161,988 of NZ_JBWKOX010000013.1, forward strand.
CCCTAAAATCATTCAGTTATTTTAAGTTTGATAAGAGGGGCTTGCCCCCGATGGCCATGAGTATCTCCCGCAACGCTAACACCGATGCGAAGCGAGCCGCCCTTGATCTTGCTTTTGATCTTGATCTTGATCTTGATCTCAGGCGCCCCGTTAACCACGCTGGCCGGAATCCGACAGTGATTTGGGGGGTAAACCGGCAGGGATGCCGGTTTAGCCGCCCCGCGCCATGGATGGCGCGTGGCGGCGGCCCCCCAAATCACTGTCGGATTCCGGGCACACCGAGCCTAGGCGAGGTGCCGAGTGGTGGGGCAAGAGCCCTTTGCTTACTTTGGGGCTTTTCCAAAGTGAGCCGCCGTCAGGGCGGAACCCTAAGCCGCCGTTACCGCAGCAACGGATATGTACCCGGTCCAATCCAAAAAAATGGTCGGCCCAGAGGCCGTCATCGGGGGCAAGCCCCCTCCCACAGGGTTACGCGGCGTCGCGGACTTTATGCAACGACGCCGCCACCCGCTTGCCAAATGCATCCACCGGCGCCTGCAGGTTGCCCAGGAAGTGCGGATAGATCAGCCACAGATCCATCACCGGCTTGAAATCCTTGAGCGGCATCACCGCCAGCTGCTCACGGTGCGCACTGCGTTCCAGCAACGGCCGTGGCACCAGGCCCAAGCCCAGGCCGTCGGCCACCAGGCCCAGTTGCAGTTCGGTGCCGAAGGTCTCCAGGTTGACCCGCAGGGCCAGGCCCTGATCGGACAAGGTGCGCTGCAAGCCGGCGCGGAAGCCGCAGCCGTCCGGGTTGAGGACCCAGCCATTCTGGTACACATCGGCCAGCTTGCAGGGTTTCTTCGGCAGTTGGGCCTTGGCGCAGACCACCACCAGTTCCATCTTGCCGATGGACTCGCCGACGATGTTGTCCGGGAAGATCTTGCCTGCCGGGAACAGCGCCGCCGCCGCATCCAGTTCGCCGCGTTCGATCTTGCCCACCAACTGGCTGCCCCAGCCGGTGGCGACCTGGGCACGCAAGTCGGGGTATTCGCTGCGCAGGTGCTTGAGCGCGTCCAGCAGCACCACATCGCCGATGGTCTGCGGCACCCCCAGGCGCAACAGGCCGGTGGGCGGTGCGTCGGTAGCCACCAGTTCGCGCAGGGCATCCATCTCGCGCAGGATCAGCCGGCACTGCTCATAGACACGGGTGCCGATCAACGTCGGTTTGAGGGGTTTGGTGTTGCGGTCGAACAGCTCCACGCCCAGCGCCTGCTCGAAGTTCTGCACGCGGCGGGTAATGGCCGGCTGGGTCAATTGCAACGACTCGGCGGCATGGCTGATGGACTGGCAACGAATCACTTCGACAAAGGCATCGATATCGTCAATTTTCATTTGGGCCGCACATAGAGAACAGTCATTAAGATGTGTGTGAAGCATAGTTGCAGGAACGTGGCGTGAATAGCCCGCGCTGCAATCGATAACGTCTAACGCTATTCAGACCGGTTCTAAATTACCTTCAGCTATAAGCTAATCATTAAAAAATAGCATATTAACTATAAACATTATGCTTAGATAAACCTATCCCTGCGACCACACGATGGAAGTGCCATGACCCAGGCCCGACACCCCGAGAGACTCAGAGCCTTCATAGGCGCCCTGGCGGAATTGATCGACGGCAACCCACGGGAAGGCGACCTGTTGCACCGTGGCGGCAAGCTGCTGGCGCAACTGGTCAGCCATGACGATTGGCTCCCCGATGAATTTGCCCACCCCGACCCCGAGCGCTACCAGCAGTTCCTGCTGCATGCCGATTCGCGCCAGCGTTTCAGCATCGTCAGCTTTGTCTGGGGGCCGGGGCAACGCACGCCGATCCACGACCATCGGGTCTGGGGGCTGATCGGCATGCTGCGCGGCGCAGAGTTCTCCCAAGGCTTCCAACGCGCACCCGACGGCAGCCTGGTCGCCGAAGGCCAGCCGATTCAACTGGTGCCGGGCCAGGTCGAGGCGGTGTCGCCCAAGGTCGGCGACATCCATCAGGTGAGCAACGCCCACAGCGACCAGGTGTCGATCAGCATTCATGTGTACGGCGCCAATATCGGCGCGGTGCGCCGTGCGGTGTACCAGCCCGACGGCAGCGAGAAACTGTTTATCTCCGGTTATTCCAACGCCTTCCTCCCGAATATCTGGGATTTGTCCAAAGAAAAGAGCCCTGCCCTATGACCACCGTATCGACCCGTAGCTTTGCCCGGATTCGCCAGGCCCTGTTGGACCGTGAAGAAGTCGCCCTGGTGGACGTGCGCGAAGAAGCGCCGTTTGCCGAATCCCACCCGCTGTTTGCGGCGAATATCCCACTGTCCAAGCTGGAACTGGAGGTGTACTCGCGCATTCCACGCCGCGATACCCAGGTCACCGTCTACGACAACGGTGAAGGCCTGGCCGCCCGTGCCGCCGAACGCCTGGTTGCGCTGGGCTATACCCAGGTCAGCCTGCTGGAAGGTGGCCTGGACGGTTGGCGCCAGGCCGGTGGCGAGCTGTTTATCGATGTGAACGTGCCGAGCAAGGCCTTTGGCGAGCTGGTGGAAAGCGAGCGCCACACGCCGTCCCTCGCCGCTGAAGAAGTGCAGGCGCTGCTCGACAGCCAGGCCGATGTGGTGGTGCTCGACGCCCGCCGTTTCGACGAATACCAGACCATGAGCATCCCCACCGGCATCAGCGTACCCGGTGCCGAGTTGGTGTTGCGCGCGCGCGAACTGGTGCCCGACCCGGCCACCCGCATCATCGTCAACTGCGCCGGGCGCACCCGCAGCATTATCGGCACCCAGTCGCTGATCAATGCCGGCGTGGCCAACCCGGTGTCTGCGCTGCGCAATGGCACCATCGGCTGGACCCTGGCCGGCCAGAAGCTCGCCCACGGCCAGTCGCGGCGCTTTGCCCCGACCTCGGAAGAACATCGTCAGATCGCTGCCGTCGATGCCCGCCGCGTCGCCGACAAGGCCCGCGTCGGCCGCGCCACCCTGGCCGACCTGCAAGCCTGGCAGCAGGACACCACCCGCACCACCTACCTGTTCGATGTGCGCACCCCGGAAGAATTCGAAGCTGGCCACCTGCCCGGCGCACGCTCCACACCGGGCGGCCAGCTGGTACAGGAAACCGACCATGTCGCCAGCGTGCGCGGGGCACGCCTGGTACTGGCGGACGACGATGGCGTGCGGGCGAATATGTCCGCGTCCTGGCTGGCCCAACTGGGCTGGGAGGTGCATGTGCTGGATGACCTGCAGGCAGCGCATTTCAGCGCGAAAGGCGCCTGGGTCGCCCCGGTGCCCGCGCCGCCCCAGGCCGAACTGATCAGCCCGCATACCCTCGCCGAATGGCTCGCCCATGGCGACACGGTGGTGCTGGATTTCACCGCCAGCGCCAACTACGTCAAGCGCCATATCCCCGGCGCCTGGTGGGCGTTGCGTGCGCAACTGCCCGAGGCCCTGGCCAAGGTACCCGCCGCCCAGCGTTATGTGCTGACCTGCGGCAGCAGCCAACTGGCGCGCCTGGCCGTGGCCGAAGTCGAAGCGATCACCGGCAAACAGGTGTTCCTGCTGCAAGACGGCACCGCCGCCTGGATCAACGCGCAACTGCCACTGGAAGAAGGCGAAACCCACTTGGCCTCGCCGCGTATCGACCGCTACCGCCGGCCGTACGAAGGCACCGACAACCCCAGGGAAGCCATGCAGGCTTATCTGGATTGGGAGTTCGGTCTGGTGGAGCAACTGGCCCGCGATGGGACCCATGGGTTTTACGTCATTTGACCCCAGGCACGCCTGCCCCCATTGCGGGAGCAGGCGCTGCCCCAGGGCTGATGGGGCGGGGGTACTGCGTTACTTTCTTTCTTCTGTGTCGGTGCAAGAAACCGTCCCCGAGCTACCGCTCAACTGAGACTGCATGGCGTGGACACCCGCCTCCATTTGCGAGGCCACGCTGAACTGGGCACCGAACAGCAGACTGAACATGACGCATGTGGTTGCCAATAATTTGCACATGACGAATCCTCACTGGTTCGCTGAGAGGGTAAAAATACCCCCATCGTTTACTCGCAGCTGACTTGGCTGCGTACTGTCATTTTCTGCCCGGCGCAACGCCTGGACACCTGTGAAGAATGACAGTGGCCTAGACAACTTCGCACTATGCAAACCTGCGCTGAGAGCGATTGGCACCGTCCCTTTGGAAACCCAGGCACCCCAGCCGCAATTACGCACTTTAAAAATACATAAAACGCATATTAGATAACAAATTATCTTAATATTTTTCATAATTAACATATAACCAAAAAGACTTTCACAGCAGGTTTTTATGGGCATAACGTGAACTCCTCACCGACCCCTTCTCCAGGCGGAGGTAGCCGAACCCTTTATCGATCTGCCTGGAGCCTGCATCCCATGGTCTTTTCCACTCCGTTCAAACGCCTGCTCCTGGGCACCGCCCTGGTCCTTGGCCTGGCCACCGGCGCCCACGCCGCCGACCTGCAACCGCTGCGGGTGGCCAATCAGAAATCGACGATCAAGACGCTGCTGGAAGTCGCCGGCGAAACGAAAAACGTGCCCTATGAAATCCAGTGGTCGGAATTCCCGTCCGCCTCGCCCCTGGGCGAAGCCTTGAATGCCGGTGCCGTGGATATCGGTGCCCTGGGCGATGCGCCCTACGTGTTTGCCCTTGGCGCTGGCGCTTCGCTCAAGGTGGTCAGCATCATTCACGCCGAAGGGCGTAACACCACCGCCCTGCTGGTGCCCAAGGATTCGCCGATCAAGACGGTGGCAGACCTCAAGGGCAAGAAAATCGTCACCGGCCGCGGCTCCATCGGCCACTACCTGGCGATCAAGGCCCTGGCCACGGCCGGCCTGACCACTAAGGATGTGCAGTTCATTTTCCTGCTGCCCAGCGAGTCGCGCCTGGTGCTGGATAACGGCACCGTCGACGCCTGGTCGACCTGGGACCCCTACACCACCGTCGTCACGTCCCAAAGCCAGGCGCGGATCCTGGCCAGCGGCAACACGCTGTTGAGCAACCACCTGTACCTCGCCGCCACCCGCCAGGCCATCGCCGACAAGCGCACGCAGCTGGACGATTTTGTCGCCCGCGTCGACCGCGCCTACGCCTGGGCCAATACCCACCCCGACGAGTACGCCGCCGCCCAGGCCAAAATCACCGGGCTGCCGCTGGCCGTGCATGTGGCCGTGGCCAAGGAAACCCGCCTGAGCCCGGTGCTGATTGACGACAGCGTGATCAGTGGCCTGCAGGCCACCGCCGACACCTACCAGCAAGAAGGCCTGCTGCCCCGGCACATCGACGTGTCCCAGGGCTTCGACACGAGCTTTAACGCCAAGCGCGCCCCCAACAACCAAGCATCACGCTGAAGGAGCAGAACATGAGCACGCCACATCCATTGAAACCCCGCCATTTGAAATTGGGCGCCATGGTCCACGGTGTCGGACACGGCTGGGGCGAATGGCGCCATCCGCAGGCGCAACCGAATGCCAGTACGAATTTCGGCTTCTACAAACAGCAGACCGAACTCGCCGAAGCGGCCAAGTTCGACTTCGTGTTCATCGCCGACAGCCTGCACATCCACGCCAAGTCCAGCCCGCATTACCTCAACCGCTTCGAGCCGCTGACCATCCTCTCGGCCCTGGCCGCACTGACCACGCATATCGGCCTGGTGGCCACCGTGACCGTCAGCTACACCGAGCCCTACCAGGTGGCGCGCCAGTTCGCGTCCCTGGACCATATCAGCGGCGGGCGCGCCGGCTGGAACGTGGTGACCTCATGGCTCAGCGGCACCGCCGACAACTTCGGCAAGGCCGAACACCCACCCCACGCCGTGCGCTACCGCATCGCCAAGGAACACCTGAACACGGTCAAGGGCCTGTGGGACTCCTGGGAAGACGACGCCTTTGCCTACAACAAGCAAAGCGGTGAATTCTTTACCCCGGGCAAGCTGCATGCGCTGAACCACAAAGGCGAGTTTTTCTCGGTCAAAGGCCCGCTGAACATTGCGCGCTCGCGCCAGGGCCAGCCGGTGATTTTTCAGGCGGGCACCTCCGAAGATGGGCGTAACTTTGCGGCGCAGAACGCTGACGCCATCTTCGTGCATGTGGAAAGCATTGAAGAAGGCCTGGCTTATACCCAGGACCTCAAGCGCCGCGCCAAGGGCTTTGGCCGCGACGCCGACAGCCTGTCGATCCTGCCGGGCATCCGCCCGATTGTCGGCCGCGACGAGGCCGAAGTGGAAAGCCGCTATCAGCAGGCGGTGGAGCTGGTCACCGTGGAAGACGCCATCGTCGCCCTCGGCCGCCCGTTCAACGACCATGACTTCAGCCAGTACCCGCTGGACGCGCCCTTCCCGGAACTCGGCGACCTGGGCGCCAACAGCCAGAAAGGCGGCTCCGACCGCATCAAGCAACTGGCCAGGGACGAAGGCCTGACCCTGCGCGAAGTGGCGCTGCGCTTCTCGCGGCCCAAGCGTGATTTTGTCGGCACCCCGGAGCAAGTCGCCGACGCGATCCAGACCTGGTTCGAACGCGGTGCCAGCGATGGTTTCATCATCAACTCGGTGCTGCCGGACGGCTTGCAGTACTTCACCGAACTGGTGGTGCCGGTGCTGCAACAGCGTGGCCTGTTCCGTAGCGAATACGCCGGCCACACCCTGCGCGACAACCTTGGCCTGGACGTGCCGGCCAACCGTTACAGCGTCACCGCCGAGGTCGAAACGCAACAGGAGGCGCTGGCATGAGCGAGTCCCTCAACCGTCAGTTGGCGGCGCTGCACGCCGAGCGTGTAGCGACCTGGGCACCGGCGGCGTTGCAGGTCAATATCGACCAGCGCCAGCGCCTGGTGGATGAAGCACGGGTAGACGACTACGTGCAGCTCGGCGATGAACTGGACCCCTTCACCCTGCTCACTGTGGAAGGCGGCGAACTGACCCGCGAACGGCTGCTGGCCGACGGCCCGGCGGTGCTGATCTTCTTCCGCTTTGCCGGCTGCCCGGCGTGCAATATCGCCCTGCCCTATTACGAACGCCAACTCTACCCACGCCTGCGCGAACTGGGCGTGCCCCTGGTCGCGGTGAGCCCGCAAGTGCCTGAACGCCTGGTTGAGATCAAGAGCCGCCACGCCCTGCAATTGCGGGTGGCCAGCGACCCGGACAACCAACTCGGTCGCCGCCTGGGCATCCTCTACAGCTTCGACGAAGCCTCGCGCAATGCAGCCCTGGCCAAGGGCAATCACATCGGTGAAACCACCGGTACGGGAACCTGGGAGTTGCCGCAACCGACCGTGGTGGTGATTGCCCAGGACGGCACGGTGGCGTTCGTGGACGTCAGCCCGGACTGGCTGGTGCGTACCGAAGCCGAGCCGGTGGTGCAGGTGGTGGAGCGCTTGCTGGGCCAACAGCCTGTACGCATCGCCATCTAGGCCCAGCGCCCCTCCCACATTTTGACCGAGTACATTCTCATGACCCAACCGTCTCTACGCTCCGTGGAGGTCGCCAACTTCGAGGCCCTGCTCGAACGCCTCAGCGCCGAGCTGGCCGGCACCGCGCACCTGTATGACGAGAGCGGCGCCTTCCCCCATGCCAACTTCCAGCGGCTGCACGACCATGGCCTGGTCGCCCTCACCGTGCCCAAGGCCCTCGGCGGCGGTGGTGCCAGCCTGCCCCAGGCGCGCAAGGCGATCAGTGCGATTGCCAAGGGCGAACCGTCCACCGCACTGATCCTGGTGATGCAATACCTGCAACACACGCGCCTGCAAGACAGCAAGACCTGGCCGCCCCACCTGCGTACCCGAGTGGCCGAGGACGCGGTGCGCGACGGTGCATTGATCAATGCCCTGCGCGTCGAACCCGACCTCGGCACCCCGGCCCGTGGCGGGCTGCCGGCGACGACTGCCGTGCGCACTGCCGAGGGCTGGCGCATCAGCGGGCGCAAGATCTACTCCACCGGCAGCCATGGCCTGAGCTGGTTCAGCGTATGGGCGCGCAGCGATGACGCCGACCCGCTGGTGGGCGCCTGGCTGGTGCCCAAGGACAGCCCCGGCGTAAGCATCATCGACACCTGGGACCACCTCGGCATGCGCGCCACCTGCAGCCATGAAGTGGTGCTCGACAATGTGCTGGTGCCACTGGACCACGCCGTCAGCGTCAGCCCCTGGAGCGCGCCGCAACCGGAACTGGATGCCGAGGGTTTCCTGTGGATGTCGGTGCTGCTGTCCTCGGTGTATGACGCCGTGGCCCAGGCTGCGCGGGACTGGCTGGTGAACTGGCTGGAAGAGCGCCAGCCATCCAATCTCGGTGCGGCGTTGTCGACACTGCCGCGTTTCCAGGAAACCGTCGGCCATATCGACACCCTGCTGTTCGCCAACCGCAGCCTGCTCGACGCCGCCGCCGACGGCCACACCCCGGCCGCCAATGCCGCGCAGTTGAAGTACCTGGTCACCCACAACGCCATCCGCGCCGTGGAGCTGGCCATCGAGGCCTCCGGCAACCCCGGCCTGTCACGCCATAGCCCGCTGCAACGCCACTACCGCGATGTGCTGTGCAGTCGTGTGCATACCCCGCAGAACGATGCGGTGCTGCAAGGCGTCGGTAAAGCCGTGTTCGCCCAACGCCAGAAGGAACGCACATGACCCAGGTGATTATTGCCAGCCAGTTGGACGAAGACTACAACGACGTGATCCGCACGCGCCTCACTGCGATCCACCCCGGAGCCCAGGTGATCGGCGTGCCGGCAGGCGTGCCAAGCGACCTGCCGCCCCAGGCGAATATCCTGCTGCTGCGCCCGATCAACGTGCGCGGCTACACCGCCCCGGACACCCCGCCACCGGGCTGGCCCTACGGCGCGCAATGGGTGCACCTGGTCTCATCGGGCATCGACTTCTACCCGCAATGGCTGTTCAACGGCCCGCCGGTGACCACCTCCCGAGGCAGCGCCGCCGACAACCTGGCCGAATTCGCCCTGGCAGCGATCTTTGCCGCCTCCAAGCATTTGCCGGACATCTGGGTGAAGGACTCGCAATGGAATTTCACCGCCCTGCGCCCCCTCAAGGGCACCACCCTGGGCATCCTTGGTTTTGGCGCGATTGGTGAAAGCCTGGCGCAAAAAGCCCTGGGCCTGGGCATCAAGGTGGTCGCGCTGCGTCAGAGCCAGGCACCGTTCGGCGCCGGCGTGGACGCCGCCCAGGACATCCACGACCTGTTCGCCCGCGCCGACCACCTGGTGGTGGCCGCGCCACTGACCGACGCCACGCGACATATCATCAACCGCGATGTGCTGGGCAGCGCCAGGCCGGGCCTGCACCTGATCAACATCGCACGTGGGGGCCTGCTCGATCAGGAGGCGTTGCTGGAGGCCCTGGATAACGGCCAGATCGGCCTGGCATCGCTCGACGTGACCGAGCCGGAGCCCTTGCCGGACGGGCACCCGCTGTACAGCCACCCACGGGTACGGTTGTCGCCGCACACGTCAGCGATTTCGACCAATAGCCGCAACGAGATTGCCGATACGTTCTTGGCGAATCTGGAGCGCTACGTTTCAGGGGCTGAACTGGCGAATCTGGCTAACGCCTGACGCTGTTCAAAAATGTCGGAGGGGCGGTGCGACGATTCGACTTGCTCCCGTGGCGGCCTTCGGGCCGACCATGTCGTTGGAGTTGAGCGAGTACATATCCGTTGCTGCGGTAACGGCGGCTTAGGGTTCCGCCCTTACGGCGGGTCACTTTGGAAAAGCCCCAAAGTAACCAAAGGGCTCTTGCCCCAACACTCGGCACCTCGCCTAGGCTCGGTG